>NVWL01000008.1 GCA_002733645.1 Oceanobacter sp.
AGTGTTAGTACCGGTTAATGCACCACCACTTAAATCAGCGTCATTGATGTTGCTGAAGTTGATTGTTGAAGCGACTAGTTCATTGCCGTTAGCAGTGAGRTCYGCATCAACMRWTTCWGTYGTWGTKAYTGCRTCMCCAKTRCTSGTRCCRGCGTTGATCGMCGCMACTGAGGTGAAGTCGATKKMRTTCACKTTCACYGCGTTGGCTGTTGTGCTSATSYYGAACGTTTCGTTRTTRGYGTCWGTGCCGKTYAATGYCTGGCTAACSAGRTCCGCAGTTTCAATACCTGTRAACTGGTAAGGCGTTGAAGATAGCTCACCGGCATTTGCCGTTAGCRTCCAATCAATGCCCGCCATRCCCGTCACGTCATCAAGTCCRCCTTCAGCGTTTACMAGGCTGTTGATCGCAGTGAATAGAATTTCATTYGCCTTAAGACCGGCCGCRTCCAACACAAACGTATCCGCRTTGTCGCTRCCCGATAATGCGCCACCAGTTAGGYCYRCCGTATTRAYRTTSGTGAAGTTAATGCCYGACGCRTCAACGGCRTTATTAGYCCCYGTTAGGGTTGCATCAACWGCTTCWGTRGTRGTGATCGCATCGCCARTGCTGGTACCGGCATCAATCGAAGCAACTGAGGTGAAGTYGATGTCATTCACGTYCACCGCGTTGKCTGTCGTGCTAATGCTGAACGTTTCGTCGTTATCGTTCGTGCCGGTTAATGCACCACCRCTTAAATCAGCGTCATTGATGTTGCTGAAGTTGATTGTYGAAGCAACGAGTTCATTACCGTTAGCCGTTAGATCCGCATCAACAGTTTCTGTTGTAGTGACTGCATCGCCGGTGCTTGTGCCTGCGTTGATTGCCGCCACCGAGGTGAAGTCGATTGAGTTCACATTCACCGCGTTCGCTGCCGTGCTGATCTCGAACGTTTCGTTATTGGTGTCAGTGCCGGTTAATGCACCACCGCTTAAATCAGCGTCATTGATGTTGCTGAAGTTGATCGTTGAAGCAACCAGTTCATTACCATTTGAAGTCAGGTCTGCATTAACCAATTCAGTCGTTGTGACTGCATCGCCCGTGCTTGTGCCTGCATCAATCGAAGCCACTGAGGTGAAGTCGATTAAGTTTACGTTGACCGCGCTCGCTGCCGTGCTGATCTCAAACGTTTCGTTGTTGGTGTCAGTGCCGGTTAATGCACCACCGCTTAAGTCAGCGTCGTTGATGTTGCTGAAGTTGATCGTTGAAGCGACTACTTCATTACCGTTAGCCGTCAGATCTGCATCAACCAATTCAGTCGTTGTGACTGCGTCACCAGTGCTGGTACCTGCATTGATCGAAGCAACCGAGGTGAAGTCAATCTCGTTTACGTGGACCGCGTTGTCCGTTGTGCTGATCTCGAACGTTTCGTTATTGGTGTCAGTGCCGGTTAATGCACCACCACTCAAATCAGCATCGTTGATGTTGCTGAAGTTGATTGTTGAAGCAACCAGTTCATTACCGTTAGCAGTTAGATCTGCATCAACAGTTTCTGTTGTAGTCACTGCATCGCCAGTACTCGTGCCTGCATCAATCGAAGCTACTGAGGTGAAGTTGATGTCGTTTACTTTTACGTTCACGACATTCTCAACCGTGCTGATCTCAAACGTTTCGTTATTAGCGTCTGTGCCGTTCAATGTCTGGCTAACCAGATCCGCAGTTTCAATACCAGTGAACTGGTAAGGCGATGAAGATAGCTCACCAGCATTTGCCGTTAGCGTCCAATCAATGCCCGCCATACCCGTCACGTCATCAAGTCCACCTTCAGCGTTTACCAGGCTGTTGATGGCGGTAAATAGGATTTCATTCGCCTTAAGACCGGCCGCATCCAACACAAACGTATCCGCGTTGGCGCTGCCCGATAATGCGCCACCAGTTAGGTCTGCCGTGTTGATATTGGTAAACACGATGCCCGCGATAGTGACGGCATTATCTGCACCCGCTAATTCCGCATTAACTAAAATAGAGCTCGTGATTGCATCACCAGTACCGCTTCCTGCATTGATCGCTTCAATATTGGTAAAGGAAAAACCATCAACGCCGACTGATTCCGCTGTTCCATTAAGAGCAAAGGTTTCAGCCGTACCATCGAGCCCAGCAATACTGTCGTTGCCGCCTTTAGCGTCGATAGCCGCGTCAATAGAAGTAAATGCAATTTCATTCGCCTTAAGACCTGCCGCATCCAATACAAACGTATCCGCGTTGTCGCTACCAGATAAAGAGCCACCACTTAGGCCTGCCGTATTAACGTTCGTGAAGTTAATGCCTGACACATCAACGGCGTTATCAGTACCCGTTAGTGTGGCGTCAACAGCTTCAGTGGTGATGATCGCATCGCCATTGCTGGTACCTGCATTGATCGCTGCCACCGAGGTGAAGTCGATTGCGTTCACATTCACCGCATTGGCTGTCGTGCTAATGCTGAACGTTTCATCGCTATCGTTCGTGCCGGTTAATGCACCACCACTTAAATCAGCATCGTTGATGTTGCTGAAGTTTATTGTTGAAGCAGTTAGTTCATTACCGTTAGCCGTCAGATCCGCATCAACCGCTTCTGTTGTAGTTACTACATCGCCAGTGCTGGTACCGGCATCAATCGAAGCAACCGAAGTGAAGTCGATTGCATTCACGTTCACCGCGTTGTCTGTCGTGCTAATGCTGAACGTCTCGTCGTTATCGTTCGTGCCGCTTAACGCACCGCCGTTTAAATCAGCGTCATTGATGTTGCTGAAGCTGATTTCTGAAGCAGCTAACTCATTACCATTCGCCGTCAGATCCGCATCAACTAATTCAGTCGTTATGACTCCATCGCCAGTGCTCGTCCCTGCATTGATCGCCGCCACCGAGGTGAAGTCAATTGAGTTTACGCTCACCGCGTTGGCTGTTGTGCTAATGCTGAACGCTTCGTCGTTATCGTTCGTGCCGATTAATGCACCACCGCTTAAATCAGCGTCATTGATGTTGCTGAAGTTGATTGTTGAAGCAACGAGTTCATTACCGTTAGCAGTGAGATCTGCATCAACCGTTTCTGTTGTAGTTATTGCATCTCCAGTACTCGTGCCTGCATCAATCAAAGCAACTGAGGTGAAGTCGATTGCGTTCACGTTCACCGCGTTGGCTGTTGTGCTAATGCTGAACGTTTCATCGTTGGTGTCAGTACCGGTTAATGCACCACCACTTAAATCAGCATCATTGATGTTGCTGAAGTTGATTGTTGAAGCAACAAGTTCATTACCGTTAGCAGTGAGGTCCGCATCAACAGTTTCTGTGGTAGTCACTGCATCGCCCGTGCTGGTACCGGCGTTAATTGCCGCCACTGAGGTGAAGTCGATTGCGTTCACGTTCACCGCATTGTCTGTCGTGCTAATGCTGAACGTTTCGCTGTCGGTGTTGGAGCCTTTAAGGCTCGTAAGACTCGCATTGGAACCATTGACGGTAGATAGATCACTAACCGTCAACTGAGAGTTCGAGTCGCCCGAATCACCAACGATGAGCTCGCTTGCATTGCCGTTCAACTCAAGCGTGTTGTAATTTGAGTCAGCGGTCCCTAACTCTAGCGCTTCAGTGCTTGCCGTAAATCCGTTGCTAGCATCAATAGTGATTCCACTTTCTAACGTTAGTGAATCAGAAGTCGTATTTATAGTATCACTAGTAAGATTGGTGCCTGAGCCTAAGGTAATCGTATCGCCCGTCACAATTAAACTATTGGCGGTGATGGCACCTGAGTTGTTTACTGCTGCGGTAATTAGCGAATCAAGCATACTCGCCTCTATTTTCACACTGTAACTATTAATAGTTCCAGTGTTCAGCACAGCATCGCCGGACAAAGCCTCTGTAATATCGGCATCCATTTCAAAACCAACAAATTCACTTCCACCAAAAGTGACAAACCCAGAATCCCCCGATCCCAAATACGTCAATCCAGCAGGAAAATTAATTGAGCCATCAGAAAAATCTATATCGCCAGCAAGTGTGCCTGAGTTTGTTACTTGCTCACCAATCAACGCAATAGATGAGGCTGCAATCAGACCGTTATTAGTGACAGCGCCAGCATTTCCATTCTCGTCCGCTGCTCTCGAGAACGTAAGAATAGCTGCATTATCATTTACAAAACCGTCTAAGTTACTTACCGCCAACCCCGACGCAATAATGCCCCCCACGTCAATTTTGGCCGTACCTGCAAATACAATCCCATTTGGATTCACCAGCACAATATGACCATTAGCGTTAATCATACCGGCAATATTTGAACCACTGTTCGATAAAATATTATTGATTGCAACTGAGTCGACGTCAGGCTGAAAAAAAGTCACTGACTCAGCACTGCCCAACTCAAACGAATTCCATTCAATAGCCACCCGAGCATCAGACTGATTTATCGTTGTTACTGCCGTGCCTTCTCCCGATATTGATGCTCCGCCGTTTGGAGCATCAAAGCCCATAGGCGCAGCCACTGCCGCCACTGGCAGAACAATCTGCCCAGCAATCAAGCTACCAAATACACAACCTCTCACGCTGGCGGAAAATACGCCGGCGTCTTTTATTGCACGGGCCAATCTTTTCATTTTAAAGATCAGACCAGTAGCTTCCATTACTGTGCGGCTGTTCGTTGTATATTTAGTCATGTCATTACTCTTAACATCGTTGGGAGTTACCCAAAATTCATCCAATCATTCACAAGTCGCGTGAAAAAATTCCTGTCGGCTTTTTTCAAAGCCCAGTACGTCGTGTACTAAAAGACGAAATTGATATCTGCATACACTTCAATCGCGTCTGGTTTGTTATTCAGTGGTGTTGCCGAGTTGTTATCACTGTCTGGATCAAGGCTTGAGCTTGCTTCAAGAGGAGTCGCGATGGACAACTTGGCATTAAATGTATCGCCCCACGCTGCTTTAAACACTAAACCCGCTGCGCTCATTTGTGCCCATTCATCATCCGCTAACGCGCCACTGTCTGTTACGAAACCACCATTCTGTGTTCCGTAAGCAAAGTCGAGCAGTAAACCTGCTTGAAATACTTCGTTAAAATAACGTCCGCCAAAAAATGACCACTGAGGTAGGTCGAAATACCATTCATTGCCCAAGTACACAGATTGATCTGCAGAAAACTCGCCATTAGAAAATGAACGAACACCGCTCGGGCCACCCATACTGAATTGCTCAAAAGATGGCAGAGACGCTTCGGAATGCTGCATTTTTAATGTGGTGATTAATCGACTGTATTTGCTGGTAAATGGAATAGGTAAAAAGAATAAAGAATTAGTATCAACCCCAAGAATAAAGAAGGTATCGTCTCGTCCTTCAATCACTTCGTTTTGGTGTTCGCCATATTGCAGTGTTACGTTGGCAATATTCAGCATACGTAGGCCAGTTCGGTTTAAGCCATCAACATAGAAGTTCAACTCACCGCCGATCACATGATCGCCCGCAGGAACAAGCTCACTATCAATCGCTGTCTTCTTATCGGTTAACGCTAACCCACTGGAAAAGTTGAATTCGAGGCTACGAATAAATTGATGATTTAAGTTGATGGCATAATTGCTGCTCTCACCCTCTAGATCAAGCTCATTAATAATGCCGCCATTTTCATCGACAATAGAGTACTTATTAAAATCAGCAGATAAACCTAGGCGCGTTCTTAAACCGAATACTGGAAACGAGTAAGAGAACTGACCCAAATCAGCATGCGCTTCCTCACCCGCTTCATTATTACCCTCTAAATCTTCAGAGCGTAAGTACCCCAGTCTTAAGCTGTCACCAAAACCGATCGGGTTATACCACTCCATACTGGTAAAGAAGCGAGTGTCGCCGGTGAGTTCTGAACCATGGTTATCAACACGAAACAAAAATTTAAACGCTTCTTCTTCACGAACAGTCAGTTTTAATTTTGTTTCGCCCGGGTTATCCCCAGCAGTGAAAGCGCCAGTAATATTAAGGCCAGGAAGGTCGTTCAAAATATAGAGAGACTCTTCAATGTCGCCCCCGCTCACGGCACGACCAATCTCATCCTCGAGAGGAGATCGCAATGTAGATTCGCTGTATTTTTTACTATTCAGCGCTTCCACTTGTCCTAGTACACCTTCCATCACGGTTAGAAAAACAATGCCATTTTTAATTTCTTGCGCAGGCAGTTGAACTCTCGCCAAAAAAAGACCACGTTGACGGTAATACAAACTTAACTGGGTAGTGACTTCTTCAAGGTCGGCAAAACTTAACCCACGATTTCTATTATGCTGACGCACAATACCCACTAAATTTTGCATGTCTTCATAGGTGATATTTTCAACCTCACCTTCACGACCCACTTCTTGCAGGTATTCAATCACTTCGGCAGATTCATCAATGGTGAAGCCGCCATCCAGTAACTGCTCTTCCTTCATGTATTGCGAACGAAGTCGTTCTGCCTCGGCATTAACACCCTCAGCAGTGATGCCCAGCTCGGGATATTCTCGAATATTTTGAAACACGAACCGCTTTACAAGAATACGCGGGCCTGAGTCTCGGGCGGCCGTTTCGGGAATGTCAGCATTCAACTTTGGTGCTAAGTCATCCTGTTTCATTCGTTCTTCGTAATCATCCGCTAGGTCTGAACTTGAGCCTGGAGCATCAATGCCATAAACCTCACGCAAAGAGTTAACTTCAGCAGCCGCCAAATGCGAAACAGATGAGATCAGCGCCACGCTCAGCCAAAAGAGTGCTTTGCGCGGAACGAGTAGCGAAGGCTTAATTTTTACGTCACTGGTCAACATCATATTCCTTAATTCTGTCTGTCAGAGGGGGCGATATGCAAAACCAAAGCAAAAAGTGGCATCGACACCTCAGAAATTGAGGCGTTTTCAGAAATGAGTTCTATACTAAGAAGTAGAAGACATCCGTGCCCCGAGAATTTCCATTAACGATTCAAGTAAATCGTCATACACACCACGCAACCAGCCAGATAATTTCACAGTAGGCAGGTCGTGCAGAAAATTACGCGCGCAGTATAGCAACATGGATACTGGAATAATAGCCAGACACCTGACTAAATACTCGCAAATCCGCCCCCCCCAAAAAAACGCATGAACATTTGTTCACCTTACGTTATTTAGATATTTGGAGAAACCGGTGAAAATACAGATATATCAAAGAGTCAGTTTAGGCAGCCCACATATCTTTGACTTACATACACACTAGGCTACGGCACACAACATGTACGGAGAAACCAAGCCCTAACGATGAAAACGCCCCTGGCGGATCGTTGTATCTTCGCCATCGGACGCAGGAATACTACCGGGAAAGTGCGACTGTGGCTGAACAGCCATCGAGAATTCAATCAAGCCCACACTGATATTGTCTTTTCCACCCAACTCATTGGCTTCAGCGATAAAACGGGAGCAACACTCAGACACCGGGCGATGCGTTGCTAAAACTTGCTCTAGCGCCGCATCATCAAAATATTCACTCAAACCATCACTGCATAGCAAGACCACGGAGTTAGCGTTCAAATTCATGGTGCGAATGACTGGCTCGACATCCTCAGCAACCCCCATCGCACGGGTTATATGATTTCGAACCTCACTGACTCTCGCCTGCTCTTCTGTTAAAGAGCCTGCATCTATCATCTCCTGCACCACACTGTGGTCCTTGGTCAAAGGCGCGATCCCGCCCAGACTCCATAGGTAAGCCCGAGAGTCACCAATGTGCGCTATCGTAATTTGAGACTGCCAAATCAGGGCCAATACCAACGTTGTACCCATGTGTGCAAACTGAGGGTTCTCGAGCTTTGCATCAATAATCGACTGATTTGCCTGTTTAATGGTGGAACGAAGTGAAGCATGAATCATTAAATTTTGCTGATCGGGAGTGCAGGCTAAAAAAGTAGGAGTTAGCAAACGATCAAACGACTGACTGAGCGTATCCACGGTAATGCGACTCGCCAATGCTCCGCCGCTATACCCCCCCATACCATCAGCAATAACAACGTAAGCAAAAGGATGATTGGGATCAGCACGCCAGCGAATGGAGTCTTCGTTTTCATCTCTAACTTGCCCAATATCAGTTCGGCCATTCACCACCAGCCGAACACCACTACTATTGCTCATCGTTAATCCATGTCTCAGTTTGACCAAACGAGCAACCACAACAATTATAGATGCAAGCACAAGGCTGCAGTGGCTCAATACGGGATATTGAAAATTAAAACAAAATTCTCTGCTCTCTGGTAGACCGATATGCCTTATCAGCAAAAGAAAATTCATCCAGTTGCTTTTACAAGGACGGTTTTGCATAATGCCCGGGCACTGGAAGCACTGACCATGCAGTTAGTAGTTACACTCACAAGTAGGGATGCAATCGAGGTTATGGCAAGACTGCCGCGGATCAATATAGCCAACATTCCACAACACATCGTCCAGATCGGGCACAACAACCTGAACTGTTTTTTTGACGATGAGGATTACGAGTTTTACCTCGCTTCGTTGAAAAAATCAGCGCAACAGTACGACGTAGATATTCACGCATACGTCTTACTCCCTAATGCCATACAAATTATCGCTACGCCAAACATTCCCCAAGGTATTTCATCCATGATGCAATCGCTGGGGCGTCGGTATGTTCAATATGTAAATCACCGCTATCAACGCTCCGGAACACTCTGGGCGGGACGTTATAAATCAAGCGTCATTGATTCTGATGCATACTTGCTCACATGTTATCGGTATGTAGAGCTCAAGCCTATGTACGAAGGCATTGTTGATGGCCCCGAATTATATCCATGGTCTAGTTTTAACTATCACACCTGCCGTAAAAAAAGCGACATCATTGTCGATCATCGCTTATACATGGACCTCGGAGAAACCAAAGAGGAACGCGGAAACGAATACAGCGCCCTGTTTCGTTTTCGATTTGACCGTATGCTACTCGACTATATTGCCGAGACAATCAAGCTCGGGCAAGTTCTCGGCGGCGATCAATTCACCGAAAAAATTGAGCAAATTGCTAATCACAGAGTGCGCCCATTAAAACGCGGCCGCCCTAAAAAGAAAAAATCGACCGAACCCACGTCGCCTTAGTCAAAATGCCGGCCAGCGCCTGAGTACCTATTTAAAATCAACACCTATCCTCAATGACCTCAACACTTAACATAATATTAATGTCTTAAAATTATTTTCATTAAAAAGGTGTCAGAGTCATTTTGGCGTCAATAAAAACGACCATCGATTGATAAAATACCAAGCACCCCCACAATGACAGCCTGTTTCTTCAATATGTTAAGAAATAGACCTTAATGGTGCCAGAGTCAGTATTTAACATCAGGTAGCCCATCAAATTTAATCGTGCCAGAGTCGATTTAAAACATTAGAAACAAGGGTTTAACAGCGCATTTTTTTCTGTTTTACTGCAGTCACTTGCCACATGGCAGTGGAACGCTCTCCAAACTAAACACAGTTTTCAGAGAGCGCGCCGAAGGAAATTATTGGACGTAATCTTTTAAATAACACAGAGGAATTATTCAATGGCGATTTACATGAACTTCAACTCAAAAGCCCCAGCGGGTAACGTAACTGCTGCAGGCTATGAAGATTGGATCGAAGTTGACAGCATGAGCTTCGGCGTAGGCCGTTCTATCACTATGCAAGCTGGCGCAATGTCTAACCGTGAAGCTTCACGTCCTAGCATCAGCGAAGTTACCGTAACTAAGCCACTTGACGCTGCTTCTGGCGGTTTGTTCAAAGCTTCTGTTACTGGTGATTCTGGCGTAGTTGTTGAAATTCACGTTGTTCAGACTGGCGCTGACAAAGTTGAAAAGTACGCAGTTTACAAACTAGAAGACGTCATCATGTCTTCTTACAGCCTGAGCGCTTCTGCTGGCGGTGCACCGCAAGAGTCTATCTCTTTGAGCTTTGCTAAGATTGAAGCGGATCTGACTCACGCAGACAAGACCAACAAGAACACCAAGAACATGAAGGTCGGTTACGACCTAACAACGGCTAAGCCGCTATAAATAAGAGAGCTTTTCTCTTATTTTCTCAGGGGGCACTTCGGCATAAAACGGAGTTGTCCCCTGATTTGTTTCAGGAAGTGGCATCTGGAAAAGCGCGCCCGCGCTGATGCGATAACAATCACATAGAACGTGGTGACAAGGTCATGTCTGTACTCAATCAAAAGAAACGCCTCATTCAAATTGATACACCAGTAGGAAAAGATGTATTCATTGTGTCTGAATTAGTCGGCGACGAGTACATATCCGATCTCTTCCGGTACACACTCGAATTATTCTCTGACCGCCATGATATTGATCAAAAAGACATCGTAGGAAAAGACATTACCGTCTCCTTAATGTCTGATGGCGAATCAGAAACCCGTTATATCAATGGCTACGTCAATCACTTAGCCATGCTGGATGTAAATGACGAAGGGCTTCGCCGTTATCGCTTAGAAATGGTTCCTGGCTTATGGTTTACCAAACTAGGGTCGAAGAACCGTATCTTCCACAAGAAAAGCGTGAAAGACATCGTCAACGAAGTACTTGGGGATTACTCCAAAGTCGTCTCACATCAATTTAAACCCACCGGTGCTTACACCACGCGCGAATATTGTGTTCAATTTGATGAGACCGATTTCGAGTTTATCTCTCGCCTATTAGCCGAAGAAGGCATCAGCTATTACTTTACCCACAACGATGGGAAGCACGAGCTGATCTTAGCTGATGATGCGCAAGATTATTTTGATGCTGCCACAGAGACCATCGAATATGACGGCGGTGGCAGCCAGCCAAGCAAAGATACAATACACAGCTGGCAGCGTAGTTTTAATTACCACACCGGTGGCTTTGAATTTAAAGATTACAGCGAATTCACCACCACAAAAGATAATAAACAAACCGTAAAAACCAAATCGCCGCTAAATAGCGTATCCAGCTTCACGGGTAATGATTACGGTAGTTATCATTTTGAAGTGGACGGTGAAAACAAACACAAATTTATCGACTCGCAAAGTAAGAGTGCGAGTGAACGCGCGATGGAAGCACACGAATCTGGGTTTGATGTTGCACAAGGCACCAGCGACGTCGTGACCCTATCCGCGGGTGGTCGCTTTGAAATTGAACATTCCATCGCTTCAGAAAGCGGCAAATACCTTATTACGCAAGTGCACATTATTGCTCGTGACGGTAACGACCGCGACACACACTTTTCTAATCGATTCAGTTGTGTACCCAACGGCGTTGTCGTAAGGCCCAAGCATAATAACTTTGCTAAAAAGATACACACCCCTCAAGTTGCTACCGTCAGTGAAGTAAAAGCCACTGGCAGTGACAGCTCAAGCGATACACTGACTCAAGTAAAAGTCACCTTCCCCTGGAACTCTGCGCAAAATTCTTGCTGGGTGCGTGTGGTACAACAATTTGCAGGCAAAGGCTGGGGCGCTAACTTTGTGCCGCGTATAGGCCAAGAAGTGGTGATCAACTACATCAATGGCGACCCAGATCGACCACTGGTCACAGGCGCGGTATATAACGGCACCAACGACGGGCCAAACTACACCGCCACTCAAAGTGGTTGGAAAACAGCCATTAAAGACAGTAAATTTAATGAACTTCGCTTCGATGACAAAAAAGGCAGCGAAGAGATTTATATGGAAGCTGGGAAAGACCACAACTGGATCATTCATAACGACCAAACCGGCACGGTCGAAAACGACCAGACACTGACAGTAGAACAAAACCGCACGGCAACCATCAGTAAAGGCGACGACACTCTGACCGTCGCTAAAGGTAATCAAACCACAAAAGTTGATAGTGGTAATCATACGTTAAAAGTTGGCAAAGGCAGCGCCACCATTGATGTTATGAAGGCCATTAAAATCACCTCAAAAACATCCATTGAACTTAAAGTAGGCGCTAACTCAATTAAAATTGATCAGACCGGCGTCCAAATTAAAGGCACTATGGTAAAAGCCAAAGCCAGTGCAATGGGTGAAATATCTGCGGGCGGTATACTTACCGTTAAAGGCGCTCTAACCAAGATTAACTAAGCGGTAACATCATGACAGCATTAGTAAAGATACAAGCACTGACCGCCGCCGAATTGCTCAAAGAATTTGAGTTAACCGAACCAGACGCTCAAACCATTGTCGTGCCTGACACCGCACCACAAATCAGCATTGAACGTCTTATCGAAGGTGGCTTTTATCAAGATGCCATTAAACTACTCGCTCACGGATTACCGAAACGAGAGTCCGTTTGGTGGGCCTGCCTTGCCGCTCGAGCCGCGCAAACCCCAGAGACCGACGAAAACAACGTTAATGCACTACTCGCCACAGAAACCTGGGCACGTAAACCCACCGAAGACCACCGCTTACGCTGTAAAGAACTCAGCGAAAAAACCCAGTTTAAAACCGCAGCAAGCTGGGCGGCAACGGCAGCGACATGGTGTACTGGCAGCATGACCCCAGAAGGCGAGCCTGCGGTACCACCACCAGAGTACCTATTTGCACACGCCGTTGCCGGTTGTATTGCACTCGCCGCAGCGACTATCGACCCTGAAAACATCGAAGACAACTACAAACTGTTTCTTGCTCAAGGTGTCGACCTCGCCCAAGGCGGAAACGGCATGGTAGAAGGAGCTTAATCATGGGAAAACCTGCTTCACGCATTACTGACATGCACGTCTGCCCGATGTCATCTGGGCCTGTACCCCACGTCGGCGGCCCCATCGTCTCTCCGGGTGCGCCAACCGTATTAATCGGCAACATGCCCGCAGCCACGGCTGGCAGCATGTGCGTCTGCGTAGGCCCGCCCGACTCCATCGCCATGGGGAGTATGACCGTTCTACTTAGCAACAAACCTGCCGCAAGAATGGGCGACTCCACTGCACATGGCGGCAAAGTGATATTAGGGTGCCCGACAGTCTTGGTGGGTGGGTGAGCTCATAGGAGCAACTAAATGATCTCAAAGATATTTTCATTCTTTTTAATTTGTTTCTTAACTATTTCTAAAGGTCAGGCCATGTCTATTTCAGATGTCGGAAAGGTATGCACATTTTCATCTGTACGAGCGAAGGTTACTTATAATGGAGAACTTGTTAAAAACTCCAAAGTGACACGTTGGACTAAATGGAAAGACGCTTCGACTGAGGTCACTACGACTACAAGTGATGGTGTTTTTGAGTTTCCTGCAATTTTTGAGAAATCTATTTCTAAATACTTGCCAATCGAAATAGTGATTACACAAGTCATTACTGTTGAATACGGCGGGCACCCCTACAAAGTCTGGATTAATACAAAAATGAAGCCAGAAGAAAATACTGAATTAGGAGGTTCGCCTCTTAATCTTGAGTGCGAATTAACAGAAGAACCGGTTTTCTACGAAGACTTTGGACCATTGCTAGAAACCAATTGTACTGGGAAAATGCTGGGGTGACCGACCGTAAGAGAGGGTGAACTAATGGAGTTACTAAATGATCTCAAAAATATTCTCATTCTTTTTAATTTGTTTTTTAACTATTTCTAAAGGTCAGGCCATGTCTATTTCAGATGTCGGAAAGGTATGCACATTCTCAGAGGTAAAGGCCAAAGTTACTTATAATGGAAAGCCAGCTATCGGAGCTAAGGTAACCCAGATCACTAAGTTTAAAAGTGCTGTTGAGAATCATACATCAACAGATGAGGCCGGCATATTTTCCTTTCCCGCAACCTATGAAAAGTCCTTTAAAAAACTCCTACCGATGGAGATCGTAATATCCCAACAAATCCTCATTGACTATAACGGCGAAAAATTTGAAGTTTGGGCTAATGGAAAAATGAATACAGAGGAGAACTCAGAGCTTGGTGGAATACCAATTAATCTGACCTGCGAGCTAACTGACGCACCAGAGACTCACCGTACCGCCGGGTCGCTGGTACTAACTAATTGCCGCTGGGAAAAAAAATAACAGGGAGTTAATCATGAGCTTAAATACTTTAGATGCGCGCTTCGCAGCCGCCCTTGCGCAAGATGCCTACAGGCTTAAAGACGAAATCACACGACGAATAGTACTATTTGAATATAAAGATAAGCTAGAAGTTAACGAGGAGCTTAGTGGTAAAACCGGTGCATTCATATATCTAAAGTATTCGCACATCATGGGAGCTTGCGCCTTTGGCATAAACAAATATGCTGGGCAAGCCTTTGTAATATTAAAAGGAACCGCCAGCGGCTTTGATGCCCTTACTGACTTAAATGCAGGCATAAAACGTTGTAGCACTGGAGGCCAGGTTCACCAAGGTTTCCAAGATACCTTTGAATCTTTTCTCCCTCAGCTAAAAGAGTTCCGCTCCGAGCTTGCTAAGCGACCTACAATACAAACCGTACACTGTATCGGTCATAGTCTAGGAGGGGCCTTAGCCACACTCACAGCAGATTGGTTAAGTTCTAATTGCTCAGCGACTACGAAATTATACACTTTCGGCTCTCCTAAAGTTGGCTTCAATTACTTTGCCAGTAATCTCACTAACCGTGTAAACCCTGACAATATTTATCGTGTGTATCATAAAACCGACCCGGTACCCATGGTACCTACTTGGCCTTTTACACACGCACCAAGTCAAGGGACTGATTACTTACTCGACTCAGGACTAGCGTTGGTGCCATGGAAATACCACCTCATGGAGCATTATTTGGATTCAGTTTCAGGGAATAGTCAAATTAGCCTTGACTGGCTAACTCTCAAAGCTAAGCGCCCCCCTGAATTAATGGATAGCGCTATAGAAAATTGGCTTAAGTCCGATGGCCCAGTTTCTTTATGTTTAAACACTGCGCGAGTTTTAGATGCTGCTCTTTTGTGGGTTATTAAAAAAGTAGTTAACATTGCAGGAATAGCGATAATGGGTGCTGCATCCACTACATTTACAATTTTGGATCGCCTTGCTTATATGATGCATAAAGCCTATGACTTATCAAAAGATCTAGGAACATGGGTCATGAGATTAATAAAGCGTATGGCGCGAGCTATTGGTATTGTCGTTACTGAAACAACAACGCTATCGGTCGCTTTTATCCGTATGATATTTATTCGAATACACCACAGCGTGTCGGAATTAGTACGAAAGGCCTCCCAAGCAATTGAATAAATTATAGTCCACCATGTTGTTATCTTTTCTCCAACATAGCAACATGAAAAGTCTCACCAAGTTTCATTTCAAGCTTGTAAAAACTTCGCTATTTTTTTGCATAGGTGCGCATTATGGGTATGGTTATAGGGCCTCTTTTACTGTTTTGGTTCTCGGCCATGATGTTTTCGTTATTTATTGGCTGGAGCACTCTTGGCGTTAGCTACACGTTTGCGGTGATCGCTCTGCTTGCCATAATATCCGGACGACTCTATGCAAAAAACATCGTATTGCAACTTAAAGACGAGAAAGAACAGTGGGGGTTTAAAGCCGTAATGCACGTTGCTACGCAAGGGAAGGCTATAAAATTATTTATCGCTTGCAGCATATCGTATTTCTTATTAGCTCTACTCCCCGTAAAAGAACTTATAGGAGCAGTATTATTCTACCTCTCTCTGTCAGTATCCTATGGCACTGTTCATGGAATACTCAATGATAAAAAGATCTTATCTAAATATCAGATAAAATTCACACCTTAAGAGTAGAAAAAACGGGGATTTCACCCCGTTCTTTGTATAGATAGCCTTAATTTTAAACTGAATATTCTGCGAATAAACGGCTTCGACGACTACCTAATAATAACAATCCACCCATCATCAGCCAGAACACACCGAGTGCTCCTCCGCCTCCACTACTGCCTGAGGACGTGCTATTTTCTGGAGCAGATGAAGCGTTACGCTCTACCGTAAAGGTAATACTTGCATCATCACTTAAAGGTGAATAGCGATTATCTGTAGCAACAACCGCCACCGTATATTCGCCGTCTGGAATGTTATCTGAACTGAACGAAGCACTCGTGTTATCTGTTTCACCCATAATTGATACATCAGAGAGCGTCCACGTTAATGTATGAACATCACTCGCATCAGGATCTGTAATTACTGCTTCAATAGTGACATCTCCGGCACCAACAATCACATCAGGAACCACATCACCATCTTGCTTCAATACCAGCGTAACATCGGGCGGCTGATTAATATCCAACGAGCCATCGCCATCGCTGTCGCGGTAAACAACACCATCAATAATCAAACCTGGCAGCTCTTGGTTCGATCCAAAATCCCAAACACTGCTATCCCACGATGCATATAAGGTATTACTAATTAAACACTCGGCATCGTCGCTCGAAGTTGGGCATTGCAGTTCCGCTAAAGCCGCACCAAAATAACCATCTAACTCCGCTTCGTCATCGCTAAATGCTTGCCCAGTCGTGTCTGTAGCCCAATGACTGTTTATGATAGAAAAGGCGGAGTTACCCCCGTTTTGCCCAATCAAGCCACCAACGCCAGAATTACCATTTACGTATCCGGTGGCAAAACTATTGTTTAAAGAGGAATTTGAACTCTCTCCAGCCAAACCGCCGACATATCGATCACCAGTAACACTGCCCGTCGCAAAACTATTGTTTAAAGATCCCCGATATACACGTCCAGCCAAGCCGCCAACGTAACCATCACCAGTGACAATACCGGTGGAATAACTCTGAGTGACGCTTGCATCAGTCAAATGACCCGCTAAACCACCTACGTAGTAACCACCTGTCACACTCATTAGTTTACCGGTCAGGCCCAGATTACGAAGGGACGCAGCTTCACCCTTCACATAACCAAATAGGCCGACATAACCCGTACTGGGACGATCTATATACAGGTTACGTATTTGATGCCCATTACCATCGAACGTCGCGTTGAAAGCGGAACTTTGGTCACCGATCGGCTGCCACCCTTCGCCATCATTCCAATAGGTATCGTTTTCATCCATCACACCATCGGCGTTGGTGTCAAAATCCAGCGTAGTGGTCAGTTCATACCCGGCGCAGTGTCGTTGCAGAGTCCCCTCAAGAATAACCGCTGGGCAACCAGAGCTGTCAATGTCACCACCTTCGGATAACGTGCGCCCTGCACCGTTCAGGTTGTAACGCACCGCGTTTAATTGCTCTAGAGTGGATACTTCAATTAAGCCATTGGAGTCGGCATCGGCATTTAGTACCCCATTGGTATCACTATCCTGACTATCAATAACGCCGTCGTTATCAACATCATTAAGCGACGTATCGAGCGTTAGCCCCGAATCATTTTGGCAACTGGCATCACAGCCAGCGGCCCAGCTATCTGGCTGGCTATCAAGATCCGCATCTAACCAAGCCGCAGACGTCATCGGAAACTGATCAAGCGTTAACCCACTGGTCGATCGGCATTCAGCATCGCAACCAGTCGTCCAAATATCTGGATAGCCATCGCCATCATTATCAACAGAACCCGCCCGATTATTTGGGAAGGCATCATCGCCATCCAGCGATCCATCGCCATCGCTGTCGCGGTAGATAACGCCATCAATAATTAAACCCGGTAGCTCTTGGCTCGACCCAAAATCCCACACCGTAGTATCCCACGAAGCATACAAGGTATTACTAATTAAACATTCAGAATCATCGCTCGAAGTCGGGCACTGCAGTTCAGCTGAGGTGATGCCTAAATAGTTTCCGACAACTGGTTCATCAGTACCTAAATTTTGCCCCGAAAGATCAAGGCTCCAATAACTATTAGAAATAGTAATAACATCAGGGTCGCCGACAACTCCAATCATTCCCCCCGTCTTATTTAATTCGCCATTGATCTTACCTGAAGAAAAACTATTCTTTAAAAAAGATGGCCGATGATCTAAATTTCCTGAATATGTTCTACCAACTAACCCACCGGCAGAATAAGTACCGTTTACTTCCCCTGTAGAAAAACTATTATTTATGATAAATGCATCTGAAATATTCCCTGCTAAACCACCTGCATTACCTCCATTAACCGTACAAGTAGAAAAGCTACTAACAATAGAAGAATCACTCAACCCCCTTCCAATTAAACCACCAGTAGAAGATGAACCAGAAACCGAACCTGTAGAATAAACATCACCTAAAACCGCACCTTCACTAAGAACACCCGTAAACGCCCCAACATAGGCACTTAAATTAGCATTCACATTCATTAATTCACCCGTAATCCCAAAATCTCTAATAACAACAGTTTCACCCCGAGCATATCCAAACAGCCCAACAAAGTTGGTAGAAGCTTTCTGTATATAAAGATTTAATATTTGATAACCATTACCATCAAAAATTGCAGTAAAAGGAAAATTATAGTCACCTATCGGCTCCCACCCTTCACCGTCATTCCAGTAGGTGTCGTTTTCATCCATCACACCATCAGCGTTGGTATCAAAATTCAGTGTGGTGGTTAATTCAAAACCATTACAGCCTTCGGCTGGGCAGCCGGTGCTCTCGCCATATAGGCTAGTACCGTCGAGGTTGTTTCGGATTTCATTAAGATCGGCAAGGCCGTTTATTTCAATTAAGCCGTCGTCATCGAGGTCGTAGTCTGTTCGGCCACTTTCTGCGTAGGCAATGGACACTATTTCGCATGTGGAAATTACAAGTATTAAAAAACGCTGGAGATATGTGGTGGCCATGGCCGAAACATCCTTTTAACTATTTTTCGTCAGTTTTTATTGTGACGATTTAAATCTGTTAGATTTTTTATTAAATTATTTTTTTAAGTTAATTACTTTCATAAACAACAAAAGCGAGAGCTAGGCTCTCGCTTTTATTTCATGCCATACAACCATTAATTGACGGTGTACGTGAAGTCACCTTCTTCAGTTGCACCGATGTGCACTTTGGTGATTTCTTCATCGTTGGCCATTTTATTCAAGCACTCTGCGGCCAGTGATGGCAGTAGGGTGCGGTTGAGTATGGTTTCAATGTTACGAGCGCCGGTATCGGATTCCTGACAGCGTGCCACGATGTTGATCAGTACGTCTTCGTCGTAGCTAAATTCAGCACCGTAGTTTGCGACAATACGTTTTTCAATTTTACGCATGTTGATGGCGGCGATCTGCATCATGTTTTCATCATCCAACGGGTAAAAGGCGATGGTATTCGCACGTCCCATAAAGGCTGATTTAAAGTGCTGCAGTAAGTACGGACGAATATTATCGACCAGTACTTCTGGTTCTGGCTTTTCTTCAACTTGTTCGAAGATCGCGCGAATCGCGTCTTCACCTGCGTTTGAGGTCATGATGATGACGGTGTTTTTAAAGTCGATATCACGACCTTCACCGTCTTTGATGGTGCCTTTATCAAACAGGTTGTAGAAAATATCTTGCACACCTGGGTGCGCTTTTTCCATCTCGTCTAACAAAATAACTGAGTAAGGTTTACGACGCGCAGCTTCCGTTAGGATACCGCCTTCTCCGTAACCCACGTAGCCTGGAGGTGAACCCAGCAGCATAGAAACTTTATGCTCTTCTTTAAACTCTGACATGTTGATGGTGGTGATGTTTTGCTCGCCCCCGTACAACTGATCTGCCAGTGCGAGTGCGGTTTCTGTTTTACCGACACCACTGGTGCCACAGAAGAGGAATACGCCTACCGGCTTACGAGGATCAGTTAATCCGGCACGAGAGGTGCGAATCACTTGTGCAACGGCTTCCAGAGCGTGTGGTTGGCCAATCACGCGCTTACCAAGCTTGTCTGCCAGGGTTTGTACAGCAACGATTTGATCGCTCACCATTTTACCAACAGGAATACCTGTCCAGTTGGCGATGACTTCAGCAATGGCTTGCTCGTCTACGTTGGCTTGCATTAATGGCGCTTCGCCTTGAATACCACTTAGCTCTGCGGTTAATGCTTTTAATTTTGTTTTTAATTCTTCTAACGCTTCTGGTGCTAGCTTGTCGTCTTCTTTGCCTAAGAAGTCGTGATCAATCTGGTCACGGCATTCACGTATTTGGCTAATTAATTCGCTTTCTTGTCCGTACTGTTCTTTCAAAGATGCCAGTAGGTCTTCTGCCGTTTTCTTTTCTGCGTATAAGTCTTCGAGACGTTCCGTATGCTCACCGGTAGCGGCGGCTTCACGCTCTAGCTTCGTGATGGTGACCTCTGCACGTTGAATACGACGAGTTGCATCTTCAATCGCACCCGGTGTGGCAGATTGACTTAGTGCAACACGTGCACAAGCGGTATCGAGCAGACTCACTGATTTATCCGGTAACTGACGGCCCGGAATATAACGATGCGATAACTGCACTGAGGCAATGATGGCTTCATCAAGAATACGTACTTTGTGGTGCGACTGTAGAGACTCTGAAATACCGCGCATCATGTCGATGGCTTTTTCTTCCGACGGCTCTTCTACTTTTACCACTTGGAAGCGACGTGTTAACGCTGGGTCACGTTCGAAGTATTTTTTGTATTCGGCCCATGTCGTTGCGGCGATGGTGCGTAGTTCACCACGTGCTAATGCTGGCTTAAGTAAGTTAGCCGCATCACCTTGGCCTTCTTTACCGCCCGCACCAATCATGGTGTGTGCTTCGTCGATAAATAAAATAATTGGAGCAACTGAAGCACGGACTTCTTCTATCACGGATTTAAGGCGATTTTCGAATTCACCTTTTACGCTAGCGCCTGCTTGCAGCAAACCTAAATCCAATGTGCGCAAGGCAACGCCTTTTAACGGATCAGGCACATCGCCTTCAGCAATGCGTAATGCAAAGCCTTCTACGACGGCGGTTTTACCCACACCGGCTTCACCCGTCATGATAGGGTTGTTTTGGCGGCGACGAGTAAGAATATCAATGCACTGGCGGATCTCTTCATCACGGCCAAGTACGGGATCAATTTCACCTTTTTTCGCACGCTCAGTTAGGTTAACCGTGTATTTATCCAGTGCTGGGGTTTTAGTCGCGCTAACAGGACCTTGCTGAGCACCACCGGCTGCGGATTCATCACCACGCACGAGGTGATCACTCTCACCGGTTGTGCCGTATATCGCTTTTGCAGTTTCGCGAATCGACTCAGGGGCAATTTCGCGCAGCTCTGGGCAGTTTTCCAGTAATTGGCGGCGCGAACTATCGTCGAGCATCAAGGCCGCTAGTAAGTGACCTGAGCTAACAATGCCATGCCCATAATCTACCGACGCCAACATCCACGCATTTTTTGCCGCTTCAACAATGCTTGGAGACAATGCCGCTGGACGCGTGCTGCCATTACGGAACTTAGCAATGGTGGTGGCTAGCTGCTTGGCTAAATTCGATGGATTAACATCATGCTTTTCTAGCAGGGTCACGAAGTCGGTATCGGTGATATCCAGTAACTTAAGCAACCAATGCTCTAGTTCTACATTGTACTGACTATGAGCAAGACAAAGGCCTGCTGCACCCTCTAGTGAGTCACGCATGTACGGCGACATTTTATCGACTAACGATTTCAGGTTGATATTAATCATACGAATTTTTCCTTTTCCGTAATGTGTTTCTTCCACAGGACTTCAAAGAGTCTCTGAATTTAATTTTCTTACTTTCAACAGTGTTATTCACTGAGGTGCTTCAAACTAATTAAAGTGCCAAAGGCAAATCATCATCAGGGACTGCAATATCCTGAGATAATTTTATTGTTATCGATTGCCCATCAAGCAAATCTGGATCGGTATGTGTATTCCACCCAAGTAGCGGGCGATAGTTTTCAGATTCAAATAAATGTTTTAACGGTATTTGATCGTCCGATAATCTAATTTCGAGATCGAAATCTTGTTCACCACCCACACTGAGTTTAATGAATGATTTCAGCTCCTCTAGCCGTTTAGAGCCTGGGGCTAATGCCATAAACTCTTCTTCAGATACTGGCCGAATAATAACCGAGAACTTATTCTGTGCTTGATAGCAACGCGCACCTATCACAGTACTTACACCGAGCTGATTATTGGTACCCATCGGATTATCCGCACATGGCATCCGACAATGCACGTCAGAAGGCAGGTCATACCACTGCCCCTGAAATTGATCGATCTCGATATTTAAACCAAACATCCCGCTGATACTGCTGCGCAATGATTCTGCCGAGCAAATTGTTCGTCCAAAGTGCCCTGAAAACCCAGCAATATGCTCATCAGGTATTGATGATCGATACCTCTGTTCAGAGAGGCCAATACCAGAAAGAGACAACAAGGCATCGGTAAAAATATCTTCTTTAAGCGCATCACTCTGCTGACTACGCTCGTAGTTGGGCGCTAGGTGGTACTTTTGCCACGCCTCATAGAACATTGAGATTGTTCTGTGATTAAACAGATCAAAATAATCTTTCAGGGCTGAACTTTTTTTACGCAATTCAGATAGAACAATTTCACTTAGGTAGTGAGGCATTACCCCTTGGCTACCAGTCAGCCCCATCATCGCGACTTCTACCTGCCATTGCAGTACCGAGTTATCTTCCGTGTCGTAATTAGAAATACGTTTTTGTGAAATCTTTGTGACGTCAGTACCGTTAAACGCCAAGCTTGGGCGCGAGGTAAAGTGCATCGCCTCTTGATCAGGACGCGCAAGTGCACCCACGCTATCGGTCGCGAATTCATCCTTATCAGGATGCATGCAAGCCGCACGCTCTAGCAGCCGCACTGCCTGAAAGAAATCAAAACGATGCGGTTCAGACTGGAGCTGTTCGACTAGATTAAGGCTTTTTCGCCGGCGCGAGGTGGCCATCTCTTGAACTCTCCGTCTTTGCCGCTGAGCTGAATGGCCAAGCGTGTAAATGAGTTAATCGATCCATATAAGCCAAAGAAGCGCTCTAGTACGCTAGCGAACATAAGCGGGCTGGTACCTGCCAACATAATAGGATCAAGTGTTAATTCAATTTGTGTCCCACGGCACAAGGATACTAAGCCTTCAATTTGTATCGGGGCTGTAATTGGGTGTGTATGTATCGCCACAATAGAGTCAATCATATTGCGTGTGCTGGCCGAATCACGAAAATCGTATAATCGTAGAATTTCTTTTAACGCTTCAGCCGAACCGCCACCATTGCTTAACGACAAATGATTCAAATTCAAATGTGAGATCAAGCGCCAATAGCCGCGTTCACGTAATGGAGGGCGTATGGTAGCGCCGGGATTCACCACACAGGAAATTCGCTCCGTGGGGTACTCGTTGTCGACCACTTCCATGTACGGCTGCCCCTGCCCAGAAGGCAACTTTTTCGGCTGATTTCGATTCGTACACAAAAGCTGTAAATCTAAGGTTTGATCACTCACTTCATGCGGATTAAAGTTTAAATCCACAAGTCGAATATTCATTTCGGAGGCGAGTTCATTACGGTGTTCGCCTTCGAATATTTCACGACGGCTGGTCAACCAAAATGCTGATTTTTGCTTCTGGTTCTGACTATGATCAATGCCGTAAAAAGGGCGGTAGGGTGTGTACTTACCATCACTGTCTGTTGCGCCAGCTTTGATCACACTATAAATTTCTAGGGCATCACGACGACGAGAATCAGGAATGATTGGATATTCAGATTCAGTGTGCGTCAGCGGAATTGGGTCTGCCGTTTGCTCGAAGATATTCACCACGGGCGTACAGCCTAAGGCGAACATATTCACATTCACTTGGTGTTCTAATTCGGTATCGCTTTCTCGTAAGTAGAGATAAATATTTAACGTATCGGTGTAGCTGTCATTAATGCCCATGTCTAGTTGAGTGAAGTCGATAAACTGAAACTTCTCTTGAAACGAAAAAAACTCAGTCAGTAAGCGATAGCCCATAAAGGATGAGTCTGGGTACGGCAATAGCCCCTCATCAATATCAAAACCCACTTGCTTTAATGCATCCGCATTAATGATAGTCGGGCGTATATCAGCATCATCATTCGCAATCACGACTCTAAAGCACTTAGTCAGCATTAAATCGTATAACGGATGAACATGCTGAGCTTGCCCTTTAAGAAACAAGCGTATCTTTGTGAGGTCCATCTCGGCAATGCTGATATCAGCACTTAAGCTTTTAAAAGATAACTTAAGCACCGCACTCGCGCCTTGAATATCAAAACTGCCCGGCGCAATAAAAGGTTTCGGCATAAGCTGAGCCGAATCTAGACGAATAGGCAGCAGCTCAACCGGATATTTTGTAGTGAAACGACACTCTTCATTCTGCGTACTATCGGTCACTAATTCTGTACCTGCAGGGATCGTGACAGGTGCATCAAGATCCTCTAATGGCGAGAACTGCGTAATGGCCATAGAGGGGATTGGGCGAAGGTAATGGGGGTATAAGGTCTCCAGCATTGCGTCTGTTAGCTCAGGAAAATCATCACTGAGTTTTTGCTGAATACGGGCGTTTAAAAATGCAAAACCAGACAGCAGTCGAGCCACTAAGGGATCATCTACAGAATCACTGCCAAGCTGTAGGTTTTCCGCTGCCGACGGATGTTGCTTGGCAAACTCTGAAGCAGATTGCTTAATGAAAGCTAATTCTTTTTCATAATGATAAAGCAGTCTGTCGCTCATCTAAAATATCTCCGACACATTGACCGTCTGATTAATTGGGTTGAGCATTGATTCAAATATAATCAGCTCCTGCACTGGGTTCATGTGCAGTGTTGCCTCAACGCGAAAACGAATGGTTGGGTCTTCGTTATCGAGTGTCGGGTCGGTCTTAACTTTAACGGTTCGAATTCGTGGTTCGAATTTTAGAATCGTCTTCTCAATTTTTTTGCAAAAATCGTTACGGTTATCAAATGAGCTCATATTAATGGTTGATAAATCAGGCAACCCATAATTGAGAACTGAGTCATCAAGGTTGCGATATTCAATAGGCGGCGATGAAACGCAATAACGAGTATTAAATAAACTTTCAAGATCACGACGAATGCTTTCACGCAAACAACGTTGAATACGATGACTTTGACGAAAGTCATTGCCCTGATTTTGCTCAAGCAAACGATCTAACATAGGAGCAAAAATGCGTTTGTCGGCACGTCCATTCATATTACGCCTTACCTGTGTCCACTTGATTGAGTGACGTTGTTAGCTTCAGCTCAGAGACTAAATGATCAACGGTATAGTGTGTTTTCAAATGCACAATGCTTGAATAGTGTCCGGGTTTTCCTGGCTCTTCGACCACTCTTACACGAGCTTCTCGTAACGGATAACGCGCCATCATTTCCCAGGACAAATCATCTCGCCCCGTCGTGTACTGATCGAGCCAATCTTGTAGAAATCGCTCACAAGCGTCTGCGGTTATGTACGAGCCAACTTTGTCACGAATAATAACTTTTATGTATTGCGCAAAACGTGATCCACATAAAATTTGCTGCAACATAGAGCTAATGCGCGCATTGGCATTGGCAGACTTACTGCCATAGTTTTTTGAAATCTGTAACGACGGACAATTATTAATCACAGCAAACGGCGTTTGAAAACAATGACACAATGCAATCAAACCTAAGTCGCTTAATTCGCGTTCTAATTGATCAGTGACTGTCACTGAAGTCGACATCTTCACCATGGCTTTAGAGCTGTCGGTGCTGTAACTCGGTGTTGGGAATTGAGTCACCAAACCACCACCATAGTGGTCACGCGGGACCCCACGTATATGACTAAACCAGCCGACTTCAGCAAACTCTCGAATCAAAACCGTACCGAGAGCAAAACAAGCATTACCCCATAGGTATTTGTTGTTTGTTTTACCTGCGGTTTCTTCAATGAACTTCATACCTGTAGATGACTGATAATCACGCTCGTACGGCTCTCTCATTAAGATATGAGGCAAGGTCAATGCGAGAAAGCGGCTGTCTTCATGCTCTCGTAACGACCGCCATCGAATGTATTCATCCGATCGGAACACATTATCTAAATTGATGGGCAAACCCAGCGTATCGTAGCTGTCTAAACCAAATAGCTGGGGTGCAGCGCTGCATACGAAGGGGCAAAAAGCGGCAGCCGCAACTCGGCTAATGCCTTGCAAAGTAAACACGTCATCGTATCTGTGCCCTTCGTACGGGCGGTGCGATACATAATAATCGCCCAACAAAACCCCAAAGGGCTCGCCACCCGGCGTTCCAAATTCTTCGTTATAAATAAGATGGAACAGACCGCTTTGATCAAAATCTGGGGCGCGCTCCATATCTTTCGATAAATCTTTCCAACTTAAATCCAATAAACGTATTTTCACATTATCGGATGCCATACCAGCATCGACCAAGAACCATAGCCCGCGCCATGAACTTTCTAGTTCTTGAAAACGATCATTGTGTAAAACGGCGTTTATCTGTTCAGAAATCAGTTCATCTATATCCGCAATCTGCTGGTTTAACCAACGCTTAACCTGCGTACGACTATTTACTTTCGTGGTGGAAAAATGATTAAGCCAAATCGAAAATGCCGTGGCATCGTCGTTTTCATAGAGAAAAGAATAAATATCGGATAAAGAGGAGGCGAGAGCGTCCGTTGAATCTGACAGTAAAGGATTCTTATGCACTCGATCAATGCCTGAAGAATCTGTCAGCACGTTACATCCCTTAAAATAAATAACAAATAAAAAGGGACGCGCGGTTGCGCATCCCTTTTACCAACGCTTACTTAGGCTGCGGAATGTTCGCAACCATACGCAATGACGTGGTCAACTCTTCCATTTGTAACCAAGGCTTAAGATAAGCAACAGCGCTGTAAGCACCTGGCTGACCAGGAATTTCCTTCACTTCAACACGAGCTTCAGCCAGTGGGTACTTAGCTTTCATCTCTGCCGAAGCATCCGGATTACCGTTGGTGTACTGAGAAATCCACTGGTTTAACCAGCGCTCGCAGTTATCCGCCTGCATAAATGAGCCAACTTTATCGCGGGCCATTACTTTTAAGTAATGAGCAATACGAGAAGTGGCCATCAAGTAAGGTAAACGCGCAGAAATTGAGGCGTTAGCCGTTGCATCTGGATCGTCATAAACCTTTTGCTTTTGTGCAGACTGCGCACCAAAGAATACTGAGTAATCCGTATTTTTGTAGTGACACAACGGCAAGAAGCCTTGGTTTGAAAGCTCTGCTTCACGACGGTCAGTGATACCTACTTCGGTAGGGCATTTCTGGTCGGTGTCGCCGTCATCGCTCTTAAATACGTGTGAAGGTAAACCATCAACACGACCACCCTCAGCACCACGAATAGCGGTACACCAAGAGTTCTCAGCGAATGCGCGAGTTAGAGTAGTCCCCATAACATAAGCAGCGTTCATCCAGCAGTAATCGTCATGCTCTGCCGCTTTAGACATACCAGACTCGTCTTGGTCAAACTCTTCAAAATTGAAGCTTTCAACGGGTTTAGAGGCCGCACCGTAAGGCATACGTGAAAGTACGCGAGGCATAACCAAAGTGACGAAACGAGAGTCTTCGCTCTCACGGAAGCTGCGCCATTTGATGTATTCCTGAGATTCAAAAATAGCACCCAGGTCACGAGGCTTAGATAGCTCAGTAAAGTCATCAAAGCCAAACATGCCTGCACCCGCGGCAGAAATAAACGGACAAAAACCTGCCGCTGCAACGTTGGACATATTCGCTAACAAATCAACGTCTTCAGGGTGGCTAGTGAATTCAAAGTCACCGACCATGCAGCCGTACGGTTCGCCACCGGCAGTACCAAACTCTTCTTCGTATAGCTTTTTGAAGATTTGGCTCTGATCAAATTCAACCGCTTTATCTAAATCGCGGAACAGCTCACGCTTAGAAACGTTCAGCATGCGAATTTTCAGAGTAGAGCTCGTTTCAGAGTTCATCACTAGGTGGTTAAGACCACGCCATGAGCCTTCTAGCTTCTGAAATTTTTCATCATGCAAAATAGCCGTTAGCTGGCGAGACATCGCCTGATCAATGGCATCAACCGCTTGCTTGATGGTGTTGGTTAGGTTGCGATCCCATGAAACCGTACCTTTTAAAACTTGCTCAGTTAAGTTAGCAAGCAGGTCTTGAGTTTCTTCACGCTCAGTTTGCTTGGTTGAGCTAATGGCTTGCTCAAGTAAGCTTACCGATTGCGCTTCGGCTTCTGCGCCGCCAGAGGTTTCTAATTCAGTACTCATTTATTCGCCTCCGTCTTTGTCTTTATCAAGACCCAATTCCTGAGAAATTTCAGTAATGTTGTCTGTGTTTTTTAGAATTTCTTCGAGAACGTTTTCAAGGTCTTCTGAACGATCTGCTTTGCTCAATAAGTCACGCAGTTTGTTACGTGCATCAAGCAATTTTTTTAGCGGCTCAACCTGAGAAACGATGGCTTCAGGAGAGAAGTCGTCCATCTTTTTGAAATCAAGATCAACGGCAACATTGCTGCCGTCAGCAGCCAGAGTGTTTTCAACCTGAAGATTCAGCTTAGGATTAACTTTACCCATGGCTTCATTGAAGTTATCACGATCGATCTGGACGAATTTACGATCTTTAAGAGCCTTACGGTTCTCTGCATTGTCGCCAGAATAATCACCCATCACACCAGTTACAAATGGCAGCTCTTTTTTAACTTCAGCGCCATTGGTTTCAACATCATATGTGATATGTACACGTGGCTTACGCACACGCTTCAATTTGTTATGAATACTTTCGGACATAAACAACTCCTTTTTTTGATAGGTAACGGTCGTATTCCGTTATTCAATTCAATTAGCTATTACCAAGATGTGTCTGCTTTTGGCTCCGGCTCTGCCGTTGCTTCCGGCGCTGCATCTGTAGTTTCTGATGCGGCTGCTGCAGTTGCTACCGGTGGCGGAGCGACATAAGCATGGGTATCGCTACCGTCTAATGTCGCACCTGTAAACTGTGAAAATAAACTGCGGGCTGTGCTGTCTGGGATAAGCTCCATCATCAATTCAGAGACAGTCATCCGTCCCCAAGAAACTAATCGCTCCAGACCTGGGGCTATCGGTGTGTGCGGCTCATACTGACGAAAGTACTTAGCCACTTCTTCTAAGCGCTTGAGTGCATCTTCACGACTAACAATAGGCCCAGCAGCAGCTTGCTTCATATGAATCACATTCCCTGAAGTTACACCTTCACTCACACCGTCTTCTGCGCTATCTGCTTCTGCAGTAGCCGCTTCATCCGCCGCGGCAGCTTCTTCTGCTGCTTGTACTTTTTCTTTATATAAAAAACGTGTGGTACGAACTATTTCATCCAATAACTCAGAAATTTTCGAGCTAGGAGGCGCATCAGCAGCGCACTGTTCGCGTAATTTTGCACTGGTATCTTTAAACGTTGCCGAGCACTCTTCAAGTGTGGCAATAAAATTTTGGCAGGTCGTGAGATCCGTTTGCGTCACGGTATTGTTAATAGTTTCTAAGCTGTATCCCAGCGATTCAACTCGCTCCGCTTTGCGATCTTCATCTTCAATACGATCGGCATCTCTCGCTTGCTGATATTGCCAAAAAGTAAACGCACCAAAGCCCACGTCGTTGGTAATTTCAACATTGCGCAGTGGCGTTAAAAGTGTGCCGTCACCGCCATCACCATTTAAACCGGTAAGGCATGACACTAATGTTTCTATGCCGTCTTCATCTGGGCGTGGAAATAAGCCATCCCAGTGGTCTTTTACTAGATGATTGATAAGCAACAAACCATCCCTAAGACCCGATGCGCCATTTAGTCGAATTAGACCTTCCAAGTACCAAGAAGCTACTTCTAAATCTTTAGATGAGCTAGATAATATGCGTGAAGCGACATCACACACCGTCACCCATGGAGTGATGAGATCAGCTTCTTCACCGCCAAATACCGCTGAACGCTCAGTCGCGCGGGCATTATTTCGGGCATCTTTAATGGTGTAATAATCAGACGTAGGGGAGCGATCTTCACGAATATCAACGCCTTGCGGCGTGTCGTCGCTGATAGGAGCTACCAAATTATCAATATCAATAACATGACCAAAAGACATTGATTTGAATCCCTTCTAAATTATGGTTTAGCGTAGAGCAATTATGGCGAATATAGTACACACCTTAATTGCGATTTAATAGCCATTGGCGCAAGGTGCTAGTCCAAATTTGAGAAGAGTAAAGTTTTAATCTACTCAGCCCAGTATCCATTTAGCATTGATCCGTACTGAAATACGGAGGGTAAACCGTCCGCCACTAAGGTCGCTGCAGGTGAATTGGCCGTCGCACTCGCCGACCACACACTATAACTTGCAGCGCCCTTAAAGTAATGCTGAAGCAACCCGGCATAGCGCTCGGCATCGTCATCGCCACCAGACACCACTCTCCCCTGCTCATAAACGGCTAAATCTGATGAAGCTTCAATCTGTATCGCAGCCACTTGTCCTTCCAGCAAACTCATCAACTGATCTGCGTCTAGCTGCTCTTGCAAAGTAGATAAAGCAGCAGCTTCTAACGCTTCAAATACCACCGCTTTTTTTGCTACATATTTAAATAAGTTAGTAGACGCCGGTAAACTGAGAGCAATCGTTAAAGGAAAGTAGCGACCCACACTATCAACGCTAGGTACTAAAATTCCTACCCAAGCAGACTCATTCACGGCACCACTACGTAAGGCAAACCGCCAGATCGGGCTAGTTAAATAGTTATCCAACCACGCATCACCCTGTAATTCACGCGAACCTGACACGGCAAGTTGCAACCATTCATCCCATACGGAGATAAAGCTGCTCGGTAAATGACGACTAATAAAGTCGCCATGTGCCGGTAGCTTCCCAAATAATCCAATCGTGCTCATCAAGCGACTCTCGTGTTAATAACTGCCTACAACGACTGCGTGCATCTGAAGTTTCTCAGCAACCCACGATCAAATATATTGATACTGCCTTGAGCCGTAAGACGATAAACCGCCTTGTGACCCTTTTCAGTAAAGGTGGCTGTGTATTCACGAGCACTGCCCGCCTGAACAGGGTTAGCATCATCAAGCATTCTCATGAACGACCAGTCACCGTCGTACTGTTTACTGGATACAGTCTCATTGAGATCCTCGAAGACAATACGTGAGCGATTATTTTCTGCGCCGCTCCACACAATGTCTTTTGGAATGCGTGGACCATGAGAATAACTGACACGCGTCTCTCCCACCTCAAGAACAAACAAACGGATACTCGAATCCAATTTTTGGGGCTCTGCCCTGAATTCTGCTCCCGCACTTTCTCCACTGGCATAAAATGCTTTACGAATATTGTCTGCTCGGCGGAACTGAGCCAGTGAGTTACCACTTAACCCTAAAGAAACACCGTCGTAGCCTTTAGCCCTCCAACGACGAAGGTCCACAAATGGAGCGATAAACTCATCAACAAAGCTCTGTTGAATACCACCGGGCTTGAAAAAGTCATCAAAGCCAACAATCGTCGCTTCGGAGCGACTGTCTGCGGACATTGGGTAACGACCATATAGATTATCACGGTAATTATCATAAACCTGATAACGCCACACCGTGTCTACGTGCGTTTTGGCTTTACCGCCAATAATGGACCAAGTTGCACTCGACAAATGATTGAGCCAACCCTTTGCCTGATCTGGCGCAGTCGCCGCCATATTTTTTAACTGCTGAATTGCATCTGCACTGTTTGTCGTGAACTTAGCCTTAGCCACTTCAAATGCCGCCGCATTTGAGTCAGGCGCACCATTAATTTGACCGAAGTATTCACTCAGTTGCTGAATACCTTCAAGGTAGGTTTGCAATTTAGATGGCATCCCATTTTCACTTTTAACCAAGCGCTGAATCTCTTGGAATCGCTGATCAACACTTGTAGGTTCGTGAATTGCATTCAATGCTTTTTGCGCAAGCCCCCCCGCCTTTCCTGTTTTAGGGTCAATCGCAATTTGAGGTGTCAGCTCCGTATTTTTAGCCACTAACTCACTCACCTGAATTAGCGGTGATGATATTGGGTCTGATAATTGACGAAGCATGGTCACGGCTTGAGTACCATTCTTGATCGGGGCTAGAGTAAAGCGCTGATAAAATACCTGCCAACGTTTGGCGTACTCATTTAAGTAGAGTTTCTCGACGTCTTTACTCAGCTTTTCGAGATCCGCCTCTGTAAAGTCCTCACCATTCAAGCTATCACCATAAATCCAGCGGTCTTCTGCAATACGAGTCATCATTTCAGAGTTAGGCCCGTATTCAGCGTTATCAAAACCCGCCTTGGTAAACAAAAACGGCATCTTAAATATTGGATCGGTTTCACGAAGACCAAAGGCTTGCTGCGTATCGCCACCAATTTCACGGTAAAGGTCAACTAACTGAGCATTATTTCCCGTGCTTTGTAATTGCACAAAAAGACGTTGCGCCACTGGAATGCGCTGCAACTGCTGACGAGCACGATCAACCACCCGACGGCTTGCAGTCACGTCACTGATTAACCCTTGAGTAAATAAGTTATCTAGGTGCTTTAACAACTGCTGTTGTTTAGCGGCCTCCCCTGGAAGGGTGTCTTGCCAGCGTGTCTTAGCGTACCCACGAATTTGCTCATAATCGCGATGTCTCTCATCAAACAACATGAGATACACCTTAAAAATAGGCAGAAGTTCACCGTCGGTGTATGTCAGGGTATTTAAGTGCTGCTCAACCATACGCTTAAATGCTGGGAAGAAGAGTTCATTTAATTGGTCGTAATACAGTGCATCTGCTGCGCTATCGACACGACTATCATATAACCCCAAATTACTTAAAATTGGATGTTCATCCTGATCATAAACAAGACTCGACTTGTGTAGTGGCTCCATCGCAGCCAGCGTACTTTCAACATCACTGCTGTTTACATCCAGCTTGGCTTCTTCTTGTTTAAACTCAAAAAACAAAGCATCCACTTCATTCATAAAGGACTTATTCTTGGTTAACCCCCCAGCCCACAAGGCAGTACTTCCAAGAAATACGAGTGTAAAAGCGGCCAATGCACCACGGCGCATCCACAACAATAAGTTTTCAACTTTCCGATTGACCCCGACTAATTCGGATTCAGGAAAAATGACATCGTTAAATAAACGGGTAATAAAGAAACTCTTACCGCTGTTATGCTGAGGTCGCCCGGCATTACGCTCTAGACCAAAGTTATTACTCACTTGCGCCATCATCCGGTCAATTGGACTGCCTTCCTGAGTTGCACTGGTGAAATACACACCACGTAACATGGGCACCGATCCATAACGGTTTGGAGCAAATGTCTGAGTCACAAACTCATCAAGCACGGCGGTGAGACTTTCAAAATGTGCCGGAAAACTCTGAATCATAGAGCGTTTTTCAATATTACGTTCTTGATGCACACGAGCTAACAGAATGTCGTTTAAGCGTGTAACTAGCTGCAAGTATTCATTTTTAAAACTAGCAATGTCGGCACCAGCATCTTTACTTTCTTCCGCCGGGAAGCTCACCCCCCAAACCTGCTCCCTCTCGGCTTGAGATAAATTGGCAAAAAACTCTGCAAAGCCTGCAACAAGATCACATTTCGTGAACGTTAAGTACACAGGAAAACGCACCCCCAGTTCTTCTTGGAGCTCATTAATACGAGTACGAATAGTTTTGGCTTGCTGGCTACGCTGTTCAGCGGTTTGCACCATCAAATCTTGCAGACTAATGGCAATCAAAGCGCCATTAATTGGGCGGCGACGACGATATTTTTTAAGCAGAACAAGAAAAGCATTCCATGCGTTGTTATCGACAACACGATGACTGTCCTGAGTGGTGTAGCGGCCTGCGGTATCAATTAAAACAGCGTCATTAGTAAACCACCAGTCGCAATTTCGAGTGCCGCCAACGCCTCCTAACGCCTGCTTACCATGCGTTTCCGCCAAAGGAAAGTTCAAGCCAGAATTCACTAAGGCGGTCGTTTTACCTGCACCAGGTGGACCGATAATGATGTACCACGGCAGCTGATAAAGGCTGCGATTACCTGAACGAGACTTAAATCGAGTTTTCTTCAAAGTCATCAGCGCTTCACGGAAACGCTGCGACATAGCACTTAATTCTTCTTGGCTGCGCTCATCATCTGGATTTGGCGCTTCTTCCTGAGACTCTTCAATACTGCCAATGAGCTCTTTATTTTGACGACGCTCAACCAACCACTGGCTTAGATTCCACGTCAGCCAAATCAGCCAGAAGAGACCGATAATAATAAATCGCGTGGTGGTACTTAGGGTGACATTGTCGCTACCGAATTTAATAAATTCAGCGCCGAACCAAATCAGTAATGATAAGGCCGTAAGACCTATAACTCCCAAAACCCACTTGTTCCCAAGGAACTCAAGCAGTCGTTTCATGATTTCTCCATCTGGATATGCCGGAATCGTATATCGGCACCCGCGTTATAATTAGATGTTCAACAGGGCAATATCGCCGACTAATAAAACCGTCTTTCCGTGTCTGGTTCCGTCAGCTTGACGTCTTCAGAAATAGTTTGAGGCTGTGTAATTTCTCGCGAGATTTTTGTCGCCACCGGATCCGTAGATTCATACAACCAGTAACGAAACCCTGAGTAAGTAAGTACCAACCCAGCCATCACAACGCTGGCAAAAACCCAAAGTGGTATAAAGTTGGTCATACCGCGTTTCGGTTTTACCGACCCCTCCCAATGAGGAGACAATTCAGGCGCCGGTACCGGGCGATGATTCTCAATGGTTTGATATAAGTTATCGCGGATTTGCTCTATCTGCTCATTGCCTCGGGCGACAACACGGTACTTCCCCTGAAACCCTAAACTCAGACAAATATAAAACAGTTCTAAAATGTCTAGATGTGTTCCTGGGGTTTCTAGCATGCGCTGCAAAATCAAGAAGCACTTTTCTCCACCCGATGTTTCCTGATGAAAAAGACTCAATAGAGAATGCTGACTCCAACCACTGGAGGCACCCCAGGGCGTATTTAAAACAACTTCATCGATGACAGAGCACAGTAAATAGCGCGCAGCAATAACACTGTCACTGGCGATACCGGCATTTCGGGTTTTACTTTCGAAGGTTTTGATTTCGTTGGTTAAACGCTTATGTAAATCAGGCACGTTGGCGTGCTGCATCGTTGTTCGCAGTTTAATCATCAGAGTTAACAAGGTCGCAGCTGAATTAACTAGAGGATTTAATCCGTTCGCCAACTCGATACGTTCATTTAATGCTGCTGAATTAATCGCAGGGCCGGCGGCTGGAGGCGGTGTTGACGTGCCACGCGCAGCGCCCGGTGTAGGTATAATCACCGTGCGATCGGCATTTCCGGGAATTGGGTTATCACCACTCATTTGATCAACTCCTAATCGCCCATAGTTCCATAATCAGGCCCGGATATTCCGCACCCAAATGTACGGCAAAACCACCCGACTGCTGCATTGCAGACCATAATTCGCCCGTACTATCAATTTCAAAATAAGTGAAGCCTGCGTGATACGGAATCTGACGCGGCGCGACGGGCAGTGGTCGAATCCTTAAGCCCGGCAACTGGGTAGAAATCAACTCACGTATATTCTCTACCGGCGCCAGCTTCGCTTGAGTCGGGAAACGAGTTCGTAGCATTTCCGTTGGTATATCCGCTTTCACCGCAATAACAAATAAAGCTGTTTTTGTCAGTGATGGATCGGTAATCGGCGCAACGTGTATACCATACTTACGTTCAACTAAATCAAGCGATACTGCAGATTGCTCCAGCACCATACTTAGTGACTGACGGAGCGCTGAGAAAATACCCGCAAAGGTTTGCTGTAAATTTTCATGGTTATAAGGCGGAATGTCAGGCGGTCGTTTATTCGTGGCGGTAAACGTCGACAACTCTCCAGCAAGCTGCAAAAGCTCTACATATAAGGTCAAAGGATGAACAGCTGGCTGCTGGCTTAAATGCAAAATCATAGGCTCAACACGGTTAATTACTTGCAATAACAAGTAATCCGCCACTTCAGCAGATCCTGAGCGGCCGGAGTCGCTAAGACGATGGCTTAACGCTTCGCCACGTTGTTTTAGCAAGCCTTTTACTTCTTCAAAGTAGGCTTTAATTTCGGCACTGGTGTCACATTGCAATACCGGTGGAATAAAGGTGCGATCCAACTTTACCGGGTTGCCGGGCAAGCGTTCAATAATTCGCGCAATGCCAATGCACGCGTAGCCACCGAGATCTTCCGAGCCAAGTTTAAAGCAGGTTGAGAGCTTACCGATTTGAATACGCGAAGACTCACCTGCAGAAGAGGCGCTATTACGAGCATCAAAGTTGTATGTTTTGTAGCGCGCTTGCGGAAACTCTTCCTCATCACGGACGGACTCTTGCGAGCCGGGTCTTTTTAGAGGCACACAAAGATATACGATTTCATCACGTGTATTTTCTGGAATTTCCAATATGTCCGGCAAGCTCTCGGCTTCAGGGGCCAAAATTGGCGTACCATCAGGAAAGATTCCACGCACAGATGAGATAGATACTTTGCCCAGCGACAGTGGCTCAATGTCTATAGTTAACTCTTGCACACCCCAGAAGTATGGCCCAACCGCACCGGTACGCGTATCCACCAAGCGCTCAATAAAACGGTCCTGCTGCTGAAAATGCTGAGGGCGAAGAAACATGCCCTCTGACCATATCACTTTATTTTTTGAAGACATTTGTCATCCTTTTAATAACACTAAGAGACTATCCTGTCGTCATGACCATTCAATGAACGATCATGCGTGTAATCTCCAGACAGCGACTCACATTTAATGAACCCGATCGCTTCTTACGCGTCGTTCACTTTCGTGAGTCGTCTCTTCTACAGGCTCGGCAATTGATAACTTATTTGCATCAATTGCGATATCAAATACGTTTTGATTGTGTTCTAGCACAGGCAGTATCATTAATGCCTCGGCGTCTCGATACTGAATAAACTCAGCCATCAAACCAATAAATTTAACTTCAGGCGCGAGCTTAAGAACTTCGGCACGCGCTTCTCCCGGCGTAATTTCTTTCAAGATAACAGATCCTACTAAGTCTTTACCTAAGCGCGCCGTCGCCCCCTCATACAAGCTTAAAAAATCTTCACGGCTAAACTGACGATCATCCGCCAATTTGAAAACATGAATAACCACAGGGGAGGCGCGGCCATCTGAATCTGGATTGATATTGTTTAATGCAGAAAAATTAATCACCGCAGAGGTATCAAAATCCAATGCCTTTTTCGCCGACTGACAACCAGTCAACATCACGACCATCAACGCGACAGACATACTTAAAACCAAGGATTTCAGTGTCATAACAGTTCCCTTTACTCCCTTCCCTTTAAATTAGAAAGCTCTATTTATATTTAAGATCTGCGTTTAAGCGCACGCGTATTTTTCAGCTCAGCTAGCTGTTTCTCATAGCTGCGAGCAAAATTCTCACCAAACAATTCGTTGTATGTTGTCTCGTAGTCACTCTTAAGCGATTTATAATACTCTTCAAAGGCTCCCCAGTTTCTGGCATTTTTATTACCCAGCAACGAATCACCTGCATTAATGTGTCGCTTAAGATTCTCTGGGTTGAAATGATTAAGCATGCTTTCATACGCAGCATTCATTCCCGACAGTACAGCCACCTGATGATCAGACACGTCATCGAAACTGTCTTGAATTGCTTCCGCTGGACGCATAAATGCAGAGCGATCTTTACTAAACATCACTCTTAAAGCATCCGAGGCGGTCGCTGAAAATTTGAGCGGGTTATTATCCGTCATTTGAATCATGGTGTGCTGCACACGCAGTTCATTCTTAATGGCCGTTCGCGCACGCAACAAATCAATTAAACGCGTTACCGTTTCGTTAATAATGCTCGACATTTCAGGCACTAAGGTCTGCAATTGCGCCTGTTCGATATTATCGATACCAAGCAAGGTTGCTAACTGCTGTAATTCATTGCTGTCGAATTGCGCCGGACCCGATACTCCTCCCGGCGACGATGGAGCAACAGGTGGCACCTCTGGCGCAGGGGTATCAACAAAAGCTGGCGTTACCGGTGCAGCGCTAGGAGAGGCAGGCGCAAACTCTGGCGCTGCTGGCGGCGAAGATATCCCGAGCAAACTATCAATATCATCATGCCCCCCTGAAACGACCGACTCCGAAAAAGGATTATCTTCTGGCTTAGGTTGAGCGGGCGGCGGAGTAAATGGTGCCGTTGGTCTCGGAGCTGATGATGGCGTAGGAATTCTTACTTGCTGCTGCTCAACCGGAGCATGATCAGGCTCACTGCCTGACTTCCACCAATCATCATTACTATCCCAAGCGGGTGTCTCGGGCTGACCAAAAGGAGAGGGCGCCTCAAACGCCGCCAGCGGATCGACAGTCTCTGCTCGGCCTAAACCATGAGAATCAGTACTGCCTGCCACTCCCCAAGGATCATTGGACGTATTTTTAGGGATATTTTTAGACCCTGCACTGCCAGCAGGAACCGCCCCCCAATCCTCTGTCGGTTTTGCTGCAGAAGGCGCAACAGGGTCAAGCCAGCTGTCCAGCTCTTTGGCGCTGTTAGCCACTTCTTGTTTCGCTGCGGTTGCCGGATTAAATGTTGTGCGATCGCTGGTATCGAGAAAATCAACCGCACCCAACCCCTCGGGCACGGCAGGTTTTGCTGGCGGCACTTTCAGGCTAACTTTCAGCTGATACTCGCCACAATTAATAATATCCCCTTCACTCAGCGGATAATTATTGCCTCCACCTAAAGGCACTTCGCTGTCATTGATAAAGGTACCGTTTGTACTTTGATCAACAACAAAAAATCGACCAGTGATAAAACTGATTTCAGCATGTTTAGAAGAGAGAATTCGATCCGTATCCGGCAGAACCCAGTCGTTCGAGTCTGAACGACCAATATTGCCGCCAACCACACCAAAAACTTTTGTGTGATTCAACATGTTGGCATGAGATGGACACTTAACTACAGTCAAAATTAAATCCATTTATCCACCATCATTTTCCTGACACATTGGTAGCAACCTACCGAACACGAATATTTCATAAGAAAAAAGCAGCCCATTCTTAGAACAATTCATCGTTCGAAAGGGCCGCCATTTGTAAGAGTATCTTGGCAATCATCTTGAGCCGCGAGGGCGTCTCCTATAGTATCTGCGCCAAGTTCCGAGTTCAAGTAGCGAGGAGCATGGTGTCGAGGATGGAGAACGGCACGCCAAGGGAGCAAGTATTGACACTGTCATTGATTTTATGGGCACAACATGACCGACAATAAGGACGATAAAACCCGCGTAGTTACCACAGGCAACACGGGTAAAAATAACGGAAAGGACTCAAATAAAGGCGAGCATAAACAAGACGTTACGCCTCCGCAAAGTTCTAATTCCACAGGTGACAACGCTGACCAGTCCACCGTATTTGTCGGCCAGCGCACGACTCCGCCAAGTCACGGCGACAGTGAATCAACGGTCATCACCTCACGAACGCCCACCGGGCGCAACAGCGATGATTTATCCATCAGAGATTCGAGTGGCGCGATTCACACACCCACTTTGTCGGCAATGGATAACCAAGTTATTAAAGGCCGATTCGAGCTAGTTTCCCTACTTGGGGCTGGCGGCATGGGTGCGGTGTACAAAGCACTTGATCGTCGAAAAGTGGAAGCCAGTGACTCCGATCCATACGTTGCTGTTAAATTATTGAATGATGAATTCCGTCAGCACCCTGACGCATTTATCTCGCTCCAGCGTGAATCCCGGAAGTCGCAAACGCTTGCCCACCCTAACATCGTAACGGTGTACGATTTCGATAGAGATCAAAATACCGTATTCATGACGATGGAGTTTTTAGAGGGTGCTCCTCTTGATGAGTTACTTCGTGAGTTTCCAAACGGTTTAGAACCGGAAGATGCGAAGTCAAACCTTGAAGATATTTCAAACGCGTTAATTTACGCGCACTCGCATAATATTATTCACTCGGACTTCAAACCCGGCAATATTTTCATCACCAAAAATAAAGGTGCCAAGGTATTCGATTTTGGTATCGCACGGGCTGTCTCTGCTGGTAGTGCGGCGCACACCGCTGGCGAAAAAACCATCTTTGACGCTGGCACATTGGGCGCACTCACTCCGGCTTACGCCAGTAACGAGATGCTGTGTGGTGCAGAACCATCAGAGTCTGATGATGTGTACGCTTTGGGCTGTGTTGCTTATGAATTATATAGCGGCAAGCACCCATTCAAAAAGACCCCAGCAAACCAAGCGCTCGAAAAAAACCTAAAGCCTAAAAAATTAAAAGGCCTTAGCCGCAGACAGTGGAATGCGTTATCTAACGCTCTCGAACTGTCGCGCGATAATCGTACTGCGACCGTTGCAGAGTTCTATGAAAGCTTCTTCGGCAAACCTAAAGTTCTATTATGGGCACTCGTTGCCAGTGTTATTGCCTTTGGTGTTGCTGGTGCGCTTTATCTTGAACAATCAGGAGATCAAGCAAGAGCTCAAGAAGAGCTGAAAGTTCAGCTGCAAGAAGAACTAGAGCAGCAACTCGAGCAGTCCACCATTGGCAACCAACGGCAAACAATTGAACGTCTGGTGCAGATTTCTGCCCTAACACCCAAATGGGACAAAGAGGTTCAAAAAGAGCTGCGCGTTTACGCACAACTGGTCCCTGACGACACTGAGACAGAAGTTGATGTTCGCTCACGAGTATCGATTGCGTACCTAGATGAAGCTAAACGTTTAATGGCCAATGATGCGCTTGATGAAGTCATTCCAAGATTGAAAGCCTCTAGCCGCTGGGGTGGCCCGGAAAATGATATTCGAGTGATGACCAAACAGGTCATCACCCTGCAAGAAGCAGAGCGCCTACGTGAAGAAAACCTTCGCCTAGCTGAAGCAAAAGAAGAAGCCGATCGTTTAGAAGAAGAGCGCATTGAACGCCAAACTGAACTTGAGGTCACCCGTCGCACACAGATACGAGACGAAGTCGCCGGTCTGGAAAACGCACTTCGCTGCCCGAACGAAATTGACGTAGAGGGCAAGGTCGCAGGACATCTTCGCGTGCTCGATTCTCTAGAGCCAGAACGTGCAGCCACACTACACAAGGTCGTTGCGGATTCTTTAACACAGTGCTTTGACAAACTTTCTGCCATTAGCCCATATTCAGCAGAAAAAATGCTCAACGAATCGCTCGCACTGCTACCGGAGCAAGCCGTATTAAAGTCCTTAAAAGTTGATTACTGCTCGCACCTTGAGCCAGGTTCCGGCAGCCGTGGCCGCCGCTATACGTGCGCCGACCCACTGCCTCGACAAGCCAAAGGTCCAACTATGGTAGTCGTTCCTTCGCCAAGCGGTGGTGCCATTGCAATCAGCCAATACGAAATCACTTATGACGACGTTTCGGACTACTGCACTGTAAGCCAGCTTTGTGACAGCAGTAAATACGCGACTAACTTCTTACCGGTCCACAGCATCGATGTAAATTTTGCTGAAAATTATGCGGGCTGGTTAAGCTCTGTGACTGGGCATACCTACCGCCTTCCAAATTATGACGAATGGCTCATTGCTGCCAATGCGGATGGAAGACAAGCGCTAAGTGACCGTAACTGTTACTTAAAATACGGCGGGATAGAAAAAGGGCTCGAGCTGTTAAAAACAACCAACGGTTCGCAAAACTCCTATGGATTAGCCAGCTATATTGGTAACGTTCAAGAATGGGTGTACGACAATCACGAATTGTTTGTCGCTGGCGGCTCACGCCAAACTCCGATGACGGAATGCCGTACATCGACTATTGCTCCGCATATGGGCACCGCCGATGAATTCACAGGCTTCCGTCTTGTGAGAGAATTGCTCAACTAGCCTTCGGGGTAGTTGATGCATGAGCTAGTTGAGGTATGAGCTAGTTGATACATAAGGAGACCGCTAACGCTTAACGCTGGCGGCGGTCTCCTCTTTCTTAAAAAAAACCGACACGACTTCCGTTTTCACATCCAGAAATAGCTGACACTTAGGCCCCTCTGAATAATCGCATGAAAAACACACACGCCTTCAAAGCGATTTAAGGAGCCACCAGCAATGCCACACTCACCACTAGTGGCGTCAGCAATGTAGCAACTACATTCAATCCTAATGCTTCGGGCTGCTGAGCAATATTTTCTTTTAAACTATTCAGTGCCATCCATGTTTTTAAAGTAAGCGACCACGGGAGCAAAGCCAGTAATACCCAAGGGGTCCACACATCCAATATGGTAGCAATTACGATCGTCAGCCCAGCCAGTAAGGTTGTTATCACATACGCCTTAACACCAGCCGCCGCACCGTATTTAATCAATAAGTGTTCACGCCCGTGTTCGGCATCTGCTTTTATGTCTGGGAATTGATTGGCGAGCAGAAGATTATTCACCATAAAAAAGGCCAGTAATGCAGCACAGGTTATTGATAATTCATGCCCTGTAATATCACCCACAACGATGGCCGCACCGGCAACCATAAGCAGACCAAAGCCAACGCCAGGGGCGACCAAACACAACCACGGTATGCGGTTAATGTATTGGGTGTAAGTAAGAATAATGACACTGCCAATCACGCCTAATATCCACAACAGTGGATACTGAACCGCGAGCAAGAATCCAATAGCAATCACGCCAACTAAGGCGACAAGCGCCCCCATGAATACCACAGGGGCCGCTTGTGGATTATCAGGCAATCCACCACTGCCACCACTAAAAGGAGTGCGTTCAGTGACTAGGTCCAAGCCACTTTTGAAGTCTTGATATTCGTTAAGCATGTTAACGCTCACATGGGCCAGCAAAGCCCCAGCAAAAACCAAGCAGACATGCAGTGATAGCAAGGCGGATATTCCAGCCACAGAGGACACGCCCAACAAGACGCAAATAGGCGTAAGTATCAAGAAAGGCAGTCGCATAGTACTTATCACAGTACTTAGTTGGCTATTTCGAGTATTGGTAGGCATTAGGTACACCGGAATGTATATCGACGATTTACTCTATTCGATATGAAACCTGCAAACCATGATCTAACTCAGCCGTTAGTCACTTCATGATGACTAACGTGTTGGTGGGGGCAAATCTGAAATCAAACTACTTTCAGTCAATGCTGGACTGTCGAAGATGACCTCTTCTGCACATTTCCAACCATTATTCGTACGACGATCAATGATTTCTTGTGCCTTTCGCTCACAAAACCCTACCTGAGTTTCTGCCTTCCAGATAATTCGATCCATTTCGCCGGGAGTTTGAAAATGAACTTCGCAGGGCACATCCCAGCCCTGAGGATAAACAACCTGAATAACATGGCGAATATCATTGCTATGGCATACCGTTCTTCCATTTTCTGCGAAGACTGCTGCCGATAAAAAAAGCGGTACTAAAGGTATTATTTTTATCATGCTAATCCCTAACTTTACTCTATCTCAGGTAACTCATTTACCCGAAGAGCGCCTTCCAACACACCAGCAAGACGCTGAGCGGCTTGACGAATCCGTTGTTGCACCCACTGTCGATCATCAAGAATATCGTTTTCTGATAACGACATGCCACTACGATAACCGTTATATATCTTGCGCGTCTGCTTCAGTGACTCATTGGCCCACACTAGCGTAGCTTGAGGAAGATCCGCTACTGGCGATATTGAATCCTGATAGTGATCGTGTTTTGTAGGAAAAGTTCCCACAATTTTATTGTCCCACAGTTTATGCAGATTGGTTCGATCACCTTGGTAATACACCTTGGTACGATTTCCGCCTCGATCATCGGCATAACTCACATGCATAGGCTGGTGAATATCCCCCACAAAATGCCCAAGAAACGCCAACGCCTCCCAATCACTGGTGGGCGAATCATGCAGACGCTGGAACATCACTCTGATGGCAGACAGAACACAACCATCACTTGGACAAGCCTCTGCTGACACTGCGGTAGCGGAGCGTGCAACATTTACATAATGCCATGTCCCAGTATGCTTATATTTAGCCTGTTTGCGTACGGTATCTGGCCAGCCACATAACTGGGGGAAGGTTTTCGCTTTAGCACCGTACCTAGGTGTTGCTTTCGCCACCAACGCATCAATACTAAAACGCACAGGGTCACTCACTTGCTGGTAAGCCAGATCGCAAATTTTCGCATGCGTAGAATAATTAAAGGCATGCACTGGCCAACTGACCATTAACACCAAAAGGAAAGCGAGGCGAGACACTAGAACCACCTAATCATTATTATAAGTGGATCTCATTCTGATACAGACACCAAGTCTTGTGAAGCCATCAACGTGATAAATCACAGAATATTGACCTGCCATTTTTAACGCTCGGCGCTTAACAACGCCAATCAGATTTTAAGCCACGCTGGACGAGTTAAAAATTCACGCTGTGCCGCAAGCACTTCGTCCTTATGCTCCTTGGTAATGTAGGGGCGCTCCAATGAGAAAACCTGATAAATACCACTTAGCAGCATTTCTTGGGAGATATCCTGAGTATCACCGGCCATTAAGTTGCAATGCAAAAAAGAAAACCATGACGTCACTATAATCCATATATTAAGCGCTAGGTCTTCAGCCTCTTCCTGACTRATACGMAGYACTCCRGCMTCATTAAGYGCMAGYAAAATACGATARATYTGTGCCAARCAATGTTGAAAGAAGTCTCGATAACGACGGTGCAATGATGGGTCTGCACTGAGCAATGATTCCATRTCTCTGTGCATAAATCGGTATTCCCACAGTCCCTTAAACGTCTCCATTAAGTACCTCAGYTTATCGGACGTAGAAATYCCGCGCTCTTCAGGCAGCTGAAGTACTGTCATTACTCGATTTTCGTAGTGAGTAAACAGCTCAAAAATAATCGCCTGCTTATTTTTGAAGTGGTAATACAGATTACCCGGCGAAATTCCCAAGTGTGCGGCGATGTGATTAGTAGTGACATTGCGCTCTCCTTGGTCATTAAAGAGGACCAAACTGGCTTCAATKATTCGATCTCTCGTGCCCATACGACGAATAACTCCAAGATAATTCAGACGGCATGTTTGCGATATAACCTACTTCACAACCAACAAAACCATACACATAGTACGCTAACGTGCCGCATTTTACGTCAAATCCAATGCTTTTACGGTCTTTCTAGGCATCACCTATTGACGTTTTAGAGTAATAACTCTAATAATGCAAATACGATTGTCCTACAACACCCGGCTAGCACCAAACTAACCAGAACACAGGCCAGACAACAGGAGCTCAATATGGTTGCCACAGTGACACAACTGCATTCACCAGCGCAGGAGATTGAACGCCTTCAATCCTTATTCGCGAAGCAGAAAGCGGCTTTTAGGCACACCCCTATGCCAACGGCTAAGGCCCGTATTGAACAACTAAACAAGCTAAAAGCAGCGGTTATACGACACCAAGACTCCATTGCTAGTGCAGTCAATGAAGATTTTAGCTGCCGCGCCAAAGATGAAACCCTGATCGCTGAAATCATGATCACGGTRCAATCACTAAATTACATGATCAAAAACGTGCGTAAATGGATGCGYCCGTCACGCCGTCATGTAAGTGCATTATTTGCTCCGTCATTTAACCAAGTGGTTTACCAACCACTCGGCGTTGTCGGCATTATGGTGCCTTGGAATTATCCAATCCAACTGGCCATCGTACCGCTCGCCACCGCGATTGCCTCGGGCAACCGAGCCATGATCAAGATGTCGGAATTTACCCCAGCAGCCAACGCCGTAATCAAAGATCTGCTGGCCGAAGTTTTTGACGAAGAGCATGTCGCCGTAATTGAAGGCGAAGTTGAAGTCTCCACCGTCTTTTCTGAAACCCCTTGGGATCATTTAATATTTACTGGCTCCACCGCTGTGGGTAAGCACGTCATGGCTGCCGCCGCGAAAAACCTAACCCCGGTGACACTAGAGCTTGGCGGAAAATCTCCCGCGATTATTGCCCCAGGTGCCAATATGGATGACGCGGTTGAGCGCATCTGCTTTGGTAAAGCTGTCAACGCCGGGCAAACCTGCATAGCACCCGACTATATTTTGCTCCCAAAAGGCAAAGAGAAAGAATTCATTGCCAAGTACAATCACACCTTTGCGCGCTTGTATCCAACACTTCGCGACAACGATAATTACACCGCCATCATCAATGACCGCCAGTATGAACGGCTCGTTACTTGGCTCAAAGATGCAGAAGATAAAGGCGCAAGCATTACGCAAATTAATCCGGCGGACGAAAATTTCTCCGGAACGCGCAAAATGCCGCTGCATATTGTTGAGAACGGAACCGACAACATGACCATAATGCAGGAAGAGCTATTTGGTCCCATTTTGCCGATCGTGCCATATGAGTCATTCGACGCCGCGCTTAAGTACATTAATGACCGCGAGCGCCCCCTCGCATTGTATTTATTCAGTTATAATCGTGATCTAGAGCAACAAGTGCTTGAACAAACCCATGCAGGCGGCGTATCAGTCAATGATACTCTCATGCACATTGCTCAAGACGATATGCCATTTGGTGGCGTTGGCCCGTCTGGTATGGGCCACTACCATGGTAAAGAAGGCTTTGTTTCATTATCCAAAGCCAAAGGTGTGCATCGGAAAGGCCGCTTCAACAGTGGACGTTTTATTTATCCACCCTATGGCACCGGCATACAAAAATTGATTTACAAATTTTTTATCCGTTAAATGCGATAATGAGTGTACTTGCCGTAAATTTAAAAGCGCGGACGGCCAAATACAAAGGCACACCACAGAAACTGTAAGTGCTATCGGTTTAACATTTATAAGGCATTTTAAAAACATAAAATGCCATAGACATGATTCTTGGTGAATCTTTCATCCTTGAGGACAACAAACAGATGAAATTTGATTACATTATCGTTGGCGCAGGAGCAGCTGGTTGTGTATTAGCCAATCGCCTCTCAGAAGACCCCAACAATAAAGTGTGCCTTATCGAAGCAGGCCCAGCCGACAACAGTATTTTTATTAAAGTACCCGCTGGTATCATTTTCATGATGCGCTCGCTCACTCGCAACTGGCGTTACTGGACAGAACCGCAAAAAGCACTCAATAACCGCAAAGTGTTTATCCCTCGCGGCCGAACCTTAGGTGGCTCTTCCGCGGTGAATGCAATGTGCTACACGCGCGGGCACAAGTGGGACTTCGATCACTGGGAATCCTTAGGCAACAAAGGTTGGGGCTACGACGACGTACTGCCAATTTTTAAACGCAGCGAACACTACGAACCGGGCGCAAATGAATTTCATGGCGTCGGCGGCCCAATCAACATCGCTGATTTACAATCGCCTTTAGAAGTCAGTAAAGCCTTTGTCGATGCCGGTGTTGAAGCAGGCTATCCAGCGACTGACGATCTAAATACAGATAAACCTGAAGGTGTCAGTTTATTCAAAGTGTTCCAGAAAAATGGCGAACGCTTTGGCGCTGCACGTGGCTACCTTCACCCGGTAATGAGTCGTCCAAATCTCACCGTAATGACTGGCGTCACCGTCAACAAAGTTCTGTTTGACGGTAAGCGAGCGACCGGCGTTGAAATTCTACAAAAACGCAAAAAAGTAACGCTAGAAGGTGCCGAGATTATTTTATCCGGTGGTGCCATTAACTCACCGAAGCTGCTGAAACTGTCCGGCGTTGGCCCCAAAGACGAACTTGAAAAGCACGGTATCCCTCTCGTACATGAATTACCTGGCGTCGGCGAAAACTTACAAGACCATCCGGACATCTTGGTGGTTCAAAAAAGTAAGCGTTCAGACACGATTGCCATCACACCTGGAGTGTTGTTCCTGAAAGGGCCCGTCGCTTTATACAATTATATTTTCAAAAGAACCGACCTCCTGACATCAAACGTTGCAGAGTCAGGCGGTTTTATTAAGTCACGTCCTGAGGAAGAAATTCCTGACATTCAATTCCATATGAGTAGCGTGCGCTTAGATAACCACGGTCTGAATTTATCCTTTACCTTTGGCTACGGTTATTCGGGTCACGCTTGTGTGTTGCGCCCAAAAAGCCGAGGCACTCTTAAACTAAAAGATGCTAACCCAAACAGTCACCCACTGATTGATCCTAATTTATTGGATCACCCTGATGACTTTGAAGGCATGGTGCGAGGTGTTAAAGCCGTGCGTAACATCTTTGCGCAAAAAGCATTCGATTCATGGCGCGGCGATGAAATATTTCCGGGTAACCACGTGCAAAGTGATGAAGAAATTCGCGAATTTATTCGTCAAAAAGCAGACAACATTTATCACCCTGTTGGCACCTGTAAAATGGGACACGACGACATGGCGGTAGTGGATGACACACTCAAAGTACATGGTATGGAAGGGTTGCGAGTGGTCGACTCCTCTATCATGCCAACCTTGGTAGGTGGTAACACGACAGCGCCGACCATTATGATTGCCGAAAAAGCCTCTGATATGATCTTGGGCTGATTACCCAACGTATGACATATAGTACGGCGTAGCGGCCTATTTAGGCCGCTACCTTTTTTAACGACAAACTTAGATCAAACTTCGAATTACCTCAACGGCGATAGGCACCGAAATTACTTTCAGCCCGACCGTTTACCTGTCATACCTCTCCCCCACTGTAAAACACCAGCATAAACCCACTACTGGCACCTCACGACAACCTGTAACAAACCTTTCGCTATTTCCTGTTACTATCAAGACCCTGTTATCTTGAAAACAATGCGTTACCCTAAAAACAATGCGTTACCCTAAAAACAATGCGCTACCTTAAAAACAGTGAATGACCACAAATACAGTGATACGCAGGTATTATAATGAAGCACTGCATACTACTCATTTTCACATTGGCATGTATAAGCGGCTGTACTGGCGTGCGCTTTAATGAACGTGAACGCTTAGCCGAACCCGATATGAGTTTCTCTAGCTCACCACTGAAAAGTGAAATAGAAGCCGATGTTTATAGCGCCAGAGAAGGGGCTGCTGGTGTATTTTCGGGCGGTGGTGGAGGTGGTTGCGGATGTTATTGAGAAATCAACTCGCTGCGCTACTGACGATTATCTTTAGCTGTCATACGCTAGCAGCAACACCCAGCCCCGACGAACTGGACAGCCTCTTTGCCGCACGCGGTATCATCTATCAACAAGATGATAACGGCGGCAATATCAACACCAATGAAGACGCCACCATCTACGAAGGTATTTTGCTGTTTCAAAAACGTTTAAATGACACCAACGCCGCCAGTATTAAAGCCGTCGGCGATATTGTGACGGCGGCGTCTTACGATGACGCTCGCGATAAAGCAGAAACCGTGTCAGCCGCCACAGGCTACAACCCCGGTCGATTTAATATCGAAACCCGCTGGAAATATCGCAGTAGTGATTTAAATAGCAACCGTTTCGGGTTTAATCTCCACGCCAGTTACGGCCAAGAGTATGCTTATCGCAGCACTGGCTATGGCTTCGGGTTATCCCAATCATTAAATGAAGAGTCAACGCAGCTGAGTGCTCAGTTTCAGTACTTTGATGACACCGTTCGTATGATCCGTTTCGACGGCAGTAAAGAAACGGACGCCCCGCGTGATACGTTCACCAGTACACTCAGCCTGACCCAAACTTTATCGCCGGTCTCACTGTTTGATCTCTCGTGGGTTCACAGCAAACAAACAGGCATGTTAGCGACGTCATTTAATTCAGTGGTCATTAATCTACCGCCAAACAGTACTCAACTGGAGATAGAAAAGGCCCCCGATTTACGTGTGCGCGATACGCTTTCTTTTCGTTACAAACATGCGCTAGGCAAAGACTCTGTTCAACTTGGAGCGAGCACCTATCGCGACGACTGGAATCTTCAAGGCCACGCCATTGAAGCGCGTTATTTTTACCGAATTCGCGAGGGGCGTTTAACGTTTGAGCCTAGCTACCGTTTTTATACCCAAAAAAGTGCTGATTTTTATGCAAAACAATTTGATGCTGTTAAGGAGTACCAAACCAGTGATTCGGATCTTGGGAACTTTGATGGCCACAGCGCAGGCGTGTTGGTGTCGTACTGGAGCTCCACTTGGCTAACCAGCCAATTATCTAATTACGAAATTGGTTTTAATTATTACCAACGTTCCGACAACCTTGATTTTTATTGGCTGACATTAGGATGGTATACACCACTATGAACCGCATACTCACGCTTGTAATCATGCTCTTTGTATCTAGCCTCAGTAACGCGACCGAGTATTCATCAATTCATGGTGAGACGATTAAGATCGATTTTAACGCACCCACTAAACCCATCGTGCTGATCGTATGGGCATCCTGGTGTGGCTACTGTATGGCAGAAATTCCCCATTTAAAAAAGGAATTTTCTGAACATGGTAATGTGCAATGGTTGGGTCTTAATGTGAATAAAAACCCGCAAGATGGCGCGGAAATTGAGTTGAAAAAATCACTGCCTTGGCGCTCCATTTCAGACCCTGACCTTATTATTGGTGATCAATTTAATGTACGCGGCACCCCGACCTTATTAGTATTAAATACACAAGGGCAGGTTGTTCATAAAGGTCGCCGTGTTGATGCTGACTTTAAAGCCACTCTCGATTCTTTTGCACCGTGACTTTGGTCAAAACTCTTCTGTGTACCGTTCAGTTTATCGCTCTGATCATTATTAGCGACACCGTCGTCGCTAACGAGCGCATACAAGCCAATGATCCAGCACAGGCAAGCGCTTCTCGGTCAGTCAGCTTAATGTCCACGACTGTTGAGTTTAATATTCTCCTCCCAATATCAGAGCCTAGCGCCTTAGCGCACCAAGCCATTAATAATGCCATCGAAGAAATCGAGCGCATCACGGCTGTATTCTCAGAGTGGGAAGCCACCAGCAGCATTTCTGAAATCAATAAAAATGCAGGGAAACGCGCCGTTAGCGTCGAGCCGGAAGTCTTTCGTTTAATATCTGAAGCACTAAACATTTCAGAACTTAGCCAGGGTAAATTCGACATTACGTTTAAAAGCGCAGGTAAATTATGGGACTTTCGCCAGCAATTAATTCCAGACAGCGAAACCTTGTTAAAGGCCGTAAGCGCCATCGACTATAAAAATATCGAATTAAATAAAAGCAAACAAACGGTCTATCTTAAAAACGAGCACACACAAATTGGCCTTGGCGGCATAGCCAAGGGCTACGCAATCGATCGTGCTGCTCAAATCATTCGCAAGGCAGGGTTTGAGGTGTTTTATATCAACGCCGGAGGCGATCTTTACGCCAGCTCAGGGACCCAAGACAAGCAGTGGAAAGTTGGGGTACAAGACCCAGACAATAACGAAGAGCTTATCGCACTTATTCCAATAGCCAACGCCGCTGTGGCAACCTCAGGAGATTACGAACGCTACTTTGAAAAAGACGGCATTCGTTACCACCACATCATTGACCCAGATAGCGGCCAACCAGCGCGTTTAGCGCGCAGCGTGACGATCATTTCTGCTCGCGCCTACTTAGCCGACGCCTTGGCCACGGCGGTATTCGTACTGGGGCCAAAGAACGGCATGGCTTTAATCGAAGAGTTAGAAGGAGTAGAGGCCATTATTCTTGGTGCTGACGGCCAACTTACCAATTCTATGTGACAAAAATTCATATAGCCCTTGATCTACCCCTTGATCTAACCAAGGGGGCATTTGCCCCACTGCCTCCCTTCCATTACTATTCGCCCAGCTCCTACTTAAGGCTGATATTATGAACACTGTTGTATACCCAGGCACGTTTGACCCCATTACCAACGGTCACATTGACTTAGTTGAACGCGCTGCGCGTATGTTTGATCACATCATTTTGGCGGTAGCCGAAAGCCCAAAGAAGCGCCCATTGTTTGATATGGACACCCGTGTCGATTTAGCGAAAGATGTTTTGAGCCATCTGCATAATGTCGAAGTCGTGGGGTTCAGTAACCTATTAGCTGACTTCGTCAAAGAAAAACGTGCCAATATTATTCTGCGTGGCCTTCGTGCGGTCTCCGATTTTGAATACGAATTTCAGCTGGCCAATATGAATCGCGTACTCGCTCCCAATGTTGAGAGCCTCTTCCTTACGCCTGCCGAGAAGTACTCCTTTGTGTCTTCTACGATTGTGCGCGAAGTATCTGCTTTAGGTGGCGACATCAGCACCTTAGTAAACCCGAAGGTCGCTGCGGCTCTGAAAAAAGCGCACGCTCAGGCATAATAGCCATATTGTGAACACCCTATTGAATAACTGTTTTAATAGCCTCTGACGGAGATAGGTCATGGCGTTGATTATTACTGACGAATGCATCAACTGTGATGTTTGTGAACCTGAATGCCCTAACGAAGCGATTTTTGCTGGCGAGGAAATTTACGAAATTGAACCAAGCAAGTGCACTGAGTGTATTGGCCACTTCGACGAGCCGCAGTGCCAGCTTGTATGTCCTGTGGACTGCATCCCGCACGACGAGAACAACGAAGAAACGCAAGACGAACTAGAAGCCAAGTACGAACGTTTAACCGGTAAGAAAATCGCTTAAGCGCGTTTGCCTGTTGCACCGAGAGCGCTCAGCTCTCACACTAAGGCCTCCCACTGTTGGAGGCTTTTTTATGTCTTATTTACAGCGACTGTTCGCTGGCGCATTCGTAATATCCACCTTTGTTTTTGTTGCCTCCTGCGCAACCACCGACGCTGAAGAACCTAAATTCTCAGGCACTGTCGCGGTAGCGAGTGCTCACCCACTGGCCACGCAAGCAGGCATTGATGTTCTTCATAACGGAGGTAATGCCTTTGATGCCGCGATTGCCGTAGCGGCCAGTCTCGGCGTTGTTGAGCCATACAGCGCAGGCCTTGGTGGTGGTGGTTTTTGGTTGCTATATGACGCCAAGACAAACGACTATCGCTTTGTTGATGCCCGTGAAAAAGCGCCAATGGCGGCTGGGCGAGATTATTATTTAGATGAAAACGGCAACGTTGATCGTGACCGAGCAATTAACGGCCCCAGCGCGGCAGGTATTCCTGGGCAACCGGCGGCTTTTGCTTATCTCGCGGAGAAATACGGCAAACTGCCACTAACAACCACCTTAGCCGCCGCGATTACTCAAGCTCGTGACGGCTTCCCGGTGGATGCGCACTACCAAAAACTCATGGGCTATCGTCTCGATGCCATCAATCGCTACTCTGAAAGCGCGCGACTGTTTCTTGATGACGGTACCGTTCCTGCAGTGGGCTACCTACTGATTCAAAAAGACTTGGCACGCACCTTAGAAACTATCGCTAACGACGGTTTTGATGGCTTTTATCGCGGTCCTATTGCACAGACATTGGTGAATGACGTTACGCGCAATGGCGGTGACTGGACACTTAATGATCTAGCCAGCTATAACGTGGTCGAACGCGATCCCATTCGTATCACCATTGGCAATACTGAATTAATCAGCGCACCACCACCATCCTCTGGCGGCATTGCCATTGCTCAGATGGTCAAAATGCTGGAACACTTTGACTGGGAAGAGATGAACTCAGCAGATCAAATGCACTTACTCACGGAAGTGATGCGTCGTGCCTATCGTGATCGCGCTGAGTTTCTAGGAGATCCCGATTTTGTTGATGTGCCAGTCTCTGAATTAATCAGCGATACACGCAACACGTCGTGGGCCAAGAATATTGATATGAAAAAAGCCACACCTAGCTTAAGCCTAGAAGGCCCCAAAAATATTCAAGAAGGCTTCCACACCACGCATTTATCCGTTGTTGATTCTGAAGGCAACCGAGTCTCCGCCACGTTAAGTATTAACCTGCCCTTTGGCTCGGCGTACACCGTCGCAGGAACTGGGGTAATCTTAAACAATGAAATGGATGACTTTTCCGCCAAACCTGGCGAGCCGAACGCTTACGGATTAGTGGGCAACGAGGCCAACGCCATCGCACCGGGTAAGCGTCCACTGTCGTCCATGAGCCCGTCTATGCTGGAATCACCGAACAGTATTGCTGTACTCGGCACCCCCGGCGGTAGCCGCATCATCAGCATGGTATTTTTAGGTGCACTGGAATATCTGCAAAATAAACCCGTCGACGAGTGGGTGAACCGAACGCGTTTTCACCACCAATATTTACCCGATGTTATTCAACATGAACCGGGTACCATCTCTGCTGCGACCATGGATGACTTAAAAGCCCGTGGCCATAACTTCAAAGATGTGGGTCGGCAGTACGGCAATATGCAGGCGATCCTGATTGATAAAAAATCAGGAGCAGTCAGTGCCGCCTCAGACCCACGTGCAATTGGTCGTGCAGAGGTCATGTCTCACTAATAGGCTTCGACTTAAGCAGGCTGATAAACTCGCTTAAGTCGCGCCGCTCCCTGTTCACACGCATAACTAACACCACAAAATGTTGAACTGTTGCGAGTGGTAATATCAGAAACGTAGTACCAATCCGCCTGCGTTCGTTCACGATTCACTGTTAATAAAACGTACCCGTGCGTTTGCAGCTCGGCGTATTTGATGTGCGGACTACCCGCCATGATGGTTCGCTCAGCACTGCCCGCAATGACACTAGGAAACCCCGGAGATGTGACCGATGGACACACAAACTCCACCGCCAAAGATCCCTCCCCGGTATAACGATTATAATTGCGCCAAGTATAAGGATCGTCGCTAATATCCGCCGCAAAGGAAGCGTGCAAATCGCCAGTGAGGACCACCATATTCTCAACATTATGCTCTTTAATCACGTCCAACAAACGGTCGCGATTCGCGGCATAGCCATCCCAGCTATCTAACCAGAATGACGCAGCCGCGCCTTCACCCAGCAAATTTTCGAGGTTGAGGTAATATCGCTGAGCCATCATGACTTGCTGACCCAAGACCTTCCACTGTGCCGTACTTGTGGTCAGCTGATCGTATAGCCATGCCTCTTGCTCGAACCCCAGCAAGCTTCTATTTTCATCCTGAGCGGTTTGCTGTTTACCTGCCCCCTCAGGTTGTTGATCTCGCCCTTCAACACGCGTATCCAACATAATAAGATCGAGTAAATTGCCGTACTGAATTCGACGATAAATCGACTCGTTGTTTTGCTCTCTTACCGGCATCCATTCAAAATATGCTTTTTTGGCAACGGCTTTTCTCTCCTGCCAATCACCCTCGCCGTCGTTATGGTTGCTCGCACCGTCTTGCCATGCATTATCGGTAAACTCATGATCATCCCAAATAGCGATCATAGGATGCTTTTGATGCAGTGCCTGTAGGTCTTCATCCAGTTTGTACAGCGCATGACGGCGACGATAATCCGAGAGGCTGACTGTCTCGTGAGCTGGCGCTAATGCTCTTTCTGCACTAAGACTATCGTCCCCATATTCATCTTGACCATATTCATAAATATAATCCCCCAAGTGAATGACCGCGTGTAAATCATCACGTTCGGCTAGCGCTCGATACACATTAAAATACCCATGTGGGCAACTCGAACAAGACACAATGGCAAATCGAGCGCTATCAAGCTCGCCACTGTCTGCTGTTCTCGTCACCCCCACAGGCGATAACACTCCCTGGCATATAAACTGAAAATAATACGTGGTGCCTGCAGCCAAACTATCGACATCAACTTTTATTGTAAAATCACGGTCAGAACCTGTAGTTGTCGCCCCTGAGCGCACGACGTTGGTCATATCTTGATTCAATGATACCGTCCAAAGAACGTCACAATCCGTACTCTCTTCGGGCTGAAAGTGACTCCAAATAATGACCGAACTTTGGGTGGGATCACCACTGGCCACACCGTAATTAAACTCGCCATTAACGGCTTCTGGTAGCTCAGGTATTCGGCTCATTGCTAAGGCGTTCGAGGCAATTGAAGCCCCAGCCAAACCTAAGCTACCTTCCTTTAAAAAACGACGACGAGTGACACTCATGGTAACGACCTACATTGAAATTAAAGTATTCTCGACTCTAAATCTCGCGCATGTCATTTATATGAATGATCCCGCCCATTTAGGCCTTGCGGCCATGCAAAAAAACTGAGAGTTTAACGATTTGAATTTCGACGGCGATACGATGGATCTTGTCAGCACAGGTTTTGTTTTAAAAAAGATCATCGGCATGCTTTTAATGCCAATTCCCATCACTTTAGTACTGATTTTACTCGGGGGATGGTGGCTGAAAAGATCGCCCACAAAAGCTCGGTTGTCGCTATTGAGCGCGTTTCTAATATTAGGACTCAGCAGTTGGCACCCGGTGGCAGACCGGCTCATTCGCCCGCATGAAGATTATTACCCCATCTTCGATATTACTCAGTCGGTGGATGCAGTTGTCGTACTGGGTAGCGCAAGCCATAGTGCACCGCCAGACACACCAGCCATTATGAGCTTAGGTAGCTCAGCTTTATTCCGATTAGAGGAGGGGTTAAGGATTTTAAGAGCCAACCCTGACGCTATATTAATTGTAACGGGGTACGCCGGATTTAGTAGCGCCGTACCACACGCCGAATTATTAAAGCAGTCCGCGATTGAACTTGGTGTTGATCCATTACGAATTTTCGATTTCCCAACCGCCCAAGACACAGAACAAGAAGCTTACTTAACCGCAAGTTTACTTAAAAATAAAAAATTCGCCTTGGTCACGGAGGCATCACATTTAAAACGTGCAATGACCTTTTTTGAACGAGCGGGGATGCATCCTATTGCGGCCCCTGCGATGCATACCGGGGCTTATTACACCGATTGGCGTTTGGATTCTCGCGCCACCTACAAAACCGAACGCGCCATTTATGAATACCTAGGGCGTTGCTGGCAATGGCTAAAAGGCTTAGTTTTATAAGCGTTAAGCGCCTATTAAAGAAGATGTGTGTCGGTAGGTTTCTTGGATTAACCAAGCATCATTGCTGGCGCGGTGACGTGGGAGCTTTGCTTCCTCCGTCACTTTCACTTTGGTTTCATCCCACAAAAGAATCTGTGGCTCAGTCATGATCATTTCGAGCGAGCTGACCTGAAATTTCATTTCAACACCCGCCGCATAAAACAATTTAGTGAGCCAAGGCTTATCCACCACCCAACCATCCGAGTACACGGTTTTACCTTCAAGCCAGCCGTTGAGCTGCTCTGCGACTCTTCGCGCACTTTTACCGGCAGCTACAAGATTCACCCGAGTAATACCATGTAGCGCTTCAGCGCTATCAGACCAGTGCGTCCACTCCTCTTCAGGGCTGATCAAAGTGCAAAATCGGTCACCGTTTTCGAGCACGATACCCACTTCAATTGGATAGCTTTGCGGGCCAAACCCTGATGCTTCGAGATCGATAATAATTGGATTTTTAGGATGTTTCACATATCGACCTTTTCAGTATGCCTGCAACTAAGACAGCGGCTGTTATTTTTGACATTGCGGGCAGTACACAGTGGCACGCTGCCCTTGGCGAATTTCCTTTAAACCAGTTTGGCAAATTTTGCAGGTTTCGCCACCTCGCCCATAAACATACAACTGCTGCGCAAAGTATCCCGGTTTGCCATCTCCTCCGACAAAATCACGTAAGGTGGTTCCGCCCTGTTCAATTGCGGCAGCCAACACTTGTCGAATAATCGCGCTGAGCTTGCGGTAGCGTGCCTTGCTGATTTTCCCTGCTGGCGTTTGTGGGCGTATACCCGCCAAGAAAAGGCTTTCGTTGGCATAAATATTACCGACGCCAACCACGACTTTGCCATCCATAATGAAGGTTTTCACGGCCTGGCTTTTTCTTCGGCTGCGATTGAAAAGATGATCCTCATTAAAATCATCGGTCAAAGGTTCGGGGCCAAGATGCGTTAAATGACTACTGGTCTCACCCGGCGCAACCCATAGGAGCGCACCAAAACGCCGTGGGTCATGATAACGCAGCACTTTGCCGCTACTCATGTGCCAATCAATATGATCGTGCTTAGCGACCGGCTCAGACGCTTCGACCAAACGCAATGAACCCGACATGCCCAAATGCCAAATGGCGGTGCCGGCTTCGGTCTCAACCAAGATGTATTTAGAGCGGCGGCTCAATGACAATATTTTCTGACCAGCCAAACTCTGTATCTCGGCCTCTACAGGCCAGCGCAGTTTTGACTGGCGTACGTCGATACGCGTGATGGTGTGATCTTTCAAATAGGGACTGATTCCACGGAGGGTGGTTTCAACCTCTGGTAACTCGGGCATGAGGATTCTGCTATTAAAAAATATCTGGCCAGTGTACCCAAGCTCGTTGCCAGCTCAAACGGCAGAAACGAAAAAACCCGACCTAGGCCGGGTTTTCGAAACAAGCAAAAAAGTTAGATTACTTAATCTTGGCTTCTTTGTATGCAACGTGCTTGCGAACTACTGGATCAAATTTTTTGATCTCGAATTTCTCAGGCATGGTGCGCTTGTTTTTATCTGTAGTGTAAAAGTGGCCAGTACCGGCACTTGACACTAGACGGATCTTATCGCGTGGCATAATAGGCCTCCTTTAGACTTTTTCGCCGCGAGCACGAAGCTCGGACAGTACGCTATCGATGCCTTTCTTATCGATGATACGCATACCCTTAGTAGAGATGCGTAGACGTACGAAACGGTTTTCGCTTTCTACCCAGAAACGGTGGTTCTGTAAATTTGGCAGAAAACGGCGCTTAGTTTTGATTTGTGAGTGGGAAACGTTATTCCCTGCTACAGGACGTTTTCCTGTAACTTGGCAAACCTTTGACATGGATCTTCGCCCCGATTTTTTGTGTATCGAACAATTCTGAATTCGTTACCAACCGCAGGCGTTCGCCATCATTTTGTGATGACCGAAGACAGCCCTGGCTGAAAAGAGTTGCGCTTTATACCAAACCCACAAACACTGCGCAAGTAAAAGTGCATTTTTCGCACAATCTTTTCTGAGAAAAAACTGCTCGTCTAACGACGTAGAAAAGGGCCTAAAGCCAGCCCCGCTCTGCAAAAGAGACACAATAACCGTCGCCAACAACAAGATGATCCAGTACACGAATGTCCATCACTGAAAGAGCTTGCTGCAGTCGCTCAGTGATGGCCCGATCAGACTGACTTGGCTCCGCAATACCGGAGGGATGATTGTGTGCAAGGATGATTGCTGCCGCGCCTAATGCCAATGCCTGCTTCACCACTTCGCGAGGGTATACTGCAGCCGAATCAATCGTGCCACGAAACAACTCCTCGTAGCGAATCACTCGATTTTGGTTATCTAAAAACAAACAAGCAAACACTTCATAATCACGATCACGCAATTGCGCTTGGAGGTATTGTCGTGTGTGTTCAGGGCTGGCAAGGGCATCGCCTTTTTTAAGCTCTTGGGCCAAATGACGTTTAGCCATTTCTAGCACCGCCTGCAGCAAAGCAAACTTAGCACTCCCTAGCCCTAGCGGGCGGCAGAATTCACTCTGAGACGCCGTCAGTAATTGCCGTAGCCCGCCGAAATCAGTGAGTAACTCTCGGGATAAATCCACCGCGCTTTTGCCTCGCACACCTGTGCGCAAAAAAATGGCTAATAATTCAGCATCCGACAAACTGGCTGGACCAGCCTCTAATAGTTTTTCTCTTGGGCGCTCGCTCGCAGGCCAATCAGTAATCGCCATGCCTACCTCCTTGTAGGGTCAGTGATATAAACGAATCAGTGATATATACTCCTGACATCATAGACAGGCTCCCATTTACTATGCAACAACTCTGTAATCGCCGAATTTTGCTCGGCATCAGTGGTGGCATCGCCGCTTATAAAAGTGCTGAACTAGTACGTTTGCTAAAACGTGCGGGAGCGGATGTCCGCGTTATTATGACCAGCGGCGCAATGGAATTCATGACGCCACTCACCCTACAAGCATTGTCGGGCAACCCGGTGCACCATGCTTTGTTGGACCCAGAAGCCGAAGCCGGTATGGGCCATATTGAATTGGCAAAATGGGCAGACCTGATTTTAATTGCTCCGGCCAGCGCGAATTTAATTGCGCGACTCGCGCAAGGCATGGGCAATGATTTACTGACCACGGTGTGCTTAGCCACAGAAGCGCCTCTCTGCCTGGCACCGGCCATGAACCAAGCCATGTGGCGCGATCCCATGACGCAAGCCAATATGACGCATCTACAAAGCGCGCATCAGGAAAAGCTCACCGTGATCGGCCCAGACGCGGGCGAGCAAGCCTGTGGCGATGTTGGCCCCGGACGTATGATGGAGCCTGAACTCATTGCCACTGAAGTCGCGAACATGTTCGAATCCGGAGCCCTTGCGGGTGTCAGTGTCGTCATTACTGCCGGCCCAACCCGTGAAGCCATTGACCCAGTGCGCTACATCTCTAATCACAGCTCAGGAAAAATGGGATATGCCCTAGCCGCTGCCGCTCGCGATGCTGGCGCACGAGTCACGCTGATCAGTGGGCCGGTGAATATCCCCGCCCCAGAACGTGTGCGTATGGTGAACGTCACCAGTGCTTTAGATATGTTTAATGCGACCAAAAGTGAACTGGAACACGGCCAAGTATTTATCGCCTCAGCCGCCGTGGCCGATTACCGCTTAGCGAGTGTGGCTCCACAGAAGGTAAAAAAATCGACCGATACGCTCACCCTTGAGCTGGTTAAAAATCCAGACATCATTGCGATGGTTGCTGCCCATGTCCCCCACCCATTTACCGTAGGGTTTGCCGCCGAGACTCAAGATGTCGAACGCTATGCCCGTGGCAAATTAGAGAGTAAAAATTTGGATATCATCATCGCCAACGATGTATCTCGAAGTGACATTGGTTTTAACAGTGATGACAACGCCGTCAGTGTTTTCTGGCCAGAGGGGCAACAACGCTTCGACACAATGAACAAACACACCCTGGCCCGTGAGCTTATTGCTCTAGTGGCAGACCGCTACAACGCCAACTAATATTCATCTATATAAGGAAAATCACCCATGCAAAAGCTGCAGGTAAAAGTACTCGACTCACGTATTGGCGACACAATTCCAATGCCAGAATACGCCACCAGCGGCTCTGCCGGGCTTGATCTTCGCGCGTGCCTTGATGAAGCCACGATACTAAACCCCGGTGAAACAAAATTAATCAAAACGGGGCTATCGGTGTATATCGAAGACCCATCTTTAGCGGGCATCATTTTGCCGCGTTCGGGCTTAGGCCATAAGCACGGCATCGTATTAGGTAACTTAGTCGGCTTGATCGATTCAGACTACCAGGGCGAACTCATGGTGAGTTGCTGGAATCGCGGCAATACACCGTTCACTATTGAAATTGGCGAGCGTTTAGCTCAATTTGTCTTAGTGCCTGTGGTCCAAGCCCAATTTGAAGTGGTCAGTGACTTCACGGAAACAGAACGCGGCAGCGGAGGTTTTGGCCATTCGGGTCGAAGCTAATAGCTGCACAGGCGCATACAACAATAACAACAAGACATCGCGCTGCGGAAGCGGCTCAGGGATCAGTTCATGGCAAAGCCGTCCAGCATAGGAACCACCCTCCTTAGTTACAGCCGAGTATCTATTTGGCTCGCTTTGCTCTTCATTGCCTGCGGTTTAGCATTACAAAGCTTGCAGGTGAATGTCATGGCACAATCGGATGTCGATAAAGCATACGCCAGTGCTGTTGCCGAACAGACCGCCCTCGCACTGAGTACACGTTTACTGGATACGCGACGTATGCAAGTTGCCGCGAGTAGCCACCCGAAAACATCCGCCTTACTTATTTCCAATGATATTAATGCAAATACCGACTGGCTCAACAGTTTAAAAATTATGTTGCCCGGAGCAACAGAGATAGAGGTAGTAACAAGCGCGAATATCCAAACACTGCAACAAAAATACAGCTTCGCCGTTCAAGATTTAGCAAATCGTACATTGCGCGGTAATGACATGAAGCTCGAAGCCGTGACGCTCAATAATCGCCAACGCTTCTTTTGGGCCAGCCCAGTACCCGCGAACGGTACCCCTCAAGGCGTGCTGTTGGTTCAGTATGGCGAAGACTGGCTAAATGCCTTTCGCTCAGCCGCAGCGCACAATCTAGGGTATATGACCGTCACTCAAAAACTGAATCCAAATGAGCCGACGGGAATCAACATATTTACCGCAGGCGAATCGCCAGTGCGCTCGATTGATCCCATCACCATTCCCATTAATAACTACTGGTTTTTAACCTTCACACCTTCTGACCAGCGCCCAGCATTATCAATGCTATCGCTATCGTTTCCTTGGCTACTCACTCTAGGGTTAACGTTGGGGTCATTATTTATTATTTTGTGGGTTCAAAAACGCGCATTACAAAAAAACCAACAGCACTTTATTCAATTTCTTAGGCGCTACTTTCACGATGAGATTAAAGAAAACCCTAAGTTCAGTTTAAGCCTTTTCAACGAACTAGCCCAAGAAGTAAGAGCGGCCAGTGAAGACGTACTCAATGACTTAAAAAGCAAAGAAAAGAAAGGAGCCATCCAACAAAAAGCATCGCAAAAAACCGATGCGCCGCAACGAGAGTCGGGCGCACGGAATGATTTACCAGAAGTTACCGATGAGCCTGAACTTCCAGAAATAATAGAGCCATCGGCAGCGTTAAAAGACGGCGGTATTCCGCGTCATATCTTCCGTGCTTACGATATCCGCGGGTTAGTGGATAGCGAATTAACCGACGAACACATCACCAACCTTGGGCGCGCGTTAGGGAGTGAAATTCGTAAGCGAGGCTTTGAGCGAATTAACCTAGCGTGGGATGGTCGCCTATCCAGCGAGCACCTAGCCAATACCTTGCAAGCAGGCATTCTCTCCGCAGGCTGTAGCGTCAACCGTTTAGGGATGCTACCCACGGGCGCGCTGTATTATTCCACCTTCGAATTAGATACCCCATGTGGCGTAATGATTACCGGCAGTCATAACCCTAAAGAATATAACGGTCTTAAGATTGTGATCGACCAGTTACCCCTTTCGGAACAGGAACTGCTTGGATTACGAGAACGCACAATTAACGAAGACTACAGCACAGGTTATGCCGGTGCGCGCGAAAATAATATAGAAGACCAATACCTGTCTCGTATCGAAGACGACATTCAAATCAGCCGCGATATGACCATTGTTATTGACGCTGGCAACGGTGTGGCTGGCCCATTAGCCATCAAGTTATTCAAAGAACTAGGATTAGAAGTCATCGACATTCACTGTGATGTGGATGGCAATTTTCCCAATCATCACCCAGACCCAGGCGAGCCTGAAAATCTCGAAGATTTAAAAAACGCGATCCTGCTGCATGACGCCGATCTGGGCCTAGCCTTTGATGGCGACGGTGACCGCGTCGCGTTATTGGATAATGAAGGCACCATCATCTGGCCAGATCGTTTAATGATGTTACTGATCGAAGACATTTTACCGCGCCGCCCCGGCAGCGATGTTTTATTCGATGTGAAATCTTCGCGCCATTTAGCGCCGATGATCAATCGCCTAGGTGGTCGCCCAACCATGTGGAAAACCGGCCACTCATTAATGAAACGCAAACTCAAAGAGTTAAAAGGTTCTGTTGGTGGTGAATTTAGTGGCCATTTTTATATCGCAGAGCGCTGGTATGGATTTGATGATGGCCTCTACGCGGGTGCACGTCTTTTAGAAATATTATCTGCCCGTCGCGAGAGTGTCGCCGATGTCTTCAAAGCCTTACCTGAAGACGTCAGCACACCGGAAATTGCACTTAACACCACTGAAGATCGTAAGTTCACATTGATTGACGATCTAGCCAAAGATGAAGCACTGATCAGTGAAGGACGAGTGTTTAATACCGATGGCTTACGGATTGAGTTTACTGATGGCTGGGGGCTGATTCGTGCATCGAACACCACCCCGCGCCTAACCTTACGGTTTGCCGGCGATAATGAAGAAACACTCCAACGCATTCAAGCGTTAATGAAGCAAGCACTTACCCGTCACGCCCCAGAAATAGAGACTCCCTTCTGATTAGATCATAGCGTCAGCACAACAAACCGGGGTATACTAATTGCGTTTTTTATCCCGGATTTTGGAGCCAGCTAATGCCTCTTACGCGTGACAGCGCTATGAACACCGCCAAAGTACTCAGCGAAGCACTGCCATACTTGCAGCGTTTTGTGGGTAAAACCATTGTTGTGAAATACGGCGGCAACGCCATGATTGATGACGAGCTGAAAAACAGCTTTGCACGCGACATGGTCATGCTTAAGCTGGTTGGCATTAATCCCATTCTTGTTCACGGTGGCGGCCCTCAAATTGGCGACCTACTTGAAAAGCTGAACATCGAAAGTCGTTTTGTTGATGGCATGCGTGTCACCACGAGCGAAACCATGGACGTGGTGGAGATGGTACTCGGGGGCCTAGTTAACAAAGACATCGTTAATTTGATTAACCAAAACGGCGGTAAAGCCATCGGTTTAACCGGTAAAGACGGTCAGCTTTTGCATGCTCGTAAATTACATGTGAAAAAGAACTCTCCAGAATTATCCAAAGCGGAAATTATTGATATCGGCCATGTTGGCGAAGTTGCTCACATCAACACCGCCGTTCTCGATATGCTCACCGACAGTGACTTTATTCCTGTCATTGCACCGATTGGTGTAGGCGATGACGGCGCGTCATACAACATCAACGCGGACCTAGTGGCAGGTAAAGTCGCGGAAGTATTAAAAGCAGAAAAATTAATTTTGCTAACGAATATCGCCGGCCTTATGGATAAAGAAGGCAAAATTCTCACCGGCCTAACCACGAAGCAAGTGGATGAGCTTATTGAAGACGGTACTATTTATGGTGGTATGTTACCTAAAATCCAGTGCGCGCTGGATGCGGTTCATGCTGGTGTTAATAGTGCTCATATTATTGATGGTCGTGTTGCGCACTCCACTATGCTGGAGCTGTTCACGGATGAGGGTGTTGGTACCCTGATCACCAACCGCCGTACAAAAGGATAAAGCATGACGGAGTCTGCTGAAAAAATGTCCCGACGCGATCAGATACTTCAGTCGTTAGCACACATGCTAGAAACTGACCCCGGCGCGCGAATCACCACCGCCAAACTGGCGAGCGCTGTAGGTGTATCGGAGGCGGCGTTGTATCGCCACTTTCCATCGAAAGCAAAAATGTTCGAAGGCTTAATTGCCTTTATTGAAGAGACCTTATTTTCACGTATTACACTAATACTCAAAGACATAAACTCAGCGTCTGAACGTTGTGAAAAAACTATGGGGTTAATACTGGGCTTTGCCGAGAAAAACCCCGGAATGTGCCGTCTGCTATCCGGCGACGCATTGGCGGGAGAAACCGATCGGCTTCGCCAGCGTATTCACCAAGTGTTTGATCGTATTGAGCTGCAGTTTAAGCAAATATTGCGCGAAGCCGAAGTCCGCGAAGGCCTGTTGCCTCAGCGTTCAGCTGCCGCTTCGGCGAATTTACTAACCGCTGTCCTTGAAGGTCGAATTCGTCAGTATGTTCGCACCGAGTTTGCCACCAAACCGACAGAATATTGGGATCAACAGTGGGCTGGATTGAAGCTTATCTTGCTTCAAAAAAAGTCTCTGGCAATGCCGTAGAGTGTTAGTTTTTCACTGAACCTAGGATGTTCAAAACCCTTTTAGAGAAGTCTTCATCCTAGTCTGTGGAGGTTCTAACCATGACCGCTGCTATACCGCTCTTCAAATCATATACCTAGGGCACCTCTGATTAATTTGAAATGCGGCTTCGCGGACTTTCCTTTAATCGGCATGCGTGCGGCGCCAGATAACAAAGTCATTCAAGGCCTTTAGAGCAAAACCTTGCCCCGGAGCGATGCAAAAAAATGGATACTCTAAATTATCGTTCCGGGGCGGATTGTTTTGCGTGCCGCATAATGACTGCCGTTGGCTGGATAAAGCCGGATGCGCCGAGAAGAGAGGATCGTAAGGAGAAACCTCTCCTTGCATGGGGCCGGGGGCGGAGCCCCGAAAGGGAGTGAAGTTTGAGAGCTGATCTTTAAATAAATTAAACAGTTTGGAGTAACGTATGTCACTCCAAACTACGGAACGGCAGTATTCAACTAGCGTTTTTTTATTTACTAACCTCTGCCTGTAAACGCTCAACATCCACCTCTTCGGGTAAAGTACCTAACGGATAGACCGCTAACACCTGCAACCGATAACGCACTTCAGAGTATTCTTTATCTAACGCCAAGAGACTTTGCTGGCGCTCTTTAATACCCAACTCATTGTCTTTTATCGCAGTTTGATACTGGCTAATTTCAGCTTTTAATTCTGGCGAGACCTCTTGACCCCGACGCTCCATATTGGCAGCGGCCTGCTGAGCATTTTCGAGTTTTTCTTGCACATCCACTAAGCGGCGTTTCTGCAACTCAATATGCCCTCGCACCTCTTCTGATTTACGCTCAAGTGCTCGATCCACATCATTAACAGACGAGTACAAACGTAATAACGCGCGATCTGCGGTTTTACGCTTGTCTATACGCGCCTGCCGTTGACGTTCTAACTCAAGCTTACGATCACGCTCAGCAATTTCCTCAGCGGTTAATTCACGTGGCACCGTGCGAATAACCATGCCTTGGCCATTCAACACTTGATACCCCAGTGGCGCTAAGTCAGCCGGAACGGTGTCCTTAATGACAATTTGGCCATCGACATTAAAACGATACACATTACTCCCGGCCAAGACCGCCGGAGTAAGAAGTACAAATAATGACGCCCAAAAATACTGCCTAATCATACGATTCCAATTTTATTTAACGCCGTATTGATCCCGATACGCACTGATCGCGTCAGCATACTGCGCTAGCTCAGGATCTTCAGCTACATAATCTAGCACCTGATTCAAACTTACGATACTCGCAACAGTGATACCAAAGTCACGTTCTACCTCTTGAATGGCAGAAAGTTCACCTTGACCGCGCTCTTGACGGTTCAAAGCGATCAAGGCCGCCGCCGGTGTCGCACCATCTGTGAATTCAATGAGCGACATCACTTCACGAATCGCCGTTCCTGCGGTGATAACATCGTCTACAATAAGAACACGACCTTCGAGAGGCGCACCCACTAGGTTGCCACCTTCTCCGTGGGTTTTGGCTTCTTTGCGATTAAAGACGTACGGCATATCCTTCTGATACTGATCAGCTAAGGCTATAGTCAAAGAGGCAGATAAAGGGATACCTTTATAAGCAGGACCAAAAACAACATCGTACTCAATGCCAGACTCTTCAAGAGCGGCCGCGTAAAAGCGCCCCAGTTTTGCGAGTGCTGAGCCTGTGTTGAATAAGCCCGCATTGAAGAAGTATGGGCTTACACGACCAGACTTAAGGGTGAATTCTCCAAAACGGAGTACGCCTTGCTGGATAGCAAATTCGATGAATTCTTTTTGGTAGTTCTGCATGAAAAGGGTCCTAGTAATACGGGCGGGCCGATAATGATAACAACTTGTCAGGGCTAGCCTGAGCATCCGAAAACCACTGGCAGCAACAGAATTGTTCAGCGGCCCTCACGGATGCGGTATAATACACCCATCGTCAATTTGGAACCACGTATGCGGATTATCACATTACACGTCGACGGCCTTGAGCAAGCGGTACAAAACGGCCTTTATACGTGGCTGAACAGTGCTGACGTTGATGTCGTGGCTATTCAGAACTTAAAAGCCAAAGAATACCAACTCTCGGATGACGTTCTGTACCCAGACGGTTTTAACGCGTATTTTTTTGATGCGGAAGCCGATGGCTACAGTGGCGTAGCAATTTTAACTCGTGATGTACCGAAAGCTATCATGACCGGCCTTGCGCATCCCGACTGGGATTTACAAGGGCGCTTTATACAAGCAGATTTTGAACACGTCAGTGTGGGTTCAGTACTGTTCCCTACCCTTGATGAGCACAACACGATCGAAGACAAACTCGCATTTCAGCACGCGTTCCTTGATCATCTTCAAAAGACTCGACGTAAACGCCGTGAATTTATCTTCTGTGGTAACTTCGAAGCCGCGCACAAAACAGTTGATATTCAAGACTGGCAAAGTGCACAAGAGTCGCCAGGTTTTTTACCTGAAGAGAGAGCATGGTTTGATCAAGTATTTGGCCCAGTGGGTTTTGTTGACGCCTTCCGTGAAGCTAACTTTGGTGAAAATCAGTTCACTTGGTGGCCTGACGCCGAGAGCGAACGCCGTAGCCAAAATGGCTGGCGGAAGGATTACCAAATCTGCACGCCTAACGTGCGTCAGTTTGTGGTCGAAGCTAACATCGAGCGAGTACCGCAGTTTGGCATTCATGCCGCCGTGTTGATTGAATATGAGTTTGACGACGAAGATTAACGTCAGAGCAATATCATATATTTGTCATACAAAAACGGGCACCTAATGAAGTGCCCGTTTTTTATTCAATGGCGCATTAGTTAGCCAATGCCGCTTGCTGAATCTCTGACAACTGACCAATAGATTGCTGCGCAAGTGCTAGCATAGCGTTCAGTTCATCAGGGGTGAAAGGTTCCGCTTCTGCAGTACCCTGCACTTCTACATAGCCACCAGAAGCCGTCATGATCACGTTCAGATCTGTCTCAGCGTCTGAATCTTCCGCGTAATCCAAATCCGTCACCGCGGTGCCTTTGTACATACCCACAGACACGGCTGCAATCATATGCTTCAGTGGCTCACCTTTGACTTTGCCGTTTTTCTTCAGCCACTCAATCGCATCCACCAAGGCCACACAAGCACCAGTAATAGACGCTGTGCGGGTCCCGCCATCGGCCTGAATCACATCACAATCGATGTTGATGGTATTTTCGCCCAAGGCTTTAAGGTCAACCGCTGCACGCAAACTACGACCGATCAAACGGGAGATCTCAACCGTACGCCCTTGTTGCTTACCTTTGGCCGCTTCACGAATCATGCGCGAGCCGGTAGAGCGCGGCAGCATACCGTATTCTGCCGTGACCCATCCCTGACCCTTACCGCGTAAAAATGGTGGTACAGAGGTTTCAACGCTGGCGGTACAAATCACCTTGGTGTTACCAAATTCAACCAACACCGAGCCTTCAGCGTGCATAGTAAAATTGCGGGTAATACGAACGTCGCGAAGCTGATCAACTGAACGGCCACTGGGTCTCATGATGTATCCTCTGGATTTTATAGACTGAATTTAATATCAACTGGGCTGATATCAAACGAACGGCGGCAGTATAACGATAAATCGAATCGGACTTTACCTTAGAGCACGAATTTATTTTAGAAATTCCAAAACAGAAGCATAAAGAAGGAACTAAAAGAGGCGTTACGATTGTCAGCGCAGTTAAGGTGCCTTAACGCACACCTACGATGAAGAACCGATGCAATATGCGGTATACTTAAACAAAATTCAGCTCGATGACACCAACACTATGACAAAGAAGTTTACCGGTACTCTGTTTATTTTCTCTGCGCCTTCCGGTGCCGGCAAAACCAGCCTAGTAAAAGCATTACTAGACTCTACCGGCTACATCCGGGTGTCAGTGTCGCATACCACACGTAATCCGCGTCCGGGGGAAGTCGACGGCAAAGACTACCACTTCACGTCCAAAGAAGAGTTTCAGCAACTCATTTCAGAAAGTGCTTTTTTAGAGCACGCTCAGGTATTTGACAATTTCTACGGGACGTCTCAACGCTGGGTCGAATCTGAACTCGAAGCCGGACGAGACGTAATTCTTGAGATCGACTGGCAGGGAGCCGAACAAGTCCGCAGACTAATGCCAGAAGCGGTCAGCGTTTTCATCGCCCCACCATCTATTGAAGCGCTTGAACAACGGTTACAAAATCGCGGCCAAGACAGCGCCGAGATTATCGCCCGCCGAATGCGCGATGCTCGCAGTGAGATGAGCCACTTTGGTGAGTACGATTACCTCATCATTAATGACGACTTCAACAACACACTAGAAGAGCTGCGCGCCATCATTATTGCTCGCCGCCATCGCCTAGCTGCGCAAGAAGTTCGCCATGCGGATACAATCAAAGCGTTGCTGGGATAGATTTCTCTTCCCTTATTGCTGAATTAGCATAAAATGTCTGGTTCAACCGAATTCTATATCCATTTTTATACAGGACTCATCATGGCTCGCGTAACTGTTGAAGATTGCCTAACACACGTAGATAACCGCTTTGAACTGGTCATGCTGGCCGCAAAGCGTGCTCGCCAACTGGCAGTAGACGGCGCTGAGCCTCTAGTTCCAGAAGAAAATGACAAGCCAACGGTTCTAGCATTGCGCGAAATCGCTGCCGATATGGTCACGCCAGCAACAATGGCTGCCCAAGAAAAAGCAGCGCGCTTGAATGCTGAACTTGATGTTCAAACGCGTCAGGAATTCTAAGAGGCAATAGTGCCAACAATTGATGCCTTATCGGAGCGACTTACCCAGTATCTGAGCCAAAGCCAGATAAAACAGGTTTGTCGCGCCTATTTTTACGCCGAACAAGCGCATGAAGGGCAACGCCGCCGCAGTGGCGAGCCTTACATCGTACACCCTCTGGCTGTTGCCAATATCCTCACCGAAATGCACCTTGATCATCAAAGCTTAATGGCCGCGATGCTGCATGACGTGATCGAAGATACTGGCGTTCCTAAAAGTGCCCTAGCTGATCAATTTGGTGATGTTGTTACCGACTTGGTGGATGGTGTCTCTAAGCTCACGCACATTCATTTCGAGAGCAAAGAAGAGCAGCAAGCTGAAAACTTCCAGAAGATGGCCATGGCCATGGCGAAAGACATTCGCGTTATTCTGGTAAAACTCGCCGACCGCTTACACAACCTGCGCACTCTTGGATCATTAAAACCCGAAAAACGCCGCCGTATTGCTCGCGAAACCCTCGATATCTATTCGCCTATTGCAAATCGCCTAGGTTTGAATAGCGTTCGCGTTGAAATGGAAGACCTCTGCTTCGAAGCCATTTACCCAATGCGCTCCGAAATGATTCGTAAAGCGGTAAAAGCAGCACGTGGCAATCGCGCCGAAGTCGTTGACAATATTGCCGCCAGCGTTCGCAATCGTCTCAGCGAAAGCGGCATCTCGGCCCGAGTGTTTGGTCGCGAAAAACACCTTTATAGTATTTACAGCAAAATGCGTGATCAGCGTAAATCGCTGGGCGACATTATGGACGTGTATGGCTTCCGTATCGTCACTGACTCCATTGATGACTGCTACCGTATACTGGGCGCCATGCACAGCCTCTACAAACCGATCCCTGGCCGCTTTAAAGATTACATCGCCATCCCGAAAACCAACGGCTACCAGTCGTTGCACACCACCCTCATTGGCGCAGGTGGTATTCCGGTTGAAATACAAATCCGTACAGAAGACATGGAAGCCATGGCGAATTACGGTATCGCCGCGCACTGGTTATACAAAAGCGAAAGCGACCAAACCAGCGGCACGCAACGCGCACGTCAATGGGTGCAAAATCTACTTGAGCTGCAAAAAAACGCCGGCTCGCCGATTGAATTTGTTGAGCACGTTAAGGTCGATCTATTCCCTGAAGAGATATACGTCTTTACACCAAAGGGGACTATCCTCGAATTGCCCTCTGGCTCCACAGCCATCGACTTTGCCTACGCGGTACATACCGATGTGGGCAACCACTGCATTGCTTGCCGCATAAATAAACAGCTCGCACCGTTAAGTGCACGCTTACAAAACGGCCAGACCATACAAATTGTCACCGCCCCCAATGCCCAGCCAAACCCTGCGTGGCTGAACTTTGTTGTGACGGGGAAAGCACGTTCCAATATTCGTAACTACCTTAAAACTCAACGTCGATCAGAATCTGTTGAGTTAGGACAGCGCTTACTCAATAAAGCACTTAGCTCGCTTGGCAAAAGCATGTCCGATATTGATAGTGACCATATTGATTTAGTACTGACAGAAACCGAGCAAGAATCTCTCGAAGATTTACTAGAAAGCATTGGTACCGGCAACCGCATGGCACCGCTAATGGCACGCCGATTATTGGTTGCCAATAAAGACACCGACGTTGACCTCACTGCCCTACAAGAAACGTCGCCACTGACGATCAAAGGCACCGAGGGCCTAGCCGTCAGCTTTGCTAAATGCTGTAGCCCGATTCCCGGTGACCCGATTATTGGCCACCTCAGCTCTGGGCGTGGATTAGTGATACACACCGAGCGTTGCCGCAATGTCGAAGACTACCGCGACAACCCAGAAAAATGCGTACACCTCAGCTGGGATAAAGGCATTACCAGTGAGTTCTCGGTGAACATCAAGGTCTACATGGAAAACCGACGAGGCATCATCGTAGATGTCGCTGCCGCGGTAAACCAAGCCGAAGCCAATATTGACCAGATCAACGTGGAAGAACGTGATGCACGCCTCAGCGTGACGCACCTGTCTCTTAGCGTTCAAGGCCGACAGCACCTAGCACGCACTATTCGTCGTCTACGTAATATTCGTGGCGTGAGTAAAATTGTTCGAATAAAAAATCCGAAGGAAAAATTATGAGCCGCGAAATAATAGCGACCGAAAAAGCCCCACAAGCCATTGGCACCTACTCACAGGCGGTAAAAGTGGGTAAAACCGTTTACCTATCTGGCCAAATTGCATTGGTACCAGAAACGATGGAAGTCGTCGAAGGTGGCATTGAAGAACAAATTCATCAGGTATTCAAAAACCTGACCGCTGTATGCGAAGCCGCTGGCGGATCACTACAGCAAATAGCCAAACTGAATATCTTTCTGATCGACCTAGGTAACTTCGCCACCGTGAATAAAATCATGGCGGAATACTTTGAACAGCCATATCCAGCACGCGCAGCCGTCGGTGTTAAAGAGCTGCCGAAAGCCGTGGATGTCGAGATGGATGGTGTATTAGAGCTGGATTAAAACAACGTTTTACTCTAAAGCTTGTTTTAGAAGCCCTGCCATGCAGGGCTTTTTTGTATTTATGTCCAGCCCTGAACCCAGCGTTCACTGTCTTTTAAATCTTGCCAGTTGATTGCTTCTTCACGCTTGGTCAACACCGCTTCAATCAAACAATGAATCACTTCGCCCTCATCATCCAGCTTAAGCTCGGTAATCAAAAAATGCTTTTCTTTATTGGTTGGATGAACCGCCGTCCACTTACTGCGCAGTAATTTTTTCGGATTGATTTTATTCATACCAATTGCCCACTTTGCTCTACCTCTCACTTCACGAACATTCAGTTTACTTCTTTTGGTGCTAACGTATGCACATACTTGCCAACTGGAGGGCGTCGCATGTTCCCCTTTATGCTTCCGTTCTTATCGCCTCAAGCCATGTCTTTGATGTTTCCTTTTAATGCACCTCTAAGTGGCAACGTCACTCAAGACATCAACCCAATCACAAGCTGGCTCTCGCCTCAGGTGGAATTCAATTTTGCGGGGAAGCGTGAAGTCGAAACGGATGTTGTATCGAATATCGCCAGTTACGGTAAACAATTGGGGACGATTATTCCGGCGTTGCTGGAGCTAGCCGGAGAGACTCAAGGGCCAGCACTTGATGAGCACGTGCTCTTGAAGCGAAAATTGAGTTAACTAAAGAGAAACATCGAAATCAACAAACAGAGATATTACGTGCTGAGCTAACAAGATTAAAACAAAATGACCCCGAAGCGCTAAAGGCCTTACTTAGCGACTTCGGGTAGTGTGTACTTTTATTCCGTCGGTTGATCTAGCGCCTCAACCCACATAACACCCACTTCTGTTTTTACAACTTTTACCGTCGTTCCCGCGCTAATAGGCTGCTGGCTTTTTAATTTCCAAGGCACACCTGAATAAATGTGTCGGGTTCCACCACTACTATCAACATCGTCGGCTAACACAAAGGTTTCTTGAGCAAAGTCACTCTCAATATCTTGCACTTCTACCTTGCTCTGCATATTTCGAAGGGGCTTCCACAAGGTAAATGCGAGCACGCTGGTGACTAATGAGTTACTCCATAATGCCGTGACATAGGTGGCATCCAGAATACCAGCTTTCATACCTACACCAGTCAATACAAGTGACAAGCCTAAAAACAAAAGTACAAAGGTCGAGAAGCCTAAGATGACTGCCTCGATAATTAAAATAGCGATCCCTGCTATCAGTAATATATTGGAAAGATCATGAAACAAAACTAGATCCATAATATTAACTCTTTTGTTTATTTAACGAATTAATGATCGACATGGAGGTCGCTACTAGTGCACTCGGATCTGTGCTGCTGTCTGGCAGTAATACAACCGAGGACTGTTTAGCAATCGCTTCTTTTGCAGCAATGGCTTTACTCGCAAGATCAAGCTGAATCGCTTTTTGACCTTCTTCGGTATTGGCTGCGTCACCCACTTTACGTAGGGCTTCTGCTTGTGCATCTGCCACAGCTAGAATCGCGCTAGCTTCACCCTGTGCTTGTAGAATTTGTTCGGTTTTATCGGCTTCTGCCGCAAGCACTTGGGCTTGCTTTTTACCTTCGGCCACGTTGATTGCCGCTTGGCGATCACCTTCTGATTCTAAAATCTGAGCACGCTTAACTCGCTCGGCCTTCATTTGCGCTTCCATTGCATCCATCACAGAACGCGGCGGTACGATGTCTTTAATTTCGTAACGTAACACCTGAATGCCCCATGGCTCAGCCGCTTCGTTAATTGCTTCAACAATACCAATGTTTAGCAGGCTACGTTCTTCAAAGGTTCTATCCAGTTCCATTTTACCCAACTCTGAACGCATCGTCGTTTGCGCCAACTGAGTGACCGCAAAGACATAGTCATCAACACCGTAAGAGGCTTTGTAAGGATCAAGAACACGGAAGTACAACACGCCATCAACGGAGAGTGTGATGTTGTCTTTGGTGATCGCCGATTGGCTAGGAATATCAACCGCTTGCTCTTTTAAGCTTCGGTCAGCGGCAACGTTATCTACAAAGGGTAAAATGAAGTTCAAGCCAGCGACTTTTGTGGATTGGTATTTACCAAAACGCTCGACAACCCAGGCTCTGTTCTGCGGCACTAATTTAATACTGCTTTTTAGTAGCACCACTACAAATATAAGTGCAAATGCTTCGACGGATAATAAATAGTTTAACGCGGTTTCCATACTTCTCTTCCTTTGGGTACACCAGCACAAGGCGTTTATGGTGCGATTGGTGGCTTACTTGCTGTTCAGACAAGCGACTAGGCTCAAGCTACGGGACTCTCATAGATTTTGCACGATTATTTTAACTTATGCATTTCAACATTTTCACCCATAACGCCACTGGTGTAGGGCGTCCAAACGTCGGGGAAGAGAGTGGAAATAGAGACAACGGGGGTAGATAGAATTCTAAAACGCTAAGGAGAAAACCCGATGCACTGAAATAAAACTCAGCAACATCGGGGGGCAATAAGATATAAGCTCCGTAAATTACACAGTGGTATTTACACTAAGCCCATTTCGTTCAACATTACATCGTAGCCATCTTGGTAGTTTGAGTATTTAAAGGTATACCCAAGTTCCAGTAGGCGTTTGTTTGAACAACGACGGTTGGCACGGCGGGATACTTCGCCAACGTCTTTATCAGGATCTACGTCTCCGATACGGTCTTTCATCCATTCGAGCACGTCGAATAATGTCGATGGTTGGTTATCAGTAGCAAGATAACAATCATCGAGCGCTTCATCTGCCAGCGCTTTTTGGATGATTAATTCTAAAACACCCAAACAATCATCACGGTGAATGCGGTTCGTCCACACCTCGGGTTCCGGGTCACAATAACCACCATGACGCGCCTGCTGAATCATGCGCTCACGACCTGGGCCATAGATACCAGTAAAACGTACAACGGTACCAGGGAAGTCTGATTTAGCCAGTACCTCTTCCGCCGCCAACATTTCTTTACCGGCAAAGCTAGCTGGCGTGGTTTCTGATTGCTCATCCACCCATTCACCACCCATCTGGTGATACACCGATGAGCTTGAAACAAAAATAACACGCTTAGGCGTCTGGCCTTTAACGGCTTTCAAAACGTTTTTCAGACCCTTCACATAATAATTGTGATACCCCTCTTTAGAAAATATAGGGGCCGCGACGCTGTACACTACAATGTCACAATTATCGGGTAAATCGGTTAGGGTTTCTCGATCAGCTACATCGGCGCTGATAACCTGCACACCCTCAGCCACAGGCTTATCTGAACGGCGCACGCCGATCACTTCATGCCCTTCTTTTGCTAATTTTTGTGCTAGGTTTCCACCGATATCACCGGTACCGACAACCAAAATACGAGCCATGCCTTTCCTCCACGTTGAGGCATTCTGTATTGCCCTTAGGACAACACCTTTATTTTTATCTTAGTACAACCTTTCTATCGGTCGTTTAATAGGTAAAATAAATCAAAAGTGCCACCCTAATTCAAGGCGACAATAATGACTCTGACTGAATTGCGTTACATCGTTACCGCAGCACAAGAACGGCACTTTGGCCGTGCTGCTGAAAAATGCTTTGTCAGCCAACCCACGCTCAGCGTAGCGATAAAAAAGCTCGAAAGCGAGCTGGGTATCACTATTTTTGAAAGAAGTAAGAGTTCTGTCACCGTTACTCCCCTTGGCGAAAAGATCGTAACGCAAGCGCAACGTGTATTAGAAGAGTCTCGGGGTATAAAAGATATCGCCAGCGCCGGAAAAGATCAGCTTTCAACCCCTTTAAAGCTTGGTGCTATTTTTACGATTGGGCCGTATTTGTTTCCGCATCTAGTGCCTCATATTCATAAAGCGGCACCTGAGATGCCGCTTTATCTGGAGGAAAATTACACAGGGGTGCTGCGCAAGCAATTACGCGAAGGGGATCTTGATGCCATTATTATCGCGCTACCCTTTAATGAACCCGATGTACTCACACGCCCCCTTTATGATGAAGAGTTCATCATTGTTATGCCCAAGGGCCATCCGTGGGAAAAGAAAAAGAGCATACCTGCCGAGCAGCTGATGGATGAAGATTTACTCATGTTAGGTGAAGGCCATTGTTTCCGCGATCAAGTATTCGAGCATTGCCCAGCCCTGCACCGTAAGCAACACAGTCATTTGGGTAGCGTGCTGGAGGGCAGTTCGCTCGAAACGTTGAAGTACATGGTCGCGACCGGACTAGGAATCACAGTATTGCCAAAATCTGCGATTGGTAATTTGGACAATAACTTATTAGTAACTCGCCCATTTAAGTCACCAGCGCCATTTCGGACGGTCGCCTTGGCGTGGCGAGCCAGTTTTCCTCGTGGGAAAGCCATCGACCTTGTGCTAGACAATACCACCACTTGCCGGAAAGAAGGCTAATCCGTCGTGGCAAGCTTTAAGAAGCTCACGGATCTGAAAGGCGTTGGCCCAAAAATGGCCGAACAGCTGACGAAGCTGAACATCCACAGCCTGACAGATCTCGCTTTTCATTTGCCATTTCGCTATGAAGATCGTAGCCGCATCTTACCTATCGCAGGCCTTCAGCCTATGCGCCCGGCGGTGATTCAAGGCGAAGTAAAAGGCGCCAACATCGTCTTCGGAAAACGCCGTAGCTTGCTGGTAAAACTGCAAGATCACAGCGGTGTAATTAGTCTGCGTTTTTTTCATTTTAATGCCGCACAAAAAAATCAAATGAGCGTCGGTAATACCTTACGCTGCTACGGTGAACCTCGCCGTGGTGCCAGCGGATTAGAACTGTATCACCCCGAATACCAACGAATTGATGAAAATACCGATACTCAACTCGAAGCCAAATTAACACCCGTCTATTCAGCTACGGATGGCATCACTCAACAACGTCTGCGCTTAATGCACGAGCAGGCGTTAGATTTTATTCGCGATGATCAAGTATCACTGCCCGATTTATTGCCTGCATCCTGGTGCGAGCAATGGCGCTTGCCGGGATTAAAAGAAGCCTTATTATTTTTGCATCAGCCGCCCACTAATACCGACATACTGTCGCTTGAATCGGGGCAGCATCCAGCACACAAGCGACTTATTTTAGAAGAACTACTCGCTCATCAATTTTCGTTATTTAAATTACGCGCTCAGATTCAAGCTGATACGGCGCCCATCATTAATGGCGATCACAGTATGCGGCTGAAGTTATTAAGTGCTCTGCCGTTCACACCGACCATAGCCCAACAACGCGTCACCGACGAAATCATCGAAGACTTAAAGCAGCCGTACCCAATGCTTAGATTGGTTCAAGGGGACGTTGGTTCAGGTAAAACCCTAGTGGCTGCGATGGCCGCTTGCGATGTTTTGCAAAAAGGCTATCAAGTGGCCTTAATGGCCCCAACAGAAATTCTTGCTGAACAGCACTTAAAAAATATGACCGAATGGTTCGAACCACTGGGCATACGAGTAGGCTGGCTGGCGGGCAAAGTAAAAGGCAAAGCCAGAGTGCAATCCTTACACGATATTGCCTCAGGCGAGGTTCAGCTCGTGGTTGGCACTCATGCGCTATTTCAGGCCGAAGTGGCGTTTGCGCGCTTAGGTTTAGTGATTATTGATGAGCAACACCGCTTTGGTGTCGATCAACGCCTGTCTTTAAAGAAAAAAGGCGAAAAACTAGGCCTTGTGCCCCATCAACTTGTCATGACAGCCACGCCCATCCCCCGCACATTGGCCATGAGTGCATACGCTGATTTAGATACCTCAGTAATTGATGAGCTGCCTCCGGGCCGAAGCCCAATCACCACCGTCGTGATTAGTGAGCAACGTCGCCCTGAAATTATTCATCGCGTACAAGAAGCTTGCAGCGAAGGCGCGCAAGCGTATTGGGTGTGTACTCTCATTGAAGAAAGCGAAGCGCTGCAGTGCCAAGCGGCTGAAATTACGTTTGAAGAACTACGCGTCGCCTTGCCAAATCTGCGTATTGGATTAGTGCACGGACGAATGAAGGCCGCTGAAAAAGCCGAAATCATGGCCAAATTCAAAGCACACGAACTTGATTTACTTGTCGCTACCACCGTCATTGAAGTCGGGGTGGATGTACCCAACGCCAGCTTGATGATTATTGAAAACCCAGAACGTCTAGGTCTAGCGCAACTCCACCAGCTCCGCGGGCGTGTAGGTCGTGGCAGCGCCAAAAGCCATTGTGTTCTTTTATACAAGTCACCGCTCTCCATGACGGGGAAACAGCGCCTACAAGTGATGCGCGATAGCCAAGATGGCTTTTATATCGCCGAGCAAGATTTGCAAATTCGCGGCCCGGGTGAACTTTTAGGCACCCGCCAAACGGGCCTACAAATGCTGCGTATTGCGGATCTCGTTCGCGACGCAGAGCTACTGCCTCAAGTCCAAGATATGGCCAATGACCTATGGGTTAGCCACCCAGAGTCTGTCGAGCCGCTGATCAAACGCTGGCTTGGTGATGCCGAACGCTTTGCGAATGTCTAATTAGTCAACGAACAGTAAGCAGCTTCTGATAAAACGTCTATATTCTATGGATAGTATCTTTTAAAGGGGCATGACATGTCCGCCATTCCTTCCGTAGTACTGAAAGTTCTCGACGATTGGAGTATTCCGTATACCGCCGCCGATGATCAGGAGCTGTTTGAAATTATGCAGAGTAATCCCCCGGCGTCATACTCGCCTAAAGTCGCGAATATCATCTTTCTTAAAGACGATATTGGCCAAGTACAAGTGGTTGTACCCGGAAACCGAATGCTTGATCTTACTCAAATGTCGCACGCATTTGGTCGCCAGTTCTCGGCAATTTCAGCTGATGAAATGCTCAAACTGAAAAACAAATATCAACTGACTGACTTCCCAGCCTTGCCGCAAATCACATCAATGGAAACCATGATTGATCAGGCACTGTTAAAGGAAAATGAGCTGTTTATTGTCACGGGCGGAGAGCAAACCTTGGGCGAACAAGAGTGGCTGAAAATTCCAATGGATGAGTTCAAAGCACTCACCACCAGCTCGCACTTGGGAAATTACACGACGCCATTACGTCAGGATGTTCGCCAGAAAGATGCAGACCAAGATATCGACGATGTGCATTCAGCGATTCGCCAGTTTACCCCCAAGCGCATTCAGCAGCGCTTAGAAGAAACATTAGACCTTCCACCGCTGCCAGAAACCGCTCGAAAAATTATTGAACTACGCGTAGACCCGAATGCCGATACAAAAGCACTCGCGCACACGGTAGAACTTGACCCTGGCATGTCGGCACAAGTACTAAGTTGGGCACGTTCCCCTTATTATGGCACTCGCGGTGAAATTAAAACTGTAGAAGAAGCCGTGATTCGAGTGCTTGGATTTGATTTAGTCATTAATCTCGCTCTCGGCTTAGCCTTGGGCCGTTCGTTATCGGTGCCTAAAGAAGGCCCCCACGGCTACACCCCGTTTTGGCAACAAGCCATTGTCACCGCCAGTTTATGTGCCGAGTTAGTGCGAAAAATACCTATCGATCAACGTCCATCACAGGGATTGTCTTATCTCTGTGGTTTATTGCATAACTTTGGGTTTTTAATTCTGGGGCAAGTATTCCCACCGCAGTTCTCGCTGATTAATCGCCATATTGAAGCTAACCCGCACATAAACCGCTTTTACATCGAACACTACCTTCTGGGGATGAGCCGCGAGCAGTGTGCCGCCGCATTAATGCAGCAATGGCAAATGCCGACCGAGCTGGTTGTCGCTATGCGCCAACTGCATAACCCGGAATACCAAGAAGAACATCACACCTACGCTAATTTATTATTTATCGCCGTGCGTTTGCTCCGCCATCATGGCATTGGGGATGGGCCTTCAGAAATGATTCCAGACGCTATGTATGAAAGCTTAGGTTTGAAAAAAGAAGACGCACTCGACGCGGTCAATAACGTCGCAGAGAGAATCGACGATCTTAGTGATCTGGTTTCTCTTCTAAATCAGTCGAGTTCAAAATAGAGGCACCCGTCGCCTTCGAAATAAGCGACTGATACGCCACCTCTGACCACGTGCTCAGAGGTGGGGTTTGCCACAATTCAGCAATGCGCTGAATATCGGTATTACTTGTAAAGCGATACGCGTAGAGCAAGTACTCTCGTGTTCTTGCACGTACAGCCTCCTCCGATAATTCAAATAACACATCCTGTTTACCTAACTCCGAAGCCACAGCGGCCCGAGCCAACAACACCCACTGCGACATTCCCATCGCTTGATCTAACCGGTTAATCATGGCTATTCGGGGTTGAGCAGGAATCTGCTGACGCAAACGTTCGGTGTAATTTTTGTACTCTGCGCTGCCCTGCATGGCAATCGCACTGGCTTCAATGTCACGCGCCTGCCTCATCATGGGGGCCGACAATAACTCAACAAGCTCCTTCTGCTGAGACGCACTAAAGGCAATCAAGCTGTGTTGCAACTTATGAGTTAAAGGTTCTGGTGCCCAATGCATCAGTCTTACAAGCACTTCTTGCTGCTTTCTCTGAGAGATACCTGGCACTGTCTTCAAATACGCATTAGCAAGCGTACGAACCTGCACAGAGATGCCTGTAAAGCCACTCAAGTGAATAATACGGCCTGTAATATCCTCAGGCTGATCTGCCAGCGTCAAAGGGGCTGCCCCCTCGGCTGGGTTATCAGCGAGTTGCGGCTCTTCAGCCGCCGTAGAAAAAGTACTTAACGCAATAGCACCACATACAACAAACAAAATGTGTTTAAGAGGGAACATACTTAGTCTTTATGTTCCTCGACAAGCCGCGGAGCAACAGAATGAAATATATCTTCTTCAAGCACGCCTTCCGTTTTAGCAATCACTACAGAAACCATTGCATCCCCCGTCACGTTGACGGCGGTTCTCAACATATCCAACAAACGATCCACGCCGATAATTAGGGCAATACCTTCTACCGGCAAACCGACCTGCTGCAGCACCATCGCTAAAGTGATTAAACCGACACCGGGCACACCCGCCGTACCAATCGAGGCCAGCGTTGCCGTACCAATCACCATCAGGTAATCCATCATGCTGAGTTCAAGACCAAAGGCCTGAGCGATAAACACCGTAGCAACGCCTTGCATAATGGCGGTGCCGTCCATGTTAATGGTTGCCCCCAAAGGCAATACAAACGAAGCAGCTCGTGTCCCTACCCCTAAGTGCTGTTCGGCATTGCGAATGGTCACGGGCAAGGTGGCACTGCTTGAAGCCGTGCTAAACGCAAATAGCTGCACCGGCCACATTTTGCGGAGAAAGATAATCGGCGACAGGCCAGTCGTGATACGAAGAATCACGCTGTATACCACTAAACCATGTAACAACAATACGCCGACCACGGTGAGCATGTAGGCCAGCAACTCTTCGATTGGCCCCAGACCTTTTGAAGCAAACAGGGTGAACAGCAGGCTAAAGACACCATACGGTGCCAGTTGCATCAGCATATTCACCAAGGTCATTAAGACTTCGTTCCAATCTGAAAACTGCTTAGCAATGCGCTGCCCTGGCACCCCTGCACGACCAATCGCTAGGCCAACCAACAGCGCAAAGACGATCACTTGCAGCATGTTGCCTTCAACCATGGCTTTAAAGGGGTTACTTGGGAATATATTGGCCAAAACGTCAATCAGCGGCACCGCAGGCGGCGGAGAATATGCCGTTTCGGTGGTCATATTAACGCCTTCACCGGGATTAATGATGTTCGCAAACGTCATCGCCAAAGTGATCGCAATAGCCGTTGTCAGAAGATAAAGAGCGATGGTTTTTATACTCATCCGCCCTAAACTGCTTTGATCACTCAAGTGGCACACACCACACACCAAAGAAACAAACACCAAGGGCACAACAAGCAGCTTTAAACTGGAAACGAATATTTTTCCAAGCAGGGCAAACAAGCCACTCGCCAGAAAGTCATCTAAGACAAACCTTACCCATGAAGCCAACTCTGCCGACGCCAATACATCGTGTGTGATTTTGCCAAGGATAATGGCAGCAATCATTGAGATAAGTATGCGGGTAGTGAGGCTCACAGAGTCGTCCTTCGGTCAGAGTTTGCGTATTAAGGCTTCAGGTATTTACTGATGCCCTGAAACCACATTACCTTGCTCAGGTCACCACTGATAGTAATGTCTTTCTCTTGAATTCCTTTCATAAACGCATTGCGGTCTTTCGAGGTCATAATTTTTAACCCCTTGCGTTCGTTTTTAAAACTGATCGTAAACTCTGGAGACGGGTGCGCCTTCCCTTTGCTCTTTATACGATTATCAGCAATCACATAATGACGAACGACCTTTTGGCCATCGATCTGAAGCTGAAATGCCATGTTCTGACCTTTCAATTGCTCTTGAAATGCTGGGTTCTTTTTTGCTGCTCGTTTCATCAACTTACCTAAAACCCAAAGCAATAATCGAAACTTAATCACCTGAAATATCCTCTGATTGAAAAACCGCAGTGTCAGCCAATGCCGGCATAATGGCAAGTAGGCCCTCTTTGCCCAAACGACGCATGTGCTGACGATTACGTTCAGGAATGCGATCTGGGAAGCGAATCTGCGCCAGTGCATTCTCAATATCGTCCTCGCGGATAATATGAAGCATGGGGAATGGTGAGCGGTTAGTGTAATGACTGGCGTCCTCGGCAGGCTCGCCTTCGAATTCGTAGCGCGGATGAAATGTCGCTATTTGCAATTTCCCTTCGTATCCCAATTGCACCAGCAACGAATCGCAAATTAAGAACCAATTCCAATATTCATCAAAATCGACAAAAAGCGACGGGGTTACAAAAAGGGCGGTAGGAATCTCATCTGTCGTAGCATCTGCGACTTTTTCGAGCAGCGCCATAAACTGTGCGGCGGCCTCAGCATCATCATTTGCTGGGGAAACTTGTATCAACAGGTCTGCCAATACAGGGCTAGCGAAGGGACAAAGCCCTTCACCAACCACCAGCCGGGTTACCCACTGAAGCGTGAGTTGTTCCGCACTGGTGGTATCTGGAGCCGTGCTTATTGCACAGACTCTTTCAGAGCTTTACCGGCTTTAAACGCAGGTACTTTTGCAGCTTTAATGGTGATTGGCTCACCCGTCTGCGGGTTTTTACCCTGACGTTCTGCACGGTTACGCACTTCAAAAGTACCAAAACCGATTAAAGTAACTGACTCACCTTCGCCTAGAGTCTTAGCGATCTGATCAGTGAATGCAGTAATAACCTCGGCTGCTTTTTCCTTGCTTAGATCCGCTTTTTCAGCAATAGCCGCAGCTAGTTCTGGTTTACGCATAGTAATTATCCTTGTTTCCGTTTTATTCTGAATGTGTCGAGAACTAAATCCCCACAGAGAATTAAGGCATCAACGCCGGTAATTCTTTGTTGAGTGCTACTTTATTCGGTACTTTCGCTCCGGTCAAAGCGTAACCGAGTAAATCGCCTGCTTCATTTCGGAATTCGGCCTGAACATCGTTGCCTTCTTTCTCAACAATCCAACGACCTTCAGTGGCAACAGCCGGTGGAGAAACAACCACAGGACATGCTGGCGTCTTCACGGTAACCGGCATAACACCATAGCTAACTTCCGTTGGTGTACCGGCCAATGTTTTCGCTAAGGCGCGCGCAGAAGCCATCAAAGGCAGTACGTACAACAACACACGACCTTCGACTTCAGCACAATCACCTAGGGTGTAAACGTCGTCAATATTGGTCTTCAAGGTACGATCGGCAACGATACCGCGATTCACACGAATACCGGCTTTTGCGGCCAAATCAATACGTGGACGCAAACCAATCGCTGACACAACGACATCGGCTTTCACTTCTTCACCAGTGTTCAATGTCGCAATAACGCCTTCGCCATCTCGATTAACACGGGAAACTAACGGGCCAAGATTAAACTTAACCCCAATGCCTTCAAGGCCAGCCTGTACCGCGTTCGCGGCCTCTTCAGGTAGCAAGGTTGGGAAGACCTGATCACACGGAGCGATGACTTCACACTCAAAGCCACCCACAGTCATGTCATTAGCAAACTCACAACCAATTAAGCCTGCACCCATAATCAAGACGCGCTTTTTACCGTCAGCAGCGGCACGAAAACGGCCATAATCTTCAAGGTCATTAATTGAGAAAATGAGATCGTTGGCATCGCCTTCAACGTGAGGGTGAATCGCTTCAGCGCCCCAACCAATCACCAGCTTGCTGTATTCAACAGACTCTTCACCCAGCTTCACGAGGTGAGCATCGGTATCAATTTCAGTCACAAGGGTGTTGGTACGAATCGTCATACCCAGTTGATCAGCCATACCAGCAGCGGTGTTCATTGCCAGTTCATCCGCCGATTTATTTTTACCATAACCGGTAGACAACATTGGCTTGGAGTAATTACGGCCATCGTCCGCTGTAATCATCACAATGTTTTGTTCTGGTGCAACTTTACGCAATTCTTTAGCTAGGTTATATCCAGCCAAGCCGGAGCCAATAATGACGACAGGTGCAGAGGAATTACTCATAGAAATATCCGCTAATGGAGGGAGAATAGAATGTAACTCGGGAAATAAGGGCTACCCGAACGGTAGCCCAAACAATCAGATTTCAACCATCTCGAAATCTTCTTTACCTACACCACAATCTGGGCAAATAAAATCATCAGCTACATCTTCCCAACGAGTACCAGCCGGGATACCTTCTTCTGGCGCGCCTGCTTCTTCGTCATAAATCCAACCGCAGACAACGCATTGCCACTTTTTCATTGATATACCTATATGTACTTTAATTTTGTAGGGCGGTAAAACTACTGTTCTGGCGGCCTAAAATCAACGGTCAATTCAGGGCATATTTCAATCAAAGTGCGCTGCGATGGGCTTGCTGACTTGCCTGAAGACCAGATTTAGCGCATTCTGCGCCGCATGAAACAGTCACTTCGTCTATCTTCGTTGCTGCACCCTGCCAGCCCTCATTGGTCGGCACGTTTGCATGTTACTCCTGCCAAGCTAACGCCATTTTGGCGCAATTGGTTGTATGACCAAGGCTCTCTCACCGCCCGTTTAATCGCATTATCCCCCGGACAGTTCAGTGTTGAGTGTCTGAAAGAGGGTTATGGTCTGCCGTCACCATTAGAGCAAAAAGAGTTACGCATGAGCCCAAGCCAGCGGGTTTGGTTTCGTGAGGTCACCCTCAAACTCAACGGAGCTCCCGTCGTGTATGCCCGCACGGCGGTGCCACTCAGTGCGGTAAACGGAAAAATGACTCGCCTACAACATTTAGGAAATCGCTCACTGGGCAGCTTTTTGTTTAGCGAACCGTCTCTTCAGCGTGAACCGCTTAAAGTCTCGCACTGCAAAGCCAATACACTCGGGTTAACATGGTGTCGGCGTTCGGTGTTTCGCATTAACCAGCGGCCATTAATGGTGTCGGAAGCTTTTAGCCCGAACCTTCTTTCTTTTATCTGACCCGGAAGTGTATGAACGCAATTACCGCCCAGCTAAATCGTCATTGGCCAACATGGAAAGCGTGGGTAGCGATTACTCGTATTGATAAACCCGTTGGATCGTTATTACTGCTTTGGCCAACCCTTTGGGCGCTTTGGATGGCGGCAGAAGGTGTACCTAGCATCGCTAATTTGATGATTTTTACCCTTGGCGTTTTTCTCATGCGCTCGGCCGGTTGCGTGATTAATGATTACGCCGACCGTAAGGTGGATGGGCACGTTAAACGCACCTCTGATCGCCCGCTGGCAACCGGAGCATTAACCCCAAAGGCGGCCTTAATCGGCTTTGCTTTGCTTTGTGCCATCGCGTTTTTATTGGTATTACTGACCGATCAACGCACAATTTTGCTATCACTTGGCGGCGTCGCGCTTGCCGCTTTGTATCCTTTCATGAAACGCCACACGCACTTGCCTCAGCTCTTTTTGGGGGCGGCATTCTCTTGGGCCATTCCGATGGCTTTCTCCGCTGAAGCCTCTGAATTATCGATTTATTTGTGGCTGCTTTATGCGGCCAATTTATGCTGGACTATGGCTTACGATACTTACTATGCAATGGTCGACCGCGATGATGATATTAAAATAGGGGTAAAATCCACCGCTATTCTCTTTGGTGAGATGGACCTCGCCATGATTGCCTCCCTACAAGCGATGGCACTCGGCTTTTTGTTTTTTGCAGGTCAACAATTTGAACTGAGCTGGATCTTCTACTGTGGCTTAACCATTGGCGCTCTCTTCTTAGGTTGGCAGCTATGGGCGGCTCGTGATCGCTCTCGCGAGGCCTGTTTTGCAGTGTTTCGCCAAAGCCACTGGTTTGGCGCCATCGTCTGGATCGCCTTAGTTGCAGATTACGCCTTGCGCTAATCACAGTAATCAGTTTGGCTTTTATTGTTGGCTGTCACATGCCTGTAACATTGCATCTATGTAATATGGTCGTAATGATTCAACAGACTGTGATGAGATTATGACGACAGCTGGAAAAAGAGTGCTGATTGTCGATGACGAAGCACCGATTCGCGAGATGATCGCGGTTGCCCTAGAAATGGCAGGATATCAGTGCCTCGAAGCCGAGAACGTTCAAGAAGCGCATTCGATTGTAGTAGATCAACGCCCCGATATGATTTTGCTCGACTGGATGCTGCCCGGTGTCAGTGGCGTTGAATTTGCTCGTCGCTTGAAGCGTGAGGAAGCAACCTCAGAGTTGCCGATCATCATGCTGACGGCGAAAGGCGAAGAAGAAAATAAAATTCAAGGGCTAGACAGTGGTGCTGATGATTACATCACCAAACCCTTCTCCCCCCGTGAACTTGTCGCCCGCTTAAAAGCGGTACTACGTCGCGCGACGCCTTTAGGTGTCGAAGAGGCTATCGAGGTCAACGGCTTGATTCTTGATCCTGTTTGTCACCGTGTTATGGCACACGATGCGCCGGTTGATGTAGGCCCGACCGAATACCGCTTGCTGCAATTTTTTATGACTCATCAAGAACGTGCTTACTCGCGCTCGCAATTGTTGGATCAAGTATGGGGTGGCAACGTCTACGTTGAAGAGCGTACGGTGGATGTTCATATTCGTCGCTTACGCAAAGCGCTGGGTAATAGTCATGAAAACCTGATCCAGACGGTACGTGGAACAGGCTACCGCTTCTCAACTAAAGCCTCCTGATTATGTCTGTATGGCAACGGGGGCGATGGACGCTCCTGCTGCTAGTCTCTGTCGGTGTTAGTGGGGTTTGGTGGTCGCCTTGGCCCTTTCTTCCCCTTGCCGCCGCCAGCACCTTGCTCTTACTGATTAATTCAGTGCAAACCCTGCGCCTCAGAGACTGGCTAACCCATTACGAGCATACGCATTATGAGCCAAAAGACGCTCCTCCGCTCTATGGCGTTTGGCAAGACATTGCCAACTTAGTACAACGTCCATTGCGCCGTGGGCAACGTTATAAGCGCCGCTATCAGGCCATTACTGACCGTATTCAGGATTCAACGTCTGCTTTGCAAGAAGCCGTCATTATGGTCGATCGCCATGGCAACCTTGAGTGGTGGAATCATTCTGCTGAACGGTTTTTAGGCTTGCGTGCTCCAGCCGATACGAACCAACCGATTACCAACCTAATTCGTGCACCTGAATTTTCTGAATACTTTAACGCGGATGATTTCTCTGCCCCGCTGACCCTGCTTTCTCCAGTGCGCAGCAAGATGTATTTAGAATTTAACGTCACGCCATTTGGTCGTAACGACCGCTTAATTATTGTTCATGACGTCACTCGTTTGCGCCAGCTTGAGCAGATGCGAAAAGACTTTGTCGCCAACGTCAGCCACGAACTGCGCACACCACTCACCGTTATTCGTGGGTATTTAGAAACCTTTGAAGATCTGTGTGCCGACCTGCCCGAACGGCAACTACGCATACTTACACAGATGCAAGAACAAGCAGGTCGGATGGATTCTCTCGTACGAGACTTGCTGGTACTTTCACGCTTAGAGACCCAGCACCAAGAACCACCCAATCCAATTGATGTGATCTCACTGCTGGAACAAATCACGGAAGAAGCCATCGCCATGTCTGCTGGCCGACACTGTATCCGACTAAGCATAGAGTCAGATGACGACATACTAGGTTACGCCCAAGAATTACGTAGCGCCTTTACCAACTTAATCATTAACGCCGTGAAGTACACTCCCGAGCAAGGGCACATCAATATTCGCTGGTTTCGAGACAAACAAAATCTATGCATGAGCGTGACCGACGACGGCGTTGGCATTGACGCTCACCACCTACCGCGCTTAACCGAGCGCTTTTATCGTGCCGACGCAAGTCGCAGCAAAGCCACCGGCGGTACCGGGCTAGGCTTAGCCATTGTAAAACATGTGTTATTGCATCATCAGGGCGAGTTGATCATTACCAGCGAACTTGGGCAAGGCAGCTGTTTTACCGCGTGTTTTAACTCTTCAGCGAACTTTGGCAATAAAGCGGGATAACACATCCAGCTTATCGGCGTCGTCATCCACGTAACGAATGCGCATTTGAATTGTCTCAGCATCCGGGTGCGCCTCTTGCGCTTGCATCATACGCACGTAGCCGTTGATGCGTGCCACATCGCCTGAATCCTGATCGATCACGTCAACCACCACAGGTTCTAACAATGCGGGCAAGTTACCTTCACGACGGAAAACACCGAGCATTTCTTGCAGGCTAATATCCTTCAAGACGAGCTTCACCGTCCCGCCGGACCCTAAACGAACGCTGGCAATGCCTTTGGCCTTCCCTTTCGCTTTGGTTGATTCTATTTGAGCGGCTTGTGCTGGTGCCGCTTGCTCTCCCATCAATACACCAGCACCGCTCATATCATTGCTAGGAGCCGCTTTGGTTGCGGCTTGAACAGGTTTGGCCATAAGCACGTCGGATGACTTAGCAGTAGGCGATGACATACCGGGTGCGCCCTGACCGGGCTTAACGCCAAGGTGCTTCAAAACGACTTTAGATACCTTAGCAACAAAATTTTCGCGGGTGAAAGGCTTACCGATATATTCAGACACCCCCGCCTGTACGGCTTTTATTACGTGATCGCGCTCACCCCGACTAGTAATCATCATAAAGGGGGTTTTCTTATACCGCTCGTCGGCGCGCATCCACTCCAACACTTCAATGCCCGACATCTCAGGCATTTCCCAATCACAAAGTACTAAATTAATTTCACGCTGATTGAGCTTGCTGATGGCCTTTTTGCCATCCATTGCCTCGTTGATCTCACAGCCCGGATAGGTATCACGGACTGCTTTTTTAACGAGATCGCGAACGAATGCTGCGTCATCAACGACCAGAATCTTGAGTTTCATCTCGGTTAAGCCTTGCTGTCACGTCTTCAGCTTTAGCATAGTCGAGATTTGCCGATTCTGGCCCAAACGGCATGCGCTCAAGACGCATTAAGGTCGCCCCAATGACAGCGGCGGGCATAATAAAGAGATTAACCACCGGTATGGTCAGCAATAAAGCCACTAGTAACCCGAAGCCCATCACCGTCATTAAGTCTTGGCTCATGGCGTCACGGACATCACCAAAAGGCTTAGTGTGGTTATCAAATGAATAATCGCCGTATTGCACAGCCATCATCCAGCCGCCAAACCAAATCCATAACAATGGCGCAACCATCTGCCCTAATACAGGAATCCAACCGAGTAAAAATATACCCAGGTAGCGAGGCAGGTAATATTTCACTTTTACTAGTTCACGAATCAGGGTCCTCACCGTCATGGCAGGAATAGATTCTTCTGGAATAGAGTGCCCCTTCATGACTTCCACCTGCTCAGCCAGCAGTCCGTTCAAGGGGCCAGCAATAATCATCAGTAACGCACTGAAAAAGTACACCAGTGAAAACACGACAACAATCACTGCGAGTGGCATCAAAACCCAATAAAGAAACGATAACCAACCCGGCAAGATATCCATCAACTCACCGATCCAGCCATCCAGCTTACCGATTCCCCAAATACTCGCCCCGCCCATCACGATGATATTCAGCAACAAAGGCAAGGCGACATAGCGACGCAACCCCGGCGTTGTTAAATTCTGAAATCCCAGCCAAACGTACTGCATACCTATTAATGGATTACCGCGCATGATTCCTCCGTGCAATAAATAAAGTGCTTATATACAATCGCAAGCCCGTTAACCACCTGAGTTGAAGGCGCATGACACCAGAGCGTTACCAGCGCATCCGGGAAACCCTGGACAAGCGACAACCCGATCTTACCGTGATTACCGATGAGGTGTACAAACCTCACAACCTCGCCGCCATTGCCAGAACCTGTGATGCGGTCGGTATTCCTAAAATTCACTGCGTTTGGCCTCGTGACGAATTCCGCCTTCGCAGCTCGTCCACGGCAGGTTCCTCAGAATGGATCGAAGTGCAAACCCATGCCGATATTGCCACGGGGATTCATGCGCTCAAAGCCCAAGGGATGAAAGTGGTGGCCGCGCATTTAACAGACCGCGCCATTAACTATCGTGACTACGACTTCACCCAGCCCACCGCATTATTAATGGGGACAGAGAAAGAGGGTGTTAGCGATATTGCGTCTGAACTGTGCGACGAACACTTAGTAATCCCAATGCAGGGAATGGTTCGGTCTTTCAATGTTTCCGTTGCTGCCGCCATTATCCTCAATGAAGCCCATTACCAGCGTGAAGCCGCCCATATGTACGATGAGAGTCGTATGGATCGCGAGTGGTATCAGCGTCTCTTCTTTGAATGGTGTCAGCCCCAAATCACCAAGTTGTGCAAACAACACGGTCTAGCCTATCCTGCAATAAGAGAGGATGGCGAGCTGGAAGACCCACAAGGATTCTCGGCCATGTATAACGCCGCACGTCGCCAGACACAAAAAACGCGGGCCGAACGCATTACGTGAAGCAACGTTTGTTCATTTAAAATAACAATCCGTTTCACCCCCGTAGCAATCATGTGAGTAATTCCCCCTCCCGCTTGTGCGATATATCTCACAAGCAGGTGGGAGATAGTGGTAAGTAACCCGCCTTTTATCCTCCCTTTTAGAGAGGATATTTTCTAACCCATTGTTTTGTATATCTTTTTAATCAGGGCTAAATCCGCACCCCCCGTCATAAGGCCCAAACAAGCCAAGCAACAAGGGCGATTTTTGCTATCTTTAATCACGCAAGGAGCACAGCACTGATGGAATTCAGTGACATGGAGAGTAGGAATTCGGCAAGGCTGCCGCGCAGGAAGCACAGGGAAGACCCAAGGACGACAATGGACAATATGGCCAGGAGGCCAGAAGGACGCTAGAGAGGATCTCGCTCACGGAAGAGAATGCTAGGATGGCATAGGGTGCTGTGGCGGTTAGGATAGGATGTCCTGATCGCCCAATTCCACCCATACATAGAACAACGAAAGACATCCCCCTCCAATTATTCCCTATACCTAAAACAATGAACCAATATCACTTTTTTTTAGCTTGTTCGACGCCAATGTAACGTCACCCTAGTTACAATTTACTACAGCCCGTTACCCCATCGATGTGGTACCCAAAGAGCATTCTGCCAATATAGAAGCATGACTCTTTACGAGGGCGCTACATGCCAACTCAACACCTACGACTGGGCGACTTGCTGCTCGACAAGCAAGCGATTACCAAGAAACAACTCAGCGCGGCATTAGCGGAACAAAAGCGCAGCGCCTGCAAACTGGGTGAAGCACTTATCGCCATCGGCGCGATTGATGAATCATTACTAAAGAAAACCCTTAAGCGCCAACGTTGGCTACGCCCGTGTGCAACGTGCTTTGCATTACTTTCGCCATTCTCCATGACCTACGCCTACGAACCAGAAGAAAGCCATTGGGAAACAACACACGAAGAATTTAGTGGACACTGGCTACTGGATACCACCAACGAACACATGACAGATGGCGATAAATTAACGCATGTATTATCAGCCGCAATGGATCTATATCAAGGCCCACCAGAGAACGGAGAATGGCGCTACAGCCTAAGTCGAACGGATAACAAAGAAGGGTATCAAGTTGAAGTGAAGCTATTCTTCTAAGCCTTCCGATAACGAAACGATCGATCTGCTTAGCTACGAAAAATAACAGGCTACACGTTGGATTAATCGCCAGAAACAAAAAGGCCTCCGTATTGCTACGGAGGCCTTTTTGTTTGTATATGGTGCCGGCACCAAGAGTCGAACTCGGGACCTACTGATTACAAGTCAGTTGCTCTACCAACTGAGCTATACCGGCTTAAGTGGGGCGCATATTACTGTCACCTTGGCAGAGCGTCAACCATTTTTTCTATTTTTCTCAAGTAGTTACGCGAGTTACTGCATGCCCCTCGACCACGACGTGAAAGGGGGGCGCAGGTGTCACAAAAATGTCACAATACAAGTCATCCAAACACCATAAACTAGGGGCCCGTAATGAGTGGTGGTTTTATTCTCGTCGTTGATGATGAGCCAGCTATCTGCGACATGATTTGTACTAGCCTTGAAATGGCGGGCTACCAAACACGTAAAGCGGCTAACGGTCAGATAGCACTGCAAATGATCTTCAACGAACAGCCCGATTTAGCCATTCTCGATTGGATGATGCCGATGATGTCGGGAATTGAATTAACAACTCGAATCAAGCGTGACCCGTTAACAGCCGAGATTCCAATTATCTTACTGACGGCGCGCTCAGTGGAAGAAGATAAAATCCGCGGGCTAGAAGCTGGTGCCGACGATTACGTTGTTAAACCCTTCTCGCCACGCGAACTGACCGCTCGAGTGAAAGCGGTGTTACGACGCTCAGGCAAAGGGAACGAAGACAGTAACCTAACGGCTGGCACTATGGTGCTGTCTCCCGATGAACAGGTTTGTCGTATTGATAACGAAACCGTATCAATGGGGCCAAAAGAACTAAAATTACTCGAATTTTTTATGCGGCATCCCAACCGCGTATTTTCTAGAGGACAACTGTTAGATCGAGTGTGGGGTGGCAACGTGTACATTGATGAACGTACGGTCGATGTTCATATTCGTCGTTTACGTAAAGCAATCACGATGAATGACCACGAACGTATGATACAAACCGTACGTGGTAGCGGTTATCGTTTCTCTTGTGACATTTAATTTGAGACAGCTTACTTAACGCAAAAGCATTTAGTGTGAACCAGAGGTATATAGCTTGAACCAGAGGTATTTAGTGTGAACCGGGGTGCATTTCAACGTGAAGTTTTGCGCATCGTTGTAATCACAGTGGGCGGACTTGCTGCAGGCTGGTCAATGGACTATCCATTATATGGCTTACTCGCAGGCTTGGCTGTTTCGCATTTATTTAGTCTACGTAATGCTAATGCTTTTTATCGGTGGAGTTTTCGCACTGGCCCTGCACCTCAAGACAGTGGTCTTATTGGGTATGGTACCGACCGTGTTATCCGGCGTGAAAAAACACTGAAAAATCGCTTACTCAATCAAGCAAAACTTTTGCAACGCTACAACCAGGGCATCGAATCTTTACAAGATGGCGTAATTATTTTGAATGAAGAAGGTCATATTAATACCTTCAACGGCGCGGCCGCTCGCGTGTTGCGCTTACGCCAAGACGACGTAGGCCAGCACGTTAAGAACTTAATTCGCGCCCCACAATTTGTACGCTTCTATGATAAAGGTGACTTTTCTGAACCTTTGCAGTTTGAGCTTCGAAATTACGTTCTTCAAATTCAGGTCACTGAGTTCGGCTTAGACCAAAAAATCATGTTGGTACGCAACGTCACCGAACGCAAACGTGTTGAAGTTATGCGCCAGAATTTTATTGCTGATGTATCACACGAGTTACGTACTCCACTCACTGTTATTAACGGCTATTTGGAAATGTTTAATGACATGGAAGTACCGACACCCATGGTCCGTGCAATGAAACAGATGAAAAGCCAAAGCGAGCGCATGACGAACTTGGTAAATGATCTTATTGAGCTATCTAAACTAGAAAGCGCTAGCTCTGAACGTAGTCGTGAATTATTTAGCCTTAGCGGTCTATGCCAACAAGTCATCGGTGAAATGAAAGGGTTTAGTGAAACTGCAAAAGTGCATTTTAAACCAGTTGATAATACTAAATTCATGATTGAAGGCTTTGAAGCTGAAATGCATTCTGTACTGACTAATTTAATGACCAATGGCATTAAATACGGCAGTAACGAAGAAATTTTTGTTTCGTTAAGTACTTCAGATCGAGGCATTAAAGTTTCAATTAAAGATAAAGGCCCAGGCATCCCGCCACAGCATTTGACTCGTTTAACCGAACGTTTTTATCGCGTTGATGAATCACGTGAATCGGCGGTTGGGGGTTCAGGACTCGGACTCGCGATTGTAAAACACGCGTTGGAACATCACGATTCTGAATTAGAAATTGAATCTATTCAGGGTAAAGGCAGTACTTTTTCGTTTGTTATTCCTTCTTTGCGCAACATCGATAAAGTCTGAATGGGTCGGCTCTTTTGATCGCCGATCATTAACATAAATTAATCTTCTGTTAATGATTGATTCAGGATCTTTTCAACATTTCTCTATACATTAAGGGTTCTATTTTGGAGGAATAAAGATGTCCATGTTGAAACACTATGTTATCGCAAGCTCATTACTTATACCGGTTGTTGCAATGGCCGGATATTCATCGTCCGAAACTGTGTCTGATAAAGTTATCGCGGAACAGCGCGAACGCCTTGCCGAAAATACCCAAGGCCAGGGGTTCGGGCCTCAGTCGCCACGTGACATTGATCAGGTTTCCGGTAAAAACAGCAACATGTTCCAGCCAGCGCCGGCACACAGCCAAATGAATCTCTGCAATATTCACTTCCACGTTGGTGCAGAGCACAAGGGCGGAGAGTTCACGACCTATGCAGGAAATGGTAATGGACAGGGAGCAGGTACAGGTTATCTGTTTAACGGCGAACTAAGTAAAAAGCAGCTTAAATCCTTTAAAGGCGAAGTTTGCGCAGCAAAAGGGAGAAGTCTAGTTCCCGGTGATACCATTGAGGTGCATTTCGTACACACTACTGCTCAAATTCAACCGGGCCCAACACTCGGCGCATGTCTTTCAGACAACATTATGAACCCTCAATTGCGAGTTGAAGCGCAAGTGATTGTTCTGGCCAACGACGATAAAGCAATCGACTTCAATGAAATGGCGACAGTGGCGCAGGTGAATGGTTATTATCAGGCACCTAATATCCCAACGAACACCGGCACGCCAGTTCAGTATGCGGGATCGACTACAGGTCCGTCTTACAATGAAAAAGGTTCTCCCCTTCAAGTCAGCTGGAGCGTACGTCCTGAAGTGGCAGTGGTTGATATTGAATCAGTAGCAGACTGGTGTGAAGAAAATGAGTTTGACGAGGATCATGCTCACGGTGTTCGGAACCTTGTACTGAACCCGCAGCTTCTATCTGAGATCAAGTAACATTAAGCAGGCGTAATTACCGGCCTATTAGTTATCGGTTGACGATCGTCAGCCGATAACCATTCCCCCTCAAAGTCTCAATAGTTAACACATCCACTACTGATAGCTTCTGCCGCACCCGGCTAATATAGACATCAACTATATTAGTCAAAGGATCTTTCTCTGACTGCCATACCCGATTCAGGATACGCTCGCGGCTGAGCACCTTTCTGGGGTTCTCTGCAAAAAACTCTAACAAATCATATTCAATTCGGGTCAGTTTAAGTTCACCTGCGCCATGCCTTACTATACGTTGATCTCGAAACAGCGTCAGTGGGCCGCAAGTGAGTTTGTCATCTACTGCTCCTCCCGCCATAGACGCTCTCCTGCCAAGCACCTGAATACGTGCAAGCAGTTCTTCAAAATCGAACGGCTTACAGAGATAATCATCAGCACCCTGTCGAAGCCCATCAACGCGATCACTGACATCATCCATGGCTGTTAAAAGTAGAACCATCGGTGAAGACGGAAGACGTTTAATACTCTGCAATAACACTAAGCTGTCAGTATCTCCAAACATACGATCCAGTACCGCGACTTCCGGTGCTTCACGACTTATAATCGCGATCAGATTATGAACATCACTTTCACAAATCACCTCATAACCCTCAGATTCAAGCCCACGTTTTAAAAAGCTCAACAAGGGCAATTCATCATCCGCAATTAGTATTTTCATTCTGAAAAATGCCTCGGGATAACAATTGTAAATATTGACCCCTGCCCCTGCTCGGACTCGGCGTAAATTTCCCCCTGGTGTGCCTCCACCAGAGTACGAGCGATTGATAAACCAAGACCAGATCCGTCTGTGCGTGGTTTAAAGCGAACGAAACGCTCAAAAATATACTGTAAATCGGCAGGTGAGATTCCGTCACCGTAATCTTTCACACTAATCACCACCTGATCCTTAGTCACCCTCAGTGAAATATCGACAGGATCATCCGGATCTGAGTAACGGGTCGCGTTATCTATAAGGATAGTCATAATCTGACGCAACCTCTGCTCATCCGCCCTGATTACAACCGGAGGGTGTTGCAGCTCGCCAACGCTTAATTGAAAAGACCGCAATGGCATTTTTCTCTGCCACTGCTCCACTTGATACTCAAGAATATTAACTACCTCGATATCTTCAGGAAATAACCTCAACTGGTTAATTTCAGCACGCGCCAGAAGTAACAAGTCATCGACGAGGACGCTCAGGCCAACAACCTGATCAAGTACCGTCTCTAATGCGGTCCTGTAGTCTTCGGTATCCGCATGATTCTGCCGTAAGGTTACCTGAGCCTCTCCACGTATTATGGTCAACGGCGTTCTGAGCTCATGGGATATATCCGCAATAAACTGCTTACGTCTTGCATCAATCAGAGTGAGCTGTCGATTAGCCTCGGTCAGTTCCGATGTTCGTTGGTCTACATCATACTGCAATTGATCACGCATCGTTTCAGCCTGCTTCTCATGTTCGGCCATCTGACCTGCTAACTGATTGAGAGACTGAACCAGAGAATGAAATTCCTGATCAAGATTTTCTGGTAAACGGAATTTATAGTTCCCTGATGCAATCACCTGGGTACCACTACCGATCACGGTCAGCGGCTGATAAAGTTGATTAAATAGCCAGAAACAACCAAATACGATAAAAGGCCCGACCAACACACAAAGAATGATACTGAACCATACGATGGCTGAGTTTAATGCTTCGATACGAGCATTCGTCGCAGAGACCACTTTACTCTGGCGTGATACTGCCGCATTGATTGCTTCACGAAATTTATTATCAATCGTGAATTCGAGTAATCGCTGAACTCGCTCCTGCTGACGCAATGGCGTTGAGTCATTCATTGCAATAATCGCATTAAATTCTTCAATAATTTCAGCGATCAGAAACTGCAGTTCATCGGTATCTTCAACACTTCCTTGAGTAATATCAGGACCGAGCTCATTTCTCTGACGCACTTCAAGGTCCCGGATGACCATTAAAGACTGCTCAATCAGAGCCTGTTTATTGCGCACTTCGGCCTGGTTGGCATTGCGTCCAAAGATCAGCTCATCAGTCAGCTGTTTAAACAAGCGGTAGGAGATACTCGACAGCATCTGATGCTCAGAGAGCAAGGATTGTGCAGTGGCACTCTGGCGAAGATTTTCCTTGGTTATGTATGCGGAAACAGCAACACCGCTTAGCGCTAAAACCAGAACAGCGGCGGAAATAAAACCAAAGAGGAACAACTTTCTTTTATACATGCCAGGCTCCTAGCGCCCTTATTTAGCAATCATCATAAAAGAAAAAAAGCGCCACCGAAACAACCGGAGACGCCCTATTTCTAACGCAATTTGTCAGAAAGAATCAGAACACGAACTGAGCTCGCGCACGGAATTCCTGCCCTTCATCAGAGGTACCATCACCTTCAGCCACAGAGTAAGACATCCCTAGGCGAACGTTATTGTTTGCGTAGTAATTCAGACCAATACCGACTTCAGAAGCATCGGTAGCCCCAAGCTCAGTATCTGAGTAGTTGCCGTCTCCCTGAGTAGCGCGGACCACAACTTCGTAGGCCCCCTTGCTACTGGCAGGCTTGATACGCTTGAACTTACCACCTTTGTATGGGCGAGTTTCTCCGGTCAATACGTAACCGACCTGGACATAAGACCCTGCAAGGTCATCAGCATCATCAATGCTACGTTGCATATACTCAGCCTGAGCGTGCAGTGGACCAAACACACCTGCGAGTTCAAGACCCATAGTCAAAGTGTCTTCACCTTGATTGTAACTGCCTGCACCAAGGTGAACCAGTCCGCCGTCAATTTCCGCCGCATAGGCAACACGCGCTGCTAAGAACATTTCGCTGGCTTCAGTTTTGTCTTCACCGTCTTCAAACAAACCGACCCCGTAGTGAAATCCTGCAATGTCGCCGTTAACCTGAACACCCGCAAGGCGACCTACTGAGTAAGCTTCGGTCACCGCACTGCGCTCAAGGAAGCTAATGTCATTTGACGACGTATAGTCTTCTAAGCTGAACTCTACCCGCTGATAGCCAATTGAGATTTGGGCCGGCTTTCCGAAGCCTTCGTAGGTAATGAAGAGATCTTCTACAGTACCGCCGCCGTCAGTACGTGCTCCATCTTCGGTTTCTGACGCTTGGTCAATATTGAATTGTGACTTGAGGCTCCAGTCACCCACAGTACTTTTCATGTAAATACGAGCTCGGCGAACGTGAAGATCCGATTCGTCAGTAGCGCCATTCTTTTTAGCCAAATTATAGTCCCACTGTAAACGCCCACCGGTCTGGAACTTGATTTCCTGTTCCTGGGCCATCAGACCACCACTCAGTTTTATTATAAGGTCGTCTTTCTCATCGGAATGCGCAAAACTTGTTGCACAAGCAACCGCTATAAAAAGTGCTGTTCTTTTCATGGTTTTTATCCATTCTCTATGTGTTGTGTGTGGCGATCACCTTCGCCATCATCATTGAGCCATTACAGCTTGATGATGATTATGTTTCTTTAATATGACAAAAATATGACAAGGTGAAATATTAATGAAACAAAAAATTAACAAGTACCATTAAGAGCTAAACAGGCCAGAGTTGAAAATAGTCGAAAGAAGAGTAAAAGCGAGGAAGTGCTAGGAGGAAAAGTAGAGAAATTGCGCCGTTTGTAAAATAACGGCGCAATTACATAAAGCAATTAGTCACGAGCGGTTTTTTCTATCTCTGTCAGTGTGCTGTGACGAACGTCAGTACCACTAACCAAGTAAATAACTTGCTCAGAGATATTACGCGCATGATCACCAATACGTTCAATGGCACGAAGAATCCAGAGGATATTAATGGCTTGGCCAATAGAACGTGGATCTTCCATCATATAGGTAATTAATTCACGCAATGCCGAAGCATATTGCTTATCAACCAGTTTATCGTTACGCACCACTTCAATAGCGCCTTCAACATCGTGGCGAGCAAAGGCATCCAGAGCACCAGAAATCATTTTCACAACTTCTTCACCCATGTAGCGCATCGCTTGCTGACACAGCTGAGGATTTTTAGAATCGGTGACTTCCAAGGTATGAATTGCGATTTTGCTTGCTTCGTCGCCCATACGCTCAAGGTCACGTACAACGCGAGAGACCGCAAGCACCATGCGTAAATCAGAGGCCGCAGGCTGACGACGTACCAAAATCTGAGTACATTCGTTATCAATGGTGACTTCAGCTTTATCTACGTCATCTTCACGACGAATAACATCGTCCGCAAGATGAGTATCACCCGAGCAAATTGCCGCTACCGCGTTGGCAACCTGACGCTCGACCAAGCCACCCATGCTCATCATGTGATTACGGATAGCTTCCAGATCTGCATTAAACTGCCCAGAAATATGCTGGTTAAAGTTCATGTCCATATTTGCCTCCTGTTAGCCGAAACGGCCTGTGATATAGGCTTCAGTTAGTTGATGCTCGGGCGTTGTAAATACTTTGTCCGTCGAGTTCACTTCAATCAGCTGTCCGAGGTGAAAGTACGCTGTGCGTTGTGACACACGAGCAGCCTGCTGCATAGAGTGAGTTACGATGGCGATGGTGTATTTCTCGCGCAGTTCATCAATCAGTTCTTCAATTTTAGCAGTTGCAATCGGATCCAGTGCAGAACATGGCTCATCCATCAAAATAACTTCAGGATCAACCGCGATGGTGCGAGCAATACACAGACGCTGTTGCTGACCACCAGATAAACCAGTACCTGGTGAATGCAGGCGATCTTTTACTTCCGCCCACAAGCCTGCGCGCTGCAAACTTTTTTCAACAATTTCATCAAGATCAACACGCGACGTGGCTAATCCATGAATACGCGGACCGTAAGCTACGTTGTCATAAATAGTTTTCGGGAATGGGTTAGGCTTCTGAAACACCATGCCAACAGTTGCACGTAATGGCACCACGTCAACTTTAGGATCATAAATATTGCCACCATCAAGAACGATCTCACCTGTGACTTTACAGATATCGATGGTGTCGTTCATGCGGTTTAAACAACGTAAAAAGGTTGATTTGCCACAACCCGACGGGCCAATCAATGCGATAACTTCGTTTTTACCAATATCTAGGCTGACGTCAAAAATAGCCTGTTTTTCACCGTAATGAACGCAAACATCACGAGCGCTCAATTTAGCTGAGTCGCAGAATGGTTTGCCGTCCGTTTTGTGGTTTTCAATAATACTCATAATTAAATTCGCTTATTCCCGTAGTCAGTGTTTACCAGCGACGCTCAAGGCGACGGCGCAGCACAACGGCGGCGGTATTCATAATAATAAGGAAGCCCAGCAGTACCATGATGGCGCCCGAAGTTCGTTCGGTAAATGCACGCTCAGGACTGTCAGACCATAGGAAAATTTGCACAGGCAATACGGTAGACGGATCATTAATGAAACCCGGTACATCAACCACAAATGCGATCATACCAATCATCAACAGCGGCGCTGTCTCACCCAATGCTTGAGCCATACCAATAATGGTACCGGTCAACATGCCCGGAAGCGCTAGCGGCAGAACATGATGGAACACCGTCTGCATTTTAGAAGCACCGAGCCCAAGGGCCGCTTCACGAATTGACGGTGGTACGGCTTTAATCGCTGCACGTCCAGAAATAATAATGGTCGGTAACGTCATCAAGGTTAAGACTAAACCACCCACCAGTGGGGTTGAACGCGACACACCAAAAATATTAATAAAGATAGCTAAGCCCAACAAGCCAAAGGTGATTGAAGGCACCGCGGCTAGGTTGTTGATATTGATTTCGACGATTTCTGTCAGACGATTTTTAGGCGCAAACTCTTCGAGATAAATCGCAGCGGCCACACCAATCGGGAATGACAGTAAGAAGGTAACGAGCAAGGTTAAGAAAGTACCCGTCATAGCACCACGTATACCGGCGAGTTCAGGCTCGCGCGAATCACCATTCACAAAGAAGGTGGTATTAAAGCGTGTATGCAAATCACCGGATTCAACCCAGCTATCAAGCCAGCCTAGCTGTGCCTCTGATAGGCGAGTGCTGCCATCGTCATTTCCGTGATCATGTTTAAACCACTGATCAACATCATCATCCATGATTAAATCGATGGTGATTGTTTGACCAATCAATGACGTGTCAGCCAAAATTTCTTTCTGAATCTGCCAACCAGCACCGGCAGAAATCATGCTGTACAACTGACGACGCTCTTTACGACCACTTGGCTGCATTTCAGTTTTGAAATGATTTTTCACTAAGCCTTCGTAGTTCGCATTCATTAATGCTTGTTCATCAGAAGTGGTACTGATTTCTAGATAATCCGCATCAAGGTAGATCTCAGTCGTCAGTACGGTTTGGCTAAATGCCGAGTACCCTTTCGAGAAAATATCCCCAAAGAGCACAACCAAGCAAAGCATGCCGAATAATACGGACGCCATGCCGTACAAGCGAAAGCGAGTTTCAGACGCACGGCGACGCGCCATACTGGCTTCTACTTTTTGACGAGTCGTTAAGTTTGAGTTAGTCATACTGCTCCCGGTACTTCTGAACAATCTTAATCGCGACGAAGTTCAAGGCTAGCGTCACAATAAACAACACCAGACCCAATGCGAATGCTGCCAACGTCTTCGGAGAATCGAATTCTTGGTCACCCACCAGCAGGGTTACAATTTGCACCGTTACTGTGGTTACGCTGTCGAGCGGGTTGGCTGTGAGGTTCGCGGCTAAGCCCGCCGCCATGGCGACAATCATGGTTTCACCAATGGCACGCGATACAGCCAACATAACAGCACCGACAATACCCGGTAATGCGGCAGGGATAACCACCTGACGTACCGTTTCACTTTTTGTCGCCCCTAAACCGTAGCTGCCATCACGTAGTGATTGCGGCACGGCATTGATCACGTCGTCTGATAATGACGATACAAAAGGAATAATCATGATGCCCATCACCAAACCCGCAGCCAGTGCGCTTTCAGATGACACATCCAACCCTGCAGTTTCACCCCATTGGCGAATCAGCGGCGCTACCGTTAAGGCCGCGAAGAAGCCATAAACAACAGTAGGAATACCCGCCAACACCTCCAATGCAGGCTTAGCAACCTGACGTACATTAGAGGCCGCATATTCAGACAAATAAATAGCAGCCATCAAGCCCACCGGCACCGCAATAAACATCGCAATCGCGGAAATCAGAAGGGTACCGGTAAATAGAGGAATGGCTCCAAAGCTACCTGACGAGCCAGATTGATCCGCACGTAATGCCACCTGCGGTGACCACGTCGTGCCAAATAAAAACTCAATCGGTGAGACTTTTTGGAAGAACATGATGGCTTCGAACAATACGCTGGCCAAAATACCTAGTGTGGTAAGAACTGCGATGGCCGAACTCAAGAATAGAAGCTTACGAACAATGCTTTCTACCTCGCCGCGCGCGCGCATATCAGGCTGAATACGACGCCACGTCAAACCCAGCCCCGCAAAAATCAATGCCAGTATCACACCGCCTTTTAATAGCGAGGTACGCGCTTGCAAGTCAACAAGGTGAGCCGCAGCCCCACTGAGATTACTCTCAGCCATGAGCGAACTGTCTTTTGCAAGATTATGCACCTTAGACAAGGCCAGACGAACATCCGCTTCCCCTGCCAATCGAATCGATTCTGGCAATTGAAGTGTCAGCAACATATCAACGACTCGGGTCTCAAAGACTGCCCAAAGCAATAACAAAAGTAATGGTGGCAGTGTCGTCCACAAGGCGACAAGCGCGCCGTAATGAGTAGGCAGGGAATGCATTTTTGCACCCTGACTAGCTAAGGTTCTGGCTCGGTTGCGCCCGAGTAGGTAAGCCCCACCCAAGGCAATCAAGACCGCGATCAACAATGTGCTGTAGTTCATGTCAGGTCATCATTTAGAGTTTTAGAAACAAGCAAAAGCCGAGACATTAAATGTCCCGGCTTTCGTTAGAACTCGGTGAGCTCTGATTACTTAGCAGCGATTGTCTTCAGATTCTCGACAGTATCAACTACTTTTTTATATTCTTTTTCAGTCATCGGGATCATACCCTTGTCTGCAAGGTACCCATCTTCACCCATGGCTTTGTCAGAAATGAACTCAGCAAGGAACTCTTCGATGCCAGGAATCACGCCAACGTGTGCCTTTTTAACATAGAAGAACAGTGAACGACTTACTGGGTAAGAACCGTCTGAAATCGCATCAAATGTCGGTGCCTGACCTTCAATGATAGAACCGTGAACCTTGTCTTCGTTCTGCTCAAGGAAGCTGTAACCAAAGATGCCTAGTGCGTCTGGGTTAGCAACAAGCTTTTGTACGATCAAGTTATCGTTTTCGCCCGCTTCAACATAAGCGCCGTCTTCACGCATACCGTGACATAAGGCTTTGTATTTGCTCTTGTCCGTTTTCTTCATCGCTGCGATGAATGGGAACTTCTTACAGCCACCTTCCATTCCTAGCTCAACAAACGCGTCACGAGTACCTGATGTTGGTGGTGGGCCAAGCACTTCGATTTTCTTGGCTGGCAGTGCTGGATTAATTTCTTTCCACGTTTTGTACGGGTTATCAATCAAGGTGTCAGAACCGTCTGTTGCCGGTACAACCTTAGCCAAGGCGAGGAAGATATCTTTACGGCTTAGTTCAAACTGTGGAGCGTCGTTGCTTCCCGCCAGTACGATACCGTCGTAACCCACCATCACTTCAACGATGTCAGTGATGCCATTTTTAGCACACAGTTCGATTTCTGAAGATTTAATCGCACGTGATGCGTTGGTGATGTCTGGGGTTGCTTCACCAACACCGCTACAGAATAACTTCATGCCGCCGCCTGAACCGGTAGATTCAACTTTTGGCGTCGGGAAGCTGCTAGATTTACCGAAACGCTCAGCCACTACCGTAGAGAAAGGGTAAACAGTCGAAGAACCTACGATGCTGATGTAATCACGTTCTGCGTAAGCGTTGCTGCCTGCAAGAGTTGCCAGTAATGCGGCACCGGTCAATAGAGCTTTTTTCATAATGTCAGTCCTTAAATATTAGTGAAGCTGGAGATACGTCTCTACCAGCTGCGACATTTGCTTTCTGATGGTGGCCATTATTCGCGCGTTATATTACAGAAATATGACAAGAGGTGAATTTGTTACTGTCATATGACAGTTTAGTGACAGACAAAGCCAGCAATAGCGGTGTAACCAGGCCGAATAACCAATCTGAATGACGGGGATCGGCCCCTAAGAGCCACCTAAAACGTCCTAACTACCCTGCAAGCCTCATGATGGCTATAATGCCGCGCTAAAGACATGCTAAAGATCTATTTAAAGATACGTATTAAAGAAACATATTTAGATGCGTACATAAAACGCACTCCCCGAAAACGAAAGCCCAAGACAATCGAGCCAGACATGACACGCGTTATTCAATTGATTGATTTCATTACCCAACACACCGGGCGAGCCGTGCGCTGGCTATCCTTACTTATGGTACTCGCCACCTGTGCTGTGGTTGCTCTACGCTACTTATTCGATACACCCTCCATTGCCTTGCAAGAAAGTGTCACTTACCTGCACGCTTCCATTTTTATGCTGGGCGCGGCTTATACTTGGCAACAGGGTGGGCATGTTCGAGTGGATGTATTTTATCGTGGCTGGCCAGAACAACGACGCCAATGGGTTGAGCGCGGTGGAATTGTGTTGCTGGTTATTCCAACCTGTGTGTTTTTACTTTGGGTCAGCTGGGAATACGTGGCGAATGCTTGGGCCATCAAAGAGCGCTCTCAAGAAGCCTCAGGATTACCCTTTATTTATATTCTTAAAACGCTGATTCTAGCCTTACCTGTGACCATACTCTTGCAAGCCATCGCGGAGTTACTGCGTACGTTCGACACTCAACAGAACATTGAGGAGTCTGATCGTGGTTGAGTTAATCCCCTTATTGTTATTTGCCGTTATCTGCATAGTGTTAATGCTCGGCTTTCCTGTTGCTTACACACTCGCCGGAACCTCGCTGTTATTTGCAGGGATAGGCCTTCTGACTGGCACCTTTGATGCCGCATTTTTACACGCGATGCCAAATCGTCTTTTTGGTATTTTAAGCAACCAGATTCTGGTCGCTGTGCCCTTGTTTGTTTTTATGGGCGTGATGTTAGAGAAATCCCGTATCGCTGAAAAACTCCTGCGCAACTTAGGCTTATTGTTTGGCCCAATGCGCGGCGGTTTAGGCTTTTCTGTCATTATCGTCGGCATGCTACTCGCTGCCAGTACCGGCATCGTAGGTGCCACCGTGGTCACCATGGGATTAATTTCCCTACCCACTATGCTACGTAATGGTTACAGCCCATCACTGGCCAGTGGAACGATCTGCGCCACCGGCACCCTTGGGCAGATCATCCCGCCATCTACCGCACTGATTATTCTTGGCGACGTACTCTCCAGTGCGTATCAGCAAGCTCAGCTCAAGATGGGCATATTCAGCCCAGATACCGTGTCTGTGGCCGACTTATTCGTCGGGGCGTTAATTCCGGGACTGATGCTCGTGTTTGCCTATCTTCTATACACAGGCGGTATGGCATTATTTAAACCAGAATCCGCCCCAGCCGTTCAAGATCGCGAGCCTTTAACGCCCGCCATTTTAATTGATTTACTGAAAGGTCTCTTACCGCCACTGTTATTAATTATCGCGGTGCTTGGTTCTATTTTAAGTGGCCAAGCCACGCCCACGGAAGCAGCAGGCATAGGCGCGCTAGGCTCGCTCATCTTAGCCATTGTCTACCGTCAACTTAACCTGCAACGCTTGCGCGAAGTTATGGATGGCACCCTGCAAGTGACTAGCATGGTCTTTCTGATATTTATTGGTGCTGCGCTCTTCTCCCTCGTGTTCCGTGGTTTTGGTGGCGAAGAGTTAGTACACGAAGCCTTCACCAATATGCCCGGTGGTGTGTTTGGTGCCATGCTGATTGTCATGCTGGTGATCTTCTTACTCGGCTTTATTCTCGACTTTATTGAAATCACCTTTGTGGTGGTGCCGATTGTCGCGCCGGTATTATTGGCCATGGGCGTCGACCCGGTATGGCTAGGCATTATGATCGCGATTAATCTACAAACGTCGTTCCTGACCCCGCCCTTTGGCTTTGCACTCTTTTATCTGCGCGGAGTGGCACCAGCGGATCTCCCCACACGCACGATTTATAAAGGCGTGATTCCTTTTATCGTTATTCAGGTCATTATTTTGGTTTTGCTCGCATTCTTCCCAGAGTTAGCAACATGGCTGCCGGATCAAATCTACGGATAACTAGGTAAAATCCCGCCACAGCGGCCATTCTAAGGCCTGACCAGCTATACATTGGCCTGAATTGGGGTACAATTACTGAACAATAAAAATAGGAAATTCCCAGCAGCGGGAATTTCACGGGGCAGTATTCATGGACAAATCCGAAGATAATCAACCATCACCCGATGGAGAGTTGATTCTTAAACTTATTCCGACACGCGCAGATTGCAATATTCACGGCGACATCAGCGGTGGCTGGGTGGTTGCTCAAATGGATCACGCTGGCGAATCGGTGGCTAGCCGTTTAGCCCAAGGGCGAATTGCCAATGTGGCGTTAGAATCTGTGGTGTTTATGTCGCCTATACGCGTAGGTGCGGAAGTCTGTATTTATACTAAGTTACTAGAAATCGGCACATCTTCTATTCGCATGGCCATTGAAGCATGGACACGTAATTTAAATGAAAAAGTCCGCCGCAAAGTCGTCGATGCCGTGTTTGTTTATGTGGCGATTGATGGTTCGGGAAGAATTCGCAAGGTACCGCGTTAAACAGGTACTTAGTTAAAAAGTAGTTCAGTGATCTCTATAAATTAAGACGACATTTATTTATGGGTTTCTGTTTGTTTATCAGTTTCGTTGTCACTGGTAACTCCATTTTTCTTATCCATATAAGCGATATAATCGCCATAACTCATACGCCCTAAATCTTCTCTTACCCAACGCAATGGCTCTTTTGTTGGCGAATACTGCTCACCCGGCCATTGTTCCTCTGCTTCAGCCTTTAGCTTTAACACCCACTCCGGGAAAGTAATGTGTACCGACGCCATGATTTGAGTGCAGAAGTTTTTCATGGCTTCAAATACAACCTCTGCACGCCCAAGATGGTGACGGGTAGAAAAACTGAAGGTCAAATAATGCTGATCCGTAATGGGAATTCGCCACAAAAATCGATGTTTTCCCTCCTCGTCTGTTGTGTAATTTAACCATTGTTGCCCATTAATAATAACGGACTGCCAATCTAAAAAAGTCGCAACCGAGTTCTCGCATCCATTACCATCTCCGTATTCCCGTACGCTCTTTTGAGTTAACGCATCTTCCATATCGCGCGGACGAAATAAATCCCCCCCCCCTTTCCAGTGCGAGGCAGAAACATACAAAGAGATAGAGCCTTTGTCTTCTTGGAAAAAAGGAACGCCCCTAACATCCCAATCTGTTATGTAACAGCTGATGAACGGTGTTTTATCTTTATCCTTTCGAACATAGACATTTTTGTCATAGAGGTTAAAGTTTTCACGAAAAACTTCCTGAGTGCCCCACTTACTGCTCATAGGGGGCACAGAAAAACGGACCTCAATACCAGATAAAGTAAAGCTGTACTCGCGGGCATAACTCAATTTCGGTAGTCGTAAGCGACCCATTAAGGGATATAACATTTCAATACCTAGTTAAACGCTCTTCTGAGGGAGGAAGCCCTTCATGTGATTGAGTACATCGGCGTTGTTTTCAATAATTTTTTGATTGGCCCCACCCATATTCGACAGCGCTATGGTGCCCCAAGTCAGCACCCAGCCCGCCACAGGGGCAGCACCCAGTTGTGCCGGTAAGCCATAACTGGCACCGGCCATCAATCCACGCGCTAAGGCATTGCCCGCAATATGCCCTGACGTAACATTAGTAAGACCATTCTCACCCTGTTCTTTTAACTGGCGCATCGAGACGTGGGTTTCGCTGATAAAGTTACCCGTCACCCAAGTCTGCTCAAGGCTGGCATTATTCATCAGTGGTGGCTGTGGTGCCAATTGCATACCTGCTTGTTTGCGGTAGCGGTCAATCACCGATAAATTCATGGTCGGATTCGCATAAAACACTTTATGTTTTGCCAGTCGTGTTTTATCAGCTGGGCTAATTTCCGCCAGTGCTAACTGCAATGCTCGCTTAAAGACCGCATGGCCTTTTTCGTGTAAGGTCCAGCAGGTCTCCTTATCGTGCTTGGCTTCGATCTGAATCAATTGAGCTAGCTTCTTAGCTACCTCGGTGCCACCACGAACATTACTGGTATCAAAAAACTGACGAAAGTCCGAACGGATGCCCGGACCACAGTCGTTGTAAAATAGGTTGTAGCCAGAGTCTTTTAAAGTATCTCGCGTGGTTTCTGATTTATAACCTCGTTCAATGAATTCAGGCAACTTTATCGCTGCTGATTCTGCATCTTTAAATGCGCCATTCACCGCAATATGCTGAGTTGAGATATGCTTCGAAGGTGTTAACTTCGGGGTTTCTTCCTTGAAATCAACATTATATAAACCCGGCTTATCTTCACCTCTAGAATGCGTAACTCCATAATCTTTAATAAACACACAACCGCTGAGCATGCTGTAATCAATAAAGCCGCCTTCGAGCTGCAAATTGCATTGATCTTGGCGAAATCGACTGACGATACTGCGAGTTAAGCCATGACGATTATTCAGACTCATCAGCTCATTAAAGAGGTATCTGGCGTGGTAATCTTTTTTTGCTTCGTTACGCAAGCGGTTGTAATTTGATTCTTCGCTCTTTCGGACGAAAACTCGCATACCTTGATCTGGTGGACTAATTTGCTTCCAAGTGGTTCCTTCGAAGCTGGCTTCTTGATTGGCTAAAAACTGTATTTCCATGGGGTGTCCTTGGTGATGTCCCTGTCTATTCGCAGAATAACATAGAGAAGAGCTAATTCAATAGAATAGCCACCCCCGCAAGGTTAAATAACGCTCACAAAAAAGCCCGATAAATACCGGGCCTTTATTAAGAGTAAAAACAAATCGAACAATCAATCACGCGCATTTATGTACGCCTGCTCAGTCACCGCATGATATGCCTTCACTTTATCGCGATACGCTTTAAACGATTTATATACTTTGCCAGACATAGGATCCGCCGCCGCTACTTCCGCAACAACTTCGTCTGATAATAACTGCAACTTTTGCAAAACATCATCCGGAAACGGGCGAACATCGACATTATGCTTTTCTATTAATTCAACCAAGGCAGACTGATTACGCGTGGTGTATTCCGCCAGCATGTCGTCATTAATTGCTGCCGCTGTAACTCGAACAATGGCTTGTAAATCCGCAGGTAATTTAGCAAATGCATCTTTGTTGATGGTGAATTCCATCATGGAGCCCGGCTCATGCCAGCCTGGGTAGTAGTAATATTCTGCGGCTTTGTATAAACCAAAAGCGAGGTCGTTATAAGGGCCTACCCATTCAGTGGCGTCAATCACGCCGGTTTGCAGTGAGGTAAATAATTCACCGCCCGGTAACGTAACGGGTGTGCCGCCTGCACGAGCAAGTACTTCGCCACCTAAGCCCGGAATACGCATTTTCAGACCTTTAAGATCATCGACACTGTTAATTTCTTTATTAAACCAACCACCCATTTGCACGCCGGTATTACCACCCGGTAGCGGCAGAAGATTAAACGGAGCGTACACTTCTTCCCACAACTCTTGACCGCCACCGTACTGAATCCAGCCATCCATCTCTTGTGCGGTTAAACCAAACGGCACTGAGGTGAAAAACTGTGCCGCTGGAGTTTTGCCTTTCCAGTAATACGCGCCACTGTGACCCATTTCTGCAGTGCCTTGTGATACCGCATCAAACACTTGTAATGCTGGTACGAGTTCGCCCGCACCGTAGACTTTGATCTCAAGGCGGCCACCAGATAACTCAGCCACTTTATCCGCGAAGCGCTCAGGCGCAGTGCCTAAGCCGGGGAAGTTTTTTGGCCATGAAGTCACGAGTTTCCATTTAATGGTTTCTTGCGGAGCGATAGCATTGGCGGCACCGTCTTGTGGTGCGCAATCTTGATTACATCCAGCCAACACTAAGGTGGCAAGTGCCGCCACTATAAGTTGTTTCAGTTTCATTGAGATCTCCTGCTTTTATTATTGTGCGCTATGCGCGTCCGTTTAATTTTTAATGCTCACTGCTTACAGTACATCAAGCTTTGCGAAACTTGCCACGAGCCACTTACTGCCTGCGTCATCAAAATTAACTTGTACTCTCAGCCCTGCGCCCTGACCTTCAAATTGCAATACGGTGCCTTCACCAAACATTTCGTGATGCACACGCTGGCCTAGCGCGTAAGGATATTGTTCTTGTACAAAATCTGGTTTTGCGAAGGTTGAGGGTTTTGTATTTCGAGATGACATAGGTCGAGTAACGCTATTTTTTAATCGTACTTCTTGGACTAATTCGCTCGGGATTTCTCGAATAAAACGCGATGGCGTACTGAAATTTTCTTGTCCGTATAAACGGCGACTTTCGGCGTAGGTAATGATTAATTTTTCCATCGCTCGGGTAATGCCTACATAGGCAAGACGGCGCTCTTCTTCAAGACCTTCCGCTTCATCGAGTGACATTTTATGCGGGAATAAACCTTCTTCAACACCCGCTAATACCACCTGCGGGAACTCTAAGCCTTTGGCCGAGTGCAATGTCATTAATTGCACGGCATCGTCGTATTCGTCGGCCTGCCCTTCGCCTGCTTCTAAGGCGGCACTGGTTAAGAAGTTAACTAAGGCGCTTTCTTCTTCGTCTTCATCGACAAAGTCTGGATCAAACTGGCGCGCAGCGGTGACAAGTTCTTCAAGGTTATCAACACGCGCCTGCCCTTTTTCGCCTTTTTCTTTGCGGTGGTGCTCTAGTAAGCCTGATTGCTGAACGACGTTTCCGACCAGTTCATGTAGGGGTAAGTCATCGGCCCCCACAGACAACTCTTCGACCAAATCCATAAAGCTGCCAACTGCAGCGGTGGCTCGTTTAGGCAAACTGTTGTGATCGAGCGCTTTTTGCAACGCTGCCCATAACGAACAGCCCTCATCCCGCGCAATCGCACGCAATGATTCGACGGTTTTTTCGCCAATCGCGCGGGCGGGTACATTTATTACACGCTCTACGGCTTCGTCGTCTTCTCGATTTAATATCAAGCGCAAATACGCGAGGGCATTTTTAATTTCGAGACGCTCATAAAATCGCTGGCCGCCATAAATGCGATAGGGAATCCCGGAACGCAATAACGCTTCTTCTAATGTTCGAGATTGCGCATTAGAACGATACAGTATCGCCATGTCCGTGCGCGCTCGCCCAGCTCGTGCCCATTCATCAACAAGATCGGCGATATAACGAGCTTCATCTTGCTCGTTAAACGCGCTATACAAGGTAATCGGTTCGCCGTCTTCACCATCAGTGCGTAGCTCTTTGCCTAAACGCCCTTGGTTATTGGCAATCACAGCATTAGCAGCGGCAAGAATATTCGCCGTGGAGCGGTAGTTTTGCTCTAGCTTGATCATTTCCGCTTGCGGAAAATCTTCTTGAAAATGACGAATATTACCGATATTGGCACCACGCCAGCCGTAGATAGACTGATCGTCATCCCCCACCACCATGACCGACACAGTATTGCCTGCTAACAAGCGAATCCAAGCGTATTGAATGTTGTTGGTGTCTTGAAACTCGTCCACCAGAATATTGCGGAAACGGCTTTGGTAATGCGCTAATAACTCTGGATTGTGCAGCCATAATTCGTGTGCGCGCAATAAGATTTCGCCGAAGTCTACCAGTCCGTTATTTTGACAGTGCTCTTCGTAGATAAAGTAAAAGTCGCGCATTTGGCTAGCAAAGGGGTCGGCAGATGGAATGACATGGGCAGCACGGCGACCTTCGTCTTTTTGACCATTCATAAACCACTGCAGCTGCTTTGGCGGATAGCGGCTGTCATCAATGTTGTGCGCTTTCATTAAACGCTTCACGACACGCAACTGATCATCGCTATCGAGTACCTGAAAGTACTGTGGCAGCTTGGCTTCGCGCCAATGTTGCTTTAATAAGCGATGCGCTAAGCCGTGAAAAGTGCCTACCCACAAGCCGTTTGATGGCTCGTCTAGCACCTGTTCAATACGGTTGCGCATTTCTCGCGCTGCCTTATTGGTAAATGTCACAGCCATCACTGAAAATGGCGAAATGTTATCAACCTTTAACAGCCAAGCGATACGATGCACCAGCACTCGGGTTTTACCCGAACCGGCACCGGCCAACACCAATTGGTGTGGCGAACTGGCGGCAACAGCGTTGCGCTGGCCGTCGTTTAATTGATCAAGAAGTAATGAGATATCCATGGGCTGCAAGTCTAACAGAATGCTCTAATCTCTGAATAACTATGTTGAGTTTGCAGAAGTGTGAAGTGACGCCATTCAAAGGTTACTTATTTTGCTCAATGCTTCGTATAATCACTCTATAAAAATACGAGTACGTTTCCGTGAAAAACCAACCGATTCTCGGTGAGATCAGTAAAGCGCGTTCAAGCCTCAGAAAGTCCGAGGTTAAGGTCGCTGACTTTGTGCTGTCACAGCCGGAACAAGTCATGCATATGCGCATCGTTGATCTTGCTCAAGAAGCGCAAGTCAGTGAACCCACCATTGTGCGTTTTTGTCGTGCAATTGGCTGTAACGGTTTTCAGGAGTTTAAAGTTCGTATTGCACAGGAAACCGCCGTCACCAACAACATCGGCCAGTTTGCCATTGTTGCCGACGACAGTATTGAAGACATTTGTTCAAAAATCGCCGATACGACCATTCAACGACTGCACCAAATTAAGACGCTCTTACTTCCAAGCCAAGTCGCTGCCGCAGCAAACGCAATCAGTAATGCTCAGCGCGTTGAATTTTATGGCTTTGGCGCTTCTGGGGCAGTAGCAACGGATGCACAACATAAGTTCTTTCGCTTACAAGTAGCCACCGCCGCCTACAGCGACCCACATATGCAATCTATGTCGGCGGTCACCCTTGGTGAAAAAGACGTCGTTGTTGCTATCTCACAAAGTGGCCGCACTCGAGATTTAATGCACTCAATCGCACTTGCTCAGCAGCATGACGCTCTTGTTGTAAGTCTTGCTCCTCAACACACTCCGGTCAGCGAAGCCGCTGATTTGCCCATACATATCAATATTGAAGAAGACACAGAACAGTTCACTCCCATGACCTCTCGCATCGCTCATCTTATGGTCATTGATATGCTAGCCGTTGCGGTCACACAAAGGCGCGGCCCCGATTTCTCTGCCCACTTAAATGCCATTAAACGCAGTATTAAATCATTGCGAATCGATGTCTAATTAGGCCAAAGCTGCCATTCTCTTAAGAATTCCCCCCATGTGCCGATAAGTCACTCAATGGCGCGATATACCTGTTTTCTCGACAGTCACTTCGTGTAATCTGTCTGTAAACAACAATAACGATAATCGCAATCGGACATGTGAGCCCAAGGGGATTTGTGATGGAAGCAGCAAAAAAAGTTAGTTCAGATGAAACGGTTACTTTTGATAAAAACGGCAATATTGTAGTTAACAAAGAGTCTACCGCTCCCAAAAAATTAATGGCACGCCGAGCGATAGAGGCTCACCTTGAACGCAAGGTGCTCGAAAAGGATCTTGAAGCGTATTATTTCGAGTAGTTAAAAAAGCGGTTAATTTGCCACTGCTGTCAAACAGTTTGGAGTGATATGCGTCACTCCAACTGCTCATTTTATTTAAGCGCGTTTATTTAAAGCTAAGCTCTCAAACCCAACCCTCAAACTCAACTCCCTTTCGGGGCTTCGCCCCCGGCCCCATGCAAGGAGAGGTTTCTCCTTACGATCCTCTCTTCTCGGCG
>NVWL01000029.1 GCA_002733645.1 Oceanobacter sp.
CAAGCCAGTCCACTTGGCATCAAGTGAACCGCCAATGGTCAGGCGATCGTTAACTTTAAAGCTCGCAGCAAAAGGTATATCAAGGATAAACAAACGGCTAGCATTTTCAAGACCGGTATCCGCCCCGGCAGCATAACCCTTTCCACCAACATCACCGCGCGACAAAAAACTGTCATTCCCATATTCCACCCCTACACCGGCTTGTGCAAACACGCCCACACCGAAGGTCCAGTTGGAAACCTTGTGGATATAAGCAAACTGGGGGGCAACATAGGGACCTCTGTTGTTCGAATGGTCACTCGACGACACATGTTCCCCGGTCTCCGGGTTAGTGGCGCCAATGTCTGTAGTGATAAGATCGAATCCGAGCAACAGTTCGCCGGCAGAATCAGATAAATCCATGGTCGCTGGGTTGACCATCATTGACGCGGGCCCGACATAATGCGCAACAGCCGTTCCACCCATGCTCCTAGAAATTGCTCCAAAGCCCTCCAAGAACAAACCATCCGTCGCTATCGCATGGCTTGATGCGATACCCAAGATCGCACCACTAATTACTTTATTGGGTAAATTTTTTATTTTCATATGCTTCACCGTTTATTAACGTTTTTATATGGGGAACACAACATCGAACAACACATTCTCTACGCAACGCTGGAAAAGTTCCACACGGGCCGCGCATTTCTACCAGCACGCGTCAACCAATCCGGAGTACCGGCTTAAGCGTCACGCCTTTTTCCGAATCTTCGGCGGCTCGATTGATTTCATCAAAAGGATAAAACTTAATCAGCTTGTCAAACGGAAACTTTCCCTGACGATAAAGCTCCACCAACCTGGGAATAAAAATATCCGAGATGGACTGACCCTCAACGATTCCACGAAGCTTACGATTGAATAGCAGGAAGTTAATGTCAACGGGAACTGTGGCCCCCATAGGTGGCGCACCTACAATACCGATCTCACCGCCTATAGCAGAGCTGAGGATCGCCTGCGTAAGCACGGCGGGCAAACCGCTAGTCTCCAATACATACGGAACACCGTCAGCGAATATCTCTTTGATCGCCTCAATGGGATCGTTAGCGGCCGGGTTAATAATGTGCGTCGCCCCAAGTTCACTGGCTAGTTCCAGCCGGTTTTCCTTAACGTCGACAGCGATGATGGTGGTACAACCTGCTACAACGGCAGCCATCACGGCCGAAAGACCAACTGCCCCAGCACCAAAAATTGCGATAGCAGAACCCGCTGGCGGATTAAGCGCATTCAAAACAGACCCTGCGCCAGTTTGAATGCCACAACCAAGAGGCCCAAGCAACTCAAGCGGTACGTCTTTTGTAACCTTCACAGTGTTACGTTCATAAGATAGCGCATATGTCGCAAAGGAGGACTGCCCAAAAAAGCTTGCTCCCACCTCTGCCCCTTGGTGATCGTGGATGGTGCACTCCCCGGTTACCGAGCGCCCCATAAAGTTAGGGCCAAATGAGTTTGCACAACTGGTAGGGTCTCCGGAAAGACAAGCATCACAACTCCCGCAGGTATAAAATGTCAAAACAACATGGTCGCCCGGCTGAACCTTTTTGACCGCGGACCCAACCCGCTCAACCACACCAGCCCCTTCATGCCCAAATACCATCGGTAGTGGAACCGGATAATGCTGATCGCGACAAACCAGATCCGTATGACACAGCCCGGTTGCAACCAATCTAACGAGAACCTGATCTTCAGCTGGCTCATTAAGAGCTACATGCTCAAGTAAGAACGGGCCATTTTTTTGGCGAACTATTGCTGCTTTGATTTCCATTTCCATCTCCCTCTTTATTTTAGACTAAAGTTATAAACCGATCTTTACCAACCTTTTGGACAACAACCTATTTATCTCACTGCCATCAATTTTTGGCCGCAAGACGATTCCAATCATTAACTCACCGATTAGCTCGAATACCGTAAGCTAGACTATGCATCGAACCACAGTTAAACTTGTAAGCTTCTGCTACTGCTAGCAAGGAGGTCTATTATAAAAACGGTCCGCAAACACTAATTCCCGCGCAACACCAAGTCGAACGAGCTCGGTCTCGGCAGCGTCCACCATAGGCGGCGGCCCGCAAAGGTATCCTTCATAAGCCTGCCCCGTGAGGTATTCCTTAAAATACTCGGTCACCATGCCCCGCTTCCCTTTCCATGACGACGTAGAAGACTCTTCGGACAAAACTGGAATTAACTCGAAGCGCCCACCCCAATCGAACTGCAGCGCTTCTATTTCGTCGAGGCAATATAGGTCACGTTGTTGACGAGCTCCAAAGAACAACAACACATCACGCTTTCGCTGGGCCTGGGTCATGCTCTGCAAAACACATTTAATTGGAGCAAGCCCCGTTCCGCCGGCTACGCAGACCATTGTCGCATTGCTCTCATGGAGTCCGAACTGCCCATAAGGCGCTCGCAGGGTTAGTGTTGCCCCCGTACGATCGCCACCAAATAGCCAACCACTGAAAATTCCACCTGGGACAAGGCGAACATGGAAGCTCAGGGAGCCATCAGGTTGGGGCGGAGCGGAAAAAGAATAACTCCTTACAGCAGAGCATTCTGCACATTCTACATCTGCATACTGGCCGGGGTAGAAGGCTATCTGCTTATCGGGCACTACTTCCATCTCGATTATATCGTGCGCCAGCCGTTTCTGCTTACTAATCAAGGCACTCGTTTCTATTGGAACTAACGCCTGCCCGAGCACTGTGTCTAGCTCTATCTCGAGATCTTCTTTTGGTATGCATTGACAACCCAAACGATAGCCGGACTGATACAGATCGCCACTCAGACCCATAGCAGAAGAGGTCAACTCATTCACCCTGCCAGATATCAGTTTATATTTACATGTCCCACAAGATCCCACTTTGCAATCATGCGGAAAGGCAATTCCTTGATGCAGAGCGCTTTCCAGAATGGTTTGCCCGCGTGACACCTTAAACTGAAACCCCTGCCCTCTGACTGAAACGGTAGATTCCGGAGGCGGCACAAATAAACCAGAGATTTTCTTAAAAAAACTCATTCATAAACCCATCGCTCAGTTAGACGCCCGTTAATTAGAAAAAACGGAAACTTTGTCCCATTTGGAACGTTTTTTTCAAAAAGAGACCGTAGAGTTCGTTCGCTCTTCGCTTATCTACGGTCTCAGTCGAAACGGTTTAGACTGCCTGTATTATCAAATGCTAGCCACCCGACCCAGTTCACTTTCACACCACAGTGGCCATCCCGCTTTTTTATTAGCAGCCATAGCCAGTTCGCGCTCACCTGGAGTTGCGTACCGCTGGTCCCAATCTTTCAACTTTGGTTTTGCAATGAGAGCGAACCAAAGAGGCGGAATAAGCCCTAGAAGGAAACACACAAAGAGCGAAGGCATCTGCGGGGCTTCTTTTTCCGGACGCAACTCATAGAACCGTGTATAGCCGTCAATATGATGATTGATATGGTTAGTAATTTCGCAACCCAGCGGGCGCACAATTGTTCCCATATGATTCCACGCGTGGTGCAGGAGGATAGGCTTATCTAGATCGCGTACTAAACCATAGTGTTGAAAGTAATTAAAACCCTCGACTATCCCTTTCGCAATAATCATCGAAGCAATCGTAACCAACCCTAATGCTGGCCCGCCCAGATAAGCAACCAGGCCAGGCAGAGCGAGCAGGAGTGCGACATATTGATATGTTTTGTTGGACAAATTCCACGGTGACTGTCCTTTTCTACGTAAAGTTTCAGCCTCAATCTTTATCGCATCTTTGACGGAACCAACTGTCGCACTGATCACGAAACTGTAAATTGTCTGACCACGGTACGGAGTATCGCTATCGAGAGGCGTATCTAAGTAAAGGTGATGCGTGTTGACATGGGCAATGTCTCGGTTCGGATCACCATAAAACATAGCCAATAGCTGCGCCATTTTCCGAGGCAACCAGTGGCGACGATGCATCAACTCATGCGAAACCGGAAGAGTTGGCACACCACTAAGCCAAGCCAAAGAAAGAATGCACCCTGCCACTTGTAACGGCTCACTAAGTTCGATACGCCCGTTTTCAACTCCAAAGACAAGGAGCCCATATAGACCGATCATTAATGGTAACTGCAAATACTGGGTAAGGTCTGCGAAAAAGGGACTTACCTTTCTGGCCGAAAAATCCTTCGGTAAAATGACATCAAGCACCATCAGTACAGGGAATGTTGCCGCCCCAAGCCAAACCCAATAGCCACCATAGTAAAATCCGATCAGCCCGCAAGCAGTAACAACAGGAATCAGGTAATAACGAAGCGTGTCCATATATCCTCCTACTTTATTATTGTCGACTCAGAATGGGTAATTAGCTGGCTTCTCAACCATACTAATCCATTGAGATTGAGTAAATTCTTCAATACTTGCAGGTCCGCCAAACCGGCCTCCGCTACCCGAGGCACCCATTCCTCCGAAGGGAACATGCGGCTCACAGTTAATTGGCTGGTCATTAATATGGACCATACCGGTATTTAGACGCTTTGCGATGTCTAGACCAGTCGCCAACGCCCTAGTATGGATAGATGCGGCCAACCCATACTCCGAACAGTTTGCTAATTCAATCGCCTCTTCAATACTGTCAAATACAGTGATCGGAGCCACCGGGCCGAAAATTTCAGATTTGAAAACCTCCATCTCCGGCTTCACGTCCATGATTACGGTAGCTTGGTAGTAGCGATCTTGATATGTACCTCCCGCCAAAACCTTAGCACCGGCGCTTTGTGCAGATTCGACGAGCGCGTGGACGCGAACTACCTGTTTATCATTGATAAGTGGGCCGAGATGCACTCGATCCGAGTTTGGATCCCCCACCACTAAGTTCTTCGCACGTAGCGCCAGTTTCTCTGCATATTGCTGGGCAACGTCCCTATGTACTAAATGACGTCCGGCGGCCATGCACACTTGGCCCTGATGCAAGAACGTACCCCAAGCAGCGCAGCTGACAGCCCCATCTAAATCGGCGTCAGGCAACACGATGTGGACATTGTTACCACCCAGTTCAAGCGCAACCTTTTTCAGCATTCTCCCGCATTTCTCTCCGATCAACCGGCCCACCTGTGTGGACCCGGTAAAAGAAATCATGTTAATTCCGGAGTTCGCAACCATTGACTCTCCTACGTCCGCTCCACCAGGAAGAACGTGAAGAACACCGTCCGGCATGCCAGCGTCGGAAAAGATTTCGGCAATGAGCGCCCCCCCGGTGACAGCAGTCTGAAGGTCGGGCTTTAAGATCACCGCATTACCCAACGCTAAGGCTGGTGCTACCGAACGCATTGCTAGAAACAACGGGAAATTCCAAGGTGCAATTACGCCGACCACGCCAACTGGAACGCGCTGACAAAGATTCATGCGCCCTGGAACTGCCGATGGAAACAATGTACCGTTAGGCAAAGAAGCTAGACCCGCAGCTTGATGCATTTGCTCATACGCAATTCCGGCCTCCCATAAGCCCTTCGGACGAATTGCGCCGCATTCCCGTACGTTCCAATCGGCGAATTCATACTCGCGCTCCTTTAGTTTTTCGGCAGCCTTGCGGACAATGGCGGCTCTTTCACTAAATGGTATTGCGGCCCATTCCTTTTGCGCTCTCTTAGCTGCGTTCACAGCAGCATCGACATCTTCGCCGTTAGCAACACCCGTAATGCCAAGAATGTCTCCATTGGACGGATCGACAACATTGGCAACACCTCCCCGCGCCTCTACCCAATTAGAACTAAACACCTTCCCGTACCAGATAGGCTGCTCTTTTGTTTCCCGCATAATTATGCCTCCTTAACTTCAAAGTTATAAATTAGATACATGAGCCATTGGGCTCAAACAGGATTTTCAAGGACTGACCATTTAGGGCCATTTCGAACGCATCCTCTGCCGCCGATAGTGGCAATCGATGCGATACGAGCGAAGACAAATCAACACGCCCTGTAACCAATAAGCTAGTTGAACGCTCCCATGTTTCATACAGACGCCTGCCATGCAGGCCACGTACAATAAGGCCTTTGAAAAGCCACTCCTCTAAGTTGAGCAAAATATCATGTGACGGGACGCCCATCAGTCGCAACTCACCACCATGGGTGATGGATTGAATAAGCTCCTTTAACGCCGCTGCTTGCCCAGAATAGTCAATTGCAACATCTACTCCCCTCTCACCGAGCAGCGAACGCACAGTCTTATAAACGCTCTCTTCAGCTGCATTAATGCATTCATCCGCCCCCATTTTGGCTGCTGCAGTGAGGCGCAGAGGATGAATGTCCGTTGCAATGACCTTGCTTGCTCCCAGTGCTTTGGCGGCTGCAATGTTCATAAGTCCGATCGGACCGCAACCAGAAACAAGAACATTCAATCCCGAAACCCCAGAACCCTCCAGACTTGCATGCACCGCAAGCCCGAACGGCTCCATCATTGCCGCCTGGAGCGGAGGAATTCCGCACGGCACCGGCCAACACACGCTTTCCGGAACCACAACGAAAGACGCGAAGCCTCCATCAAAGTCGACCCCCGGATACCGCGTCTTAGGACAAACATGCGCCCAACCGCGTCGACACGTGTAGCACGTTCCACAAGGGAGATGACTCTCCAGACTGACGCGCATCCCAGGCCTTAGACCTTTAACGTCAGATCCGACCTGTTCAATCACCCCGCTAACTTCATGACCCAAGATAGTGGGGAGTTTCATTCTTTTGGCGAACTCGCCCCATTTATAGATCAACAAGTCAGTACCACAGATACCGGCCGCTTCAACTTTCACCAGCACGTCAGTACTGTGGGCCTCTTTAGGGGCGGCCACATCATCGACAGATAGCCCTCCTGGCCCTGCTTTAGTTTTCCTTATCGCGAGCATTGAATCACCTATGTAGACGTCAAATGTTATAGGTAGCAAGGACGTCGATATCAAATCACTTAATGCATCACATGCAGCCAAGTTCTCGGCAACAAACGCACAGCTTCCGAGATCGACACGACTAGTTAGTAATGTCGCTGCAGCTGTGACTGCGGTAGATGACTAAGGCTCGAGCGAATGCGCGACAGGCTGGATATATCGTTGCAGACCTGGGCATATAGTCGGTTGAGGTTAGCGATGAGATTGAAGATTGATGCAGCCGCACCGTTGGACTGGCATCTATAACCCCTATCACGAGAGATGAAGCCGATAACTGCGACGAAAATGGTGCGCAAAGTCGCACGCACGCCAATGACCTTGGCCTCACCAAAATTGGTGGTCGGGCTAGCCTGCTTGGGCTCGCCCTCAGAAAGCACTAGGCCAGCGTCACAGACTCCAGGCGTAACGGCTACGGCTGGCCCGCTTTGAGGATATACATGGCGAAAGCAACCAATCTGAACAGAGTTGAGAAAATACAACATTGAAGGGTCTCCACTATTTTTATTTTAAGTCTCGTATAGCTAGCAACCGCCATGCCATTGCTTATACCGATCCCCTTATTTCATCTAAATTATTGATTTTCTTTGTAAAAAAGAAAGGGGGGGGTATGAGAGAAAATCTACAGCACGCTGGCTGTATTTGAGCAAATCATCAATCGCGCATAACCACCTGTCGATTTGATCAAGGCAGCGATAAAAAAGGTTCATCGCGCTTTCCCGGGGAAGACAGCCTTGACTTTCAGGAAGAAGTAGTCCGAGCCCCGGAAACCATAGGCCATGCGCTTGATCACCTTGATACGGTTGTTCACGCCCTCCAGCAGGCTGGTATGCATGGGAAAACGGGCGCTGGCGAGGATGCCGCGGATATAGCGCCTGAGGTTTTTGGCGAAGCGCTAAGCCCCTGTCACGGGCATGCCGTAGCCAGGCCCGCCAGCGTTGCCAGCCTTCCCATACGCTCGGGGCGTACCAGACTTCCTTCAGTGCGTCCTTGAGCAGATAGACCGTAGCCAACGGCTGGTTGGCGGCGAGCAACTCCTGCAACTGCACGGCTTGGCCGTCCTTGAGGTTCTCAGCGTTGCGCAGCAGCAGCCAGCGGCTGCGCTTGACCACCACCTTGCGCGCTGTTTTGTTATCGCGCAGGAGGTTGGCCTGGTCGACGCGGATACGGTCGATCACCTCACGACCGTAGCGCGCCACCCCATGGAACATTGTCGTACACCACTTCGGCTTGAGGGCAGTGCCGCTTCACTTCCAGGTCGAAAGCGGTGTTCATGTCCATGGCGACCGCCTCGATGTGCTGGCAATGCTCACCGGGCCACTCGAAGAATGGGCGAATCGCCTGGCGACTGGTGCCGTGGCCGACCCACAGCACGCGTGTTCGCTCCGCATCCATGATCACCGTGGCGTAGCGATGGCGCTGGTCCAGGGCGAACTCGTCCATCCCCAGGCGCCGGACGTCGCCCGGCTCGATGGCGCCTGCCTCCGCTTCCAGGCGGCGTTTGTCGAGGGCCTTGAGGGTGTGCCAATGCAGGCCGGTGAACTGGCTGACGTGGCTCATGGGCAGTATCCGCAACAAGCCCTCGAGCCAGGCTTGCAAACGTCGAGTCAGGCGGGAAGCCGGCTCCAGCCAATCGATCCGTTCGGTCACCCGCCCACAACAACGCAGGCAGTCGACGCGACGCACGGGCAATTGAATTGGAGCAGCACCCGCTGATCCAGCAGGTCGCGGTCACGCACGTGGAGTAGACGCCGTTCGTGAATCAACGGACAGGGCTCTAGACAGCGCCCACACCGGGGCACTCGCGTGGCCTGGGGTTCGAGCTCGATCAGCAGGGTATTTTCAGCTACGGGGCGAGAGGCGACGACGTCGTAGCCTGGCCAGAAAGCGGCAAGATCAATAGGATGCACGGCGACAGCAGGGTGTGGGGGTTGGGATGTTGAGCGACTGCCAATTTACCCACTCCCCTGCCTGTCAACTCGCTCTTTCCCCAGAATCCGCGAAGGACCTTAGAAAGGCCCAAACCTGGCGCAAAGCAGCTATCGGCCCATTGCTTTCACAGATAAGCTGGGGTCAAGCTTCTTAAGTCGATAGGCCATTGCCGGGCGGGTCAATCCCAGCAACCGCGCCGCCTGTGAGATATTCTGCCCACAACGGTCCATGGCCGTGCGCATTAAACCCGCTTCGAGATCTTCGAGGCTGACGCCCTGGTCGATAATTTGCCTAAACCAACTGTCACCGGACTCCTCCTCCAACCGGCCCTCGCTCGATAGCCTGTCGCCTTCGGTAGCCGTCGCCAACCCCGGGAACAGCGACTCGACATTGATGCTTTCGTTGCTCTCGGTAAGAATCACCCCGCGCTCAAGGGCGTTCTCCAGCTCGCGGATATTGCCTGGCCATTGGTAGTGGAGGCAGGCCTCCATCGCTCGATCAGACAGGCCAAGAGTCTTCTTACCGTATTCCTTATGGTGCCTTCTAAGAAAATGCTCGACCAGCAGCGGGATATCTTCCACGCGCTCGCGCAACGGCGGGATATGCACGGGAAAAACATTCAGCCGAAAGAACAGGTCTGCGCGAAAGCGCCCCATCTTGACCGCCTCTTCCAGGTTCTCGTTTGTTGCGGTGATTAACCTCACGTCGACCTTTCGCGTGCGGTCGCCGCCGACCCGCTCTAGCTCTCCTTCCTGCAATACCCGTAGCAGGGTGGCCTGGGCCCTCGGCGTCAATTCGATCACCTCATCAAGAAAGATGGTGCCGCCGTTGGCCCGTTCAAAACGTCCAGCGCGTGCATTGACCGCGCCCGTATAGGCGCCCTTATCGACACCAAACAGTTCCGACTCGATCAGATCCGGCGGAATTGCCGCACAGTTCACCGCGACGAAGGGTTGCTCTGCGCGCTCACTGCGCAAATGCACGCTGCGCGCGATTACCTCCTTGCCCACCCCAGTCTCACCCAGTAGCAGGACCGAAACCCTGCCGCGTGCAGCCTTGTCGATGGTCTCACAGATGCGCTTGTAGGCTGGCGAATGGCCAATGCCGTAATACTGCCCATCGTACTGCTTCAGGCGGTTGCGCAGGTTGGCAACCTGGGTCTGCAGCTCGTAGCGCTCGTCTACGATCGGGTCGCTTTTGAAGTAGGCTTCGAAACTGCTGACATCGCCCCACTCTTCTGCGGTCTTGCCGACGATAATGCATTTATCGTCACCGCACCCGCGACAGCTAGTTTCCTGGAAAATGATTCTGCGGCCCATGAATGCCGAACCATAGCCGCTAGCATAGCCTAGCACCGTCCAGCAGACGGGCTCATTCATCAGGCCCAGCTCAGTTCGGCAGATATCCACTTCAAAGGAATCAATCCACTCGGCCTCCACGTTGAAACGTCCGTCCCGGATGGCGATATCCATTGTCAGCAAGCGTACTTTGACCATCCCCTTGAGCGCATACAATTGAGGCCCAGCCAGGAACACCTCCTCCTCGCGCATGGCCGGCCGCAGCTTGCGTGCCAGCTCGGCATCCATCAGGCCGGACTGATAGCCCAACCGCAGGAAGAAACCCTTGGCCCGCTCGACGCCGATCAAGCTGATAATTTCGCGACGGAAGCTGGCCAGCGTAGATAGCTGCATTAGCAGCATGCGCTGCTCTCCCAACCAGATCTTGCCTTCGGCGGCAACGAAACGGATCTGGCTGCTAAGGTCTTGCATATCCTCATGCTGCATCTTGGGTTTGTATGTAAGCGACATTTGTTTTCCTCTTGTTTTTATCGGGATGATCCACCCGGCGGAACATCAGAGGCTCACTGCGGTCATGACTACCTTGCAACGTCAAGGCCTGTGCTTGCCGGCTCAGCATTCCATCTGCCACTTTAGCATTTGCTTAGGTGGTCCTGAAAGATTAACCAATTGATTAACTGAAATCCACCTCAACGCAGATCCCCTTTATCCGCCAATTCGTCGCCGCATGCCCCGACAGCACGAACTTCTGGTGTTCTCGCTTCTTAAAAAGAACGTCTTCGTTCTGCTTGGCGTTATTTTTGCTTGGAAAAGTGGTCACTGATTGCAAAAAGGATGGCGCAACGTGGCAATGGGGGTAACCCGTATACGCATCACGTCGAGATGCATTTTCATCGACTTGGCGCCTTTCTACATCACACCAAGCAGCCCACATTAAAATAAGAGAACCGTGAGCTATGGATTTTTGCTTATTGAACGAGAAAAGTCAGATCTTCGTCCACGCCGAGCCCTATGCAATCTCCGATTATGTTAACCAGTATGTCGGTACGCACTCTATTCGCCTGCCCAAGGGCGGGCGCCCGGCAGGCACGCTGCACCACAGAATCTTCGGATGCCTCGACCTGTGTCGAATCAGCTACGGCGGTAGCGTGAGGGTAATCTCGCCTGGATTAGAGACCTGTTATCATCTGCAAATAATACTCAAAGGCCATTGCCTGTGGCGTGGCCATGGCCAGGAGCACTATTTTGCGCCGGGCGAACTATTGCTGCTCAATCCGGATGACCAAGCCGACCTGACCTATTCAGAAGATTGCGAGAAATTTATCGTTAAATTGCCCTCAGTGGTCCTTGATCGGGCATGCAGTGACAACAATTGGCACAAGCCGAGGGAGGGTATCCGTTTCGCCGCGCGACACAATCTCCAGCAACTCGATGGCTTTATCAATCTACTCGGGTTAGTTTGTGACGAAGCGGAACATACAAAGTCGATGCCTCGGGTCCAAGAGCACTATGCGGGGATCATCGCTTCCAAGCTGCTCGAAATGCTGGGCAGCAATGTCAGCCGTGAAATTTTCAGCAAAGGTAACCCGTCTTTCGAGCGAGTCGTTCAATTCATTGAGGAGAATCTCAAACGGAATATCAGCCTTGAGCGGTTAGCGGAGCTGGCGATGATGAGTCCACGCTCGCTCTACAATTTGTTCGAGAAGCATGCCGGCACCACGCCGAAGAACTACATCCGCAACCGCAAGCTCGAAAGCATCCGCGCCTGCTTGAACGATCCCAGTGCCAATGTGCGTAGTATAACTGAGATAGCCCTAGACTACGGCTTCTTACATTTGGGACGCTTCGCTGAAAACTATAGGAGCGCGTTCGGCGAGTTGCCTTCCGACACCCTGCGTCAATGCAAAAAGGAAGTGGCTTGATTACGAACGTAGCCGAAGAAGGGATGGGTTGGCATCGCCCCGGCTTTCTTAGACACTCTCCAAGCTCTGAAATAGCGTTTTACAAACTCCACTGGCTATAGTGCCGGCGTTTGCCCGCGCTCTCCGTGGCCGCGTCCCAATGCAGGTCGGGTTCCTCGACCCGAAGTGCCCTTGGGCATCTCCACTTCAGCGTCTGACCTTGCTGGCCAGTTCGCCGCCGATGCCGAAGTGGCCCTTGGCCATCTCCGTGATAATCACTCGCACGCTGGTCAGCGGCGCATCCAGGGAGCGCGAGATGGCCTCGCTGACTTCCCGAATGAGGGTTTCCTTCTGCTCGTCGCTGCGGCCTTCAAGGATGTGGATCTGGGCAATAGGCATGGTGTGCCTCCTGAAGAAGAGGCCGCCCGGGCAGGGCGGCCGGATGGCTCAGACGAAGCGCGCGGAGACGCTGCCAAGCCCCTGGTAGCGCACGGTGATGTTGTCGCCCGGCGCTACTGCGACGGCGGCGGTGATGCCGCCGGTCATGATGAAGGTGCCGGCCGGTATGTGCTCGCCGCGCTCGGCCAGCAGGTTGGCGAGCATCGCCACGCTGGACAGCGGATGGCCGAGCACCGCGGCACCGGCACCGAGTTCCACCACCTCGCCGTTCTTCTCCATCACCACGCCAAGGGTGCGCAGGTCGACATCCTCGAGATTGGCCATGCGGCCTCCAGTGATATAGCGGGTCGACGAGGCGTTGTCGGCCACCACGCTGATCAGGTCGAACTTGAAGTTCTCATAGCGCGAGTCGATTACCTCGACGGTGGGGATCACGTAGTCGACCGCGGCGATCACGTCGCCGATATGGCAACCAGGCCCGACCAGCGGTGCCTTGGTGACCACCGCGATTTCCGCCTCGATCTTCGGATGGATCAGCTTGGAGCAATCCACCACGCCACCGTCGGGCACGCTGAAGTAGTCGGCGAGAAAGCCGTAGATCGGCGTCTCCACGCCCATCTGTGCCATCTTCGCCCAGGAGGTCAGGCCCATCTTCAGGCCGACGATCTTGTTGCCGCGCTCCTCCTTGCGGCGGCGGATTTCCCACTGGATGTCGTAGGCATCGGCAAAGGTCATCTCCGGATAATCATTGGTGACCTTGTGGATGTCATGGGCCTGCAGTTCGGCGTTCTCGATGTGCTCGGCCAGTGCCAGCACCTGCTCGCGGTTGAGGGTACGATTCATGCCTGTTGCTCCTTGCGGGCTGCCAGCAGATCGAGGGCGACGTCGACGATCATGTCTTCCTGGCCACCGACCATCCGGCGCCTGCCCAGTTCTACGAGGATGTCCAGGGTCTTCAGCCCATACTTCGCGGCTGCCACCTCGGCGTGGCGCAGGAAGCTGGAGTAGACCCCGGCATAACCCAGGCCGAGGGTTTCGCGATCAACTCTCACCGGACGGTCCTGCAACGGCCTGACGATATCGTCGGCGGCGTCCATCAGCGTGTAGAGATCGGTGCCATGGTTCCAGCCGAGGCGCTCCGCGGCGGCGATGAACACCTCCAGCGGCGCGTTGCCGGCGCCAGCGCCCATTCCAGCCAGCGAGGCGTCGATGCGGTCGCAGCCCTCTTCCACCGCGATGATGGAATTGGCCACGCCGAGGCTGAGGTTGTGGTGCGCATGCATGCCGGTCTGGGTCTGCGGATTCAGCACCGCCTTGAAAGCGCGCATGCGGTCGCGGATGTCGTTCATGTTCATCGCGCCACCGGAATCGGCCATGTAGATGCACTGTGCGCCGTAGGTCTCCATCAACTTGCCTTGCGCTGCCAGTTGCTCAGCCGGAATCATGTGGCTCATCATTAGAAAGCCGACGGTGTCCATGCCCAGTTCACGGGCATACTCAATGTGCTGTCGCGAGACATCCGCCTCGGTGCAGTGTGTGGCCACGCGCACCGAGCGGGCGCCGGCGTCATAGGCGGCTTTCAGGTCATGCACGGTGCCGATTCCGGGTACCAGCAGCACTGTGACCCGGGCGTGCTGGATCACATCGGCGGCGGCCTCGATCCACTCCAGGTCGCTGTGCGCACCGAAACCGTAATTGAAGCTGGAGCCCTGCAGGCCATCACCGTGGGTCACTTCGATGGAGTCGACACGGGCCTTGTCCAGCGCGCGGGCGATGTCCTGAACATTCTGGATCGAGTACTGGTGACGAATCGCATGGCTGCCGTCGCGCAGGGTTACGTCGGAGATATAGAGTTTCTTGCCGGGGTTGAAGGTCATGGTTCGGTCCTCAGGCGTTCAGCAGCGACTGCGCCATGCGTTCGGCGGTAGCCAGCGCGGCGGAGGTCATGATGTCGAGGTTGCCGGCGTAGGCCGGCAAATAGTGGGCGGCACCTTCGACTTCGAGGTAGATCGAGGTCTTCAAACCGCTGAATGTGCCGAGGCCTGGGATATGCAGCGGCGCGGATTCGGGAATCACGTCGAACTGCACCTTCTGCTTGAGACGATAGCCCGGCACGTAGGCCTGCACGGCGCTGGTCATCTCCTCTACGCTGGCCTCGACCTGTGCCTGGTCGACGGTTTCGGACAGTACAAACACCGTGTCACGCATGATCAGCGGCGGCTCGGCCGGGTTCATGACGATGATCGCCTTGCCCTTGGCGGCGCCGCCAATCACTTCGATGGCCTTGCTGGTGGTCTCGGTGAACTCGTCGATATTGGCGCGAGTGCCGGGACCAGCCGATTTCGACGCGATCGAGGCGACGATTTCGGCATAATGCACCTTGGCCACACGCGAGACCGCGGCGACCATAGGGATGGTGGCCTGGCCACCGCAGGTGACCATGTTGACGTTGAGTTTGGCGAGGTGCTCTTCCAGATTCACTACCGGTACGCAGTAGGGGCCGATGGCCGCCGGGGTCAGGTCGATCAGGCGGATGCCGGGTTTAGCACGACGCAGCAAGGCATCGTTCTGCACATGGGCGGAGGCGCTAGTGGCATCGAAGACAAAATCGATGTCGGCGAATTCCGGCAGGTTGATCAACCCTTCGACGCCTTCATGGGTGGTCGCCACGCCCATGCGCTGAGCACGGGCCAAGCCATCGGAGGCCGGGTCGATACCCACCATGGCCCCCATTTCCAAGTACTGTGCGTTGCGCATCACCTTGATCATCAGGTCTGTGCCGATGTTGCCTGGGCCTATGATCGCTACTTTCAGTTTCTTGTTCATCAGGCTGTCCTCGATCAGATGAAGCGCACGGAGGCGCTGCCGATGCCGCCGATCTCGACGCGCATGAAATCACCGGCCTTGACCGGTTCCAGCGGAACCAGCGAGCCGGACAGGATCACTTCGCCGGCCTTCAGGCCGATGCCGAAGTGGCCGAGGGTGTTGGCCAACCAGGCGACGCAATTGACCGGCGAGCCGAGCGCAGCCGCTCCAGCGCCGGTGGAGAGCAGCTGGCCGTTCTTCTCGACCAGCATGCCGCAGGTGACCAGATCGACCTGGCGCGGTGAGACGGCCTGGTCGCCGAGCACGAACAGCCCGCAGGAGGCGTTGTCCGCCACGGTGTCCTGGATCTTGATCTTCCAGTCCTGGATGCGCGAATCGACCACTTCGAAGCAGGGGATCACGCATTCGGTGGCAGCCAGCACGTCGGCGTTGGTCACGCCCGGCCCCATCAGGTCCTTCTTGAGGATGAAGGCGATCTCGCCCTCGGCGCGCGGCTGGATCAGCTTCTCGCTGATCGGCATGGCTTCGCCGCTGTTGTAGACCATGGCATCGGTGAGGTAGCCGAAGTCCGGCTGGTGCACGCCGAGCATGTTCTGCACGGCCTTGCTGGTGACGCCGATCTTCTTGCCGATCACCCGCTCGCCGGCGGCCAGGCGCCGTTCCAGCATGCGCAGGGAAATGTGGTAGGCGTCCTCGACGCTGATGTCGAAGCCGCGGCTGGTCAGCGGCGTGACGGTCTCGCGCTGGACCATCGCCTGGTAGAGCTCGTCGCCGAGTTCGTTGATCAATGTCTTGTCCATATCGGTCTCTCTCAGGAATGGAGGGCGTCGGCCTCGGCGAGGAAATTCTCGACCAAGCGGGCGAAACGCTCGGCGTGTTCGATCTGGGTCCAGTGGCCGCACTGGCCGAACACGTGTAGCTGGGCGTTGGGAATCCACTGCGCGAGGGTCAGCGAAGCCTGCAGCGGGATGATCCGATCCTCGCGGCCGTGGATGACCAGGGTTTCGTTGGGCAGGGCGCGGATATCGGTCTCGTTGCTGGCCAGATCGTCGACTCCGTTCTGCCGTGGCGGCGGGAACATCGCGGCGAACGACTCCTGAAAGCCGGGGCGGATGCTGGCCTGGTAGCGCAGCTCGGCCAGCTCGTCGTTGACCAGGGTGCGGTCGTGGGCGAACAGATCGAGCAGCCTGCGCATGTTGGCCAGCGACGGCGTGTAGCCCCAGGCTGTTTCCAGTCCTGCGGTGATGGGGAAAGACACACCGACGCTGCCCATCAGCACCAGCCGGCGCACACGCTCGGGGTGACGGATGGCCAGTGCCAGTGCCAGCCCGCCGCCGAACGAGTTGCCGACGATGTCGGCCTGCTGGATGCCGAGGGCGTCGAGCACGCCGATGGCATGCTCGACCCAGCGCGCCTGGCTGTACTTGCCATCGGCCGGACGTTCGCTGTAGCCGAAGCCGAGCATGTCCGGGGCGATCACCCGGCGCGTCTGCGCCAGCTGCGGAATGATCCCGCGCCAGTTGGCCCAGGCGGTGACGCCGGGGCCGGAGCCGTGGATCAGCAGAGCCGGGAAGCCTTCGCCCTGATCATGCAGGTTGGTGCGGTAGCCGGCGGCGAGGATTTCGCGACCGATTTCAGGGCTTTGCTGCGGTGCGTTCATGACCAGGTCCTCAAAGTTTCACACAGATGTTTTTCAGCTCGGTGTAGAACTCCAGCGAGTGCACACCCCCTTCGCGCCCGATGCCCGACTGCTTGCTGCCGCCGAAGGCGGTGCGCAGGTCGCGCAGGAACCAGCTGTTGACCCAGACGATGCCGGCCTCAATCTGCCCGGCGACGCGGTGGGCGCGCGAAGCGTTCTCGGTCCAGATCGCCGAGGCCAGGCCGTAAGGCAGGCTGTTGGCCAGTTCAATGGCTTCCTCCTCGCTGTCGAACGGGCGGATATGGCAGCAGGGGCCGAAGATTTCCTCGGTGACCACCGCCGAATCGTCGGCCAGGCCGGTCCAGATAGTCGGCTGCACCCAGGCGCCGCCGGCCAGGTGCGCCGGCATCTCCGGCACGCCGCCGCCGGTGACAACGGTGGCGCCGTCGTCGACTGCCTGCTGGTAGTAACTGAGGACTTTTTCACGGTGCTTATGGCTGATCAGCGGGCCGAAATTGGCCTCTGGATCGTTCGGTTCGCCGATCTTCAACGCTTCGGCGCCGGCCTTCAGGCGGGCGACGAACGCGTCGAAGATCGGCCGCTCGACATACACCCGCTCGGTGCCCAGGCAGACCTGGCCGCAGTTGGCGAAGGCCGAGCGCAGGGTGCCCTCGATGGCCTTGTCCATATCGCAGTCGGCGAAGACGATGCCGGCGTTCTTGCCGCCCAGCTCCAGCGACACCTGGCGCACGCCCTTGGCCGCGGCGCGCATGATGGTTTCGCCGGTGCCGGTCTCGCCGGTGAAGGTGTAGGCGTCGACGTCCGGGTGCTCGGTGAGGAAGGCCCCGGCCGAATCGCCGCCGAAACCGTGCACCACGTTGTACACGCCGGCCGGCACACCGGCGGCCTGCATCACCTCGCCGAGCAGGGTGGCGGTCAGCGGGGTTTCCTCGGATGGTTTGACCACCACGCAGTTGCCGCAGGCCAGGGCCGGGCCGACTTTCCAGGTCATCAGCAGCAGCGGCAGGTTCCACGGGCTGATCACCCCGATCACCCCCTTGGGCCGGCGCACGCCGTAGTTGAGTGCACCGGCGCCGTCCGGGGTGGCCATCTCGAAGGCTTCATTGGCAACATTCTTGAGCAGGTCGGCGAACACCTTGAAATTGGCCGCGCCGCGCGGAATGTCGATGTGGCTGGCCAGCGACTTCGGCTTGCCGGTGTCCAGGCATTCGGCCTCGAGAAACTCGCCGAAGCGCGCCGTGATGCCATCGGCCACGCGATGCAGAATCTCAGCGCGCTCGGCCACCGTCATCTTCCCCCAGGGTCCCTTCAGCGCAGCGCGTGCCGCCCTGACCGCGGCGTCGACCTCGGCGCGGCCGGCCTCGTGGACGCGGCCGATCACCTGGCCGTTGGCCGGGCTGACATTGTCGAACAGCTTGCCGCTGGCCGAACCGACGAAGGCACCGCTAATGAAATGCTTGATTTCTTTCATCTGCACAATCTCTGCAATAAGTCGTACCGGACCATCAGGTCAGCACGGTCATGAATCGTTCGTTGAGAATGCGGTCGTGGTAAAAGATCGCCTTGCCCAGCTGGTCGGTGGTCCAGGTCACCGGTTTGTGGTCCGGGTAGTTGTAATCTCCCCCGCAGAACACTTCGTTGCGGTTACCGGACGGGTCGAAGAAGTAGATGGTCTTGCCGTGAGTGAGGCCGTGGCGGGTTGGGCCGATATCGATAGATGTGTCGGTCATGGAGATCAGGTCGGCGGCGCGAAGCAAGTCTTCCCAGGTTTCGAGGTGGAAGGACACATGATGGAGGCGGCCTTTTTCCGGATGGTGAATGAAGGCCACGTCGTGGGCCTTGGTCGACAGACTGAGAAACTGGGCGACGCGCGTGCCATTTTCGTCCAGCACCTGTTCGGCCAGATAGAAGCCGAGCACCTTGGTGAACAGGTCATAGGTCGCCGGCAATTCGTCGCCATACATGAGGGCGTGGTCGAAACGCACAGCCGCCATACCTTTCAGATCGCGCGGCCATGCCTCGGGATTGACGTCATTCAAACCCCACTTTCCAGTATATTCCTTGTCTGCATACAACTCGAAGTGATGCCCGGAGGGGGCCTGGAAGCGCACGCGCCGGCCACAACTGTTCAGTTCACCTGCGGGTAGCTGCTCAACGGCACAGCCATATGCCATCAGATCCCGCTCCAGTTGCCGGAGAGCATCCTCATCCACAACCTTGAAACCCATAAAATCCATGCCCGGCTCGTCAGCCTCGCGTAGCACCAGGGAAAACTTATCCACTTCGGTCCAAGCCTTCAGATAGACACGGCCCTGGTCGTCACGGTCCATCTCGATCAGGCCCAGCAACTCGACGTAGTGTTCCAGGGCCTTGCTCATGTCCAGTACACGCAGCTGCACATGGCCCGGTCGCATTACACCTTTGTTCATGACGTCACCTCTTCATAGTTCATGTTGTCAGGTTTGTTTCCGCCAACGTGGCGAAAGTACTCGATGGTCAAGTCGGTTTGCGGAAACACTTGACAGGCCAGGGCCAGGCCTTCGGCGGCGGCCTTGGCCGGCACGTGACCGCGGCTCATGCGTCCGCTCCGGTAGGCTCCGCTGAGCACCCGCACTCTACAAAGGCCGCAACCGCCACCGCGACAGCCCACCGGTATGCAGCGCTTGCCCTGGGCTTCCATGGCGCGCAGTACCGACTGGCCCTCCGCACAGCGGAATGACTGGCCGCTTAGCACTTCGAACACCTCGTAGCCGGCACTGTTCATATTCATCCCAGATACACTAAACATGACGGAAGTATCCCCCAACAGCTCTGGGTGATGCCGCCATAACCCCGAAATGAGCCTCAGGGGTCTTATGTACGTTGCTTCTTCGCATGTCGATTTCTCTTCTTAACCAGACATAAGGGTCAGCCGAGGTCTCCCCCTGCCACCGGAAGAGTTATACCGGTGATGTAGGAGGCGGCGTCAGAAGCAAGGAACAGAATTGCCTCGACCTGCTCGTCAATGCTTCCGTAGCGTTTCATAAGGCTGCTGTCGAGGGACTGGTCGACGATCTGCTGGTACCAGACCTTCTCCTGCTCACTCGGCTCGGCGCTATTGCGCGGAATCCGCCGTGGCGGCGCCTCGGTGCCACCCGGTGCGGTGGCGTTGACGCGGATGCCGCGCTCGGCGGTTTCAAAGGCCAGACAGGCGGTAAGGGCGTTAACGCCACCCTTCGCCGCGCCGTAAGGCACGCGATGGATCCCGCGCGTGGCAACGGAGGAAACATTTACGATGGCGCCACTGCCCTGCTCGATCATGGGCGCCAGCGCGGCGTGGCAGCACCATAGGGTAGGAAACAGTGAACGCCGCACTTCGGCCTCGATCTCGCGTTCCTGGTAATGCTCGAATGGCTTAGCCCAAATGGTGCCGCCAACGTTGTTGATCAGAATATCCAGACGACCGAAGCGCTCGAGCGCCGCCGCCATCACCCGTTGGCACTCGGCGAACTGCTCAAGGTCGGCGGTCAGGGTCAGCACCTCAGCGACTCCGACCAGTTCGTCGGCCAGCTCATGTATTAGCTCGGAACGGTCGACCAGCAGCAGCCGACCGCCTTCGGCCGCCATCCGTTCGGCCACGCGGCGACCGATGCCCTGGGCGGCGCCGGTGATAACGGCAACCTTGCCCTGGAAACGTTTGTTCATGAACCACCTCGGTTGTGTAGCCCGGATGCAATTTGGGAAAGTTCGCAGAGAACCTGGGCCCTACTGCCCGAATAAAACAGGCCCGCTCACCTAGTAAGCGGACCAAAGGAGCCTCTAGGCGCTGGCGGCGAACTTCTCATAATAGAAATTGGCCGGCTGGATGCCCTGTGCCCGGATGTACTGACTGACCGCCTCGACCATCGGTGGCGGACCGCAAAGGTAGATATCTACCTCACCGCCGTTGAGGTGTTTGGGCTCGATGTACTGGGTCACATAGCCCTTTTGCGGATAGGCGCTGTCTGGGCTGGCGACGCAGGCGCTGTAGCTGAAGTTGGGAATGCGCGCGGCGAATGCCTCTAGCTTGTCCATTTCAACCAGGTCGTGGTCATGGGTGACGCCGTAGATCAGATGGAGCGGGTGCTCGCCGCCCTGCTCGGCGATCTTCTCCAGCATCGCGGTGAACGGCGCTAGGCCGGTACCGCCCGCCAGCAACAGCAGCGGCCGCTTGATCTCGCGCAGATAGAACGCGCCCAGCGGACCAGCCAGACTGACGCTATCGCCGACCTTGGCGAGGCTGGTCAGGAAGCTGCTCATCAGCCCGCCCGGCACGTTGCGGATCAGGAAGCTGACCTCGCCATCCTTTTGCAGCGAGCTGAAGGAATAGGCGCGGGTCTGGTCGCTGCCCGGCACTTGCAGATTGACGTACTGGCCTGGCAGGAACGCCAACTGGTTCAGCGATGCGCTTTTGATAGACAGCGCGATGGTGCTCTCGGACAGCTGACGCACGTTGCTGATCGCTGCCTGATAGCCGGCCTGCTGGGTCTTGCAGACGTCCGATGCGGCCGGAACGCGAATCACGCAGTCGCTTTCGGCGCGCATCTGGCAGGTCAGCACGTAGCCCTGCTCGGCTTCGGCTTCGCTAAGTGCATCCTCGATATACTCCTCGCCGAGGCTGTAGCGGCCGCTCTCAGCGAAGCATTTGCAGGCGCCGCATGCACCGTCTCGGCAGTCCAGGGGTAAATTGATGCCTTGGCGGTAGGCTGCATCAGCAACAGTCTCGCCAGTATTAGCATCGATGAAACGAGTGACGCCGTCTTCGAAGTTCAGTGCAACCTTGTGTGTCATGGCGGCACCTCAGACGTGGTATACATCGATAACTTGGCGGATGTAGTCGTTCTTCAGCACGACCTTCTTGGCCGTAATCAGCGGGGTCTCGCCGCATGTGTCGAGAGTGCAGAAATTGGTGCCAAAGAAGTGGTCCACCGTCTTGTACCGATAATTCATGGTGTGCCAGTTGTAGCGCAGCTTACAGACGCCATCGGACTGTTCGAGCAGCTCCACATTGCTGATGTTGTGGCTGGTTCGGGTGTCCGGAATGGTGGCACTGGAGCGCTCGGTCTTGATGCGGAACACCCGATCCTCTAGGCCACCGCGATTGCCGTACCAAATCAGCGAGATCTGGCTCTGCGGGTCTTCGGTCAATTGGTCGCGGTCGTCCCAGGCCGGCATCCAGAAAGTGGCGTCCGGCGCGTACATTTCCAGCCAACTATCCCACTGCTTGTCGTCGAGGTAGCGTGCTTCGCGGTAAAGGAAATCGCGCACGGCTTCGTAGGAGATTGTCATTTACGCGCCCTCCGCGTGGATCAGCCGATCCTGTTCTGCCTTGACGGCCTTGATCATCTGCTGTTGCCAGTACTTGTGCTGCATGACGAACAGGCCTTCGTCTTCCGAGCGGACACCGCTCAGCTTCGGATACAGATCGATCTCCTTCGCGCCCTCGTCCGGCCCCTCGATCCAGTGTTTGGCGCCACGGGACATGTCGTTCATCCCCCCGCCGGCGAAGCCCTCCTGGCAGGCGCGGAATTCCTCCAGGTCGTCCGGGGTGGCCATGCCGCTGACATTGAAGAAGTCCTCGTACTGACGGACACGGCGGGCACGTGCCTCGGCGCTTTCGCCTTTCGGCGCGATGCAGTAGATGGTGATTTCGGTTCTATCCACCGACAGCGGACGGGTGATACGCAACTGCGAGCCGAACTGGTCCATCAGGTAGAGGTTCGGGTAGAGGCAGAGGTTGCGGGAGACGCCGATCATCCAGTCGGCACGGGCTTCACCAAACTCGCTGGCTAAGCGATCTCGCTCGGCGAACAGCGGGCGGTTTTTCGGGTCGCCCCAGCGTGCCCAGACCATCTGGTGGCCATTTTCAAAGGAGTAGAAACCGCCGCCATCCCCGCCCCAGCTACTGGCGCTCATGGCGCGAATATCATCGCCCGCTTCTCTCAGCTTGCGCTGCTGCTGGGTGGCGGCGTAGTTCCAGTGAACAGTACTGACATGGTAGCCGTCGGCACCGTTCTCGACCTGCACTTTCCAGTTGCCTTCGTAAACATAGGTACTGGAACCGCGCAGCACTTCCAGACCTTCGGGCGACTGGTCGACGACCATGTCGATGACCTTCCTCGACTCGCCGAGGAACTCTTCCAACGGGGCGACGTCCTCGCGCAGGCTGCCGAATAGAAATCCGCGGTAGGAAGCAAAGCGCGCAACTTTCTTCAGGTCGTGCGAGCCGTCACAGTCGAAGCTGTCCGGATAGCCGGCGCCCTTGGGGTCTTTGACCTTGAGCAGCTTGCCCGAATTGCTGAAGGTCCAGCCGTGGAACGAGCAGGTATGGGTGGCCTTGTTTCCACTCCTAAAGCGACAGAGCGTGGCGCCGCGGTGACTGCAGGCATTGATGAAGGCATTGAGCTCACCATCTTTGTTGCGTGTGATGAATATCGGCTGCCGGCCCATCTGCGTGGTGTAATAGTCGTTCTTCTCTGGAATCTGGCTCTCGTGGGCGAGATAAATCCAGTTGCCCTCAAAGATGTGTTTCATCTCTAAATCGAACAGCCGAGGGTCGGTGAACATCTCGCGCTTGCAGCGGTAGATGCCCTCGTTCTCATCTTCTTCAACGAGACTATCTATATAGTCGAGCCCCAGGTGCATTGTCATGGTCATGACTCCATTGTTATTGTTTCTGTTGCATAAAGCCTAAGGGGTAGGCCTTTCTAGAGATAGCCATTTTTTGCACTCCTGTATCCGCTTCTTGCAAGGCTGGACTTATCCCTATCAAACCGGACACTGCAGCCCGTTAAGGAACTGCTGATCAAAATTAACGTGTCGCACCTACAGATACTTCTTGAACGTCGCCGCAGCGATGCACACCGCCACGCCGAGCAGTGCGGCGCTGGGCAGCAGGATCAGCAGCGGGTTCACGCTGACCGGCAGTGCCAGGTAAGTCACCCACGGCAGTACGGCCAGCGGGATCAGGCTGGCCCTGGCGCGGTGATAGATGAACCCCGACTCGCGTCCCGCGCCGAAGCGGCGGATGTCCCGGCGCACCAGGCCGTCCACGAGGCCGACGAAGGCGGCCATCAGGAACAGCGGCAGGGTCAGGCACAGCACCAGCAGCCGCACGAGGAAGACCAGCGTCGTGTAGGCCGCCGCGATCAGGTAGCTCTCCACGTTCACGTAGACTAGGCCGATGTAGTAGCGGAAATCCTTGGTCGGGCGGTGGCTGCCGGCGCTGGCCTGCGCGGAGGCGTCGCGTATCCAGTCCAGCAGGCCGCTTTTCACGAACAGCCAGTCGTAGCCCTGTTCGACCAGCCGGTACGCGGTGCGCCCCGGCTCCTGCACCAGCGCGCTGCGCGTGAAATGCGTGGAGAGCTGATCGAGCTCGTAGTGCAGCATGCCGTGCGCGTGGCGCCAGCCCTGATCGGGCCAGAAGAAGTGCATGCCGACGCATTCGATCAGGATGCACAGCAGCAGCGCGCCGCACAGCACGCCGAAGAAGCGGAACGGCAGCGTGACCAGGCCGGCGATCAGCCCCTGCTGTCGTTGCTGCTGGCGCTGTGCCGCGACGGCCGGATCGCTCATGCTTCGGCCTCTTCAGCGGCGACCATCTGCCTGAAGTCGTCCAGCAGGTCGTCGGGCAGCGCCTCGTCCTGCAGGCCGGGGATGCCCTGGTTCTCCCACCAGTCGCCTGCCTCGACGTAGTGCTGTCGCATGTAGCCGGCCAGCTCCTGCAGATCCTTCGGCATGGCTTCGTCGGGGTCGGGTGCCGGCAGCGGCATGCGGACTTTCCAGAGGTTGCCGCCCTCGGTCAGCGCGAAGCACTGCCCCTTGGGCAGCGCCACCACATGCGCCGGCTCGATCAACGGCACGCTGTTGCTGCTGATGCGGTCCTGGGTGTTGGACGTGAACGCGGTATTGCCGTGCGGGTCGGAGCTGTCGGTGGCGCCGCTCATCAGTGCCGTGGCGTACACCTCGACCTTGGGCAGTTGTCGCGTCAGCAGTTCGGCGGTGGCGGTCTCGCGCACGCGCAGCATGAACAGATTGTTGAAGTTGCCGACCACCTGGCCGGCCTTGGCACGATTGCCGATGCGCGCCTCGATGTCGCTCAAGGTCTGCGTGTAGGCCGTCACCTGCACGCCAGCACCGCCGCCCTTGTTGACCATCGGGATGAACTCGTCGCCCATGAGTTCATTGAATTCGTCGGCGTGGACGTTGATCGGGATCCTGGCGACTGCCGCTACGCCCGGCAGCCCGTCGTCGATGCCGAACTTGTAGATGTGGCCGGCGACCGAGACCAGATCGCCGAACATCGAGTTGCCCACCGCCGCCGCGACTTCGGCGTCGGACAGCGCATCCAACCCCACGTAGACCACCGCGCGTTTGCGGATGACCTGCATCCAGTCGAAGATCGGCCGCGGGTCGGACAGGTCGGAATAGTTCGGTGCGAGCAGTTGCGCGATCTTGCCGGTGGTGAGCTTCTCCAGCAGCGGCAGCAGCGAAGCGACGATCTTGTCGAAGTACGTCCGGTCGTAGCGCACGGCGCTGCGCAGGCCGTCGAGCACCGGGTCATAGACGCGCACCTGGGACAGGTACTGTTCGAGGGCCACCACGCGCTTCTCGCGCCCGATCATGTTGCGCGGGATGTTCTTGTCGTTCAGCTTCGCTTCGAGCTGGACGATGACCTCCCAGGCCTTCGGCTCGTTCCTGGCGAAATAGTGCTGGGCGTACTCGATGAACAGCGCGTCGATGTTGATGACGTGGCGCTGGATCAGCAGGTAGTCCGGCCGCTGCCCCAGCTCGACCAGGGCGCGGGCAATGATGTTGACGAAGCGCCAGGCGAATTCGCGGAACGCGGCGCTGTTGCCTTCGCCCGAGAGCTGTCCGGCGATGCGCGTGGCCACCTCGGAGATCCGCCCGAACCGGCCGACGGCGTTGTAGCGCGCCGAGATGTCGGGCCAGCCCAGATGGAAGACGTAGAACTCGCCTTCGCGCCCGGCGCGCCTGGCCTCGACGTACATGCGCTTGAGCAGGTCGGCATCGCCCTTGGGGTCGAAGACGATCACCGCCTCGTGCTCGCCGCGGACCTTGCGGCGGATGTCCTGGGTGATGAACAGCTCGGCCAGCCGCGTCTTGCCCACGCGCGTGGTGCCCAGCACCAGGGTGTGGCCGACGCGCTCGCCCAGCGGCAGGGTGACGTCGACCTCGTTCGGCTCGATGCCATGCAGGCGCGGCAGTCCGCCGAGCGGCGGCAGCGGCCGCGCCGGGTTGAGCGGGCTGTCCGGTTTCACGCTGGTGCAAACCGGCACCGACGCGCTGGCGGCACGACTGGCGATGATCGACGGGGCCGAGCGGAGCCTGGATCTGCAGTACTACATCTACCGCGGCGATGTGACCGGCGGACTGTTGCTCGGATTCGATCTTATCACTACAGACATTGGCGCCACTAACCCGGAGACCGGGGAGCATGTGTCGTCGAGTGACCATTCGAACAACAGAGGACCCTATGTTGCCCCCCAGTTTGCTTATATCCACAAGGTTTCCAACTGGACCTTCGGTGCGGGCGTGTTTGCACAAGCCGGTGTAGGGGTGGAATATGGGGATGACAGTTTTTTGTCGCGCGGTGATGTTGGTGGAAAGGGTTATGCTGCCGGGGCGGATACCGGTCTTGAAAATGCGAGCCGTTTGTTTATCCTTGATATACCTTTTGCTGCGAGCTTTAAAGTTAACGATCGCCTGACCATTGGCGGTTCACTTGATGCCAAGTGGACTGGCTTG
>NVWL01000009.1 GCA_002733645.1 Oceanobacter sp.
AAACGTGCGCACCTTTGAAGTGGCCAGCTGATGTCGATAAAGACGGGCTGACCATTTTGGAATACGACCCTAAGCGCTACGCGTGATTTCTACAGCACTAGGATCAATGGAAAGGCAAGTTCTAATGCGTAACTTTATCAAATACTCCAAGCTTAAATTGCGCGACCGCCCAGAAAGTTGCAGCCCGGTTGGGCCAGGCTTTGCTAGTGCGGGTACACACGCGGTCACCCTTGCTGGCACTCAGGTATCGTTTAAAGCGCCCAGACATGACCCCTCTCCATTTGGAGAAACGCCGCAAATACGGATGTGGAGGGATTACTCTTTGGCAAGTGGCGGTAAGGCCATTAACTGGAATGTCCAGCCCAGCCAAAGCTGGCAGCACACGGAGATTTTTTTCCGGGAGTGGTCCTTCTGCGGGCCTTGGTTTACTGGTTATATGGGGCGTACTTCCTGTTATCTTGAGGTTATTGAGTTAACTGAACCTAACTCGCAGGTGAATTTTATACACCCGCAGGCTTTAGAAACTGCAGCACTGTCTTACTTAACGGCTAATTACGGTCGTGAGGTAGTTGGTAAAGATAATGGTGAGATGAATTACATAGGCCCACTAAACTGGTCGATAGTAGATCAAGTAGAGTCCCCTACAGTGCAGTTCGATAGTGAAAATACGTTTGGTAGTGCGGACCTTGAACATCATATTTTTATTCCCGTTTCTAGGTCTCATATTGCTCACTTTTCATTCTATACGGTTCAAAGCGCATCAGGTACTCGTGAGCAAGTGGATAAACAGGTAGACCCTGCGCCTTTTAAAGAATTGGTTGATAATATCGTCGGCAGTATCTGTGTCACCTTGTCGCCTGAGGCGCAAGCCGACTGGGACGAAATCAAAAAGAACAATCCTGACGCGAGAGTTTCAGAGACATGCGCGCCGTTAAAGTGGCCTGCGGATGTCGATAAAGACGGGCTGACCATTTTGGAATACGACCCTAAGCGCTACGCGTGATTTCTACGCACTAGGATCAATGGAAGGGCAAGTTTTAATGCGTAACTTTATCAAATACTCCAAGCTTAAATTGCGCGACCGCCCAGAAAGTTGTAGTCCGGTTGGCCCCAATTTTTCGTCCGCTAGATTACACTCGGTTCAACTGGCTGGCACACATATTCAGTTTAAAGCACCCAGACATGACCCCTCTCCATTCGGGAAAACGCCGCAGATACGGATGTGGAGGGATTACCCCTTAGCTAGCGGCGGTAAGGCCATTAACTGGAACGTTCAGCCCAGCCGGAGCTGGCAGCACACCGAGATTTTTTTCCGCCAGTGGTCCTTTTGCGGCCCTTGGTTTACTGGGTTTATGGGGGAGACATCCTGCTACCTAGAGGTGATTCAGCTAACTGAGGCCAACCCGAACGTTAATTTTATGCACCCTCAGGCGCTGGAAATTGCAGCGATCGCCTATCTGACAGCAAACTATGGTCGCGAAGTATATGACGAAGGCACCGATGAAATGCACTATGTTGGTCCACTGAATTGGTCAATCGTCGCACAGTTAGAAGTGCCATCGGTACAGTTCGACAGTGAAAAAACGTATAGTGGAGCAGAACCTGAGCGTCATGTGTTTATTCCAATTTCCCGTGCTCACATAGCACATTTCTCATTCAGTACTTTACAAAATGCCTCAGGCACTCGTGAGCAAGTCGATAAAAAAGTAGACCCCGCGCCTTTTAAAGCGCTGGTCGATAATATCGTCGGCAGTATCTGTATCACCTTGTCGCCTGAGGCGCAAGCCGACTGGGACGAAATCAAAAAGAACAATCCTGACGCGAGAGTTTCAGAGACATGTGCGCCGTTAAAGTGGCCTGCGGATGTCGATAAAGATGGACTGACTATTTTAGAATACGATCCTAAACGTTATGCGTAAGTTCTTTTAAGCGGATGCTGATCAGTCTCAGATTAACAAGTTCCAACAAAGCGCAAGAGTTTATGGCGAGCCGTGACAGTATGAGGCTTCGCTTGCAGTCTGCTTTTATTCTCCTTGCTCAACATTCCCATCAGGGCAAAGCGATTCTTGAAGTTAAACATAATATTCATGGCTGGCTTCAGGTCTGTGATAGCGAGCATAAATATCCAATTATTCAGAACCCTTTGTTGCTGGACTTTAATCATCTATGGCGAGCAATTGAGTACACCCTCGCTGAAGGTGACAGTTGGCCCACAGAAGCGGATAAGCAAAGGTTAAAACTGGAGCGGCTGATTAAACAGAGAGCCGAGGAAGCAGAGTTGAGGCGTCGCCGGTTTGTAGTGGTGAAATAAAAAGACGACTCCGCCTTAACGTAGGGCTGAATCATGGGGCGTAGATGCTTCATCTAATTATTCTCCTCACTTTATATGAGTAGAATGTATTGGTGAAGGAGGGGGCATGAGGTGTATCTATTTCGGTATTAACTAAGTGCCCTGGTTGGTATTTAGGAAATGGTATTCCGATACTTGTCGTCTCACTATAATTGAGCACATCAAAATATAACGTATGATCAGGCAAGGCTGTTTTGCAGTACTTGTTAATCAATTCGCAACAATTCAAGAATAGAGCGTAATATGGAAATCACGACTCACAAAATAATGACCTTAATCAACACAATTATCGTTCTATTTGTTGTCTTTTATTTGTGGAAAAATGAGTTTATATCCACTGATACTATGAGTGCTTTGGTTGAGAAAAATGAACACTTAGTGATAAAGAATGAAGAACTCATGACGAGAATTCAAACTATTGAATATAAATATTCTCATCTTTCTGAACGAGTTAAATCTCTAGGCTATTCAGATCAATCTGTTCAGAATCAGGCCATGAATATTGTTAAGTATGAAAGCCCTAAGTCGCTTGCTGACAGAGACTCTGAAGCTAAGGAAGAAATGGATGTGTGGTCTGGGGTTGATGAAGTAGAAACCTCTTATGTTTCGTTTGGCGAGGGGTATGATACTGAGAATACGGCCGTAGACTGGAATGCGATGAAGGAGCGGGAGTGTTATGCATCTGGCGAAGGCTTGATCGGGCTATTCGCCGCAATCACAGCTAAGTGCCCTGATTGGTATTTAGGAGATGGTATCGAGATTATTCGGTAAATAATTCCTGCTTTTTGATCTGTGTTATATAAATGCGTTAGATGAATCTAAGGATAGAAAAATGAAATTACTTCTAATTACTGTAGCGCTCGGTCTTGCTGGTTGGCAGTTTCTTATCAAGAGTCACTCAGGCCAATACCCTGATGTCTATTTGCCGGATGGCACGCCAGATGTGTTTTTGCTGACCTACGAACAATGCGGTGCGGTGTGTGATAAAGCGCGCCTTCATTTAAAAAGCCGTGGCATTTATTTTAATGAAGTTGATGCTCATAAAGATGAGGAGCGTTGGAAAGAACTCGGAGGCCCTCGAAGCTTTCCTTTTTTGCTGGTAGGTGATCAACAAGCCCAGGGTTATAACCCGGGTTTTTTTAGCAGTGCATTAGGGGAGTCATTGGGAACGTCTGGTCTGTCTGCTCAAGAGCAGCGAATTTACGCGAAGCACTTTGATAGCGCTGGAGAGCCTAAAGTCGTTTTGTATGGCACGGATTGGTGTGGTTACTGTAATCGGCTGAGAAAGAAGCTGGAAGGCGATTACATTGCTTATGACTACGTTAATATGGATAAGCCGGATAAAAAAACATGGCTGATGGAAGCCATGGGCATTCACGGATATCCAGTGGTGTATGTTGGCTATGAGCGTGTCCAAACGCCTGATTTTGAACACGTGGTGCAGGCGTTGAACTAAACGTCTCTGCTTTCCTTTTTGGAGAAGGGTTTTAATCGGCTTGTGTCTCTTAGCCTGTGCATACCCTCACAATCGCCAGTGCTATACTTCATTTCTTACTAACCATCATCAGGCCAAACATGAACTGGGATCGCGAAACACTTATTCAAGAATTAGGTGAGTTCGATTGGGCACTGCCCGATGCGCCTCCTGGGCCACAGTTGCAGGCCTACAGTCAGCATTACTCTTTGAACTTTGATGATTCATCTGAGGCGTTATCGCATCAGGCGGGTTTGGCTAAGTTGGGTGGTTTTGATATTGCGGTGCAGCGTTGGATGACGGCCTCTGCGGTGGGTACGGCGATTTTGGTACACGGTTATTATGATCATGTTGGTTTGTACAAGAACCTCATCGATTTTTGTTTGCGCCAGAATTTAAACGTGGTGGCGTTTGATTTACCGGGTCATGGTTTATCCAGTGGTGAGCAAGCGGTGATTGCTAACTTTCAGGATTACGATGCGGTGTTCAGTGAGGTGGTTGAAAAGGTGCAGGCAAACATGCCCGAGCCTTTGTTTGCGTTTGGCCAAAGTACTGGCGGCGCGATTCTCATTAACTTTCTTTTAAAACGCGGCTTCACGGCTGAGGAGTGCCCATTTGCGGATGTTATTCTACTGGCACCTTTGGTTCGTCCTATGGGCTGGCGTAAAGGGATGCTTCTTCATCCGGTGTTAAGTTTGTTCCTAAAGCAGATGAAGCGTAAGCATGGGGATTCGTCGTCCGATGAAGATTTCCTTGATTTCGTCCGTTCGCAAGACCCGTTGCAGTCTCTGTTTTTAAGTGTCGAATGGGTGGGGGCATTAATTAAGTGGATGCGCTTTATTGAGGCTCAACCAGCCACCGATGTACCTATGTTTATCGTCCAAGGCGATGAGGATGGCACGGTGGATTGGCGACATAATATGAAAGTGCTTGAAGAAAAATTCCCACAGCGAGAGCTATTTGTCCTTGAAAATGGCCGCCATCATTTGGTAAATGAATCGCTTGATAAACGCTCCGACATGTATCAGCACATTACTAAGCGTTTGCAGACGAGGTTAACTCTCGGCTAATTTCAGTATGTAATTCCACTCTTGGGCTGTTACTGGCTGCACGGATAATCGGCTGCGATTCAGCAGGACCATATCTTTCAGTGCGTCATGATGGCGCATTTCTTTTAGGCTAACGACTCTCGATAGTTCACGTTCGGCTGCGACTTCCACTGTTATCCAGCGCGGATTGTCTGATGAAGACTTGGGATCAAAGTAATCTGAGGCGGGGTCTAGGGAACTCGGATCAACCAAACCCGTCTTAGTTACCGTGCAAATACCGGCAATGCCAGGCTGTTTACAGCTGGAATGGTAAAAAAACGCCTTATCGCCCACCGAAAAATCGTCTCTTAGTATATTTCGGGCTTGATAATTGCGTACTCCATCCCATACAGTGCGCCCTAGGGAAGTTTGAGTGTGGGCTTGAGTTAGGTCGGTATAAGAGAAAGTATCCGGTTCGGACTTAAGTAACCAATAATTCATAATAAAGTATCAGACGAGTTAGTTTTTTTACGCCACGCAATAGATACCATTATTAAAGAGTATCGCGTCGTCATTTCGGGTCTGGTGTTAATAATAACAAGTCAGTCGCTAAAGTACTGGCCATATTTTTGTAAGCACATTGGGATAAGTGAACGTCATGAGAAAGCCAGATGTACTTATGTTTCTCGTCATCCTTGTTGTATTAGGATCGACAGTAACAGGCATCGCTGCAGAGCAGAAGCGCGAACCAACCGGTTTGGCGTCAGAATCGAGTATACGTTGAGCCCCATAGTTTAAGCATCGGGCTTACAGAATTTAGCTTGTAAGCCTTTTCGCCTGATGATCGGTCACTATTAATGTCAGTGGAATATCCCAAGATTCTGCGGGCAGTAATGGCACTTCCTGAAATGCATAAGCGCACCCAGCTAATGAAGGTTTTTGACCTTTGTTTCGCATAAAGGCGAGTGTACGGTCGTAAAATCCTCCCCCCATGCCTAAGCGATTTCCACGCGTATCAAAGGCAACTAAAGGTAAGCAAATCAAACTCATAAAGCGCGCTGATATTCGTGTGCCTCGGCGAAAATCAGGCTCGGAAATACCGAAGCGATTGGTGCTCATGGGCGTGTTTTGATCATACCGAATAAAGGTTAAGTGGCCTTTGCGCAGTGGATGCAATACGGGTAAGTAGACCTCTTTACCACGTGCCATGACGTCTTTGATTAACCAGCTTGTATCAATTTCCCCGTCATTGGTTAAATACAGGGCAATGCGATTGGCAAACGCGTATTCAGGGCGGCGCGAAAACTGGCGTAGCAAGTTTCTTCCTGACGCTCGACGTTGAGCGGGCGTTAATGTGCGGCGTTTTTTGCGGATGAGTTTCCGCAGTGCTTGCTTGTTCACGGAGGAGTATTCCAAAAGAGAGGAGCATTCCAAAAAGAGAAAAGCTCACTGAAGTGCCGGATGTCGGAAAAGCCCTTGAACCCGAGGTTCAAGGTGGGGGGTTCGATCACTGAATTAGGCTTTCCGGTCAAGCCGGACTTGCGCACAACGGTGAGAGAAACCCTCCAGGGTAATAAGCATCGGCTCGAGGTCTTTACCGACGGGCACTCCAGAGAGCAATTTGAGTATAGCAAAATCTAGCGTGTGCCTGTCATCTAATCTAACGTTTTCTTTTGTGACTGGGTTCAAATTCGGTGTTTAAACCCGCAGCTGGAGGAGTTAAAGCTCCAACTGTGAATCGGCATCAAGAATCAGGTCGATGCGATGGTTGAGGCGCTCAATATGCTCAGACACCTTGGCTTGGCTGGCCTCAGCCTCGCGTAACTGATGGGTAATATTTAGCGCCGCAATGACGGCAATTCGATCAGTACTCAGTACCTTGCCTGCTCTTGAGCTGGCTTCACGAATTTCGGTCATTTTTTCATCGAGGGCACGTGCCGCTTCGCGCAATTCATATTCAGCGCCATCAGGACAATTAATACGATATTCGCGATCAAGAATATCTAATGACAAAATTTTTGATGGGTTAGCCACTGTTGCGCTCCAGAGTCTGCAGGCGGGTAATCATTTCGTTCACCTTGCGGCGAGCAAATTCATTTTGCTGAATGAGCTTGGCTCGTTCGGCTTGCCATGAAGCTTCTGCACTACGCATGGCTTTGTTTTGCTCGCGTAGATCATCGTGCACGTCGAGTAGCTTGTCGATTTTCAGGAGCAGGGATTGAATATCAGCCTCTTGCATCGCGTCCGTGACCTTCGTGAGAGTTACGTTTGGGTTCTTAATAGCCCCTACTATAAGAGTCGAGCCATTACTCGGTCAATGGACTGAAGCGAACCACCCTTATTCTCTGGGTCTCTGAGTGCTAGAATTGGACCATAACTAACATCCGAGGCAAGTATGGCAATCGAATATCCTGAACTAGCAGATTTATGGGAAGAATCCGGGTGCTTCCAAACCCCGTCAGCATTACATGGTTGGTTGAGCGGTTATCTCGCTAGCGGAGCGCGCTTAGCGCCTGAGTCGTGGTTAAAAGAAGCCGCCGATTATCTTGAGGTCGACGATTTACCGGAAGCGCTAAGTAAAGCGGTGATCGACATGTATGTGCAGGTGGTTGAGCAGTTATCTGCTGAAGACATGGACTTTAACCTGTTGCTTCCCGACGATGAAGAAGCCGATGTCGATGAGCAAGTAGAATGCTTAGCGCAATGGAGCAAAGGGTTTTTGGATGGCATTGGTGCCTCCGGTAAGCTGACGCGCACACCGGATAAAGATGTCTTTGAGGTGCTGCAAGATTTGGATGCTTTCTCTCAAGCACACATTGAAGACATTAACGATCCAGACAATGCAGAGCTTTATTTAGGCTTAACCGAACACGCACGCGTGGCGGCAATGACGGTATTTTATGCCTACAACCAACCGGCACCAAGCACGTCTGGCGTATCTCCAAAGACACTGCACTGAGATGCACAATGCGTTCGAGTATTGAGCGCGGTTTGAAACACATTACTGAGGTAGGTATGGTCAAATTAGATTCTGCTGAATACGCCAAACGTCGTCGCGCTCTAATGGCACAAATGAGTCCCAACAGCATCGCGATCATTCCGTGCGCGCCGGTGACCGTGCGCAATCGTGATGTTGAGCATCCATATCGCCAAGACAGCGACTTTTACTACCTCAGTGGGTTCGATGAAGAGCACGCGTGTTTGGTCTTGATACCGGGCCGTGAGCACGGCGAATATGTACTGTTTTGCCAAGAAAAAATCAAAGAGCAAGAAATCTGGACCGGCCGCCGCGTTGGCCCTGAGGCTGCTCTTGAACAACTCGGTTGCGACGATGCCTTTCCGATTTCAGACATCGACGATATTCTGCCGGGGCTCATCGAAGGCAAAGATCGTATTTTTGCTAACTTAGGTGTCAGCCCAGAGTTTGATCGTCAATTGATGCAGTGGGTCAACCACATCAAAACTCAGGTGCGTAATGGCGCAACTCCGCCGCATGAATTCAGTGCGCTCGATCATCTTCTGCATGAGCAACGCTTGATTAAGTCGGATGCAGAAATTGCAGTGATGCAAAAGGCTGCCGAAATCAGTGCGGAAGCACATACCCGTGCGATGCAGGTCGTAAAGCCGGGAATGCGTGAGTACCAGCTTGAAGCCGAATTGATGCAAATATTTATGGCGGCGGGAAGCCGTTGGCCGGCGTACCCGTCGATTGTTGGTTCGGGCGAAAACGCGTGTATCCTTCATTACACCCGCAACGATGATGTGATTGGTGACAATGAGCTTATTCTCATTGATGCCGGTTGCGAGTTAGATTATTACGCCTCAGATATTACTCGCACCTTTCCTTCGAGCGGCAAATTCACTGACCCGCAGCGTAAGCTGTATCAACTCGTACTGGATGCTCAGTATGCAGCCATCGCGGTGACTAAACCGGGCAATCACTGGAATCAACCGCATGAAGCCGCAGTAAAAGTACTGACCGAAGGATTAGTGCATTACGGTCTGCTCGAAGGTGACGTTGATGACCTGATCGAAAACCTCGCCTATCGCCAGTTTTACATGCACAAAACTGGGCATTGGCTAGGTATGGATGTACACGACGTGGGTGAGTATCGTCTCGAAGGAGAATGGCGCGAGCTAGTACCGGGCATGGTGTTAACCATTGAACCGGGCCTCTACATTGCCCCGGATGACGACACTGTTGATCCGATGTGGCGTGGTATTGGTATTCGTATTGAAGACGATGTGGTGGTGACCAAAGACGGGTGCACCATACTTTCTCGCGACGTTGTGAAAGAAATTGCCGACATCGAAGCCCTAATGAGCGCGTAAACGAATGACAGATCAAGTTCTGACAGTAGATATTACGATTTTGGGTGCCGGTATGGCCGGTGCCAGCTTGGTGCATTTATTGGCACCCGCCAGAGCCGCCGGTTTGAGCGTCGCGCTGGTGGATCGTCAGCCGTTGAGTTGGAACGTCGATGATGCTGAACGTCCGCCGAGCTTCGATGGCCGCGCGACCGCACTGTCCTGGGGAACCCGTCAGATCCTCGAAGCCACTAGCTTATGGCAGAATATCAGTGATTACGCCTGTGCTATTGAGCATATTCAAATCAGCGACGAAGGTCGCTTTGGTCAGGCGCAATTGCATGCCGGTGAGCAAAATACCGAGGCGCTGGGCTACATCATTGAGAACTCACGTTTAGGCCAAGGCTTGTTAGCTGGCTTGGAAAGCGCTGATGGTTTAACTGTGTTATCTCCGTGCGAAGTTAGCCAAGTGCAAATGAATACCGACGGTGCTTTGCTGCAAATATCTGATGGTCGTGCGCTGCAAACACGGTTACTGGTGATGGCCGATGGCGGGCGATCTCCGTTAATGAATCAGTTAGGTTTTCAGCAAGAGCATAAAAGCTATGGTACCAAAGCCCTAGTGACCCAAGTTCGTTGCCAGCAGCCCCATAAACACTGGGCGTACGAGCGTTTTAGCGACGACGGCCCCATCGCGTTTTTGCCGTTAGGAACTCACGATTATGCGGTAGTATGGACACTACAAGCAGAAGAAATCGAAGAAACGCTTAGCCAAGACGAGGCAACCCTAATTGCTCGTTTACAAGACCGTATAGGCTACCGCGTTGGTAAAATTACCGCCATGGGCGAACGTCTGACGTATCCATTGGCGCTGATTAAAGCCAGCGAGCAAGTGCGTCGTTCAATCGTCTTACTTGGTAATGCTGCGCACAGTTTACACCCGGTGGCAGGGCAAGGATTCAACTTAACGTTACGCGATGCGGCCGTTTTGGCGGAGCATATTAATTGTGCGGCATTAACGGGGCAGAACCCCGGTGACTTAAACGTGTTGGAAGCCTACGTTAAACAGCAGGCAAAAGATCAGCGAAATACCATCATGGCGAGTGACGCCTTACCCCGTATTTTTGGCAGTAAGCTACCGGGCATGGCGATATTGCGCGACGCGGGATTATTAGGTATGGCGGCGGCACCGGTGGCGCGTCGTTTATTTGCACGTCATGCAATGGGCCTTGGCCACACAGCAGCGAAACTCGGATAACTTATGACAACTCAATACGATATAGCGATTGTGGGTGCTGGCTTGGTTGGGCAAGCGATTGCCGCGGCTTTGTCTTGCTCTACGAGAACCAGTTTACGGATTGCGCTTATCGATCCGGCTGATCTGAGTGAGCCTGCAATCAGTGCGGCGGTGAGCGATTACGATCTGCGAGTGAGTGCATTGACGGCACAAAGCCAAGCGTTTCTTGCTCGTATTGGAGCGTGGCAGAACATTCCGACTCAAGTGCTTAGCCCATATCAACGTATGCATGTTTGGGATGCGGAAGGTACTGGTTCTGTCACTTTTGATGCCGCCGATCTTCATGTTCCTGCCTTGGGCCATATTGTTGAAAATCGTCAAACCTTATGGGCGCTCAATCAAGTGACACAAGCTTGTGACAACATTGATCGTATACACACCGCTGTGAGTAGTTTCGATAACCCAAATGAAGCCGGTTATGTGCCCGTTTCATTAGGAAATGGCGACACTCTACTTACTCGTTTGCTGGTGGGGGCCGATGGCGCGTTATCGAACGTGCGTCAGTTGGCAGGAATGGCAACGACCGAATGGGATTATGGCCACCATGCGATTGTGGCGACGGTACGTACATCAAAGAGTGTGGAAGCGACTGCGTGGCAGCGTTTTCGGCCTCAAGGGCCTTTGGCTTTTTTACCGCTTCATTCAGATGACCACCTTGCATCGATTGTTTGGTCGACCTTGCCTGAAGAAGCCGATGCCGTATTGGCTTTGTCGGACGCAGATTTTTGCGCAGCGTTATCCGAGGCGTTTGAAGGGCGCTTAGGGGATGTCGTTGAGGTCTCTCGTCGCCAGCGCTTTCCGTTGCGTCAGCGTCATGCGCGCCAATATTACGAGCGTGGTGTGGTGGTTGCTGGGGATGCCGCTCATACGATCCACCCATTAGCTGGCCAAGGTGTGAATCTGGGCTTTAAAGATGCTGAAGTTCTGGCAGAAGAGTTAATGCGAGCGGTTAACAAAGGTTTGTCACCGGGAGCCGATACCGTGCTTGCGCGTTACCAGCGTCGTCGTCAGGCAGATAACCTCGCAACAATGGCGGCAATGGAGGGGTTTAAGCGTTTGTTCGGGTCAGACCAACCTTTGGTTCGCTTGCTTCGAAACGAGGGAATGCGCCTGTTTGATAAAGTGATGCCAGTCAAACAGCATGTCGTCATGAGGGCCATGGGGTTGGATGAAGTCAGTAGCTGAGGTCTTGGTTGTTATGTTAGATCGAGGCCAGAGAGACGTTAATAATTTTGTATGCTAACTCCGGTCTCACGATAATTAAACTCCAATTGCTCTAAGTCGTAATTCCCTAAGCCTAGGTAAGCTAATACCTCGCTGCCTATGGCATTCCACTCTAAGTCTTCTTGTTGACGACCTAAGATCCGGTAATTACCGCAAATATATTCGGCCAGTTTTAATATACCTAATAAGGTTTTTCGGTCGTCGTCTTTGGTGTGATCCGGGCGGAAATAATACGTTGCGTTGTGGTGTTCAGCGATGACGTCGCAAATCGGCTTCGGCAGTCGCCAAGATTTCGCGGTGTAATAACCCACCACCGCGTGGTTGGTATCTAGCATGTCATTTTCAGTATCGATCACCCGCTTTTCCGGGTGATGATAAGACTTTTCCATGACATCAAAGTAATTCTCAAAGCGTAATAGCATTAATGGAATGCCGCAATTGTGGAACAGCCCAAGTAAATAGGCCCATTCTGAGGAGGCGAAGTTAGTCGTTTTTGCGATATCGACGGATATATTGGCGATGTCGGTGGCTGTGTCCCAGAATCGATTCAATTGAGTCACCTTGCTGTCACTCAGTTCACTGCGAATCGCTAAGCCGTTAATGACGTTAATCACACTATTCAAGCCGATTAAATTCACTGCTTGCTCAACCGAGGTAATCACATTAGGTAGTGCGTATTGTGATGAATTGACGACTTTAAGAATGGCACCAGATAGCCCAACATCCTGATTGATAAGGCGAGATATTACGCGCGGGTCAGGTTCTGGAGCCATTTGCTCTATCTGCAGATCAACCAGTATTTGCGGCTGCGGTGGGATTTTAATCCCATGCATGATTTGGCTGATTTGTTCATCAGTAAGAGGTTGAGACATAAGACCCTGTTGGATATCAGATTTTAGGTGCGCCCGTATCAGGATAGTTTAGACGGACTCACGTATACTCGCCGTTAATTTTGTTATCTATGGCGTAAGCCTTTGTTAGGAGATTCATGCTCAACTCTCTGCGTTTAAAACCAAAAGCTGAACGTCGTCTGAAATCGGGCCATGTGTGGGTTTACAGTAACGAAGTTGATATTACCGCAACGCCGTTAAAAGGCATGACTGCTGGTGATCAAGTGGTGATTGAAGCCGCCAATGGCAAGCCGCTGGGTGTGGCAATACTCAGTCCTGAGCAACTGATCTGTGCGCGCTTGATTAGCCGAGATCCCCGCCAGATTCTGGACGCTTCGCTGCTGGTGCATCGTCTGCAAGTGGCCTTGAGTAGTCGCGACCTTTGGTATCCGCATCAGTGTTACCGCTGGGTGTATGGCGACAGCGATGGCTTACCGGGTTTGGTGATTGATCGTTTCGGTGATGTGGTGGTGGCGCAAATATCGAGCGCCGCGATGGAACACATGCGTGAAGACATTGTTAATGCGATTCATAAAGTGGCAGCACCTAAAGCTATCGTATTGAAAAACGATGGCAAGTTGCGCGCAGTTGAGGGGTTAGAAGAATACGTCGAAGTGGTGCATGGTGCGCTTGAGGATGACTGTGCTCCTCTTATTGAAAACGACACTCGCTTTATGGCACCGGTGATTCATGGCCAGAAAACTGGCTGGTTTTATGACCACAGAGAAAATCGCGCTCAGCTAAATCGTATTGTCAAAGGCAAGCGTGTATTAGATGTGTTCAGTTACGTCGGTGGCTGGGGTGTTCAGGCGGCGAATCATGGCGCTAGTGAGGTGCATTGTGTGGATGCTTCCGCCCAGGCACTGGACTGGGTTGAGCAAAATGCTGCATTAAATGGCGTTGAAGATAAACTGCATTGCTGGGAAGGTGATGCCTTTGCCGCACTAAAACAACTGCGTGACAGCGGTGAGCGTTTCGACATTGTGGTGGTGGACCCACCCGCATTTATTCCGCGCCGTAAAGACATCAAGGCCGGTGAATTGGCTTACCGTCGTTTGAATCAACTCGCGATGCGCTTGCTTACCAAAGACGGCATCATCGTCAGTGGTTCTTGCTCTATGCACTTAGGTGACGACCGTTTGCCTGATATTTTGCGCTTGGTTGGCCGTGAGTTAGATCGTGAAGTGATGATTCAGCATGTCGGTTCGCAGGGGGCAGACCACCCGGTGTTACCAGCTATTCCTGAAACACGCTATCTAAAAGCTGTGTTTGCACGAGTGCTACCCACCCGTTAATTGGATGCATACTGGGGTGATGTTCGCCATCCTAATGCGACGAACTTAAGCCCATACCCAACTGGGTGTTGATTTCCTCCAAGGTCGCTAACAGCTCTAGTAGTTGTTGGCGGCAGGCTTGTCGGCTTGCAGTGTGCGATTCGGCAGATTGCCAGCCGCTCCCACAGGCGGAATCAGGGGCTAGCGTTGCCTTTAAACGAGCAATCGGGCTATTTGCTGGTGGTTCGTCTGCGATTGTGTTTACGTCTTCTATCTGGTGCGAACTCGCATCTATCTCTTTTACGGTATGTACTGATTGGGCTAGCAACGGGGCGAGTCCTGCTGTGTTGCTCTTAGGTGAAAATAGCTCGCGTAATCCGCTGAGTGCGGCGGCGACATCTTGATGATTGCCGGCACTAAAGGGGCTACTGCCCTCATTTTTTAAGTAGTGGCCGAGCAACTCCTCTCGTATTAGTCGCTGGGTGGTCATTAAGCTGGCTTGCAAAATCTTTTCCGGACTCACCTGGGCTACTTTATTAGCGTAATAACCACTTTCTGGCTCCCAGCGTAGTTGCAAACGCTGTAACTGTTGATGCAACAGATCACTGATAATACGCAGGTATTCGCCCCGTCGCGCTTGATTCGCGACTGTTTTTGCATGGGGTTTGGGCGTTGCCGCTAAGCTGTGTGCACTGTTGTGCGAACCACCTATATCTAGCGCCGTGTCATTTTCAGTCGGGGTGTTATTTTCAATCGGGGTGGTAAGGGCTGGCACTGCTGGAGGTTGGTCCGCCGAGCGGTCGAAGTCGCTACTATCGCGTAGGCCGCTTTCGCCCCAAAGAAGAAACTCTATTGCCGGGTAGCCAAGGCTGACATAACTAGCGTCTGAAAATTTGTGCTGGCTGCTAATGTTGTCTGCACTGAGTGTTAGCGTCGTGTCGTTGACAATACCGGTGAGTGGATAGCCATCAAGATAATCGATATAGCCTGGTTCAACCGGCCAGCTATTGAGCTGCTCGGTTAAGTGGCGGCGTGTCAGGTGAGCTGACTGCCATTCCGGAGGCTCGGCTACGGGTAAGCGCGAGCTGGCTAAGGCCGCAATATAGGCGCTATAGCTTAAACGCCAATGCGCACGAGCTTGGTTTAATGTCGCTTGGGTTGGTGTCGCAATTAGGGTATCAATACTGCTCTTCAGGGTAGCGGCTTCATTGGTCGCTATGGACAGTTGCGTAAAGGCATGAGAAGGCAGGTTGCGAGCGAAGTCACCAGCATCAGGCAGATCGGCTGGCACGGGTAAGTTTGCCGCTTCTGGTGACAGAGAGCGTGGGGCATCATCCTGTGAACAGGCACTTAGCAGAGCAAGGCTGGTTAGGATTACAACTCTTGTCACCAAAGGCTTCATGCTAGTTACTCCGAATCTAACAGACTGATTACTGGCCAGCCGTGCTCGTTTGCTGTGGCCTCCAATGTTGGATCAGGATCTACCGCTACCGGATAATCGACAATACGCAACAAGGGTAAATCATTGTGGGAGTCGCTGTAAAAATAACTGCCTTCTAGGTCGTGTTTGTGCGTTTCCATCCATTCTCGTAAGCGCGTTACCTTGCCTTCGCTAAAGCTAGGGATACCTACGGTTTGCCCGGTATAACGACCATCCACCACTTCTGGGTGTGGTGCAATAATGTGAGCTACGCCTAAACGCTCAGCAATGGGGTAGGTCACAAAACCATTGGTTGCGGTAATAATTAGAAGGGTGTCTCCAGCGTCCGCGTGCTTTTTAAGGAGATCACGCGCCTTCACGGTAATGAGTGGATCAACACGCTCATTTAGGAATATTTCTCGCTCAGCATGGATGTGCTCCGGCTCATATTCTGTCAGCGGTCGCATGGCAAACTCTAGATATTCGATGATATCTAAAGTCCCTGATTTGTACTGCTCATAGAAATGATCGTTGCGGCGCTGGTGAACGTCTTCATCAACAAGGCCACGATCAACAAGAAATTGCCCCCAAGCGTGGTCGCTGTCGCCTGAAAGTAGGGTATGGTCGAGATCAAATATTGCGAGTGCCACGATAATCTACTCCGCGTTAAATAAATCGCTATTCTAGCTGGAACAGCGCATACTTTCTCTAAATGTATAGCCTCAGGTAATTGTGCCTCGAGGACTGGCTATTGACCTTTGGCAGGAAGTTGGCAAGGTTATAGCAATAAAGAAAATTTTGGATGGCATTGTGATAGACGAGCAAGGGTACCGTCCGAACGTTGGCATAATTATCTGTAATGATCATGGTCAGGTATTGTGGGCACGTCGGATAGGTCAGAATGCCTGGCAGTTTCCACAAGGTGGAATTAAACGGGGTGAGTCCCCGGAGAAAGCGCTATATCGTGAGTTGGCTGAAGAAGTTGGCTTACGCCCCGAGCATGTACAAGTGCTTGGTTGTACTCGTGGTTGGCTAAGGTATCGCCTTCCAAAGCGCATGATCCGTCGGGATAGTCATCCTGTATGTGTTGGGCAAAAACAAAAATGGTTTCTGCTACGTTTGATTGAAGATGAATCTAAAATCAATTTAGCAGCCACAGGCAAACCTGAATTCGACGGCTGGGAATGGGTAAGTTACTGGTTTCCGCTGGGTGAGGTAGTGGCATTTAAACGAGACGTGTACCGACGGGCAATGACGGAGCTTTCACCTCGCATATCCCGCCTGCAACGTAAATCCGGTTGAGGACGAATGCTCGATATACTGAGACGCATAGTACAGGAGGTCAGCTCAGTCACCGAACTGAGTGAAGCTCTCAAAGTTGTGGTTGCCCGCATACGCGAGGCGATGCATACCGAGGTATGCTCAGTTTATCTGTATGATCCAGACACCAAGCGCTATGTACTGATGGCGACCGAAGGTTTAAAGCAAGATGCCGTCGGTAAGGTTGGTCTTTCTAGTTCGGAAGGCCTTGTGGGTCTGGTGGGCAGTCGCGAAGAACCTCTCAACATTGATAACGCGCCAGAGCATCCTCGTTTTCAGTTTTTACCTGAAACCGGCGAAGACCCTTTCTTATCATTTTTAGGCGTGCCCATTATTCACCATAAGCGTTTGCTGGGTGTAATGGTGGTGCAGCAGCGCGATAGTCGCCAGTTTGATTCTGGTGAAGAAGCCTTTTTAGTGACCATGTCGGCGCAGCTTGCTGGTGTGATTGCGCACGCAGAAGCCACCGGCAATATTCTCCATATTCCCAAAACCCCTAGTGAACCTAAAAAAAGCACGCGCTTTACTGGTGCCCCCGGCGCACCGGGTGTGGGTCTGGGAGTTGGTGTGGTTATTTCTCCCGCCGCAGATTTATCTGGCGTCTTAGACAAAGAACCTGAGTCCATAGACGCTGAACTTGCCCGCTTTGAACAAGCGTTAGATGGCGCACGCGATGAAATCCGCATGCTTGGCGGTAAGTTAAAAGGCAAATTACGCCCAGAAGAAATGGCCTTGTTCGATGTGTATCTTAATATGCTCGACGACAATGCCTTGGGCGCGGAAGTTAAAGCGGCCATTAATAAAGGCAATTGGGCCCAGGGTGCTTTGCGTGCGGTTGTGATGGAGTATGTGGGGCACTTCCAGATGATGGAAGATGTGTACCTGCGTGAACGCGCCACGGATATTCTGGATTTAGGTACGCGAATTCTGGCGCACCTTCAGGGTAATGAGGTGGAAAATGACACCGATGACTACCCCGAAAATACGATTCTAGTGAGCGAAGAGCTAACTCCGGCTATGCTCGGAGAAGTGCCGACCAGTAAGTTACGTGCGTTGGTGTCGGTGAAGGGCTCGTCCAACTCGCATGTCGCGATTCTTGCTCGCGCGATGGGGATTCCTACCGTGATGGGCGCGGTTGATTTGCCCTATGCGCAGCTTGAAGGTAAAACGCTCATCGTCGATGGCTATCGCGGTTTGCTGTTCTCAAATCCGAATGACGAGCTGAGCGAACAGTATCAGGCCATTTATGAAGAAGAACAGGCACTGGCGGAAGATCTTGAAGGCTTACTGCATCTACCTGCGCAAACGCTAGATGGTCACCGTATGCCGCTGTGGGTGAATACGGGCTTGATCACCGATGCACTGCGTAGCCTTGATCGTGGTGCTGAAGGGGTGGGTTTATACCGCACAGAAGTCCCGTTTATGATGAAGGACCGCTTCCCGTCAGAAAGCGAACAGCAAGAAATTTATCGCGAACAACTTGAGATGTTCAGTCCTAATCCTGTGACCATGAGAACACTGGACATTGGGGGCGATAAGTCACTGACGTACTTCCCCATCAATGAAGCTAACCCTTTCTTAGGTTGGCGAGGCATTCGAGTGACGTTAGATCACCCGGAGATTTTCTTGGTGCAAGTCCGCGCCATGATGAAAGCCAGTGAAGGTCTGAATAACCTACGCATCATGCTTCCTATGATTAGTAATGTGTCGGAAGTGGATGCCGCATTGCACCTAATCTATCGCGCGCACGTTGAAACCTTAGAAGAAGGCTTTAAGGTCGAAATGCCAGAAGTCGGCGTTATGATCGAAGTCCCCGCGGCGGTGTATCAGATTCGTGACTTAGCGCAGCGAGTTGATTTTCTATCGGTCGGCAGTAACGACCTTACTCAGTATTTGTTGGCGGTAGATCGTAACAACCCGCGTGTGGCGGATCTATATCAGGCCTTCCACCCTGCAGTGTTGCAAGCACTACAGCATATCGTGAAAGAAGCACACGCCGAAGGTAAGTCGGTCAGTGTGTGTGGTGAGTTGGCGGGCAATCCTATGGGAGCGGTGCTCTTGATGGCGATGGGATACGACTGCTTATCCATGAACGCTACTAATCTGCCGAAAGTTAAATCTATCATTCGTGGCATTAGCCGAGAGTGGGCAGATAACCTATTGAGCGAAGTCATTGGTATGGAAAGCGGCGACGTCATTGCTTCAACAATGCAATTAATGCTTGAGAAAGCCGGTTTTGGCCGCATTATTGGCCCTAACGTTACCGGCTAATTGATCTCTTTTCCTCCCTCTTTTTATTAATCACGGGCTTCGGCTCTTCGTTGTTACCTTTTCCACATTTCTCAGTGTTGGGTGTTACTTATTGGGCTGCCATGTCACTGCGCGCCATTGTGTTACTGCTGCTGTATGGTCAATCGTGTTTCCTATAGGCTTTTTGGAAAATAATAAAAAAAGAGATTTTTATATGCGCTCTCACAACCTTTCAGGTTTCATACAAGCGGTTACTAGAGCTGTTTTTCTGTCGGCAGTTATTGGGGGATCTTCCAGCTATGCGCTGATCCATGCTTCTGAAATTGACTCTGGTGATACGACTAATCCCATTGTGTCTACAACATCGAAGTATGGTTTTGCTTTGAATCTGAAATCATCATCGATTCGCTCTAGTGGCTATATCGCCGAAGAATTTTTCTTTGAAGGGAATGCCAAGGCATATACCAATACTTCTCCGTTAGAGGCTGATGGCCGCTGGAATGCGACCTCCGCTGATCTTGATACCTACTACAAATCTCGCTTTATCGTTCGTCGCCCTAAAAACGTGGAAGACTTTAACGGTACCGTTGTTTTTGAATGGCAGAATGTGACGGGTGGGGTAGGTGTTGATCCTGGCTGGAGCTATGCAGCTGAAGAATATCTGCGTCAGGGCTATGTCTGGGTGGGTGTATCGGCGCAGTTTGAAGATGTAAAAGGGCTTAAGGGCATTAATGTATTCCGTTATTACGGCCTTGAGCATCCGGGAGACGCTTGGTCATATGATATTTACGCACAAGCGGCCTTAGGTGTGTTGCAACCTGCGGAACATGCTCCGAAGCCTCTTGGTGAATTAACGGAGCGAGTAGAGCGTGTGATCGCTCACGGCCAGTCGCAATCGGCGGCGCGTATTCTGACCTATTACAATGCCATTGCGCCGCTGAAAAATATCTTTGATGGCTTTTATATTCACAGCATCGGCTTTGCTAGTGACCTTTCTCAGTCATGGGCGGGTGGCTTGTTTGAACGTATTGAGTTACCAGAGACTTCTCCAACGCCCCCTGATGTTGTCGCGCCTTTTCCTGCGCTTGTGCGTACTGATGTAAACAAGCCAGCGATGGTGGTTTTAGCGGAAGGGGATCTTCCACTGTTAGGGGCAGCTCAATCGTTTCACCAGCAGCCTGATAATGAGAATTTACGCATATGGGAGGTGGCGGGAGCATCTCATGCCGATCTTATTTTGTCTTACGGCATTCCCTTGTGTTCGTCTCCGGCGGCCAATAATGGTGGTTCACATCGGTTTGTCTTTCGCGCCGGTATGAGAGCGTTGACGCAATGGTTAGAAGACGGCACGGCACCCGCTATAGCCCCTCGTTTACAGCTGACTAGCTCAGAGGCTGTGACTGTTGTGGTTGATCCAGCCACAGGGATTGCTAAAGGCGGTATTCGTTTGCCTGAAGTGGCTGTGCCCGTGGCGACGAACTCAGGATTAAGACCAGAAGCTGCGGCGGGGTATCCGCCGAGTGAGGAATCTGGTTCTGACTTTATCTGTAATTTGTTTGGTGTGACGGATGAGTGGAATAATGATCGCGACCGTTCTGACGGTGCGATTGATTCGGATGGTTCGCCTTATCCAGAGCCATCAGTGCGTGAATTATATGGTAACGCGCGTAATTACCGCGCTCTCTATTTGGAAGCTGCACTGGACAGTATCGATCAGGGGTTCCTTCTGGAGGAAGACCTCGAAGAAGTGATGGAACCGGCCCTCGATTACCGCTTTCCTTGGTGGTAAATCCAATGACGAGTAAATCCAATTGGTGATAAACCAAAAAAGCCAGTCGATGCGCAATGCATTGACTGGCTTATCGGTCGTGTTTAACCGCGTCATAGCTAGGTTTTGACTAAGTTACCCCTGCCAACGACGAACGCGTCCGCTATCAAGATGCACAAAACCACTGTTTGGATAGTACCCAACACCGCCACTTTTTAGCTCTAAGGCCGCCTTGTGTAAATCTTTGTGCGACACATTGGGGATCGCCACATCAATGGCACGTCCTTGCATGTGCAAGCTTCGCTTAGCGACACCATTAGAGCCATTGCGCAATTTTGCATTGGTTTTAGGGGAGCGATAACCTGAGATAATGTTCATTGCTTTGTTAGGAGACAGGCGAGTTTGTAACTCGTAAAGGTCATGAAATAGCTGTCGATCCATTGCCATAACATCATTGGCGCGGAAATCTCGCAAGAGCATATCGAGCATTTCAATTTCAGAATCTACAAATTGCCCTTGCGACCAAAACGTACTCTTAACGCTTTCACCCGTGTGAATATTGTATAGGTGTAGGCTTCGGTCCTCACCGATCAGGGGGAGGTCACCTGCATGTGCACTGGTACTGAATCCAGTCAACCCTGCAGCAGTAACCGCCCCCAGCTGTTGCAGAAAATTGCGACGATCCAGCATTAAAAAGACTCCCGTTACACACCAGTTACATAGTCGAGTCAGTATGCCAAAACTTCGCCAAGAAAAAGCGGACACAGTTCATTAGTAAGTCTTATTCGACAGGAGAGGCAGGTCGGGATTCAAAGAAATAACATTTTTTCATGATGTGTGGCGAGAGTTGAGTGATTTCTCGCTGAGTTTATAGGCTGGCTTGGGCAGCCGCTCCTGCAATTAGATCTCGATGGTATACGTCATCACGAATTTGCAGCTTACCGCTCTCATCAACCCACGTGGTCCAATACATTAGGTGAACTGGAAGCGGATTTTTGAGACGAATACGGCTGGTGCGATTATGGTCAATTGCTTGATCTATTTGCCCTCGATGCCAACCGTCCTGCCCTTTAAGTAACATCTCCGCTAGTAAACGAGGCTTCTCAACACGGACACAGCCCGAGCTTAGCGCGCGTTTGTCTAAATCAAATAATTGAGGCTGGGAAGTATCATGCAGATAGATACTCTGGTCGTTTGGAAATAAGAACTTCACGGTGCCAAGTGCGTTTAATTTTCCCGGGCGTTGCACAAACGTATAAGGAAGATGTCTTGAGCTATAACGTTTCCAATTAATGCCTTCGGCTGATACATGCACTGGTGCACCGTTCTTCCATGTCAGTACATCAAACCCTTTTTGGTTTAAGTAATCTGGATTACGTTTTAACTTCGGCAGTAGGTAAGAGCTTGCGATACGCGGTGGCACTGTCCACGTCGGTGCAATTTCAATAATACGGACGATGTCTGTCATGACAGGTGTACGACGTTTTAGGTTGCCAATAATAACTTTCATTTCGAGTTCTGCTTTCCCGCCCTTCACGAGTTGCATACTGAAGTCCGCCATATTGACCATGATATGACGTTCGCCCAGATCAGAAGGAAGATGACGCCAGCGTTTCATGTTGAGAGCGATGCGTTGCGCTGTCTGATACGGCGGAATGTTTAGGTGTTGCATGGTTTTTTCGTTAAGCGCACCGGTGGTTTCTAATTTATTTCGCGCTTGAAAGCTTTTTACTGCATCGCGTAATGGGCCATCAAATAAGAACTTAGCTTCGTTTAAATCGACCTTGGTATTTTTGGCTGGCCACTCATTTGCGGGTTGGTTGTTACTTTTATTATCGCCGATAAGCCAAGCCAGCGCCCCTGCGGGTAAATCACCGGTTTGATCAAGGAGCCAGCGTAAGTAAGGTACATCGCGGTGGCGGTCTCCGGCTTTGAGGGTGAGGTCATGAGGTAGCGCGGCCCAACGGCTACTGCGATCTAGATTACGATAACGTTCCAGCTCTACTCGCAGCGCCCGGTAGCCTGTGTGTTGTGGTGAGAGGCTATTGATAAGGTCGGGCAAGCGGTTTTGGCGCAGGGCTTCATGGAGCAGCTCAATGACTTGCTCATCATTGATTCTTTGACTGCCAGTAGCGACGACTTTTTTCATCGTCGGGTGATCCGCTTCACCAGTATCAGGCAGAAGTTCGTTATTCAGTGCCTGCTGCGCATAGGTAATAAATGCATCAGACAGGAGTACTTCGATGGCCGTGGCTTGCTCGGGGATATTGCTCAAACGCAACATTTCTCGCTCAAGAGTTTCTAATGAGTAGCCGTACTGACGCCAATCATCCACGGCGGTTTCGCGTAGCAATTGCAGCAGCTCTAAGGCCTCAGGGCGTAATTGATAGCTATCTAGCCAAATCGGTTGGTAATCTCGTTTTAGATAAAAAGGTTCTAAATTCCGAATATGGCGTAAGCGAACTTCACCGGCAACATGGCGCGCGCCTTCGATCAGCCAATGCTCCATATGCTTCTGAGCAACACTGGGCGGCATAAAGGGGCGGGTATAAATGCTCGCACCGAGTGCGGCAAACAGCAGCAACGCGCATACGCTACCAATGATAATTGGCATGTGATGTGGGCGGGCGGAGGTGCGTTTGATTGCTCGTGTCATACATTGAGTATGGACGGCGATTTTAAGAGTGAGAGGCTGGTCACGTTTTTGTTTGTAACCAACCCTAGGCTGGCTACCTGTCTTTCAAGACTATGTTGTAACTTCTATTTTTGGTGGCCTTACCGGATTCATTCCAGGTGATTTCTTGTATATCGAGTTCTGCACCATTTGTGACCAATCCTGTACTGCATCGAGTGCCGTATCCGGGGGTGAGAATAAACTGTGCGGATAAAAGACGCTCCCACATTAAAGGGACGCCAGTAGTAGGTAGCTGATTGTCGGGCCATGGTTCACGTCGATTTAAAGTATTGGCCAGTCTTTCAGGGGTTGGATGTGTTAGCGCATTGAGCTGCTCTAGAGCCAGTTCTGCTTTAGGCCATGGGCTGTTTAAATTCGCATTGCTAAGGCTGTAGCGTCCGGCGAGTAGGCGCTGATGGTGTACGCTAGGGGGAGTGTCCTGATTGTATTTATGGTTGGTGACGTACCAAAGCTCATTGGGTGTGCCAATGAGTAGGTTAAAGGGGGCGTACTCTTCCGCCGCTAGCGCATTTAACCAATTGGCCGGTGTCGAATTGCTGTTGAGGTAGTTAAGCACCAGCTCACCGCGAGATCTTGGATTCTCAGGGCCAACCCCTAGCGCGCGCACGTTGGTGAGAGCGGCCCAATGGCCTGATTCTGTCACGCCGAGCCAGGTGCCACCTTGCTCTAAATCTTTACCTGCGTAGAGGGTTGGAGCGTCAGGCCATGGAGCCAGAGCTTGTGTTGGGCGTTTATAGAATTCATCGCGGTTGGCACTTAAAGTCAGCCAGTGGCGGGTGCCGGGCTGCCAGTCAAATACGATTAGGCACATAGGTCTACTTTGCTAAGTGAACGGGTGGGAATGTGCTTTGAGTTTACATGATCATCCGATCCTTCATAATGCCCTGCACTTTTATACTTGGTTGGCGTAATGACATTTTTGCTCTATTTGCTGGTGGGCGCGATAGCCGGTTTGCTGGCCGGGTTATTTGGCATTGGCGGCGGTATGGTGATTGTTCCTGTACTCATTTTTAGTTTTGCCGCGCAAGGCGTATCTGCGGACGTTCTAACGCATATGGCCGTGGCGACGTCGTTGACGACCATCGTATTCACTTCGATCAGTTCAGTACGGGAGCATCATCGTAATGGTGCGATTGATTGGCCGATGGTGAGTAATATGGCCTTAGGTATTGTCGTAGGCACTGGCGTCGGCGTTGCCTTTATCACCTCGGTTCCGGGGCCTATATTGCAAAGTATTATTGGTGTCTTTGCACTGTTGTTATCGGCGAAGATGTTTTTTGCTTGGGAGCCATCAGGCTCTGGTGTGCGCCCCGGGCGTGTGGGGTTAGTGTCTGCTGGTGGCGTGATTGGCTTTGGCTCGTCTTGGTTTGGGATTGGGGGTGGTACGTTTACTGTCCCTTATTTGACATGGATGCGTTTTAATATGCGTCAGGCGGTGGCGACATCAGCGGCGTGTGGTATCCCCATCGCCTTAACGGGTGCGGTATCGAATATGGCGGCAGCGTGGGATAATCCACTGCTACCAGAATGGAGCACAGGCTTTGTGTATTGGCCTGCGGTGATCGGGATTGCACTGACCAGTATGCCCATGGCAAAGGTCGGTGCGCGTTTGGCGCATCGCTTAAATGCAGGCCTGCTAAAAAAGCTATTTGCTGTGTTACTCTGCGTCGTCGGAATTCGTTTTTTATTTTTTTGAACACAAGTTTCACGACAACTTTAACTACCACTTATTTGTCAGGGATGTTGCATGCTGACCTATCCAGAAATTAATCCCATCGCGTTTGAACTGGGGCCGCTTAAAGTGCATTGGTATGGAATAATGTACTTACTGGCGTTTGGTTCGGCCTACCTGCTGGCGACGTGGCGGGCGAAGCAGTCGACCAATAACTGGACGGCGCAACAAGTATCTGACCTTATCTTTTACGGCGCGATGGGGGTTGTTCTCGGTGGTCGTTTTGGCTACGTCTTCTTTTATAACTTCCCGCAGTTTCTGGAAGATCCGTTGTGGTTATTTCGTGTGTGGGAAGGTGGTATGTCTTTCCATGGTGGCTTGCTCGGTGTGCTTGTCGCGATTGCTATCTTTTGTAAACTACATAAACGCAACTTCTTTGATGTCGCTGATTTTGGTGCGCCCTTTGTGCCGCTAGGCTTGATGTTTGGTCGTTTAGGTAACTTCATTGGTGGTGAACTTTGGGGGCGTGTTGCCGACCCGGCGTCTGTGCCTTGGGCCATGATATTCCCACGTGCTGGAGATTTAGCTCGCCATCCTTCTCAGTTATATCAAGCCGCACTGGAAGGCTTCTTGTTGTTTGTTATTCTTTGGTTCTATTCATCCAGACCTCGCCCTCAGAAAGCCGTCAGCGCGATGTTCTTGATGGGATACGGTATTTTCCGAACCGCTGCTGAGTTTTTCCGCGAGCCAGATGCACACATTGGTTTCGATTTATTTGGTTGGATGAGTCGTGGGCAGATGCTCAGTATTCCTATGATTATTGCTGGATTGGTCTTGTTGATTTGGGCTTATCGCAGCGGAGAGAAGAAAGTATGAAACAGTACCTTGAATTAATGCGCCATACGCGTGAAAACGGTGTATTTAAAGAAGATCGCACAGGAACAGGTACCTACAGCTGCTTTGGTTACCAGATGCGTTTTGACCTGAGCGAGGGCTTCCCGTTGGTCACTACCAAGAAGCTGCATTTGCGCTCGATTATTCATGAGCTGCTGTGGTTTTTAAGTGGTGAGACTAACATTCGTTACTTAAAAGAAAACGGCGTTTCAATTTGGGACGAGTGGGCCGATGACGAAGGCAACCTAGGCCCGGTGTATGGGTCGCAATGGCGCAGTTGGCCAGCGGCCGATGGCCGTCATATTGACCAAATAACGCAGCTGGTTGAACAGATCAAAAGTAACCCTGATTCACGTCGCTTAATCGTCAGCGCGTGGAATGTGGGCGAAATAGACAATATGGCTTTGCCACCGTGCCACGCTTTTTTCCAGTTTTATGTGGCCGATGGCAAGTTGTCTTGTCAGCTGTATCAGCGCAGCGCGGATATCTTTCTAGGCGTACCATTTAATATCGCCAGTTACGCTTTGCTTGTGCATATGATGGCGCAACAGTGTGATCTGGAAGTTGGGGACTTCGTCTGGACTGGCGGTGACGTTCACCTTTACGCCAATCACCTAGAGCAAACAGATTTACAGCTTGGCCGCGCCCCGATGGCGTTGCCAAAGCTGGTGATTAAGCGTAAGCCCGAGAGCATCTTCGAGTACACCTTCGATGATTTTGAAATCGAAGGGTATGAGCATCACGCACATATTAAAGCGCCTGTAGCAATCTAATTCGCCGACGGTGCTAGCGTCAAATTAAGCGCCTGACTTTCCTACTTTTGGCCTGAAGAAATAAGCCAATCTCCTACACTCAAGTGAGTACCCTGGAGATGAAAGTCAGATGCCTTTTATGAGCCGTGATTCAGATATTACGCCGACGCTGTTGTGTTACTCGATTGAGGGTGCCTTGCCCTCGATTCCGTCCTCTATCTCTGTAAAACACTGTGATAATCGCGAAGATCTTGCCGTTAACTGGGTTGATAGCACATCAGTCTTGCTGTTGCATGCGGTCTCTATAGACCGTGCCTTGATGGCGATCCAAAGTTATCTGACGCTCTCCCTTCCTGATGCGGCCGTCATCGTGCTGCTCGACTCCGCTGAGAAGCAAAATCATCAAATTGGGCAGTTGATTCGTCAAGGTGCGCAAGAAGTGATTACCTCGGTCGAGCAACTAGAGATCGCAATAGTGACCGCGCGTTTACGCAAAGATCGAGAATGTGGCTTACAGTCTTTCGTTCACTTAGATGTATTAACACAGCTTGCCAACCGGCAACTATTTCAAGACCGCTTAGAGCATAGCCTTGAGCAACATAAGCGGCTTCGCCAAGAGCTTGTCTTACTGATTTTAGATGTGGATCGTTTTCACAAAGTAAATGATCAATACGGGCACCTCGCTGGAGATCAGCTTCTAATTGGTGTGTCTGAGCGACTGAGCCAATGTACGCGTAGCTCTGATACCTTAGCGCGTATCGGCGGCAACACCTTTGCCATAATCGCAGAGCATATAAACGATACGGGTAACGCTGCTCAGATTGCCCAAAAGTTATGCGATCAATTCAAAGATCCTTTTATGCTCAACAATGATGAAATCTATTTATCAGCAAGCATTGGTGTGGAGCTAGCGCGGGTTGTGAATTTTGACCCCAGTCAAATGATTCGTCGTGCAGAGCTGGCCATGCTGGATGCTAAACACTTAGGGCGCAACACCTTCAGTATTTCAAATACACCGCGCCCGGCGGATCGAGTTCGGGCGGGACTTGAGACCGCTCTGCATCATGCGTTAGAGAACGATGAAATCCACATGGTGTATCAACCGCAAGTCACAATGGATGGTATGAACTTTAAAGGCGTTGAAGCATTAATGCGCTGGACTCATCCCATATATGGAGATGTAACACCGATTAATTTTATTCCGATATTAGAAGAAACCGGGTTGATTGAAGCCTATGGCATTTGGGGATTAAAACAATCCTGCGCCCAATTTAAAGAGTGGCTGAACATGGGGGTAGTGCCTGAAAACTCGCGAGTATCAGTGAATTTATCTCCACGACAGTTTCGACAAAAAAACCTCGCTGAATCGATACTCGATGCTCTCAGTGAAACAGGGCTTCCCCCCAGCAACCTGACCTTGGAAATTACAGAAACCATGATTATGCAGCGTCGTGGTGAGGCCGCTGAGATACTGGAGACACTTCGTATTGAGGGCATTTCAGTTGCAGTCGATGATTTTGGGACGGGATATTCGTCGTTGGCCTATTTAAAGATGCTGCCTGTGGACTACCTGAAAATAGATCGTGAATTTATTAAAGACATCGTATTGAACACTGACGACCAAGCAATTGCCGCGTCCATTATCCAGTTAGCGCATAGCCTGCGATTGAATGTGGTTGCTGAGGGTGTTGAAACCGAAGACGTGCAAAACACCTTGCTGGGTATGGGGTGTGACCAATATCAGGGGTATTACTTTGCTAAGCCCATGATGCCTGAGGAAATACCAGCGGTTGCTGAGCGCTGTCGCTGACAAAGTCGTTGTGAGCCAGTATCATTCCTGCATCTTTAGTACTGACAGGACACCACCGCTGTGAAACTTTCAATGATTGTCGCCACCGCTCAAAATCGTGTGATCGGGCGTGATAATGCCTTGCCCTGGTACCTTCCTAACGACCTCAAGTACTTCAAGCAAACGACGTTAGGTAAGCCGGTTATCATGGGTCGTAAAACCTACGAAAGTATTGGCAAGCCACTTCCCGGTCGTACCAATATCGTGATTACGCGCCAAACGGATTACCTGCCTGAAGGCGTGAAAGTGGTTCACAGCGTTGCTGAGGCCCGTGACCTTGCCGAAAGCGTGTGCCTGATTGATGGCCAAGAAGAAGCCATGATCATGGGTGGCGCGGAAATTTATACGCTGGCGCTGCCTGATGCAGACCGTTTGTACCTGACTGAAGTTCATGCAGATGTCGATGGCGATGCTTACTTTCCTGAGTATGACAAAACCGAGTGGCAAGAAATTAGCCGCGAGGACTTTAGTGCGGAAGGCCCGAACCCATACAACTATAGTTTTGTGGTGTACGACAAAAAGCGCTGATTGTTCATTAATCGATCTCTATCACTACCACTTAAGTGTCGCCTCCGGTTACTGTTATAGCTATAAAAAGCAGAAGCAGGGAGCGACCCAATGAATATCCCCCTTAAAACGTTAGTGCTCAGTGATTCCGTTGGTATCGGTGGCCATAACAATCGAAACGACGTTAAAGCGTTACAGCAATGTCTTAATGACCTTCGGAGCAGTGTTCGCCTTTCTTCTAAATTAGCCGTTGATGGCTCATTGGGTCGAACTCCTGAGAACTCCGCCACGGTTGCGGCGATCAAAGAGTTTCAAGCGCAGGTCGTTGGCATGGCACACCCGGATGGTCGTATTGATCAAGGTGGCCGTAGTCATAAGGCGTTGAATGACTGCCTCAATGAATTAATGGAATCCGAGGCGGCATCTAGTGGGAGCACTGTTGCGGCCATTAGTGCTGCTGGAGTTCAGTTATTACAAGGCGTCGAAACTCTCGCAACAGTTCCATACGATGACCAAACTGGCTGTACAATTCATGAATGGTGCGCGGGAGCGACTATTGGTTATGGCCACCTGATTGCTCGTCATGAATGGAACAGTTGTCGTCGTGGTGTTTCACCTGACGAGGCTGAAGCGTTATTTTTTCGTGATTTAGAACCTTTTATTGAAGTCGTGAAAAACAGCGTCATAACGCCTTTGAAGCAGCATGAATTTGATGCACTGGTCATCTTTGCATTTAATATTGGAGTGTCGGGCTTTGCTTCGTCATCCGCCGTGGCGATGATTAATAATCCTGAGATTGATACCCCTTATGAGACTCTAGAAGCCGCATGGAAAGCATGGAATAAATCCCAAGGTCAGATTATGGAAGGGCTCATTAAGCGACGAGCGTGTGAATGGGATATCTATTCTCGCGGACTTTATGCCATGTGGTAAATGAATCATCCTTAGCTTGTATGATGATATGCATGATCGGCCATCACTTCGACAAGACCTTTATCCCAATTAGAAGGTTGAATCCCTAGTTGTTGTATCTTTTGAGTACATAAACTGAAATCTTCATACGTCGTGGACGAATTTTCGTTGTCTATTTTTGGGGTTGAATTAAATATTAACCCTTGTGATTTTGCAGCCTTGCGGACTTGATTAATAAAGTTTTTAAGATTAATTGATTGGTGCCCAGCGTAATGATAAGTGCCTGAAATTAATGCGCTCGCCATAGTCATTGTCGCAATCTGAATGATTATTTTTGCTAAATCGGGCGCATGAACAGGGGTGATTATCGGATTGTTAGTCTCTGAAAATCTTTTATAGGGCATATGTGCTGAATGAATACCATTTAAACACGAGTCAATAAAATTTTGATTATACTTGCTGAATAACCAGCTGTGCCGTATCACTATATGACGTGAGCAATTATTCGTGACGGTTAACTCCCCGGCGTGTTTCAACCTGCCATAAGCCGACGTTGAGTTTGGGGTGTCCAGCTCATTAAATGCTTTCGCCCCCTGTTGATATTTGCGGCTTGAAAATACCAGGTCGGACGACAAGTGAATCAGCCAAGCATTGTTTTTTGTACACCAATGGGCCAACTGTTCGGGCGCTGAAACATTCACCCTTTCAGCTTTCATGGCTTCTAGGTTCGAAGAGTTTCGTGGTATGTAGTTTGCGCAGTTAATAATCACCGATGGCAGGGATTGATAGAGAATTTGATCTAACGTTCCCGCATTAGTAACGTCTAGCGCTTTAGAGCTTAGAGCGATAAACGATTGCCCTGAGCATTTTAGGGTATCTTGCAAACTACGCCCAAGTTGTCCTGCGGCGCCGAGGATGATCCATGTCATACACCTTCCCTGTCCATGAAAGTAGAAGTATTGTCTTATTAGGCCTTAGCTTTAAATTATTTTTGATATTAACTACGTTAACTTGAATAGTTCAGAATGACATTATCCGAAGCCGACAAAGCTACTTTTCATCACTACTTTTTTAGTATTTTTGTGTGTGAATTGTTTTCAGACGAGCTAACAACGTAGTATCAAGGAATGCAGTATTAAGACGTTTTATTTATTTGTCCTAGTGATTTAGGAGTGTGTTAGATGTCATCACAAAGTATACCGCTACGGATACTGAATCATATTGAGGTGGTGGGGAATCGCTTACCTCACCCAACACTGCTTTTTATTATTTTAGCGGGCTTGGTTTTACTGATATCCGCGCTAGCTAGCATGGCGGACTTGAGTGTTATTCATCCTCAAACGAATGAAAGTATTGCTGTAGTGAATTTGCTTAGTGCAGAAGGTATTCAGCGCATTCTGACCAATACAGTACAAAACTTCACCAGCTTTGCACCTGTAGGCACGGTGTTAGTCGCTATGTTGGGTTTGGGGGTTGCTGAACGCAGTGGTCTGATTGGCTTGCTGTTGCAGCGCTCGGTGAGTAAAGCTCGGGGCCACTTTTTGACCTTTGGCGTCGTGTTTGCTGGAGTAATGTCGAGCCTAGCGGCGGATGCTGGGTATGTTGTATTGATCCCTTTAGCCGCGCTCATATTTCAAGCGGCGGGGCGACATCCATTAGCGGGCATTGCCGCGGCGTTTGCGGGCGTATCAGGTGGTTATAGTGCCAACCTGTTATTAGGTCCCTTTGATGCCATCCTATCTGGAATCTCGACCGAAGCGGCTCAACTTGTTTCTCCGGGTTATGAGGTCAGTATTGCGGCGAATTATTATTTTATGGTGGCATCGGCCTTTTTAATTGCTGCTGTAGCCAGTGTAGTGACGGCAAGGTGGGTAGAACCACGTTTACGTTTGATTAGCGTTTCTGGTGTTTGTGACGAAGCTGAGCGCGACCTGAAAGACAGTACTGAAGACAATATTTCAGAAAGCATAATTAACAACCGCAAAGGCTTACGGGCCGTTGGTTTATTCAGTTTAGTATTTGTGAGTCTCATATTACTGGGACTGCTGCCGGAAGCAGGTTTTTTACGTGGCAGTGGCAGTATATTAGGTTCGCCGTTTATGAAAGGCATCGTGGTTGTTATTGCTCTTTATGCACTTGTTACTGGGTGGATTTTTGCGCGCTTCTCGCGTCGTTGGGAAAGCAATCGTGAGTTAGTAACAGCGATGGAATCCAGTATGGCAGGGATGGCGGGTTATATTGTACTGATGTTTTTTGCCGCTCAGTTTGTTGCGTATTTTTCGTGGAGTCAGCTGGGTTTAATTACCGCTATTGAAGGCGCTGAATTACTGACTCGTTTAGAACTGCCTCCGGTTTTATTGCTCATCGTCTTTATTTTAGTGGCCGCCACGATTAACTTGCTAGTCGGGAGTGGTAGCGCAAAGTGGGCGCTATTAGCGCCGGTATTTGTACCTATGCTAATGCTTACAGGCATTGCGCCCGAGTCTACACAAGTGGCATTCCGCATTGGTGATAGTGTGACCAATATCGTTACGCCGCTGATGCCTTACTTTGGTGTGGTGCTCGCGTTTGCCCAGAAGTATCGCAGTGATTTAGGCATGGGTACCATGATGGCGATGATGCTGCCTTACAGCATAGGGTTGTTGCTTATGTGGTCTGTATTGCTCGCGTTTTGGATAGGTGTTGGCCTGCCCTTGGGGTTTTAGCAGTCGCGCGAAAAACAGACTAACAAGTCTCACGTGCAAGCGATGCAGGAAGATAAAGCCGTGCATCGCTTTTGACAGCAGAGTGCGACAAGGCGAATTAAATCGACTCTTCACCCAGCTGGCGTTTTGCTTGAGTCATCGCCGCCCAGTTATCCAGTGCCGCTTGCGGTTGGGCTTGGTTGTAATCTACCCCTACGATCTCACAGATTTCCGGTGTCAGCGCACGCTTGCCTTTGCGGACGCCCGCAATTTTAACAATGATGTGCCCACTCAGTTTACCTTTCACCAGAATACGCTGCTCAACGTACATGTACTTCTCGTCCCAGCTTAATACGCGTGAGCGCACTTCAAACTGAGTAAACACATTCAGTTCACGAATAAAGGTGATCTCGAATGACGCGACAACTACATTAAGGCGCTTAGCAAACAGGTACTTAAACCAACCATTTTCACGGAACAATACCCAGCGAGCGTGCTCAAGAACATTCAGATACTTAGCGTTATTGAGGTGCAGATTGTAATCAATCTGATGTGGCCATACGCGGTAGGTATGGCTGCTCGTACCTAGCGGCGCGATCGTCGCTGGTTCGTTGCGTTTGACGATGGACTTAATAATCTGAGAAAGCATAAAAATTACTGCACTTGGTCATCATTCGGGCCGTGCATACTACACGAGCCGTCTGCTCGTTCATTGGCACGAATGACGTTAATGCGGTGAAACTAGGTAAATCGTAATAACTTACCTAGTTCAGAGACTAATCTATGCAGAAGTAAGTGGGCGCTTACGTACCCATACGGTAAACAGGGTAGCGGTGATAAACATCAGTAGGCTGTATACAGACGGAGCCACGGACATCTCCGCGTTTTGCAAAATTCCGGTAGTAATCATCAAAGCGAGAGTGCCATTTTGAAGGCCAACCTCAAGACTGATGGTGCGAGCTTGGTCTTCATGATGCAGCAACAAACTACCGGCTACATACCCTAAGCTCATCGTTACCAAGTTAAGCAGTAAGGCGGCTGGCCCTGCGAGAAGAGCAAAATCAATCAGCTTTTCGCCAAGGTTCACGCAAATGACGACGATGACCAAGGCTAATACTGCGATAGAAAACTTAGAGACCCATGGCTCTAGTCTTAACGCTAAAGACTCCCACTTAGCACGCAGTAACATACCAATAATCACGGGAATAACAGTGACAACAATTAAAGTGATCCAGGTTTTAAGTACCGGGAAAACAATAGCCTGTTCCGCCGTGGCGTAGTTAGCGATAGCCCAAGCCCCTAAAATTGGAATAGTGAATGGGGTAATAAAGCCAATCACGGCGGTTAACGACACCGATAGCCCTACATCGCCGCGAGCGAGTAATGTGTATAAGTTCGAGGTTGTGCCGCCTGGGCACAGCGCGAGAATAAACAAACCAATGGCCAGAGGTCCGGTTAACCCGGTGAGTTCAATAATCGCGACAGCGATTAAGGGCAAAATTGCCATCTGGCAAATCGCGCCGATCAGAAATGCTTTTGGTTGCGCGACAACTCGGCGGAAGTCGGCAATCTTTAACCCCATTCCCACGCCAGTCATAATAAGAATCAGGGAGATGGGTAAAGCGATTTGAGTGAGCGCTTGAAACATAGGACGGTATCCGAGTGGTGTTTGTTATTTTACGACAAAAACTTTCTTGGAAGAAATTACCGGAGCGAGTACGTTAAGGCAAGCAAGTTGGAATGGGTTTGTTTTTTTCATCATCTGGCATAGTTACCCTGTTGCGGCCATTACGCTTTGATTTATACAGTGCCGCATCACTCTGCGCGATTAGCGCGTCGGGAGATGCGTGTTCGGTGGGAATTAATCCTGCAACGCCGAAACTTGATGTCACTTTAAAGGTGTGTTCGCCATCGGTGATGATCGTCATTTCGATGTTTTCACGTATTCTTTCGGCCACAACACACGCTTGTTCTGCTGTGGTTCTAGTCAGAATAATTGCAAACTCTTCACCTCCGTAACGACACACAACATCTGTAGAGTGATTCACCGAACTCTGCATAATCTGAGCGAGTGTTACTAAGCAGTGATCGCCGCAAAGGTGGCCGTAATCATCATTTACTCGTTTAAAGTGATCAATGTCTAGCATGATAACGCTGATGGGGGCTCGCTCTTCTATCGAGTCATTCCACATCTGCGGATATATGTCATTGAAAAATCGACGGTTACGTACTTTGGTTAAGGCGTCGTTAATGGATAACTCTGCTAGTGATTTATTTTCATCTTCTAGTTGGCCTAATAGGTTTGATAAATCACGAGTGCGTTGTTTTACCTGAAGTTCTAGTTCTGTTTTTGCCGCGCTTTCGGTTGCTAATAACTGCTCTTGTGTGTGGCGTAAATCACGCTCTTTTTTATTGAGGCTTTGAAGTGCCACTAAGCGTTCTTTACGGTCTTGTGCGGCGCGGTACGCCATCATGGCTGAGAATACGGCAGCTTCAAGCAAGGTACCTATATGCCAGCTATAGCTGGTGAAAAAATTCACCGGAATAATTCCCCACACTTTAAGTCCATAGATCATAGCGCCTGCAACACCAAGGCCCCAGGCTAAGATAAAAGACTTGATTCCGGGACGACCACGAACGACATAAGTTTTTGCGACCGAGCCATAAAACATACCAACCAATATTGATGCAAAGGTCGAGAGTGTAATGGCATAGAAATACGGAAGAATAAAACACAGTAAGAGAGTAAATATCATTAGCCCTACGAGCACTCGGGATAATCGATAAGCTTTGGGTGCTAGGCTATAGAGGCGTAAATACGAAGCTGCAAATAAGGTGAACAGCAGCATGGAGAAGCATACAACAAAAGGAATAATATCCCGGTTAATAAATAATGTGTCTATTCCTAGTAAGGTGTTCGGCATACCCTCTAAGACAGAAAAAAAGGCAAAATGGTTACTGATCATAAATAGGCAGTAATACAACTGCTCTCTGTCTCTCAAAATAAGCGTCATAAAGAAAGCAAAAAGGATATTGGTAATTACTAACCCTATGTAAAACGCAAAATTGACTGCATATTGAAAGGCTTGTGTTTCAAGTGCTGATTGTGTCGTTAAATAAATAGGCAGTGCTAATGAGTCATCACTTTCGACGCTAAGGTAATAGGTTTCAAAGCTATTCGATTTTACTGTGATGGGCATGACAAAATAAGAGGCTGGCACATCAAGGGCTTGATCATTTTTTCCTTCAAGCAGGCGGCCGAGGGAGTAGAGAGGCTCTGGCTGTGAGTCACTATACAGTGTGATCTTGTCTAAGAGCGGATAGCGAATGTTTAGCATGCGCTCAATGTCAAGATCGGAGGTATTGCTTAGTGTGAACTTGAGCCAAATTCTGTCTTTTGTATAGCCAAAGTTGAGAGCGTCGTGAGAACCGCCTTGGAAATAGGCTTGGCGAATGTGATCTGTCAGGCCGGTATCGTCTCTAGTGGTTCGCAGAGTCTTCAGGTGTAAACCAAGGGGAGTATTTTCACGTAAGCCATTTAAATCAAGGTTTTCTGCAGCAAAACAACTGACAGATAACATCCATGTGAGGACGATAAATAAGTAGGGCATGACAGTTCCATTATCTCTACTGATTGACCCCTGTAAAGATAGGGGAATACGACAGACTTAGTGTAGTCCATGAATTGAGAGCCTTCTAAATAGAATCGACCTTTCCGGCCATTCTTCCTTGAGGGGTTATATATGGGAGAGCATGGAGTGATCTTAAGTTGCGTGGACGCTATGTAGATATGATGGGGTGAGTGGCCTCTTCCTAATCAGGCCCAGTGCTATAGAGTTAAATTGACCCAGGTGGAGAATAAGGCAATTATGTTGAAAGTTTTTGTCTTGGGTTAAGTCATTAAGCTTCTTTTGTCGCCATCTTAGTGGTTGCCCTGATGGCGAGTTGCCTTCTGCTTGTTGAATGACAGCGTTACATTTGGAGTATGTATTATGCGCTTATTCGCGTTTATGACCATTATGATTGGTTCGTTTATTTTTGCGCCACTGCATGCTAATGACGCGGCGGAATCACTATCAAATATCGAATTATCGGCGCTGGTAATGAACCCAAAGCAGGCGTTACCGGCCCGTATTCAGGCCTTTAGACAGTTATATCCAGAGATGGATGGCACAGTAACTCGATCAATTTGCGTATGGGATCCAATTGGAAAAAATGGACCTATTTATAACCTCGCCTTAGACCGTACGGCGCTCATGATGCAATTGGGAATGTTGATAGACCTGAAAGCCTATACCAATGAAGGTGTACTGACTGAAGATTTAAAAGCCGGGCAGTGTGACGCCGCTTTATTTACCGGGTTGAGGGCGCGTTCGTTTAATCGTTATACGGGCACGTTGGACGCTCTAGGCGCGTTGCCAGATTCAGAGCATATGCATTTAATCATGCGTGCAATCACAAGCCCTAAAGCGGCGAGCAAAATGGTGGAAGGGCAATTTGTTGTTATGGGGTATGCGCCGCTGGGGGCGGTATATCTATTTGTTAACGACCGTCGTATTAATACGTTAGCGGATGTAGCGGGCAAACGTTTTGCCGTAATGGATTATGATAATCAGCAAGTGAAAATGGTGGCACGCCTGGGTGCTCAACCTATTCCGACAGCGATTGTGAATATCGGTTCTAAGTTCAATAACCGTGGTGTTGATATTCTTCCAGCACCATTGGTGGCTTACAGTGTGATGGAACTTTACAAAGGTTTAGGGGCTGACGGCGGAATTATTTCTTACCCTTTTTTCCAAATGACGCTACAACTTGTGGGGCACACTGATCAGTTTCCAAAAGAGTTTTCTCAGCTGGTGCGAGAAGAGTTAATGGATCTGTACTTTGATATCGAAACGGTTGTAAATGCTCAAATTGGGGAGATACCTCAACGGTTGTGGATTCCCGTTCCGGAAGAAAAAATGACCGAATATCAATCAATTATGCAAAGTGCAAGAATCACATTACGGGATGAGGGGTATTACGACCCTGATATGTTGAGCTTGGCGAGAAAGGTTCGCTGTAAGTTTTCCCCTACCAGTTTTGAGTGTACAAACCCGGTAGAATAGTCGCCCCAATGGAGAGACTAGTTCTCTCAGGTTTACCTTCTTTAATGTGCTTGCTGTTCGGCTGTGCCTTAAAGCAGTCATTAAATATAAGTAACAACAGTTTGGTTAATGTCACTCCCAGTCTCAGTCTCTGCCTAGGAGTGACCCCAAATTCACAAAGATTTAATTGTATTCAGCATTTCAGCGTAGTTGGCTTGTTGTTCAGGATGTTGAAGCATGGCTCTTAGCACTGACGTGATACCGGCAACCTTGACCACGTTTAATGCATTACCATAAGCGTTGTCGGCCATCCCCTGAAGTGCAGAAATATAGGCTTCCATGGTTTGTTGTACCGCATGGTTAAACTGTTCGGCGGAGCCTAGATTGCACTCTAGGGCAAATTTTACGGCGTCTTCGATTTGGTTGTTTAGTGTGCCTTCGGCCGTGTCTAATTGCTCAACCACCGCATTTTTTAATACATCGTTGCTGGCTTTAACTTTGGCGGCAATCTGCTCGGCTTCTGCTGAGGGGGTCTTTGCGCTGGCAGCATTAGCCTTAGGTGTCTCATTCACTTCATGGGTGGCAGGCGTTTTCTTTGTTGCTGCTTCGGACGTTTTATCGGCATCTTTATCTGCTTTTCCCACTATCTCATCCACCGCTTGTGCAGTAGCGGCGGTATTCACTGTGTAAAGCTGCATCACTCCTTGTGTGGTCGCTGCCTGAAGTGTCACATTCATTTGATTTTGAGCATTGGCGGCATTGTGAGCGGCATTCGATAACGCCTGTGCCGTGGCTTGATACAAGTTTCCCATTGCCATGGCGGGTGCTTCGGCAAGGACTTTTACATTTGCTTGTGTGACAGAGTCTGTAATTTGATCGTTGACGGACGTCGGGAAGGCCATGTGATTATTCCTTTAATAAAAATTGTGGGCGAAGCTCATTTTGGGGTCGTAACTACTTATTACCTTATGGCGCAAGGAGGTGAATATCAATGACATACGAGGCCTGAATGGAGACACGTGAGAACCGAATGTCATTGAGCTTTATGCCTTAGTCTTCAGCCACCGTACTAAGCCATCGTACTAAGCCATCGTACTAAGCCCTCACCAGCGCGTTTCCCCGTCGCAAAACATGCAGTCAGAAGATACCCGCCGGTTGGCGCTTCCCAGTCAATCATTTCACCCGCGACAAATACTCCGGGTAACTGGTTCAGCATTAGATCGTTATTAACGGCATTAAAAGTCACACCGCCTGCACTGCTGATAACTTCGTCGATGGGGCGTGTTGTTGTTGGGCGGATCGGCATGGCTTTTATCGCAGCGGCCAATGCCGCAGTGTCGTTGTTGTCCAGATGAGGGCAACACTCTTTGAGCATGGCATTGGTGATGGCGGGTAGATTTAGTTTTTTGCGCAGTACATTGGCGAACGACATGCCCTTGCGTGGCTGTTCTAATTTTTTTTGAATCTGTTCTTTACTTAAATGTGGTAGCCAATCGAGTAAAAACTCGGCAGATGTGTTGTTAGATGAATCAGATTTTTTAATCTCAATTAAATCACGCAGTGGCGCACTGATGGCGTAAATCAAACTGCCTTCAATGCCGTAATCACTAATCACAAATTCGCCTTTTCTGTACCAGTGCTCACCATTGGGTGTGGTGATAGATACAGCAATATTTTTAAGCGGCGTGCCTGCAAAGCGCTCACGAATAAAATCACTCCAGGGCACGTCAAATCCACAGTTACTGGGTTTTAATGGTGCGACATCAATACCCGCACTTTTCATTGGCTGGCACCATGCTCCATCCGATCCAAGCCTTGCCCAGCTGGCTCCACCTAACGCGAGAACAACACCGTCGAACTGGTGAATGTGCTCGCCCTTTGGAGACGTAAATACCCAACCTTCGCTAGGTGCGTTGTTCTGCCAGCCAGTCCAGCGATGTCGAGGATGAAAGGTTACGCCGTTGCTGCGCATTCGTTGAAGCCATTTGCGCAATAAGGGCGCGGCTTTCATATCGGTTGGGAACACACGTTGTGAGCTGCCTACAAAGGTATCGACACCCAGCTCATGAATCCACTCGCGCAGTGCCAGTGGCGGTAGTTCATCGAGTATTGGCTTAAGCGCGGTTTGTGCACTGCCATAGCGTGTTATTAGCGTGTCGTAATCTTCCGCGTGGGTAATATTCATCCCACCAATGCCTGCGAGTAAAAATTTACGTGCGACACTCGGCATAGTGTCGAAGACATCCACTTGATAACCCGCCAGCGACATTTTATCCGCGGCCATTAATCCCGCAGGGCCAGCACCAATCACAGCAATACGCCGACTTTCGTTTCGAGTTGGAGTGTTGGCGGATGTGGTGGTCATGATGATGAGCCTTTGATTTTTAGAGCGAACAAGCCCGCCATTATACGCACTTAGGTGTGACAATGTGTCGCATGGTAGAGGCGGCGGTCATGCCCTATTCTTCGCACCATTCTAAGGCGACCTTCTTGCCTGCCTGATGGCTTATATAAATGGATCTATTTATGAACTTACGCAGTATTTCTTTGGCGCTTACCGCTTTTTTATTAACCGCCTGTGGTGGCAGTGATGATGAAATGACCGTGACTAAAGATATTAGTCTTAATGTCTCTGCCGTGGTGGGGGCAGCTTCAGTGGCGTGTGGCGAATTAACCGACGTACTGGTGGGTACTGGCAACGAAGGTAACGGTAGCGCCCCGGACATTAAAGATTTCCGTTTGTATGTGTCAGAGATTCAAGTCGCGACTGACAGCGGCGAATTTGTTGATCTTGAATTAACCCCAAACGACTGGCAGCACGATAATGTAGCTTTGCTCGATTTTGAAGACGCAACCTCCAGTTGTGCCAGCGGTACTTCTGCCACGAATACAACCATTGATGGCACACTCGAAGGTCTAAGTTCTGATGAATACACTCGTGTGCGGTTTACAATTGGTGTGCCTGAAGCATTGAACCACCTTGATCGCACCACGGCGGTGTCACCTCTAAATATTGATGGCATGACGTGGAGTTGGGCGGGTGGTTACAAACACATGCGCTTAGACGTTGATGGTTGGAATATCCACTTAGGCACCACAGGTTGCTCACTTGATGATAATAATGACAATCTCGATTGCAGCAGTGCACGCCCTAATCGTCCGGTGTACACCTTTGAAAATATAGATACAGAATCAAGCGCTATCGTCTTTGATTACGCCGCTTTGGTTGAAGATTCAGACATCACCACAGATGCCGGTGGCGCGCCGGGATGTATGTCGGGTGCGGCAGATCCAGAGTGTGCTGCCTTGTTTACTAACCTTGGTTTGGACGTAACCACCGGTGAGTGTGCCAGCGAAGGATGTGACTCGCAGAACTGGGTACGTTTTGAATAATCGGTTCGTATTGAATAAACCAGCGTCATTTTTAATTATACTTTTGTTGTTATTAAGCGGCTGTCGAGAATCCTCTTTCGACAGCAACTTAGAGCAAAATGTCGATGATGCGTCACTATTGCGTTTAAGTGCGCAGGGTGGTTTTGTGCTGCCCGCCATTCCTGAAGAAAACCCTATCTCTGATGCTAAGATTACCTTAGGTCGCCACCTTTTTTATGACACACGTTTGTCGGGTAATGAAACCCAAAGCTGTGAATCCTGCCATGAACAAGCGCTGGCATTTACCGATGGTAAAGCGCTGCCGCAGGGGTCTATGGGGCACACCTTAGTGCTCAACTCTCAAACGTTAACCAACGTTGCCTATAACGGCAGTTATACATGGTGGAACCCAATATTAATTCGAATGGAAGATCAGCTCTTTATTCCAATGACGGGCGATGATCCTGTAGAGCTAGGTATTAATGACGCCAACACTCAAGCGGTACTTCAGCGTTTTCGTGACGATGACAATTACCAAAGCCTTTTCTCTCAGGCCTTTCCTGATGACAGTGATCCATTCTCCTTGGTGAATGTGAACTTCGCGCTGGCTTCGTTTACGCGCTCGCTCATTTCTGATCGCTCTGCGTTTGATAAAGGCGAGATGTCAGAGTCTGCTCGTCGCGGAGAGGCATTATTTTTCTCAGAGAAGATGGAGTGCTTTCATTGTCATAATGGCTTTAATTTTTCCAGTTCAACGGTTACTGAGAATACCCGCTTTCCGGAGCGCGTATTTTTTAATAATGGCCTTTATAACTTAAATAGTAATGGCAGTTATCCTGATGCCATTCAGGGCAAGTTTAAAGTGACGAATGATTGGAACGACATGGGGGCATTTCGTCCACCGACCTTGCGTAACATCGAGCTAACTGCACCCTATATGCACGATGGGTCAATCGCGACATTAGGTGAGGTACTTGATATGTATGCTGCCGGTGGTCGCAACATAGAAAGTGGAGAGTTTTCCGGCGATGGCCGTCTTAATCCGTTTAAAAGCGATTTTGTCAGTGGGTTTGAAATGACCCCAGAAGAAAAACAAGATTTGCTTAATTTTTTATTTAGCCTCACAGATAACGAGTTTATTACCGATCCTCGTTTTTCAAATCCATTTCCTTCGGAGTTAAGTGAGTGAATCGTTTAGTCACCGTGTGTTCCTTTATAGCATTCGCATGCTGCGCTTTGCCCACTCACGTATCCGCTCACAGCATGGACCCAAGTGCCCCTTGGGCGGTAGATGTCGTGATGGGCTATCAGGACGCCGTGCAGCCGGTAACGCTAGGCTTTCTACCAACGATTTCGCATACCGAAGCCGCAGGCGTGTCGCTGCGTCATGTGGATATTGCCCGCAGCTTCTTTTTAGACGAACACAATGTCTACAGCCGAGTGACGCTGGCGGCCCACGGCGGTGAAGTCACCGTGGATGAAGCCTTTGCGACAAAAACGCTGAGCCCTGCTTGGTCACTGACGATTGGGCAAGTGATGCCGAGTCTGGGTTTATACAATAATCAGCATGAACATCGCTGGATCTTGAATGATCTCCCTTTGGTTTACGGCGCACTTTGGGGCGGTCAAATGTCGGAAGGTGCGGTGTTGGCGACGTGGTCGCTTGACCATGACTCTTCTTGGGCGCTCACCCAAAAAGTTGGTCTATATTCAACCCAAGCCTTTAATACGCAAGGTAATAGTGGCGCGATAATGTGGAATAACCAATTTACCTATCATGCAGGTTCAGTATCGGCAACGCTATTAACCGATGTGTATTTCGCCAGTTTACATGAACGAGGGATGAATTTATTTTCCACTGATCCCACGCAGCACAGCCATAGCTCAACATACACAGACACTTTTGACGGCACATTATGGCAAGCGAATGCCGCTTTATCGTTGCGTTGGCATTCGAACTACGGTGAACTGACCCTTAACAGTGAATATCAAACACGCCGCGACGATGGTGAGTTAAGTAGTGTGCAAGGTGAAACCCTTGATGCTACTGGTGATATCCGTCTGGATAGTTGGGGTGCATTTACGGAATTAAGCTGGGCTGGCCACTCGGGTTTATTATTGGCTGTACGCCAACAAACCCTTGGTAGCCAAGTCGAGCTAAATAATTTAGCGACTAATGATTTGGAAACTTCAGTACTGAACAATCCCGAAGGTACTCTCAATGGTTTTAGCTGGATGTTTGGGTATTACTTTACTGACAGTGGTAACACTAAGATCAAAGTGCAGTTTAATGATGTTGATGGTTGGGCCAGTGTTGGCCCAGAATGGTCTGCGGTATTACAACAAGGTTATCGCTTTTAAATCGGTTTTCTGGGGTTTGTTGTTAAGGTTGCGGTAAACTGTGCTTTCCATGAGTTCATCAGACATTTTATTACGACGCGGATATTTACATGCTCTTACTGTTATTAATGAGCCTCACGCGAGGCAAGCGCCCCTCGTTTTTTATTGTCGCGATTTTTTTGCTGTCTGAGATTTTATTGGTTAACGCACTGATTGCTGTGAATGGGGCTGCCACGAATCCGTTCAGTGCTGTACTTCTTATCCCGACCGTATTGGCGTTTATGTTGTTGCCTTATGCTTATGCGGCATTACTTTTATTGGTGAGTGTGGCGGCACAGGCGTCGCAACTATTATTGTTGTCCGAGCATGCGCATCATCATAACGCCAATATGGTGGATCACTCTCAAGCTATGATTGCAGGCTTTGTGATTACCAGCGTGTTGATTGCGGTGATCGTGGTGTATTTTCGCCGTCAGATTGCGCGCCGCGAGCGTGATTTACAACAGCTGCGCGAGCGTCAATTGCGTGACGAGCAATTATTAGCCATAGGCACAGCGGCCGCACAATTTACGCATGATGTGGCCACACCGGCTCAGTCAATTAAGTTTCTGCTGGAAGAGGCCAATGAAGATGCTCACCCGCCAGCTTGGCTTGCCCCATTGAATATACAATTCCAGCGTATACAAAATCACCTACAAGACTGGCGTTTAATTGCTGATGATATTCGTGCGCAGCGCCTTCATGAATATAAAGAAGTTGAATTATGGAAAAGTATTAAACAACTGCTTTTAGTGGCTCGTCCGGAGGCCTCGGTGCAATGGCATCGAGATGATGCGGATTATCTGTATACCTTATCCGCCGATCGAACACTGTTACCGGCCGTGATTAGTGTCATTATTAACTCGTGTGAGGCAGCGGCAAAAACAGACGATAATACCGTACATGTTGTAAGTAAATTAGAGCATTCGCGTTGGCAGTTAAGTATCCGTAATCGAATCAGTAGCCAAGATAAAAACGTGTTAGAGCAGCTTGGCCAGCAATTGGTGCAAAGCAATAAAAGTTTAGATTCTGACACTGGCGTGATATTGGGCATGGGCGCAGGTGCGGTGATCAGCAACGTCACCATTGAGAAATTTGGAGGGCACGTACGCTGGGAAAAGCAGCAAGATGAATACGAGCAAGAAAGTATTTTAACGACGATAGAACTCCCGGTAACGCGGCAATGAACAGCGTAAAGCGTGATGACATCCAAACGCTGATTATCATTGATGACGACGATACTTTCCGCGAAGTATTGCAGCGGCGATTAGCACAGCATACTGACTATCAAGTTCAGGCGTATGCATCATCCCGAGATGCGTTGGCAGTAGACCCTCCGTCATCCACGCATGTCGTGCTGTTGGACATGATGCTCGAAGATGAGTCAGGCTTAGACGCCATCATTGCCGTGAAGCAACATTTTTCTCCGGCTCACCTTATCATGCTGACGGGCTACGCCAGTATCGCTACCACAGTAGAAGCTATGCGTCGTGGGGCCACTGATTACATTGCTAAACCCGTTGGCCTACATGAATTAATTCAGCGCATCAGCGGTGGTGCAGTGATCGACTTAGGTTCGCAAACGTTAGAAGAAGCCAAGCCGATGACACCTGCGCAAGTAGAGTGGGAGCACATCCAGCGAGTGTTACTAGAGAATGAAGGCAATATCAGCGCCACGGCTGAAGCGCTGGGAATGCATCGTCGCAGTCTACAGCGTAAGTTGCAAAAGCACTCTCCAAGTAAGAAGTAACCAATAGCCAAGCAACAAATAGCGCTATACTGTTAATATATATTTTCTGTTCATTGCTTGTGTCTTGACGTTGCCGTGCTTTCACGCCATCTTGTGGAGATTCTCGCCTGATCTTGGTTGTTATAATGAAAAGAGTGTTGAGCACCGCTTTCGTATCTTCTTGCCTCCTGGTATTACCAAGCTTGTTGTTGTCGTCATTTGCTTCGGCCAACCAGTATGTTGGTGCCGGTTTGGAATATGGCCTGTTGAGTCATGAGTCCACGACTGAAGATTATTCACTTATTAATTTTGAGACTCGCCTCGGACTAGATTTTAGTGATCGTTTTGGTATTGAAGTTGAAGGGTCGATACTAGGCAACAATTCACGTGAGTTTTCTCAAGCATGTTTGGATCAAGAGGCGATAGACCGACTGAGCCGTGATGACTTATCAGTAAGTTGTGGTTACTTGGATAAAGTCAGTCGTCAGTCAGTATCGCTTAACCTTTTATATTATTACCCATTTTCATCGTTTGAGTTATTTGCCGGTGTCGGTATTGGTGCAGTTCGTACGAAATACGATTTTAACGTACAGAATATTAATGCCTCGAATGAAGAAGAGGTTCGAACTTTCGATGCCTCGGAATTACAAAACACCCAGAACCAAGTGAATTTCTACTTAGATCTAATTGGTATTGATCCTATTGATTTGCAAATTGCCTCCAACGTCAGCGAAACCGCCATTGATGTGTTGTACTCGTTAGAAGCGGGCGCGATTATTGATGATCAGCATCGCGTGTCATTAACCTGGAACCCGGCCTACGGCAGTGACCAAGTCGGTGAATATTCGTATGTTGGCTTTTCGTATTCTTGGTTGTTTCGGTTTTCTGATTAAAGGCTAATTCAACCATTAGCCTTTATAAAAACCTTTGGCGTGGTTCCAAAGGTTGAAGCCTAATTGCTCACTAAGCACTTTTGCCCGCTGACGGCATTCCGTTTTACCCACAAGTGCATCAGCCTTGGGCGACGCTAAAATCAGCCAGTTACCGTCTTTTGTGGTTGCGGTTGTTAACGTAGAAAAGTGTTGCTCTAACTGCTGAATAAACGTGTCTTCGCCTCTGTGTTCTTTCCAAAGATTTAATACCAGCCAGCCATTATTCGATAATAACTGACGGCTATGCATCAAAAAGTCTGCGTTTAATTGTTCGGTCGATAAGCCGTCGGCGAGGTAAATATCGCTAAATATCAGGTCGTATTGTGTGTCTTGGGTCTGCGCTTTTTTTGCAAGAAATTCGTTGGCTGAGCAAACGTGTGTGGACAGTCGCGGGCTGCGGGGTAAACCAAAATACTGATGAGCAATGTGAATCACGGCGGAGCGTAAATCGACGGTGTCTATATGGCTCTCAAGGTAATGATGGTAGAGAAAGCTGGTTAGGCCACCGCCGCCTGTGCCAATAACAGCAATGCGGTCTGGCGCATTGGTTTGCATCAATACCGATAACATGGCGCGGACATAATCGTGCTGAGGTTGAATGGGGTTCGATTTAAGCTGGCAGCTTTGCTCGTCAGCGGTACCAAAGCTCAGGTAGCGTTTATTGCCATCGTCGAACACTTGAATAATACCGTGCTCATCATAGCGGCGATGTATCTCATGGCCGAGGTGGGATAAATCAATGATCACAGAATGTTATGTCACGGTCGGTGCTATTAAAAATAGCGGAATATTTGACTGCTTCTAAAGCATGGTTGTTGGGTTACGTGCTTCGCACTAACCCAACCTACAATGTTACCCAGCCTACAATGTTATCCAGCCTACAATGTTACGAGTCAGAATCGAAGGATAACGATAGGCATGGATTGAATCTGAGTAGGTTGGGTTAGCACGAAGTGCGTAACCCAACGTGTGTAACTTAAATCCAGGCGCTTAAACCGCATTAATAGATGTGCTTACAGCCCCTTAAAAAATACCTTCGAATTACGCTGCATATTGTAGAGCTTTTGTTTTTCCTGCGGCAGTGAGGTGACGCTGCCGGCAACAAAACCATGCTCAACAAACCAGTGGGCCGTCCGCGTGGTTAATACAAACAATTGTTTGTAGTTACGTTTACGCGCTTCTTGCTCAATTTGTTCTAGTAAGCGTTCACCACGACTACTACCACGGTAATCGCTGTGCACGGCGACACAGGCAAGCTCGGCATCGTCATCCGTGTATGGGTATAACGCCGCACAGGCGGTTATTAAGCCGTCGCGTTCAATCACAAAAAAGCGATGAATTTCTGTCTCCAGTAATTCGCGCGAGCGGCGCACTAATATACCTTGTTCTTCCAGTGGCTTGAGCAATTCAAGAATACCGGCAACGTCGTCGATGTTGGCCGCTCGCAGTTGATCGTAGGCTTCCTGGCTAATAAGAGTGCCTTCGCCCTCGCGAGTGAACAGCTCTTGCAGTAAGGCTCCATCAATTTCATAACTCAATAGGTGAACACGTGGCACCCCTTGGCGAACACAGCGCATGGCCATGTCTGCTTGCCAACGGATACTGCCTTTCAGCGAATGCACCATGTCTTCAAGCTGACGACAGGTGAGTTCATGTACCTGCTCACCATCACTATTTTGCAGGCCGTCTTGGTCGCTGAATGCAATAAGCTTATCCGCACGTAAACTCACCGCAGCGTGCTGAGCAACGTCTTCCACACTGAGGTTAAACATCTCTCCAGAAGGGGAGTAACCCGCACAGGAAAGAAGCACCACGTTCTGTTGATCGAGCAAGCTTTTAATCGCTTGGTGCTCAATACGCCGCACCTCGCCTGTATGTTGATAATCAACTCCGTTAATCACCCCTAAAGGCTTGGCGGTGACGAAGTTGCCACTCACCACACGAATGCGTGCGCCGTGCATTGGCGAGCCAGGCACACCGACCGATAAGCGTGATTCAATATCAGCCTTCACCATGCCGACCGCCGCTTTTACCGCACGCAGGGCTTCGCCATCCGTAATGCGCAAATCATTGTGGAATTGGCTGGTGATATCTAGGCGCTCAAGTACCGCATCAATTTGTGGGCGCGCGCCGTGCACTAAGACCAGTCGCACGCCTAAGCTATTCAGCAACGCCATGTCTTGAACTAGTGTGTCGAAATTTGGATGCACCAAGGCATCGCCATCAAACATGATGACGAAGGTCTTACCTCTGTGTGCATTAATGTACGGCGATGATTGTCTGAACCATTGCACGTAAGCGGTGGTGTCGGTCACTGGGTCGTCCTTACTGTGTCTGCCTTGATTTAATCATGCGCGGGCGTTCGACAAAAGCATTGCTAGTACCTTGTTTATTATCGATAGGGTTCTTTATTTTAAGAAATAATTAAAAGTTATTGCCAATATTAAAAATATCGATTGGAGTAATATCTGGCATGAGCGCAGCATGGCCCTCTAATTTTTGCACAACGTTCCCTATTGCGTTTAGCGCTTATATCAGAGGAAATGACCATGACTGATCTCTTTACCCCATACACATTAAAAAGTGTCACGCTGCGTAACCGCATTGCGGTGCCCCCTATGTGCCAATATATGGCCACAGACGGCGAAGTGAACTCTTGGCACTTGGGGCATTATCAATCACTGGCCAGAGGCGGTGCCGGGTTGGTGATTGTCGAAGCAACGGGGGTGGTTCCTGAGGGGCGGATTAGCCCGGCCTGTTTAGGGTTATGGAACGACCAGCAGGCGCAAGGGCTTGCTCAAGTTGCTGACTTAATTCGTGGTGAGGGCAGTGTGCCCGGTATCCAGATTGCTCATGCGGGGCGCAAAGCCAGTGCCAATTCTCCGTGGGAAGGAGATAACCATATTGCTGCTGATGATTCTCGTGGCTGGCAACCTGTCGGCCCTTCTGCTCTGGCCTTTGGTGGGGATCTGACGAGAGTGCCAGACGAGATGACGTCAGCTGATATCCAGCAAACAACGCAAGACTTTGTTGATGCTGCCATGCGTGCCCGTGATGCTGGTTTTGAGTGGTTAGAACTGCATTTTGCACATGGATATTTAGCTCAGAGTTTTTTCTCGCCTCACTCAAATCAGCGCACGGATGAATACGGGGGTGATTACGCTGGACGTAGCCGCTTTTTACTTGAGACCTTACGTGCAGTTCGTCAGGTGTGGCCAGAGACGTTGCCTTTGACGATTCGCTTTGGCGTCATTGAATATGACGGACGAGATGAAGAGACCTTGGTTGAGTCTATTCAGTTGATACGCGATTTCAAAACGGAAGGCTGTGATTTTGTCAGTGTGAGTGTGGGCTTTAATACGCCAACGGCAGAGATTCCTTGGGGGCCGGCTTTCTTAGCGCCCATTGCTCAACGAGTAAAAGAAGCGGCGAATATTCCCGTCGCTACGGCGTGGGGGTTAGGTGCGCCACGATTAGCGAATAAGGCGGTAAGCAGTGAGCAGATTGATCTGGCTATGATTGGCCGCGCACATCTGGAAAACCCATACTGGCCATTGCATGCTGCTCGCACGCTAGGTAAAGAGCGGCCTACGTGGGTGCTGCCAGCTCCTTACGCACATTGGTTGGAGCGCTATGCATCTGTGCCCGATTTACCCGAAACAGTCGTGAGTTAACAACGCACGAAGCCATATCTGCGCAGGGTCGTGGTTGGTACGTTCATGCCACACCGCGACCTTGGTAAATCCGGGAATATCCAAAGGAGGCATTGAAACTGTCAGCCCTTGCATGTCATCAAAGGTGCGGGATGGTGCCACAGCAATAAGGTCGGTAGAAAGAAGCAAATCGTTTAACACCATAAAGCTAGGCACCGAGACGGCGACATGCCGTGAGCGGCCCAGCTTTGCTAGCGCTCGGTCCGTATCTCCCATAAAAGCCCCGCCATAGTAAGAAACCAACGCATGATTGAGCTGACAGAATTGATCCAGTGATAATGGTAAGTCTACTGAAGACGAATGATCGGTTCGCATTGCAAAGGCGTAGTGTTCCTCGAATAGAGGCTGAACGAAACACCCTTCTGGTGCGTTTGACTCTGACATTAAGGCTAAATCAATTTCGCCTCGCTCAAGTTGTCGGCCGACTAGGGTGTCTTCTATCTGAGTCACGCTGACTCGAATGCCCGGAGCTAGCGCCTGTAATTTTTTAATTAATGGTGTGAGCACATTACGCATCGCGTAATCGGTGGCCGCGACTTTAAGCGTGAGCTTGGCTTCCGCAGGGACAAAAGCGTCCGCTGTCATTATGTCGCGAATATCAGCAAGCACACGCTTGACGGGGGCTGCTAAGGATTCCGCTCTGGGCGTGGGAATGATGCCGTGTTGTGCCCGAATAAATAAGGGGTCATCAAAGCAGTCACGTAAGCGAGTTAACATGCCACTTACGGCAGGCTGACTTACGGCTAAACGGTCTGCGGCGCGAGTGACATTACGCTCATCCATCAGCACATCGAAAGCTTTCAGTAGGTTGAAATCAACGTGGCGCAGGCTCATGGGAGGTTATGTCGCCGGCGTCTGACAAAAGTGCGTAATCAAATTACGCAGCAGATCAACGCAGGGTTCAACCTGATCCAGTGCTAAATACTCATCCACTTGGTGTGCTTGGTCGATATTGCCCGGCCCAAGGATGAGGGTTTCCATCCCTAAATTCTGTAAAAAGGGCGCTTCAGTGGCGTAGTTCACCGCAGCACTGGTGTGGCCGGTAAACTTTTCGGCCATTTGCACCAGTGCGCTATTCGCTTGCTCTTCAAACGGATCAATACCGGGGAAGAGGGCTTCCAGCGTTAACTCAACGTTATTTTGTGCGGCAATGGGTGACATGCGTTGGCGAATCTCATGGCGAAGGTCGTCGTTACTCATCCCTGGTAGCGCCCGAAGATCAAAGGCCAGTTCACAGCTTCCGCAAATGCGATTGGGATTATCACCGCCATGCACACAGCCTAAATTCAACGTCGGTGTTTGTACCGCGAAATGTGCATTTTGAAAGCGTCCTGCGAGGTCGTGGCGTAACGTTTTTAGTTCGCCCATTACATCGTGTAGGGCGTCTAAGGCATTAAGACCTAGCGCAGGGTTGGAAGAGTGCCCCGCTTTGCCGGTGATGCGAATGGTCTCCATCATGATGCCTTTGTGCATCCGAATAGGTTTTAAGCTGGTTGGCTCGCCTACAACGGCATAGCGGCCATTAATACCAGTGCTGTGGCTAAGGGCACGTGCGCCACTCATTGAACTTTCTTCGTCGGCGGTGGCGAGAATCATTAATGGCTGGTGGAAGGTTTTGCTGTGTGCGAGGCATTGTTCCATCGCATCAAGCGCTAACGCAAAAAAGCCTTTCATATCACAGGTGCCTAAGCCGAAGAGCTTGTTGTCGCGCTCGGTGACGGTAAACGGATCAGACTGCCATTTTTCAGGATTGCACGGTACGGTGTCGGTATGGCCGCTTAATACTAAGCCGCCGGGGCCGCTGCCGTAAGTTGCTAGCATATTAAACTTACCCGGATGGTCTTGAACCGGCATAATAGCGACTTCAAATCCGAGGTCACGACACCAGTTAGCCAATAGATGAATCACACCTTCGTTGCTTTCATCGTATTCGGGCAATACGGAACTGATGCTATTTTCTGCAATTAATGCGGAGAGTTTGTTTAACGTATCAGGACGCACAGCGACCTCACCAAAAATGTTAGTTAAGGCGAAGACAATAGCGCGATGGCAAAAGAAATAGAACTGAAACTGCGTTTAGCGACCGAGAGTACTGAGCAGTTAGCAGAATGGCTAGATCAACACGCAGTGGCAGGTCGACAATCGAAACTCCTGAACGATTATTACGACACACCGAACTTAGCACTGGCGCGGCTGCGGGCGGCGTTACGTATTCGGACGTCGGAAGATGGCTATGAGCAAACACTCAAAACCCGCCGCGCTTCTGAAGCTGCCGTGCAGGTACGCAATGAATGGAATTGGCGTTTGCGCGATAACGCTTTAAACCATGATTTATTACGCTCTGACAAGGTGGGCGATCAATGGCCTGTTGAAGCGGACATGTCAGAATTAGAGGTTGTCTTCTCGACGAATTTCCGTCGTCGTCGCTGGATCTGGAAACATGAAGACGCTGAAGTGGAGGTGGTTATTGATCAGGGCGAAATTCAAGCTAATGATCAGTTGCAACCTTTATGCGAAACCGAACTCGAAGTTGTTGCCGGGCACGCTGAATCATTATGGGGGTTGCTTGAGCAAATGCAGCAACAGGCGGCATTGTGGTTGAGTGATGTTTCCAAAGCTGAGCGCGGCTATCGTTTGGCGGGTGTAGCCCAGTTGCTTGATAACAATGAAGACGATGCGCCGAGTCAGGCCGATTCTAGTGCGGAGGTCATGACTAATACCCTGTTTGATTTTCAGCGCGCGTGTGAAGGTGTGGTGTGGGATGAGCAGAACACTCAGAGTATCTGGCTCGCAGGTTATCCGCTGTGGTGTTTGCTGCCTGAGCAGCAGCGTGCGCCATTAACGCATTTATTGTGTGAGCTGTCCGCAGGCACACAGACCGAACTGCAGGAATCGGTCAGCTTGGCCATGGACCTCACGTCGATTACCCGTTCTGTGGCACAAATGAGTACTGAGTCGCAGCTTTCGGTAAGAGAGTGTTCAGCAACACTGGCCGAGGCTCGCAGGCAAGTGTTGGATATGATTGAATGCATTAAGACCGACAATATAACGAACCCCATTAGCGAACTACTTACCTTAATTAGGGATTGATTCATGCAGGCTAGTGCCGACCGGACGCTTACGTTATCAACACTCGTCGAAGATCTACGTCGTGATGGCTTGCTCAATGATGAAGATCACTCGTTAGCTCAATCCATTCGTCGCGGCCCGGATGACACAAAACTGCACCCGATCACCATGATTGCTCGTCAAGGGTATAAAGATGCTCGTACTCAAGGAAAGGTGCTGAGTGAGCAAGTGCTGGTGGAGTGGTTAGCCGGACGCGAAAACATGGAATGTTACGCGATTGATCCGCTCGAAATTAATGTCACCGCTGTCACGGATGTGATGTCGTACGCGTTTTCAGAGCGGCATCAAATACTTGCTGTGAAAGTGTCAAAGGATGAAGTGGTCGTGGCCTGTGCCGAGCCTCATATGAAAGGCTGGCAACCGGATCTTGAGCATGTCACACGTCGTCAAATTAAGCGTGTTCTGACAAGCCCTTCAGAGATTAGCCGTTATCGCGTTGAGTTTTATCAACTCGCTAACTCCGTATCAAAAGCACGAAGCAGCAGTGACGGAATTAGTTCAGTTCAAAACCTTGAATCTATGCTGGAGCTGGGAAAAGCCAAAGCCCCAGACGCCAATGACGAACACATCGTTAATATTGTGGACTGGTTGCTGCAGTACGCCTTTGATCAGCGTGCCAGTGATATTCATTTAGAGCCCCGCCGGGAATTGACTCACGTACGCTTTCGTATTGATGGCGTGCTGCACAATGTTTATGAATTACCTGCTGCGGTGGGAATGGCAGTCATTGCGCGAGTGAAATCGCTTGGGCGCATGAATATCGCGGAAAAGCGTAAGCCACAAGACAGCCGTCTAAAAACTAAAACCCCAGAAGGCGAAGAGGTGGAGCTACGTTTATCGACCTTGCCCACCGCCTTTGGTGAGAAGATGGTGATGCGGGTGTTTGATCCGCAAATGCTGATGCGTAGCTTCTCCGAAATGGGCTTCGCTAAAGAAGACCGCCGTCGTTGGTCGGAGATGACCAAAAACAATCACGGCATTATTTTTGTCACCGGCCCGACAGGCTCAGGTAAAACCACCACCCTGTATTCCACGTTACGTCAATTAGCGACCAGCGAAGTGAACGTATCGACCATTGAAGATCCAATAGAAATGGTGGAGCCAGCGTTTAACCAAATGCAGGTGAATCGCCAAATTGATCTAACCTTTGCGTCTGGTGTGAGGGCACTAATGCGTCAAGACCCAGACATCATCATGGTGGGCGAGGTGCGCGATTTAGAAACCGCCGAAATAGCGGTGCAAGCAGCGTTGACAGGTCACTTAGTGTTATCGACCTTGCATACCAATGATGCGCCGTCGGCGTTCACGCGTTTGCAGGAGTTAGGTTTGCCCTCATACTTAATTCGTTCCAGTGTGATTGGGGTGATGGCTCAACGTTTAGTACGTACTCTGTGTCCGCACTGCAAAGAAAAACAAGACGTTGATGAGCGTGCATGGAAGCAACTAACGGCGCCTTGGTTGGTGAAAACGCCACCCTTCATCTATGGTGCAAAAGGGTGTCTGGAGTGCCGTGGGACTGGCTACATGGGTCGCATGGGGATTTACGAAGTCATGCCATTGACGGAAAACCTTGAGCCACTTATCCACGAAAGTACCGATCAGCAAAAGCTGAGGCAAGCGGCCATGAAAGAAGGCATGCATAGCCTTAGATTAAGCGGTGCGCATAAAGTGGCTGCGGGCATGACCACCATCGCAGAAGTCATGCGCGTTGCACCGGCAACACGATTGAATAATCAGGGCTGACGCGCGAGAATGCGCGCAGGTGAAATAAATCCATATAAACAGTAGTGGCAGTAGAATTGTGAGTATTGAACTTCCCCCTATCATCGACGTCGAAGCGTCCGGCTTTGGCCGAGGCAGCTATCCGATTGAAATCGGGTTTGCGCTCGAGGATCGGGAGGTGCACAGCTACTTAATAAAGCCACAGCCAAGCTGGACGCATTGGAGTGACGAAGCTCAGGCCATTCACGGCATCAGTCGTGAGCAATTGCAGTCAGATGGATTAAGCGTGCGTGATGTTGCGCTTCTCCTCAATGATCACCTATACAATAAAACGCTTTATTCAGATGCTTGGAGCTTTGATAGCTCGTGGATTGGCCGCTTGTTTGACGAGGCCGAGCTTGTACAGCGTTTTCGTATAGAAACCATCAATAAGCTGCTCGACTATGAACAGATGGAAAGCTGGCAGGGCACCAAAGAAAGCCTCTGGGAAGAACTAGAGGTAAATCGACATCGTGCGGCGAATGATGTGAAAGTACTGCAAGAAACCTTTCGAAGAGTCACTGACCGTTAAGTTTGTACGACATATTGGCCCTTTAACAATGTATTAACTGATTTTGTGCCATACTTTTTCCTGATGAAATAGTAAAGTTGGTGGCGCAATATATCCCTTCTCTGTACTCAAATACTCCTAAGCCACTTCCTGTTTTTTTTATGAATATTCATCCAGAGTGTCCTTATTCGGGTTATATTCGGCCACGAATGGACATGCATGATATTTATTTGGCGAATAAAAACACAAAATGTGTTGATTGGTGTCAAATGTCATCCTAACTTTTTGGTTGGATTTGACAATGTGGTAGACAAAAAGCGACATACTGTCTGTCGGTGGAAAGATTGGCTGTGTCCTTACCTGTCAAACTTCGATTTATTGAAAAATAAGTCAACTCTGAAACGTTAAATCAAATAGACACATGGTTCACTACTCTACGACTAAAACGTCAAAAATAATAAAACACGGAGATAACCATGAATAGTCTATGGGTAACTTGGCCTGCGCTTGTCAAATATGGCACGCTCGGCATAACAGCTGGTTTATTGACTCTCGCCGTAGAGCGTAACGAACTGTTTGAAAATAACCTGTTTGATTTTGAACGTTGGGATGAATACAACGCTGAAATTAACTGTGATGAGAGAAGCTTAACGGCACGAACAGAAGACGGTTCGTGTAACAATATTGAAAACCCAGCTGAAGGGTCTGTAGACCGTCGCTTTGGTCGTAACGTTGAGCTGGATGTTGCTCAGGGTGAGACGGGTGATATGCTGCTGACGCCAAACCCTCGTGATATCAGTAACGCCATTATGGGGCGTGATGAGTTTAAGCCAGCGCCGACGCTTAACTTTATTGCGGCGGCATGGATTCAGTTCATGACCCACGATTGGTTCAGCCATGGCCAAGGTTCAACCGATGATTACATCGAGTTTGACTTACCTGCGAATGATCCAGATGCCCCAGGCACTATGTCTATTCGTCGTACGATTCCTGACCCTACACGTACTCAAGCTGAGGACGATGCTGGTCTGCCGGATGCTTACCTAAATGAGAACACTCACTGGTGGGATGGTTCACAGATTTACGGTAGCGATCTTGCCACTTCTAACTCTATTCGTGAGTTCCAAGGCGGTCGTTTAACCGTGAACGCTGATGGTTCTTTGCCGACTGAATTTATGAGCGGTGTGCCAGTGACAGGCTTCAATGACAACTGGTGGTTAGGCCTTAGCATGCTGCACCAATTGTTCGTTAACGAGCACAATGCCATTGCTGACATGTTGGCAAGCAACTACCCAACTCAAGATGATCAGTGGTTATACGACAAAGCTCGTCTGGTTAACGCCGCATTAATGGCTAAGATCCACACCGTTGAGTGGACACCTGCGATTATTGCCAACCCAATCACTGAGCGCGCTATGTACGCGAACTGGTGGGGACTTGCCGGTAATACTGAAAATCGTGATAAGTACGCGGCTGAATTTGATGAGCTTGCGGCTGATTTGGCCCGTCGTGATTCTTGGACTCGTCGTATTCTTGGTTTTGATCCAAAAATGGAAGAAGCACTGGATAACGGTAAGGCACTAGAGTGGGCGCTTACTGGTTTAGCCGGTGCTCGTCACTCTGATAATGCAGGTGTCCCGTTCACGCTGACAGAAGAGTTTGTTGCGGTATACCGTATGCACCCTTTACTACGTGATAACGTTGACGTTTACGATATCGGTTCTAACGTTGTGAGCGAGCAGATCCCTCTGAACGCAACGCGTGATGGCAATGCCGAGCAGATTCTTGATGATCAAGACGCTGATCGCCTGTGGTACTCATTTGGTGTGACTCTGCCAGGTTCTTTGACGCTAGAAAACTACCCAGAATTTATGCGTAATATGCATATTCCTGGTCGTGGTACTGTCGATTTAGCAGCGATTGACATCATTCGTGACCGTGAGCGTGGTGTACCACGTTACAACGAATTCCGTCGTCAAATTGGTCTAGAGCCAATTAATGATTTCACGGATTTAACTGAAGATGCTGACTTGGTTGCCGAGTTGCGCCGTCTATATAATAACGACGTTGAAATGATTGATGCTCTTGTTGGTCAGTTGGCTGAAACCGTTCGCCCTGAAGGCTTTGGTTTTGGTGAAACGGCATTCCAGATCTTTATCATGAACGCATCACGTCGCATCATCACTGACCGTTTCTACACTGAGTACTACACGCCAGAAGTGTACACTCAAGAAGGTTACGACTGGGTTGAAAACACCACTATGGTCGATATCCTGAAGCGTCAGTACCCATCATTAGATCTGTCTTTGGCAGGTGTTGATAACGCATTTAAGCCTTGGGGTTTGAATATCCCGGCTGAATACGACAACTGGGGTGCCTGTTCTAAGCAGGATCTACTGTGGACCAACGGTGTATTGCGTACTGAATACGATGCCGGCGAATTACCAGCGATTCCTGAAGTGGATATTGGCGGCCTGATCAGCGGCGTTATTCGTGACAAAGTTGAATACGTTGGTGACGTTGCTCCAGTCGGTCACGCCAAGCCTATCCACCCACATGGTGTAATGGCGAAGGTTGCCTTTAACTCAACCGGAAACCACCCATACACGGGTGTGTTCAAAGGTAATGAATGTGGTCTGTTACGTTTATCTGTAACGGGTGACCCTGCGGACCGTGGTTTTGCACCGGGCTTTGCATGGAAAACTCTGATTGATGGTAAGCCGTCTGAGAACATCTCAGCCTTGTACACTCTGTCTGGTCAGGATACTAACCATGACTTCTTCGCTAATGAAATGTCGAACTACGTTAGCTTAGAAAGTAACGCGACTTTGGGTTCAAGCTTGTTGTTCTCATTCGTTACAGCTAAGCCTAATCTGGTAATGGCTAACGCGATGGCAGCTACTGATTCAAGCGGTAATGAAGAAGCAAACGCTGTGTCTCCGACTCAGGTTTACTTTGTTCCTACGGCTGAAGTTCAGGGTCTTTTCGACACGGCAGAGCATGACTTCCGTGACGATCTAATGAGCTTGCCACAAGGCACTAAGTTGTACGATGTGTATGCAACCGATATGGAAATTAAATCTTCTATATGGTCGTCTAAACAAGCGCGTCTGCAAGCAGAACGTCGTGCGGATGCTGTTAAAGTCGGTGAGTTGGTTATGGACTCTAACTTTGCCGCGTCTCAGTTCGGTGACTCTGGTGTGTTCTTCAAGCACGAGCGTTACGAAGACGCTAACTAGTTAGAATGTTAGTGAAATAAATCAGGAACGTATCTGATTTAGAAAAACCGGGCCTTTGCGCCCGGTTTTTTTGTGCATAAGGAAATGTCGGTTTGGTAGGAGTAGTTTCGGACTGTTCGGATAGGGCTGGGTGGATAGGGCCATACGAATAGGGCCATACGAATAGGGCCAAGCATTCAAATAGATGTTTTATGATTTTTGTGCACAAATACAGTGCTGATGTTTTTAATTGGTGCGTGATAGAACTCAAAACCACTCTCTTCATCGCACAAAAATTCCCTTCCTAAAAATCGTAATTTTAAAAATTCTATATATAACAATAGGTTAGAACTTAATTTTATCTCGTTTATAAAAACTGGCACGGCTGTCGCTCTGTAACTTGTATACAAGGTTGAATTCAGTGGCGACATATATGACAACAGATACAAAAACAGCGACACCAAGCTTAGGCTGGAACATCAATGATTGGGCTGCGGCTTACCGCAGCGGTGCGACACCTACCGAACTCCTGGAATCTCTGCGAGAAGCTATTGCAGGGCAAGAACTGGTGAGCGGGTCTCCAAAGTCAGGCAGTGCGTGGATAACCCTCGCCAGCGAATCTCAGCTAGCCACGCAAATTGATTTTTTAACGTCGTTAAAAGCGGAAGCAGATACCGCAGGTAAAACACTGCCTTTATACGGCGTGCCATTTGCGGTGAAAGATAATATTGATGTTGCCACCTTCCCAACCACTGCAGCGTGCCCAGAGTACAGCTATGACCCGGTAGCGGACGCAACCGTTGTGCGTTTATTAAAAGAAGCCGGTGCGATTGTGATGGGTAAAACCAACCTTGATCAATTTGCGACGGGCTTAGTGGGTACGCGCTCGCCTTACGGTGCGGTACTTAATGCATTTAATGCTGAGTACATCAGTGGTGGCTCTAGTTCAGGTTCAGCCACCGCAGTAGCAACAGGGCAGGTGGCGTTTTCTTTAGGGACAGATACCGCAGGGTCAGGTCGAGTGCCTGCGGGCTTTAATCATATTGTTGGATTAAAAGCGTCCGTCGGAGCGGTGAGTACCACCGGTGTTGTGCCTGCATGTCGCAGCTTGGATTGCGTTTCAATATTTGCGTTAAACAGCCGTGACACTGAAATTATTTTAGATGTTGCTGCGACTTACGACGAGCAAGACAGTTATTCTCGTTCACGTACCATGATTCCTAATCGCCGCCTGCGCACCTTAGCAATTCCAACAAATGCGCCTTGGTTTGGTGATGAAGTACAAGAAGCCGCCTTTGCCGCCGCGTGCGAAAGTGCTGTAGCAGCAGGATATGAACTTAAACCCCTCGATTTTACGCCACTGTTTGAACTCGCCAATTTGTTATACCAAGGCCCTTGGGTGGCTGAGCGTTTCGCCGCAGTCGGTGAATTTTTAAAACAAGATTTACCGGGTATTAATGATGTCGTTAAAAACATTGTAAATAGCGGTATCGAAGGTTCTGCGGTGGATGCTTTTAAAGCGGAATATCGTCGCAAAGAATTAGTGCGAAACATCGAAGGGATTTTTAAAGACGTCGATGCCTTGTTTGTACCTACCGCACCACGCTTCCCAACCTTAGCGGATGTTGAAAGTGAACCCGTGACGGTCAACAGCCAGCTGGGTACCTACACCAACTTCGTCAACCTAGCGGATTTAACCGCCATCGCGTTGCCAGCCAAGGTGCGTACGGATGGGCTGCCATTTGGTGTGACGATCATTGCACCCGCATGGCAAGAGTTATCACTGACTAACTTTGCAGCTCAATGGCAAGCACACCTCAAGTTGCCAGAAGCTCCGATGGTGTTAGGCAATAAAAAAGATTCGTCAGTAGTCGTTGCTGTTGTGGGTGCTCACTTAACGGGAATGCCGTTGAATTTTCAGCTCACCAGTCGTAACGCTACTTTGCTTGAGCAAACCTTAACCGCGAAAAAATATCAGCTGTATGCGCTCGCGAACACGGTACCGCCGAAGCCAGGTTTAGTACGCGTTAATGCCGAAAAACTCGAATCCGGTGACGAACAAGGCCATCAATTAATTGTTGAATTATGGCGTATTGATCACGCGGGATTTGGTGCCTTTGTGGAAGAAATTCCTCAGCCTTTAGGGATAGGAACACTGGAACTGGAAGATGGCCGCTTAGTAAAAGGCTTTATTTGTGAACCAGAAGCGGTCGGCACCGCTACCCATATCAGCGATTTTGGTGGCTGGCGCGCTTACATCAAACATCTTAAATCACAGCAAGCTTAATTAACCACGGACACGCTAGGAGACATCGAATGTTTAACAAAGTATTGATCGCAAACCGTGGTGAAATTGCTGTTCGCAGTATTCGCACACTGAAAAAAATGGGCGTTACTGCCGTGGCTGTCTATGCCGAAGCTGACCGGAATAGTGCTCACGTGAGTGACGCCGATGAAGCCTATTCATTGGGTGAAGGCAACGTATCAGAAACTTATCTTCGTGGTGATTTAATCCTCGATATTTGTAAAAAATATAGCGTGGATGCCATTTTACCGGGTTACGGCTTCTTGAGTGAAAACGCTGATTTCTCAGAAAGCTGTGACGAAGCGGGAATCGTATTTTGTGGCCCAACGCCGACGCAAATGCGCGAGTTTGGTCTAAAGCATACGTCACGTGAGTTATGTGAAAAAGCCGGCGTCCCACTGACGCCGGGGACAGGTTTATTGGAAAGCATTGAAGAAGCAATCGCGGCCGCCAAGGAGATCGGTTACCCGATCATGCTGAAGTCAACCGCGGGTGGTGGTGGTATTGGTCTAACCCGTTGTGATGATGAAGCACAATTAATTAGCGTATTTGATAGCACCATTCGCTTGGGTGAAAATTATTTTAAAGATGGCGGCGTATTTATCGAACGCTTTATTGATAAAGCGCGCCATATTGAAGTGCAAATTTTTGGTGATGGCGAAGGTAATGTTGTTGCGTTAGGTGAGCGTGATTGTTCATTGCAACGCCGAAATCAAAAAGTGGTGGAAGAAACCCCAGCACCGAATCTACCAACGGCCACTCGCACTGCTTTATTGGAGTCAGCGATCAGTTTAGGTCGTTCGGTAAATTACCGAAATGCCGGCACGGTGGAATTTATTTATGACGGCGCTCGTGATGAGTTTTATTTTCTTGAGGTCAATAGTCGCTTACAGGTTGAGCACCCTATTACAGAAGAAGTGACGGGGCTTGATTTAGTTGAGTGGATGTTGAAGATTGCAGCAGGCTCACCGCCAGATTTTTCTGCGGTGCCAACACCGCAAGACCCAATGCCAGAAGGCGCAGCCATTGAAGTCCGTATTTATGCGGAAGACCCACTTAAGAATTTCCAGCCATCACCGGGTGTATTAACGCTGGTTGATTTTCCTCAAACGGATGATGTTCGGGTAGATACTTGGGTGAGTACTGGCTCGGAAGTCAGTGCGTTATATGACCCTATGATTGCCAAGTTAATTGTTAAAGGTACGGATCGTAACGACGCCATCGCTAAAATACAGGCGGCATTAAATTCAACGGCCTTAGCAGGCATCTCAACCAATATCGATTACTTGCGTCAGGTGTGTGCGTGGGATCGTTTTATTACGGGGGATGTTGCTACACGTGCGTTGGAATCCTTCGAATTTGAACCGCACTGCGTTGAAATTGTGCAGCCGGGTACCTACACAAGCATTCAAGATTATCCAGGCCGTAAAGGCTATTGGGATATTGGCGTGCCACCTTCAGGCCCCATGGATGATTACGCCTTCCGTTTAGCGAATCGTATTGTGGGCAACCATGAAAAAGCCGCAGGAATAGAAGCCACCATTGTTGGCCCTGAAATTAAATTCCACCAAGATGCCGTTATCGCACTGACGGGCGCTCAAACTGATGCAACGCTAGCGGGCGAGTCAGTGGCCTTCTGGGAACCATTGACAGTCACCGCAGGGCAAACCCTAAAAATGGGCAAGGCAATAACAGGGTGTCGTACCTATCTGGCGATTCGTGGTGGCTTTGATGTGCCTGAGTATTTAGGCAGCCGTTCTACGTTTGCGTTAGGGCAATTTGGTGGTCATGCGGGTCGAACGTTGCGCGCATCGGATATGCTCGCGGTTTCACAGGATGAAGTGGCTGCGTGTACCACGCCAGCACCTGCCTATGACGCCCAGTCAGCACCTGAGGAATTAATTCCTGACTACCCGGTAAGTACAAGTACTTCAGAACCAGCAAATTGGGAAATCGGTATTCTTTATGGCCCACACGGTGCGCCAGATTTCTTTACCCAAGAATCCATCGATGAGTTTTTAAGTACGGATTGGGAAGTTCACTACAACTCAAACCGTTTGGGTATTCGCTTAAACGGCCCTAAGCCTTCGTTCGCTCGTAAAGACGGTGGTGAAGCCGGCTTGCACCCATCGAATATTCACGATACCGAATACGCGATAGGCTCGATTAACTTTACCGGTGATATGCCCGTTATCCTGACCCACGATGGCCCGAGTTTGGGTGGTTTTGTGTGTCCTGTGACCATTGCTCAAAGTGAGTTATGGAAAGTCGGGCAAGTGAAGCCGGGCGATACGATTCGTTTTGTACCTATGACTTTCGACAAAGCACTGGCTCAAGAAAATGCCATTGATAAAGCCATTACGGAGATGTCGTCACTTATTGTTGACGATACCTTTACCGCACCAGAATTATTACCAACAGACACTGCATCGGCGACTATTTTGGCTCAGTTACCGGCAACAGACACTACCCCTGAAGTGGCATATCGTCAGGCGGGTGATAAGTACATCTTGATTGAATATGGCCCAGTGATACTGGATTTACGTTTCCGCTTCCGTATTTACGCCTTAATGGAAGAGCTGACCAAACGCAATATTAATGGTCTGGAAGAGCAAGCGCCGGGTGTACGCTCACTACAAATTCGTTATGACAGCCGCGTAATTACACAAAGTGAATTAATGGCTCAGTTATTAGACGCAGAAGCTAGCTTGCCGGATATTGAATCCATCGTATTAAAAACGCGTGTTGTGCATTTACCCATGGCCTTTGAAGATAGCGCCACATTAGATGCGGTGGATAAATACAAACAATCAGTGCAAGAAAAAGCGCCTTGGCTACCAAATAACGTCGATTTTATTCAGCGTATTAATGGGCTAGAAACCCGTGAAGAGGTAAAAGATATTATCTTTGAAACCAGCTATATGGTGCTGGGCTTAGGGGATGTTTACCTGGGTGCGCCGTGTGCCGTACCAGTTGATCCTCGTCATCGTTTAATGACCTCAAAATACAACCCTGCTCGTACCTTTACGGCGGAAGGCACCGTCGGGATTGGTGGCGTATATATGTGTGTATACGGTATGGATAGTCCGGGTGGTTACCAGCTGGTTGGTCGTACCTTGCCGATTTGGAACAAATTTTTAAAGAATAAACAGTTCGAGAACTCAGAACCTTGGTTGCTTAAATTCTTTGATCAGGTGCGTTATTACGAAGTCAGTGAAGAAGAGCTTACGGTTCAGCGAGAAGCTTTTCGTGAAGGCCGCTTAGAAGTAAAAATCACGGAAGAAGATTTCAGCCTTGCTGAATATCACAACTTCCTCGAAGACAACTCCGAAAGCATTTCGAGCTTTCAGGCAAAGCAACAAGTTGCCTTTGATAAAGAAGTGGAGCATTGGAATAGCGGAGATGCGTTTGGCGAGGTGAAGGAATTTGATATTTCGGAGGCAGCTGCAGATATTGATGGCACCCCAGTTCACTCTGAAATTGCAGGAAATATCTGGAAGATCTTAGTGAAAGAGGGCGACGCGGTTAAGAAAGGCGATACCTTATTAATTGTTGAAGCAATGAAAATGGAGTTCCCATTATTGGCCACTGAAGATGGTGTGATTGGAACACTATGCTGTAAAGAAGGTCGCCCAGTAAGCCCGGGAGAAACCTTGCTGGGTTTGTTGGATAGCACCGAGGTTTCAGCGTAATGAGCGCGGTTGAAGCACCCGCCCGCCAGATGAATCTGGCGGAGCGAATTTATCAAAACTTGAAACAAGATATTTTTGATTTTCAGTTGCTGCCGGGTGATCGTTTTAGTGAAAGCGAAATTGCTAAGCGTATGCAGGCATCACGTACACCAGTGCGTGAAGCTCTATATCGGTTAGAGCGTGATGGTTACGTGCAAGTGCATTTTCGCAGTGGTTGGCAAGTGCGCCCATTTGATTTTCACTACTTTGAAGACCTGTATGACGTTCGCATTTTAATAGAAACCGAAGTGGTTAAGCGCTTGTGTGAAGCGCCGGATAGAAATGTGCGCTTGGCTGGATTAATGACCATCTGGTGCTGCAAAGAATCACAACGGATTAGCGACAGTGCAGAAGTCGCCATGCTGGATGAGAATTTTCATTATGGTCTCGTTGAATGCAGTAAAAACCAAGAGATGGTGAATATACATAAAGATGTCTGTGAACGTTTACGTATTATTCGTCGATTAGACTTCACCCAATCAGGGCGTATTGAAGCAACGTATAACGAACACAGCGAAATACTGGAAAGAATATGCGCGGGTGATGCTGACCTTGTGGCCCAAGATTTACGTCATCATATCGAGATAAGTAAAAATACGGTACGTGAAATTACCTTACATCGAATTCAGGATGCACGTAATCGATATGCTGTGGATATGAGTATGAAATAAGCAAAGTTAGAGATTTAAAATGCACAACAATAGAACATAAAAAAGTCGTATTTGATCTTATATAGTGCATCTTTTGAAAGGTTAATTATAACTGACCCAATATATGCGTCTGTGGGTTTTTTTCGTCTGATATAGGATAAAAATAGCAGGAAATAGACATATTAAATTGGTATGCCAATTGCTCTTAAATTATTGATTTAAATCGGCCAAGTGTGGCCAATACTATCGTTCGACCATAATTAAAAAGGAAATAACAATGAAGAAAATCAGCCTGAAAACTCTTGTTAAAGCTTCTCAAATTATTGGTATGACCGCGATTGCTGCGGGTGTTTCTATTGCCAATGCGGAAGATGACACAATTAAAGTGGGTGTACTGCACTCTCTGTCTGGCACTATGGCAATTTCTGAAACCACATTGAAAGACACTGTTCTGATGATGATTGAAGAGCAGAACAAAAAAGGTGGTTTATTAGGTAAGCAGTTAGAACCGGTTGTGGTAGATCCAGCATCTAATTGGCCGCTATTTGCTGAAAAAACCCGTGAATTACTGGCCAAAGAAGATGTAGATGTGATCTTCGGCTGCTGGACTTCCGTATCTCGTAAATCTGTATTGCCGGTTATTGAAGAATTGAATGGTCTGATGTTCTATCCCGTTCAGTACGAAGGTGAAGAGTCATCTTACAACGTGTTCTACACGGGTGCTGCGCCAAACCAGCAGGCAATCCCTGCGGTTGATTACTTGATGAATGACCTTGAGGTTGAGCGCTGGGTGCTGGCAGGTACAGATTACGTTTACCCTCGTACGACTAATAAAATTCTTGAAAGCTACTTAAAATCAAAAGGTGTTGATGAAAAAGACATCATGATCAACTACACACCTTTTGGTCACAGTGATTGGCAGACCATCGTTTCTGATGTGAAAAAATTTGGTGGCGAAGGTAAGAAAACGGCAGTGGTTTCAACCATTAACGGTGATGCAAACGTACCTTTCTACAAAGAGCTAGCAAACCAAGGCATTAACGCTGAAGACATTCCAGTAGTAGCTTTCTCTGTTGGTGAAGAAGAGCTTTCTGGTTTTGATACTAAGCCATTGGTGGGTCACCTTGCTGCATGGAACTACTTTCAAAGCGCTGAAAGCGAAGAAAACGATGCCTTTATTGAGCAATGGCATGCATTCACTAAAGATGAAAATCGTGTGACTAACGACCCAATGGAAGCCACTTACATTGGTTTCGAAATGTGGACCAAAGCGGTTGAAAAAGCAGGGACAACAGACGTAGATAAAGTTGAAGCTGCAATGATTGGCATTGAAGTACCTAACCTGACCGGTGGTACTGCGGTCATGAATGAAAACCACCACCTGTCTAAGCCAGTACTCATTGGCGAAATTCAAGAAGATGGTCAGTTTGAAATTGTGTGGGCAACGGACGCTGAAGTGAAAGGCGATGCTTGGACTGACTTCCTACCAGAAAGTAAAAACCTAATCTCAGATTGGACCTCTCCAGTAAATTGCGGCAACTACAACACAGTGACTAAGTCATGTGGTGGCGCAGTCGCAGGCGAGTAATCTTATGTGAGCGGCAGAAAGGATCACCTTTCTGCCATGATTTATGAGGCTTGCTATTCGGCGCTTTAGCACGAATAGCTGGCCCTCGTTAGGATTTCATAATGTTTTCTCTGTTTAAACAGATAGGCGTAATGCTATTGATCTGCATGCCCTTAATGGCGCAAGCAGCAGAGCCTCAGCCTTATAAAGAAGATCAGGCTAGCTCGGCAGTGGCTACTTCTGAACTTTACGAACTATCACAGCAATTGATTGATGCTGGATATCGTGAAAAGCAGGCCTTGGTAGAAACCTTGGTCGAAATTAACGATCCACAAACACTCAAATTTCTGCAGGTCATGGTGAATGGTGATCTGTATTACCGCAAAGATGATCGAGTTATCGTTATTAATGAAGACGATGCGATCACGATATTCTTTACTGGTGAATCAATCACGCTCGAGAACAAGCGTGATATTAAAAAAATCAGCGTAAATAATAAGCTGAGAACGTTATTGCGTGGCGGCATCGCACGCCTGCAAATATTTTCTAACAATCTTGAACTGCGTAAACAAGCCGCGACGAATTTACTGAAATCGGCGGATGATCTTGATGAAGCTACATTGCAGTTGGCGGTTGAGAAAGAAAAAAATGCCGACGTGCAAGAGATTCTCTCGCTGGTTCAAGGCATTCGTTGGCTTGAGGCCGACGACGAAAAGCAGCGTTTAGCCGGTGTTGAATTATTATCCGGGTCTTTGTATCCAGACGTGCGTGGTGCGCTAGCCAATTATGTTCGTGCAGCCGAAGCTGATGAACGTAGCACCGAAGTAGCGGCGGCTAAAAAAGCGCTAGATAAAATAGAAGCCATGCTTACGGCCAATGCAGTGGTTGAAAATCTCTATTTTGGACTGGCACTGGGGGCGGTACTTTTATTGGCTGCCATTGGTCTAGCCATCACCTTTGGAGTGATGGGTGTGATTAATATGGCCCACGGCGAAATGATTATGCTGGGAGCTTACACCACGTATATGGTTCAGCAGTTAATGCCGGAACATATGGGGGTGTCTTTAGTTGTCTCTATTCCCGCAGCTTTTTTAATCAGCGGTTTGGTCGGCATAGCGATTGAGCGTGGAGTTATTCGTCATCTATATGGTCGTCCATTAGAAACATTGCTCGCAACCTTTGGTATTAGCTTGATCTTGCAGCAAGCGGTGCGTTCTATCTTTGGCCCATTAAATCGCGATGTAGGAACGCCAGATTGGATGGCAGGCACTTTTATGATTAATCCTGCACTAGAGCTTACCTATAACCGCCTCTACATTATTATTTTCAGCTTGTTAGTGCTTGCGGTGCTCGCACTCATATTAAAGCGCACCTTGTTTGGTCTACAAATGCGCGCGGTAACGATGAACCGTCCGATGGCCAGCTCAATGGGTATTCGTACTGGCTGGGTGGATGCACTCACGTTTGGCCTAGGTTCTGGTATTGCAGGTATTGCTGGTGTTGCTCTGTCACAGTTAACCAACGTTGGTCCTAATATGGGGCAGGCCTACATTATTGATTCCTTTATGGTCGTCGTGTTTGGTGGCGTCGGTAATTTATGGGGCACGCTGGTTGGCGCTATGTCTTTAGGTGTGATGAATAAATTGCTGGAGCCTTGGGCGGGTGCTGTTGTCGCTAAAATTCTTATGCTGGTATTTATTATTTTGTTTATACAAAAACGACCAAGAGGCCTATTTGCCCTCAAAGGCCGTGCGGCGGATATGGGGTGATGACGATGAACAAAGAAATAACGACAGCTCAAGAAATAAAAGGCGGGCCACTGACCCGTATGCTGCTAAACGATGCGGCAGGCCGCAAGCTACTTATTATTCTGGCCTTGATGTCGGTGCTAATTCCGCTATCGAATGTGTTGCTACCTGAAGGCTCATTCTTCCATGTATCAACTTACACCATGACATTGCTGGGTAAGTACTTGTGTTACGCCTTACTGGCGGTATCGGTGGATTTGATTTGGGGATATTGCGGTATTCTCAGCTTAGGCCACGGTGCGTTTTTTACGCTGGGTGGTTATGCGATGGGCATGTATCTAATGCGCCAGATTGGTGATCGTGGTGTGTATTCAAACCCGGAACTGCCTGACTTTATGGTGTTTTTAAATTGGACTGAATTACCTTGGTATTGGTTAGGGTTTGATCAGTTCTGGTTTGCCATGGTTATGGTGATTGCGGCACCGGGCATCCTTGCTTTTGTTTTTGGTGCGCTCGCCTTTCGCTCACGCGTTACCGGTGTGTACTTTTCTATTATCACCCAAGCACTGACTTACGCGTTATTGCTTGCCTTCTTCCGTAACGATATGGGTTTTGGTGGCAATAATGGGCTTACAGACTTTAAAGATATTTTAGGCTTTGACCTGCAAGCGGATAGCACACGTGCAACGCTGTTTTTCGCTTCAGGTTTGGCCTTGATTCTAGGTTATTTAATTAGCCGTTTTATTGTGACGTCAAAACTGGGCCGAGTGTTAGTTGCTATTCGGGATAGTGAATCTCGAGCACGCTTTATGGGCTACCGTGTTGAATCATACAAGCTCTTTGTTTTTGTTGTTTCGGCGATGATGGCAGGGGTTGCGGGTGCGCTTTATGTTCCTCAGGTTGGCATTATTAATCCGGGCGAATTTGCGCCTATTAATTCCATTGAAATGATTATCTGGGTGGCTGTTGGTGGGCGTGGAACTCTCTATGGCGCTGTGATTGGTGCGGTATTAGTGAACTACGCTAAAACTTATTTTACAGGCGCGTTTGCAGAACTCTGGCTCTTTATGTTGGGTGGCTTATTTGTGCTAAGCACACTGTATCTGCCGAAAGGCGTAGTGGGTTTGTGGGCGCAATTGAAAGAAAAATACTCATCCTCAGGAGGCTCAGGGCCGGATGAGAATTCCAGTTCTGATGATTCAGCTGTTATTGAGGAGGGACGAACATGAGTATCACAAGACCGAAACATATTGATCAGCCCACCGTGCTTTACATGGATGGTGTCAGTGTAAGCTTTGATGGTTTTAAAGCGTTGAACTCACTCTCAATGTTTATTGAACCGGGTGAAATGCGCGCCATTATTGGGCCGAACGGCGCGGGTAAAACCACTATGATGGATGTGATTACTGGCAAAACCCGACCAGACAGCGGCACCATTCTTTTTAACAATACTCACGACCTCACCAGCTTTGATGAAGCTCAGGTTGCAAACATGGGCGTTGGCCGTAAATTTCAAAAGCCAAGCGTCATCGAAAGCTTAACCGTATTCGAAAATTTAGAAATGTCACTTAAAGGAGGACGCTCAATCTGGCAAGCGCTCACGCATAAATTGACCGGAGAGAAAATCGATAAAATTGACGAAATATTATCCATGATCGATTTAAAAGATAGGCTGAATACAGACGCGGGGAGTCTATCTCATGGTCAAAAACAATGGCTAGAAATCGGCATGTTGCTCGGGCAAGAGCCAGAATTGTTATTAATCGATGAACCAGCTGCCGGTATGACCGATGAAGAAACCATGAAAACTGCCGAGCTGTTTAAAGAACTTTCTAAAAAACACTCGTTAATGGTGGTCGAGCACGACATGGACTTTATTGAAGCGCTGGACTGTAAAGTTACCGTACTTAATGAAGGCAGCGTGTTGGCAGAAGGCAGCCTAAGTACCGTGAAAAATAACCAAAAAGTCATCGACGTATACCTGGGGCGCTAAGATGTTAAACGTAACGGAATTAAACGTATCGTATGGTGCAAGTCAGGCGCTCTACAATGTCGATATGAGCGCAGACATCGGTAAAGTGACCTGCGTACTTGGGCGGAATGGTGTGGGTAAAACAACGTTAATGAAAGCGTTATCTGGGCATCTATCCCCCGGCTCAGGCGAGATCGAATGGAATGGCAAAAGCCTCAATAAACTTGCGCCCTACGATAGAGCCAAACAAGGTATTGCTTACGTGCCGCAGGGGCGAGATATCTTTCCGCAACTGACGGTCGAAGAAAACCTGCAAACAGCTTTCTCTGGCGTACCGCGTGCACAGCGCTTCATTGACCCTGAAGTGTTCTCCTTATTTCCAGTATTACAACAAATGTTAAAGCGTCGAGGTGGAGATTTATCCGGGGGACAACAACAGCAACTCGCCATTGCACGAGCGCTGTTATTACGTCCGCGTATGTTGATACTTGATGAGCCGACGGAAGGCATTCAACCGTCAATTATTAAAGACATAGGACGAGTGATTAAATTGCTGCGCGATCGAGGTGATATGGCCATTGTGTTGGTTGAGCAGTACTTGGATTTTGCGAAAGAGCTGGCGGATGAGTTTATTATTTTAGAGCGCGGGCGGGTGGTGAGTCGTGGGACGGGGGAGGAGCTGGAGCACTCCGAGGAAGCGAAGGAGCTATTGGCTATTTAATTTTTTTTTAGCCGCTTTTAATTTCGCCGCTGGTTCAGTAGCCGCTGGTTCAGTAGCCGCTAGTGCGGGCTGGCTTTTGTGTATATTTGAATTCCCTTACCCTCTTTGGGGATTGCATCCCCGGGCGGGTGCCCCTCCCCTGCTTCGCGCTGTTCTGGGCCTTAATCTTCGACTTTCTTGTTTTTTAGGTACACGCATCGAAGCGACATCCCTGTCGCGAGCGATGCTCGCTTGGCATCCTGCCGCGCGGTACCTAAAAAGCGGCGAAATTCTCAGCGGCCCCAGAGGCGCTTAAAAAAACCTCAACAATTGCGATCTAAATGATATCGTCCTAATTCATAAAATTGTTGAAATGTTCTGTCTTAATTTTATTTGGCTTGAACTCTAAGGTTTATCCAATTTTCGTATTTAGATGACAAAATAATAGTAATTTAAAATAGCTACTTTCGCGGAATCAAAACGCGCCTCTGGGGCCGCTGGTATTTACGCCAGCTTTGTAGACAACGTGAGGCAGGATGCCGAGCGAGGCTCCATGCGGGCATGGACGCCCGCCGGAGCCGTTTGTCGGAAAAGCCAGTGAATATCAGAACAACGGCCCAGAACAGCGCGAAGCAGGGGAGGGGCACCCGCCCGGGGATGCAATCCCCAAAGAGGGTAAAGAAACCCAAATCACCAGCACCGTCAGCCCGCGACAGCGGCTAACTAATAGCGGCTAACTAATAAGCGGCTAACTAATAAGCGGCTAACTAATAAGCGGCCATTACACAGCCGGCTAAATAATCTTACTCGCCCTCTAACTTCACCAACCGCGCTTCCAGCTCCGCCAGTCGTGCACTCGTTCGACGCAACACTTCCGCCTGTACTTCAAACTCTTCACGCGTCACCAAATTCGCGCTAGTAATCAAGCCTTGTAATTGCGATTGAAGCGCTAGGCGAATATCAGACGATAAGCTCGCAAAGGGACTCTGCTGCAGTAGTTCTTCTATACGACCTTTAATGGCATCCGGCTTCATTTGCTACTCCAAATTTAGTTTTTTGTAGTTTAACAGAAAAGAGATTCGGGCTAACTTATGGTTGGTATTCTTTTGAGTGCTCTAAAATGGTGCGGCGTGCCATTCTGGTGTGCCATAAAAGGGTGCCTTTAGTGGTTGTCTGCCCTATTTTGGTGGCTTAATAAGTGATATTTCACCCGCAAAATGATCTAAGTTACTGATTTATAAGTCTATTTTAAAAGTTGGCACGGTGCCTGCTATTAGCTTAATACAGAAATATAAAGGTGCGGAAAGCGCCTAAATACTAACAGCTTTAATTAAAACCGGATGAAGGAAAGAATGATGAAAAAATTAGCTCAAGCAATCGCCCTAGCTGGCGTTATGACAACTGGCCTAGTAGGTGTTCAATCAGCTCACGCTGAAGACGTTGAAGTAGCAGCGTCTGCATCGGTTGCTTCTATGTACCTTTGGCGTGGTAAGGATCTAGGTAACGGCGCAGCGGCTGTATCTGGTGACATCACAGCGAGCATGGGTGGTGCATACGCAGGTGTTTGGACGTCAAGTGGTGATACTGCTGCCGGACAAGAATATGACCTGTATGTAGGTTTTGGTGGTGAAGCTGAAGATTTCTCTTACGACCTATCTATCTGGACTTACACCTACTCAGGTGATGACGCAGTAAATGGCGAAGGTAACACTTTCGGCCTTAGCGAATTCATTGCTTCTGCAGGCTTTATGGGTGCTTCTGCGTCTTACTACTACCCAATCTCTAGTAACCCAGACGATTACAGCTACCTAACTCTTGGCTATGGTATGGATGCTTACAGCGCAACTATCGGTATGGCGATGGATGATGTTGACGGTGGTTACACTCACTTAGATCTAAGCTACGCCTACAACGATTCTCTTGCTTTCACTCTGAGCAAAATCATTGATGAAGAAACTGAAGACAGCATGGACGACGATTTGAAAGTTGTTGTTTCTTACAGCCTGCCTATCGACATGTAAAAAGCATACAATAGTCCGTGCCCCCGCACGGGCTATTAATCTTTATCAAATTCATTAAAGGGGTTTTCTATGAAACTCATTACTGCTGTGGTTAAACCGTTCAAATTAGATGACGTACGCGAGTCGCTGTCTGAGATCGGTGTACAAGGCATCACAGTGACTGAAGTTAAAGGCTTCGGTCGTCAAAAAGGTCACACTGAGTTGTACCGTGGTGCTGAATACGTGGTGGATTTTCTACCAAAAGTAAAAATCGAAGTTGCTGTTTCTGATGACTTAACTGAAAAAGTGATCGAAGCAATTACTAAAGCAGCGAATACCGGCAAAATCGGTGATGGCAAAATTTTTGTCACCAGCGTTGAGCAGGTTATCCGCATCCGTACAGGTGAAACAGGCGCTGACGCTCTGTAAAACCTTTATTTAAAAAAATCATCTGAGCCTGATGCGGGGGGCTTATCCAATGGAAAATCAAGTATTTGAACTTCAATACGCCATGGACACCTTTTATTTCTTGGTGTGTGGCGCGTTAGTAATGTGGATGGCGGCTGGTTTCGCTATGTTAGAAGCGGGCCTAGTTCGCTCTAAAAACACCACTGAAATTCTTACCAAGAACGTCGCGCTGTTCGCGATCTCTTGTACTATGTATCTTATTTGCGGTTACGAAATCATGTACGGCGGCGGCTTCTTCCTAAGCGGCACTGATAGCGTAGCAAGCATGACTGACGAAGCAGTTGCTGGTGTTCTAGCAGCACAATCTGCTTACCGTAGTGGCGCAGAAGACGCATCACTTCCTTACTCAGGCGCTTCTGACTTCTTCTTCCAAGTGGTATTCGTAGCAACGGCGATGTCTATCGTATCTGGTGCGGTTGCTGAGCGTATGAAGCTTTGGGCTTTCCTAGCATTTGCTGTAGTAATGACGGGTGTTATTTACCCAATGGAAGGTGCTTGGACTTGGAACGGCGATGCTGTCTTTGGTCTGTATGAGCTGAGCTACTCTGACTACGCTGGTTCAGGCATTGTTCACATGGCCGGTGCTGCTGCAGCGCTAGCGGGTGTTCTTATGCTGGGCGCACGTAAAGGCAAGTACGGACCTAACGGTGAAGTACGCGCAATTCCAGGTGCAAACCTACCACTAGCGACGCTAGGTACATTCATCCTTTGGATGGGTTGGTTCGGTTTCAACGGCGGTTCTACTCTACAGCTATCTGGTATTAACGTAGCTAACGAAGTGGCTTCTGTGTTCTTGAACACCAACGCTGCGGCATCAGGTGGTCTAATCGCTGCTCTGATTACTGGTTACATTTTGTTCCGCAAGGCGGATCTGACTATGGCGCTTAACGGTGCACTGGCTGGTCTGGTAGCGATTACTGCAGAACCTGCTGATCCATCACCATTCCTTGCTACGCTTATCGGTGCTGCCGGTGGTGTGATCGTAGTTCTGTCTATCCTTACCTTGGATAAGCTGAAGCTTGATGATCCAGTTGGCGCGATCTCAGTACACGGTGTTGTTGGTCTTTGGGGTGTGTTCGCAGTGCTTCTATCTGACAGCGACGCGACCTTTATGGGTCAGCTAGTCGGCGCATTAACTATCTTTGTTTGGGTATTTGGTGCATCACTGATTGTTTGGGGTCTCCTCAAAGCGATCATGGGTCTGCGAGTTACCGAAGAGCAAGAATACGAAGGTGTTGATATTGCTGAGTGTGGTATGGAAGCATACCCAGAGTTCACTAATAAGTAAGAACTCTAGCGATACAAACCTTAGCCAACATGGATGTTGAGCAAATAGGTTAGCAAGGAAGCGAAAAAAGCCGGTCATGAAAATGACCGGCTTTTTTGTGTCTGTGATTTATCATTTAATTCGTTGTTTTGATGTGAACAAGCTGACGTAGTCGCTCTCTTTTGATAACCCCTCTTTTGATAAACCGGCCTCGCTATATTTCTTAAGAAACGGTGGGAGTCCAGCTCGTAGGTTGGCTTAGCGCGTGGTGCGTAACCCAACACGCGGTGTTAATTAATTTCAGGTCAGGTAGGCGGGCACAAAAAAGCGGCACATTCTCCCCGTTGCTGCCCCACAGTTTCTGCGACGGCCCCAGAGGCGCTAAAGCAAGGTCGCTGCTATTCTCTTGTAGATAAAATATCTGATTTGCTATCCCATGTCCCTAGAACCTTTTACTTTAAAATTAGCACCGTTTGATTTGAAATGCGGTTTCGCGGGCTTTCCTTTAATCGGCGTGCGTGCGGCGCCAGACAACAAAGTCACTTTGCGGCCTTTAGAGCAAAACCTTGCCCCGGAGCGATACAAAACATACGGATACTTCAAAGTGTCGCTCCGGGGCGGATTGTTTTGCGTGCCGCATAATGACTGCCGTTGGCTGGATGAAGCCGGATGCGCCGAGAAGAGAGGATCGTAAGGAGAAACCTCTCCTTGCATAGGGTCGGGGGCGGAGCCCCAAAAGGGAGTTGAGTTTGAGATCTGAGCTTTAAATAAACGCGATTAAATAAATTAAGCAGCCTGGAGTGACGCACATCACTCCAAACTGTGGTACAGCAGTGGCCATTTGGCGGTTTTTTTTATGCTCGTTTCAGCAAATTTACATTAGCCAATCAAAGCATTTAAGGTCGCACTAGGGCGCATCGCAGCTTTCGCAAGTTCACGATCAGGGCGGTAGTAACCACCAATCTCGACTTTGTTACCTTGTGCAGCTTCAAGCTCACCAATTATCTTCTCGCGATTATCTGCAAGTGCTTTAGCTAGCTTGCCATAACGCTCTGCTAGATCCTTGTCTTTATCTTGTGCAGCAAGTGCTTCCGCCCAAAACAAAGCCAGGTAAAAATGACTGCCACGGTTGTCTAAATTACCTAAGGCACGACCTGGCGACTTCTGCTCAAGCAAAATTCGACCTGTTGCAACATCCAGTGTATCTGCAAGAACCGCCGCACGAGGGTTGTTTGTACTTTCCGCAAGATGCTCTAGGGAGGCCGACAGGGCCATAAACTCACCAAGAGAGTCCCAGCGTAAAAAGTTTTCTTCTAAAAGCTGCTGTACGTGTTTAGGGGCAGATCCGCCAGCACCTGTTTCGAACAAGCCGCCGCCACTCATGAGAGGAACAATAGATAGCATTTTTGCACTGGTGCCCAATTCAAGAATTGGAAACAAGTCAGTGAGGTAGTCGCGAAGAACATTCCCCGTTACTGAAATAGTATCTTTGCCGTCTTTTAAGCGAGCCAGAGTAAAACGAGTCGCCTCTTCTGGTGCCATGATTTGAATATCCAAACCATCGGATTCGTACTCAGGCAAGTACTTCTCAACCTTACGAATCAACTCAGCATCATGAGCACGCTTCGAGTCCAACCAAAATATTGCAGGTACGCCCGTCGCACGTGCGCGAGAAACTGCTAACTTCACCCAGTCACGGATCGGTGCGTCTTTCGCCTGACACATACGCCAAATATCGCCCGCCCCTACATTGTGCTCAAGCAATAGCTGACCGTCTTCAGTCAATACACGAACAACACCGTCCGCAGGAATTTCAAACGTCTTATTATGCGAGCCGTACTCTTCTGCTTTCTGAGCCATCAAGCCAACGTTGGGAACGGTACCCATTGTGCGTGGATCGAAAGCGCCGTGTTCACGACAAAAGTCGATAGTTTCTTGATAGACACCGGCATAACAACGATCAGGGATAATTGCCAGCGTGTCATGCAACTGACCATCACCACCCCACATTTTTCCTGACGAGCGAATCATTGCGGGCATTGACGCATCAACAATAACATCGTTAGGCACATGAAGGTTGGTAATGCCTTTGTCAGAATTTACCATCGCCAGCGCTGGACGCTCTGCATAACAGGCAGCGATATCGGCCTCGATTGCAGCACGTTCATCAGCAGGTAGGGTTTCGATTTTGGCGTATACATCAGCAAAGCCATTGTTAACATCGACGCCCAAGCGTTCAAAAGTCTCGGCGTATTTTTCGAATACAGGCGCAAAGAATACAGTAACTGCATGACCAAAAATAATTGGATCAGATACCTTCATCATGGTTGCTTTAAGGTGAACAGACAGAAGAATATCTTTCTCTTTAGCTTCAGCAATTGCCTTGGCTAAAAACTCACGTAATGCTTTCACGTCCAACACAGACGTATCAATCACTTCGCCTTCAAGTAACTTCAAACCTTCTTTTAAAGCCTTGGTATTCCCTTGGGCATCAGTAAATTCGATATTGACTGTCTGAACCGTGTTCAGCGTCATGGATTTCTCGCTACCGTAAAAATCACCATAATCCATATGTGCGACCGCACTTTTTGAATCTTTTGACCATTCACCCATGTCGTGAGGGTTGTTACGAGCGTATTCTTTGACAGACGACGGAGCACGACGATCAGAGTTACCTTCACGAAGCACGGGATTCACCGCACTTCCCTTGATGCGGTCGTAACGTGCTTGTACATCACGATCTTCATCTGTCGCAGGGTCTGTTGGGTACAGAGGAACATCAAACCCTAAGGATCGAAGTTCCTTGATGGCTTCACGCAACTGCGGCAAGGAAGCGCTGATATTCGGTAATTTAATAATATTGGCTTCTGGCTGGCTAGCTAAGGTGCCTAGCTCTGCTAAAGCGTCTGGTACGCGCTGTTCTTTTTCAAGAAACTCTGGGAAGTTGGCCAATATACGGCCCGACAACGAAATATCTCGGGTCTCAACATCAACACCTGCTGAGTGAGTAAAAGCCTGTACAATAGGCAGCAACGAATATGTCGCTAATGCCGGGGCTTCATCGGTTTCGGTGTAGATAATTTTAGAATCGTTCGTGGACATTCTGTCTCCTGTCGCTTAAAGCTATAGCTGTATCGCTTGGCCCGGGAGAGACTGCTTTTGGCAATCCATCTGGTCCGGGACCGGTACCGATGCTCTTATGTCTGTGTACACGGAGCACTCCGACCGCTGCATTGTAGCATTCGTAATCGGGGCTAATTTGTAGTTTTTCTACAAAAAATGCAAGCTAGACAAAAGAATAAGTAGTTTTCTTACAAGAATATGGCCAACCTCATACTGCTAAACAAACCATTTAACGTCCTCTGTCAGTTTACCGATGACAGTGGTCGAGACACCTTAGCGACTTACATCAAGACGCCAAAGGTTTACCCTGCCGGGCGCCTGGATTACGACTCGGAAGGTCTATTACTGCTTACTGATTCAGGCCCCCTGCAAGCAAGAATAGCTGACCCTCAGCATAAGATGAAAAAGACTTACTGGGTTCAGGTTGAAGGGCACCCTAACGAAGATACTCTTCAATCATTGCGAAATGGTGTCGTTCTTAAAGATGGGCTGACACGCCCTGCCAAAGTGGCCATTATTGACGAGCCTAGTCTATGGGAGCGCAACCCGCCAATACGCAAACGAGCAAATGACATCACAACATGGCTGCAAATCGAGATCAGCGAAGGTCGTAACCGACAAGTACGACGCATGACCGCTCACATTGGCCACCCAACGCTGAGGTTAGTTCGCTATGCAATCGGTCCTTGGGATTTGTCTGATTTAAAAAGTCCGGGACAATCAATGAGTACTGTGGTCAATATGCCCGCCGATAGCAGACAAACACAGAAAGCGTCGAGACCAAAGAGTAGAACCTCCCCATCTCGTCAGACCAACAAGACAAAAAACAACTCGACCAAACAATCAAAACGTAAATCCAAATAACCCAACCCGATTTGAGGTTAAAACCCCCTTTCAGGTAAACTCCGCACCTCAGATACTACACCTCAGAAACATATGGCCCTTGAATGACTAAACGCTGGACTCCACATGCAACCGTTGCCGCCATCGTCGTAAACGATAATCGCTTTCTTATGGTGGAAGAAGTTAGCGGTGGAAAACAAGTCTTCAATCAACCGGCAGGACACGTAGAACAAGGCGAAAGCATTATTGACGCCACGGTGCGTGAGACTCTGGAAGAAACGGGTTGGGCCGTAAAACCTACCGCACTTCAAGGTTTATACACCTACACAGCACCCAGTAATGGAGTGACGTATCACAGATATTGTCTGATAGCAGAAGCCCTACACGAAGTCGCCGATGCCACGCTAGACGACGGAATAATTGGCCCCAAATGGATGACCATCGACGAGCTTCGCCAATGCGACCAACTTCGCAGCCCAATGGTGCTGACTTGCGCGGAAGATTATCTAAAAAATCGCCGCTTCCCACTTGATATTATTATTGAGCATCCATGAATACGCAGCCGTTAATGAGTAACCCTTCATGAGCACCACAGACAGCAGCACTAGCGACTACAGAGACCACATTCACCATAGCAACCCCGGCAACATCAAAGTCATCGTCGGTATGTCAGGCGGTGTAGACTCTTCAGTCTCGGCTTACCTATTGATGCAACAAGGTTATCAAGTTGAAGGCCTGTTCATGAAGAACTGGGACGAAGACGACGGCACAGAATATTGCACGGCAAAAGAAGATCTCAATGATGCCCAACAAGTGTGTGACCACCTTGGCATCAAACTTCATCAAGCCAATTTTGCGGCCGAGTATTGGGATAATGTTTTTGAGCATTTTTTGGAAGAATACAAAGCTGGGCGCACTCCAAATCCCGACATTCTTTGTAATCGCGAGATAAAATTTAAAGCCTTTTTAGAATACGCCAAAATACTGGGCGCCGACCTTATTGCGACCGGCCACTATGTTCGTCGTGGCAAACAAAACAACGAGACCGTATTACTCAAAGGGCTGGATGGCAACAAAGATCAAAGCTACTTCTTACATGCGGTTGGCGGCAACGAAATTGCACAAACGCTATTTCCTGTGGGCGAACTTGAAAAACCAGAAGTACGCCGCATCGCGGAAGAAAACGGCCTAGTTACCGCCGGGAAAAAAGATTCCACCGGTATTTGTTTTATCGGCGAACGTCGTTTCAAAGACTTTTTGCAGCAGTACCTACCCGCACAGCCGGGTCGTATTGAAACACCAGAAGGCGAAGATATCGGCGAGCATAACGGCTTGATGTACCACACCCTTGGCCAGCGCCAAGGCTTAGGTATTGGCGGTTTAAAAAACCACCCAGATGCCCCTTGGTTTGTTGCTGGCAAAGACCTTGAGCGCAATGTACTGACCGCCGTACAAGGTAAAAACAACCCGTTACTATTCAATGACTGGCTGACTGCCAGTTCAATATTTTGGGTCAATGACGCACCAACAACGCCCCTAACCTGCAAAGCGAAAGTTCGCTATCGTCAGGATGATCAAGAATGCACACTGTTAAGTCAAACCAACGAGAATGGCGACATCGAGGGCTATCGAGTCGAGTTCGCCAAACCACAACGCGCTGTCACACCAGGACAGTCGGTCGTATTTTATCTTGATGACATCTGCCTTGGTGGCGGAGTGATCGAGTACACGGGTAACTTTTAATGAATCAGCGCCAGCAACAACAGGCCATTGCACTTTCCGCGGTATTTCAAGCTGCAAGCCTAGTAGAAGAACTTGCCCGAACCGGCGAAATCAGCTCCGCCAGCAGCGATCCACTAATCCAAAGCTTGTTTGTGCAAAACCCAGATGACTTCAACGACATTTATGGGCACGCGCCAAAAACATTACACACAGGCCTGGAACAGCTCAACAAAGCCTGTAAGCGTGACCCACGTGGTATCAACCCAGACGTAACACGTTACGCACTGAGCCTACTGCATCTTGAGCGCAAGCTAAACAAGGCCCCCGGCATGCTGGAAGCGCTAGGCCAAGGCATAGAACAAGCCACCCGTCAGGCCGAGCACTTCTCCCCAACACACACCAACACTGTGGGGGCCTTAGCAGATATCTACAAACAAACGCTGAGCCAATTAAGTTTTCGCATTCGCGTCACCGGCAACCCGACGTATTTGCAAAACACAGCCACCGCCGACAAGGTTCGTGCACTGCTACTTGCAGGAATTCGCGCTGCTATTCTCTGGCGTCAAGTAGGCGGGCAACGGTGGCATTTATTGTTTAAACGTAGAAGCTACGGCGAAACCTGTGACTACATGTTACAAGCGAGCGAACGTTAACCATGACCATTAATCGCCGCTTCTCAACTGCCCCGATGATGGACTGGAGTGACAAACATTGCCGTTATTTTTGGCGTCAGCTCACGAAAGATACCCTACTCTACACAGAGATGATCACCACCGGCGCCTTGATACACGGTAACCGTGAGCGCTTCCTTGAATACAACGACATTGAACACCCTATCGCCCTGCAGTTAGGTGGCAGCAAGCCGGATGAACTGGCCGCTTGCGCTAAGTTTGCCGAAGACTGGGGCTACGATGAAGTAAATTTGAACGTCGGTTGCCCGAGTGACCGCGTGCAGAACAATATGATTGGCGCATGCTTAATGGCGCATCCGCAGCTAGTGGCTGATTGCATCAAAGCCATGCAAGATGCCACCAAGATTGACGTCACGATCAAGCATCGCATTGGTATTGACGATCAAGACAGCTACGAAGAAATGCGCGACTTCGTTGGTACCGTGGCGGATACCGGTTGTAAAACCTTTATTGTTCACGCCCGTAAAGCCGTACTGCAAGGCTTATCCCCTAAAGAGAATCGCGACGTACCGCCGCTGCGCTACGATGACGTGTATCGTTTAAAGCAAGAGTTACCGCAGCTTGAAATCATCATCAATGGTGGCATCAAGACGCATGAGCAAATCGCTGACATCATGCCGCACGTGGATGGGGTTATGTTGGGACGTGAAGCGTATCAAAACCCGTCTGTTCTGTTAGATGCTGATCACTTATATTTTGGTGGCGAGAAAAGCGACATTAGCAAAGCCGATCGCATTAGAGCTATGTACCCTTACGTTGAAGAGCTATTAGGCAAAGGGGCGTCACTGCACTACATCAGTCGTCACACACTTGGCTTATTTAATGGCGAACAAGGTGCACGTCAGTACCGTCGTTTTCTCAGTGAAAATGCATTCAAGAAAGACTCTGGCGTTGAGGTGCTTGAACAAGCACTTAGCATGATGGAATCGTTAGCCTAAAACAGAAAGGGCCTGGTGGAGCGCCTGCTCCACCGACAACCGCTCATCCTTATCGACAACAAGCCTCGTCGACATCAATCTTAATCGACACAAGCCCGAGCGACACTTCCTAGCTACATCATTTGTTCTGGTTTGACACTAGTGTCAGCCTGCTGTCGCTTCGCTTCATACGCGCGAGCATCGTTTAAGCTGCCGATATTTTTCACATTGGTATAACCCTCCGCCTCCAAAGCTCTCTGAGCGATACCAGCACGATTGCCAGAGCGGCAGTAAAGTAAAATTTCGGTATTTTTATCCCCCGCTATTGCTGGTAGCTTTTCAGTAATATCACCATGCGGAATATTCGTAGCGGCTTCAAGATGGCCACCATCAAACTCTGAGCTAGATCGTACATCGACCCACACAGTCTCAGTAGCAAAAGCAAAGATAGGTAAAATAAAGAGCATAATTGCAGTAATCGCTTTCATTTTTCACTCCAACTGATTGTTGTTTATGAGATTTTTCGTGATACAGGTTACCGAATTACGTTGTTGTCAATTGACGGCAACATTCACATAAGACACTCTAACTCATAATTTTTATTCGCCCTACAATTTATATGCCTAAAATGGAATATACATGAACAAATTGGATACCTTGCGCGACATGACAGTAGTCGTTGCTGACACTGGAGACATCGAAGCCATTCGCAAACACAAGCCGGTGGATGCAACAACAAACCCGTCACTGATTCTAAAAGCGGCAGCGCTTCCCGCCTATCAGCCACTCCTCAAGCAAGCAGCACAGTGGGCACAAAACGTTTCTAATGGTGACGACTTAATCACCAACGCTTGTGATCATCTTGCGGTTGCTATTGGTAATGAAATACTCGATATCATTCCCGGTCTTATTTCTACCGAAGTGGATGCGCGCCTGTCATTTAACACCGAAGCAACCATCGCCAAAGCTCATAAAATCATTGCGATGTACGAGGCTAATGGGGTTTCACGCGAACGAGTGCTAATTAAAATCGCCTCAACATGGGAAGGCATCGAGGCCGCACGCCACTTAGAAGCAGAAGGCATTACTTGTAATCTCACACTGTTATTCAACTTCCATCAGGCCATTGCCTGCGCTGAAGCCGGAGCCACACTTATTTCGCCGTTTGTGGGTCGCATTTTAGATTGGCATAAAGCCAATACCCCAGACGCTGATTTAAGTGGTAGCAATGACCCTGGTGTTAAATCGGTTACCAAAATCTACCAATACTACAAATCTTGGGACTACAAGACTGTCGTCATGGGCGCAAGCTTCCGCAATATTGGTGAGATTGAAAACCTAGCGGGCTGTGACAAGCTAACCATCAGTCCAGACCTGCTATCTGAACTGGCCGCTGACGAAGGTGAGCTTCCGCGCTTACTAACACCAGAGAACGCCTCGACTGAAGGTGATAAAATCATCATCAATGAAGCCAGTTTTCGTTGGGCCATGAATGAAGATCCAATGGCGACAGAAAAGCTGGCCGATGGCGTGCGTCGCTTTGCGGCAGATCAACGTCTACTCGAACAACAACTGAAGGAGCTATTGTGATCAAACGGTTTCTAGAGCAGTTTATGGCGCAAGAAAACGCAGAGGAAACGCCAAACATTGGTTTGGCCGCTGCGGTGCTTTTAGTCGAAGTCACTAAAGCAGATAACGAGATTGATGATACCGAACATAAAGCGATGTTAAGCGCCATTCGCTTGCTCTGCCCTGACTTGGATGCAGACGCCCTGCTCCATGAAGCATTAGCCGTCTCTAAGTCAGCAAACGATATGCAGCAATTTACCTCTGTGATTCATAAACACTGGAGCAACGAGCAAAAATCAGGGTTATTAATCGCGCTCTGGCGTGTTGCTTTTGCCAACAATGAGTTGGATAAATACGAAGAACACATTATTCGTCGCGCCGCCGACCTACTGTATATGCCCCACAGTGAATTTATCCGCACTAAGTTAATCGCGCGTGATCAGTGATCTAAAGCAGGCTTTCGACGAACTCACTGAAAGCCTAGACCAACTGACGAAACACCTCCTTGAGGAGCGACCGTCACACTTTTATCCACTGAGTACTCTCGAACGCCACCAGACCGACGATTCGCTTTTGTGGCTTGCCGATTTACTGACTGACCTGAGTTACCGCAATGGTCAAGACGGACGCGAAACTCGCACTCGTCACGGTTTAATTTTAGCGTCTCCAACTACACAAGCGCTCCTGCTTCGTACGAATACGGCCAAAGAAGCCTTTGCCATTATTGCCAGAGCCATCAAGAAGCAGTCTGACACGCTATGGAAGGAATATTGTGCTCAACTAAAGCCCAAGAGTCATTACCGCGCGCAAATGGCGACCAGCGGCCTAAGCCGCATTCACTTGCGCCAATGTACTCGCCGCATAGCACTGCTGGATGACGTCCCACTTAAATGCGGATTCACTTGGTACAACAATGGGCGCAGCATCACTCGCTTATCCGTAAAAGAGGCCGAGGCAATGCTTCTGGATCTTGGCGAGGAAAAAACACATATTCAGGCCCAACTCCAAGCCCTCTATCAACTGCCCAGTCACACCCCGTTGGCTCGAATGCAAACACTGGCCCCTAATGTACGCGCGAATTTAGTGTTTGAAGGGCACAGAAAGGCAATGAACTGCCCATTGCCGTTGTTTATTCCAAGCGACAACCCTCAAGGGGTGTTGCCTAGCATTAAAGATGTTCCATTAGAGTCACCACAGGAGCGTCAGGGGCGCAGCCGTAAGGCGCGTGATGACGACCAATTGAGCGACACCCCGTTGTTGCCTAGCTTAAGAGTGTTCACCTATCGTAATACCTAATCTGTCGTAATAACTGATCTGCCGTAATAACTGGCGTGCAGAAAAGAAAAAAGCCACGTCTCAGCATCTACTCAGTAGAATCAAGACGTGGCTTTCAGGCTTCACCCTAACGATCTAAAGCAAGCTAGAGTCGATTTAAACCATTCAATGAAGCAACACGATACGCTTCCGCCATCGTTGGGTAATTGAATGTGGTATTCACAAAGTAGTGGAGCGTATTACCCTCACCCTTTTGATTCATAATGGCCTGCCCAATGTGCACAATTTCTGCCGCTTGGTCACCAAAGCAATGAATGCCTAAAATCTCTAGCGTCTGACGATGGAAAAGAATCTTCAACATACCTACGCCTTCGCCGGTAATTTGTGCGCGAGCGATGTTCTTGAAGAAGGCCTGGCCAACCTCATACGGAATTTTTTCTTCCGTTAACTGGCGCTCAGTTTTACCGACCGAAGAAATCTCAGGAATGGTGTAAATGCCCGTTGGCACCTCACTCACAAAACGGAACTCATCCGGTGCCGCAATAATAGCAGCCGCCGCACGACCTTGATCGTAAGCCGCCGATGCTAATGCAGGCCAACCAATCACATCACCAATCGCGTAAATATGCGGTATAGATGTGCGGTATTCGCCATCGACATCAATCTGTCCACGACTATTTGGTTCCATGCCAATATTTTCAAGACCCAAACCCGGTGTGTTGCCGCTGCGGCCTGCGGCCCAAAGGAAAGCATCTGCTTTCACTTTTTTGCCCGACACCATGGTCATGGTTACGTGGCGCTCATTGACTTCGACCGATGAAAACTGCTCGCTATGACGTATCAAAGCGCCTTTATCACGAAGGTGATAACTCAACGCATCAGAAATTTCATCATCAAGGAAGTTAAGCAAACGATCTCCAGGGTGTATCAAGTCGACCTTCACACCTAAGCCAGAGAAAATAGACGCATACTCACAACCAATCACACCCGCTCCATAAATAATCAAAGTACGCGGGGTATGTTCAAGATTAAGGATGGTGTCAGAGTCGTAAATTCGAGGATGACTGAAGTCGATGCCCTTCGGACGCCAAGGGCTAGAGCCGGTGGCAATAACGATTTCTTTAGCGTGCAAGCGTGTATTGCTTTGGCCGCCATCAATCACATCAATCGTATGCTCATCAACAAACTCAGCTTTACCTGTGTACACACTGACACGGTTACGACCGTAGAATTCAGTGCGCAGCTTAACTTGCTTGGCTATGACCTTTTCAGCGCTCTTTAGAACCTGAGGAAATGAGAACCAACGTGGCTCACCGATTTCACGGAACATAGGATTGGTATTGAATTGAATAATCTGTTTCACCGCATGACGCAGTGCTTTTGAAGGAATCGTACCCCAGTGGGTGCAATTACCACCGACCATTTTTTTGTCTTCAATAACGGCGACTTTCTTGCCTTTTTTGGCCGCGTTCATCGCCGCCCCTTCACCTGCTGGGCCTGCACCGATAACAACAACGTCGTAATGGTAATCCGCCATGAAATGCTCCTTTGGGCGTGTTAGTTCTGCTTTATTGTAGACATTTATGCCTATTGTGCATGATTAGCGCTTAGTCGCATCGTAAAAATCAGCATCATCTGAAGCATCCGCCGCCTCTTTGCTTTCTTTGTCACAACGAGATTGGTCTCCACCGCAAACATCGCATGCTTGCTCCATACCGATGGCGTTCATACCACCGCATGTACCGGCAATCGGCTTGCGCCCCATAAGAACCCCTACCGCCATCGCCGCAACGATAAAGAGCATAACACCAAAGGCCACGAGAATTGTCGACATAGTAAATTTCCTATTTTAAATCAGTAGCTTACAGCTGATTGTTTGAAAAGTTTCTAGAAAAGGCACTGGAGGTCTCTTCACGAAACCCATCACCATCACGAATAATCATATAAACGGGCAAGTCGTTTGCCTCAGCCAGTGCCATCCCGGCATCTGGTCCCGCCACGTTCAAGGCGGTCGCCCAAGCGTCTGCCATTGAACACGTAGGCATAATCACAGTCACTGAGGTTAATGCATGCTTTACAGGATAGCCGGTTAACGGATCAATCGTATGCGAATAGCGCTGACCGTCTTTTTCGAAATAATTTCGGTAATCCCCAGATGTGGCAACGGCCATATCGCCGGGAGCAATAATTGTTTGGGCTGGCTGACCCAACTCCATCACCGGACGCTCGATTGCAATTTTCCAGTCGGCCTCTGGCTTTTTGCCTCGTACACGAACCTCACCACCAATCTCGACCAAATAGTTCGTAATTTCCATCGCCTCCAGCAGCAAGCCGATATCGTCTACCGACCACCCTTTCGCCACGGAAGATAGATCAATGTACAAGGGACTAGTCATTTCGATTTCTAACGTCTCTGGTGACAAGCTCAGCTTTGTCATGCCGATGTCATCCAGTAGAGCTTGCACCTCAACCTTAGACGGCACAATGTCGTGAGGTTCCGGCCCAAATCCCCACAAATTAACCAGGGGCCCTACGGTGACATCAAGGCGACCAATACTGTAACGACTAACATGCTCTGCATCACGCAGCACAGACATCAAATCACCACTGACGGCGATTTTTTTGTCGACGAGATCAGCAGCGTAACGATTGATCGTCGACAATTCAGATTGCGGATCGTAGGTTGAAAACACTGAGAGTAGATGGTTAAGGCGATCTTCCACCACCTCATGAACCTCGGATGGAGACTGCTCTCCGCCATACCAGCTAATGTGATACTGAGATCCCATTGTCTGGCCAGAGATACGATTAAGTGCTGGGACTGGCTCACTGCATCCAGATAAGAACAAAGCAGCAAGTAGAGAAAGAACACCACCACTCACCGTTGCTCTCGTTCTTTTTACGAGCCGAGAAAGATAAATCATTGATAACTCCCAATTTTATGGGCGCAGTATAACGGACTAAACTGACACTCGCACGACCCCATACAACAACGCAGCATGACACTGCGTTCCAAAGCATAGATACAAGAGGTTTAGATACAAGAGGTTTAGATACAAGGGGTTTAGAAACGTGAGGTTTGGATGCAAGCCCTTCGGGTTGAATATCAGAATGACGCTGCAGTTATATACCTCTAAGGGTATCCTGCTTTATACTGTCTGATTAATTGCTGCGATTTTTTAATATATTTAACTGATTTTACCGATAGGACACACCGCATGACCGAGAACAACGATGTAATGCCAGATGAAATGCTTGAGCTAATCGCACAGCGTTTCCGCCTGCTGTCTGATCCTATGCGTTTGAAAATTCTTCACCAGCTCCAAAGCGGCGAAAAGTCAGTAACCGAGCTGGTCAACAATACCGGTGCATCGCAACCAAACGTTTCAAAACACTTATCAACCCTTAGAACTCACGGACTAGTGAAACGTCGCCAGCAAGGTAATATGGCGCTGTTCAGCATTGCTGCGCCTTTTATCTTCGATGTTTGTGAAATTGTATGCGACAGCATGAAAACAGAGTGGGAACAACGTTCGAGCTTACTCGGCCAGCCAAACTAACAGGTGTATTTGAATTGGCGTGTAGGCTGTCATTCACATCGACACTGAAGCCTGACCTGACCTGACAAGAGAATCTAGAATTACAGCAACAGAGCCCAACGAGTACGAGCGCCTTCTTTCGTACTCGACACATGACCTGAATCGGCCCACCCCTTCAATAATTGACGAAACTGGTTACGTTCAATACGTACACCATCAACCGCATGACTACCCCTATGCTCGGCCAATAAAACGGTGCTTACTTCCGCGGTAATCACCTGCTCAATATGAGCACGCAAGCGATCTTCACTGGTACCAAGGCGCAACAAAGGCATCAAACTGCGCCATAGACGATCTGTTTTCATCGGTAAGCGAACCACGTGACGGGCAAGATTGCCTCCACGATAGACATTGGCCTGGGCCACAATTTCAATATCTTCACGAACTGGCAAGCTTTGTCTGCGCGAAGTTGACACCGGAGCGGCGAGTTGTTTGACACTTGCCGTGACGGATAACGCTGGCGCAGTCACGGCAGTCAGTGGCGTTGAGGTGTTGCTCCCCAGACGCGGCTGACGCAACCAGTTACTCACGGTAGTTTTTGCATGCACTGTTAGCTCATCACCCAAGTGCCAAATTTTATGTGGAATTTGACCAGTCACTTGCTGGCGAAGTTCTGCGAGTTTCAGCTCAGGCGTTGAATAGTCTCCTACTCGATCATGAATAAACCCATAAACCGGCTTATTCAATGATTGAGCATGAACCAGCTCTCGATGCTGAAAGCTGATCCCTGTAGGAGTCATCGGGCCATACTCATGACCGACCAACAAAATAAAAGCATCGGCTTGCTGAATTTGGCGACGCACCAAGGCCCAGTCGTATTCTGAGTACTTGCTATCCCAAACTAAGCCGGTTGTTAAAGCACCTAGTTGCGCCACCTGTTTGTCGACATCGAAACGTGCTTCGGCATCACAAGGAAGGCTAGATACATAGATCAACAAAGGGCAATTACTCTCGGACATTCAACTCAGCTTTTTTGGTCTTAATTATTGGATAGGAGTACGGTTGGTATTTTGAGCCAGAACTATACCAGCCCACTTAAGTTCAGAACATAAATAAAGCTAGTCATGCTTACCGCAGCACCTAAAGTTGAGATAGCAATAACGTTGGCCGTTAACTTCTCATCAGCCCCCATTGCACTGGCCATAACAAAAGCCGCAGCTGCAGTGGGCGATGAAAACATGATCGCCAACACCATTAGTTCAGGCCCGCGAATTCCACTCATCACAGCTACCATGATAATAAGACTCGGTAAAATCAAGATTTTTAGCGCCACCGAAACTAAAGTGACGTTATTACTGCCCTCCTGCTTAGGCAGACTCAGTTTAGGCAGAACAAGTGAACCCCCAATACCAATCAGCGCTAAAGGTAAGGTCATTGCTGCCAAAGCACTGCCCGTTGATAATGCAAACTGTGGCAAGGTGAAGCCACTTACATTCACCAACGCAGCTAAGGCGATGGCTATAATCAAAGGATTTTTTACCGTCGCTATGATTTGACCTTTCCAGCCAACGTCGCCGCCCGCCAATACCCAAACCGACAAGAAATTATAAAGAGGTGTCACCACCGCTAAGATAATAGCCCCCAACAATGCCCCTTCCACAGGAAAGGCATTAATACATAAAGCCAACCCAATGATACCAAGGTTCGAGCGAAACGACGCCTGAACAAAGGCTCCGTATTGCAACGTGCTGACCTTAACAACACGAGCCACAATCAATGTCAGCGCAAAGGCTGACAACGCAGCCAACAATGCAAAAACGACCAACGCGCCATGATTTTCAAGAGACGCACTGGCTGACACTATGGCCATAAACATCAATACCGGCAGGGATACGTTAAACACTAAACGTGAAGCCGTAGCGATAAAACGTTCATCAATGGCCCCGCGAGTCTTAAGCACAACCCCCAGCACAACCAGTAAAATAACAGGCAGGGTAATCTCTAGCGTTTGAAGCAGGGTCTGCAGATACATGGTTTTTGAGCCTAGGGTTGTGAATCTGACACGCCGGGCAGCCGACGAATAACAAAAGCGGCATTATACACAGTGAACTGATACTCGGACTCAGGTAAAATCAGCGCAAACATAGGGCAGAACACATGACTCGAAAGAAAAAGAGCAGATCACTCAAGCGCATCCACGGCGTAAAAACCGGTGCCATACAAAAGTTAAAACGCGAAGCTGGCCACGATCGCCAAACAGGCAAGCGCGTAAAGAACACCACAAAGTCTGTATTCCAAAAGTTTCTCGATGAAAACCCAGAAGCCAAAAAAGATCTGATCAAAGATCAACAGACAGCCGCGCACAAGAGCGCAATGAACGATCAGGAAAAAGCAAATAAAGCTCAGGCCAAAGCGGCGGAGCTTGAAGAGAAAGCACAGCGCAGAGCAGCAAAACTTAAGCAGAAGCTTGAAGAAAAAGAACAAGGCAGCGGCGAACAAAATGACGGAGATCTGCTGGACAGACTTGATCAGAACTTCTTGGATGATATCTACTGATGCCAGAATGGCCTGCTGAAAAATTACAGCTTGCTTGTTTTCCTGACGTGCCCGACCACGTCAGCTTGCCTTGGGACAGCGCTGACGAGTACCTTCTTCGAGAAGCCGATACAACCATCCCAACAGCAACACTCATTCTAAACGACCGACACGGTGCTCTTTATTGCGCTCTGCCAGGTGCCGCCACATGGAGTGACAGCTTTTGCGCTCGCCAAGCGGCGCAAAACAACGCTCGCGCTAATGATCTGCGCCCGCCCGACTTTCTAAACTATGGTGATTTTTCATCGCTCACAAACATTCGCCAAGTACTGATTCAGATCCCAAAGCAAAAAGATCAACTCGCAGATCAGTTGAGATTGGTTGCCACGCACTGCCCAGACGCTAACGTTTTTCTAGCGGGCATGGCAAAGCACATTCCCATCTCTCTATTGAACTGGCTGGAAGTAAACGCCGACGAGTACACGCAACCTCGGATCGTAAAAAAAGCCCGGCTGCTTAATATCAGGGGCTTGACTAAATTTGCATCGATGGAGAGATCATTACGTGGCTATACGGTAGACGGCCTAACCCTGAACGGATTACCCGGTGTGTTTTCTCGTGACCACCTAGACCCCGGCGCTGAGGTCTTTCGACAATATTTTCCGGATTTGCACGGTAAAGTCATTTGCGACCTAGGTTGCGGTAATGGCATTCTGGCAATCTCTTTAGCCAAAGCATCGACCGGCTGCACTATCATCGCTACCGATGACTCCGAGCTTGCTACACTGGCCACCAAGGCCAATGCAAAGCTAAACGACCTCGTGACAAACGACCTCGTGACAAACAACAGCAAGACAAACAACAGCAAGATCGATGTGCGTCATGGCAACGCCCTATCTGCCGTCACTGAGAAGTTAGATTACGTATTTTGCAATCCGCCGTTTCACGATGGCAACAAGCAACTGACCAACATCGCTTTAAACATGTTCTCAGACGCCCACAAACAACTCAAAGGAGACGGCGTTTTACTTGTTGTGGCAAATCGTCACTTGCCATACACCACCGCGCTTAAGAAACTCTTCCGTAGGGTACGTTTAATATCCGACGATAAACGATTCAACGTGTATTACTGCACGAAGTGATGGCAATGCTGATCCCCACCCAGCCCATCGACTTTGAGATCGAACAGAGGCGCAGTCGCTTCATTGCTCACCTCACTCCAATGAATAACGAATCTGAACTGAAAGCGCTTCAGACTGAGCTTCGTCAGGCACACCCTAAAGCCAGCCATGTGTGCTATGGCTTTCGTTTAATGAATGAATCGCGACAGATAAACGAAGGCTTCAGCGATGATGGAGAACCCTCAGGAACATCAGGGCCACCCATACTTAAGGTACTTCAGCATAAAAACCTAATTAATTGCGGGGTTCTGGTGGTTCGCTACTTTGGCGGAACCAAGCTGGGGACTGGGGGTTTGCAGCGAGCCTACTCGCAATCCACTTCTGAAGTTATCGGACGCATATCGGACGCGGACTTTAATGAATGGGAAGCCGACATTAACGTAAAGATCAGTGGTGGGTTTGATATTGAATCAGATCTTAGAAGAGAGCTGGCTAAAGTAAACAGCCAAATCTTGGACGAAAACTATACAGACGAAGGGGTCTCACTACTGGTCAAGCTCACTGAAGCACATCACGAACAGCTCAAAAACACCGTTTTATCGCGCCACTTAACAATCAGCATCGATGACGAACATCAAGCCTGACGCAACGCCGGTGAGTAACCGTTACTGACCTCCGACAACCGTTCAATAACACTCAACGGATTAGAGTCAAAACGCACACAAATAACACTTTTGTCCGCACAGATTCGCCTTATCGAATGGATTCGACATTGACCAATGGTCTCCACGAGCCTGCCTTTTTCCATATCCACCACTAAAGTGAATTGCTTGTAGCGACCACTATCATCTCGTAATTTCATCAATGATGATTCAGCAATCGTGCTTTGAAATCCCATCGGGGTGAGGTCATCAAGATCAACATTAATCTCAACCCCTGAATCATCTTTAAGCTTTAACTCAGTCTTCATAAGCCTTGCCAGCAAGTTGTACACATATTAGACAATAGACAACGCTGAAAGTTATGCAAAGTCAAGACACCAGTTCGGGCCACATTAATTTTTGTGACCCCCTTAACCATTCAAAAGTAATACTGGCGCAAATTGTTGATTTTATTATAAATCTACACTTTTAATGGATAACCGCGCGGTTGCTGTTATACCCACGCAAAACTTGCGGTAGAATCCCCGCAAATTCTTCCAAAAGGCATATTTCAATGCTCTCTTCTATTGGCCGTAGTGCTTGGTGTTATGCCGTTAGCGTATGTTGTCGCCCACATTTAGAGCTGCAAGCGGATGAAGATGGATTCGATATTGGCCCATGGAATAAGTTGATCAGTAAACTTGGCAACTACCTCAATGGCGAGCTCAAATCACACTCTAATCTTGAGCGTTTTTTTAACGAATTCATTGAGTCTCGTGAACAATACGAGCTCAGCGACTCTCTTAATGGGCGCATTTCAGAATTGGCCTTTTCAGCAATCACCGGGGCCTTTGACGCATTAAATGATGACGAGTGTGATGATACTGACTTGATCTGTGCTTCCATGAACGACCTATACGACGAGCTGGATGAACTCGGCGGCGAATCTGGGCCTCTTCGCACGTATTGGCAAGAACTTGATCAAGAGTGGAAAGCGGCCTTAACCTCTACCAAGCAGCGTCCAATTGCCCGCGACATCATGAAATCACTCACAGAGACCGACGTATCTATGTTCGGACTGGAAGGTTAATCAATACAATGAACACAAACACGTCACCAGCCAGCTTTGAGCACATCCCGAACGACAGCTTCAGAAGCCCGCTGTACATGGATGACTATATTGTTGTGATCAACAAGCCCCCCGGCCTTCTCAGCGTCCCAGGGCGAGTCATCAAAGATTCATGCGTCAGCCGCCTATCTGAGCGTTACGGTGAGATTTTGGTGATTCATCGGCTAGATCAAGACACTTCAGGAATTTTGGTATTCGCACGCGACAAGGTCTCCCTGAACACCGTACAGCGTCAGTTTGAAGCGCAAACCACACGCAAAGTGTACGAAGCCGTTGTTAAAGGTGAAATCAACGCCAGCCATGGCTGCGTCAACCTGCCCATCATCGTCGACTGGCCTAACCGCCCCTTACAGATGATTAGCCACACCGATGGCCGTTATGCATTAACACGCTGGAAAAACCTAGGTCTAGAAAGTGGCAACACTCGTGTTGAATTGCACCCAAAAACAGGTCGCTCGCACCAACTACGCATTCACATGCAGCAAATTGGCCATCCGATTGTGGGTGATACGTTATACGCCGGAGTAGGTGCTGAGCTAGAGCCGCGCCTGTGTTTACATGCTCGTGAACTGGATATAGATCATCCGCATACGGGTGAAAGAATGGAGTTTGTGCTGCCTGCCGAATTCTAATTCGGCAGAGCTGCTTTTCCGTTGCGCGTCATTCGCACTAACCAAGCCACAAAACCAGCAAACAAGAATAGCCCTAGCCCAACTAAGGTAGCGCCGATACCACCAAACAGATCAGGCGCTTTCATCATGGTACTCATCAAGGAATCTTGATAGTAAAAGAACCATTGATGGTCATCCGGAAAGATCCACACATGCAGTTGGTAAAAGACATCCTTAGGTCCGACGATCAGCACGATCAAGCCGATCAAGCCGAGTAAGCTAGCAAACAAAATCCCCTGAGATTTCCACTGCACGGCAATGCGTCTACGTTGCAGAAACCAGACACCAAGAGCAGAGACCAACAAAGCCACTCCGCCAGCAATAGACAAAACATCCACAAGGTGTGCTACATCTTGTAGATGAACGATTTCAGGCTCGCGCAAGAGTCGCTTTTCACGCCCCAGTGCATCAGTGAAGCTTAGCTCACCAAGCCCTTGGCCTTGCTTATGAACCGCGTCGACGATGCCAGAAAACAAAACTATGTGCTCATCCCTATCTAGCGTCTGAAATCCTTTGATATAGCGGTTTCGTGGGCCGTACTTATCAATATGCTCTTCAATGCTTAACTGGTCATACCAAAAGCTATAACCGTAGTCGAAATAACGATGCAGCGTCCAGCTTGTCATCAGGGCGGCCAAAAGCCCTGACAGTAACACTAAACTCCACAATGCCTGTGAACGCTTCATTTGATTTAATCCACTTTTGTTTTTTATTGTTTTGTCTGCTGTATTAGCACGCTTTAGAAACAGCCGAAGATAAAAATGTCGCCACCTCAGGTACTAACACCTGTGCCACGGCAGGCTCCATATGACAATGATGGTGCCCAGCAATCTCAATAACGTCAGTGTTTTGTAGATACGCCATTCTAGCCTCAAACATAGCTTTGGGCACAATTCCTCCACTCGCTCGAACAGACAACACAGGACACGTCACGGCAGACATCAACCCCTGCACCTGTCCTTCAGACATTCGCACCTTAGAGGCAATTTTAAGGCGCGGGTCTGTACTCCACTGCAAGCCTTGGCCTTTTATCTCAATAAGATTGCGGTGAACGAGCGGCTCTATATCGCCATGAGATAACTGAGGTGTCGCTTTACTGCGTGCCGTTACCGCTTGTTGAGTATTTTCAAACGAGCGTGACTCTCTGACGGTTCCGAGAGCTTCGATGCCTTGGCGTAGCTGTGAGGCAAAATCCCTATCCGCAGTGACTAATGGCCCGGGAGAATCAAGAATAACCAACGATTTTACGAACTCAGGAAAGGCAGCGGCCAAACAAAGAGCGACCGAAGCTCCCAGTGAGTGGGCGACCACGCTTATCGGAGCACCAACTCCCTGCAAAGACGTAATAAACTCAACCAGCTCACCGGTGTAATTCCAAATAGCATAATCACCACCATCAGGCTTCCAAGGCGATTTTCCATGCCCCGGCAAGTCAATCGCAATCACAGGCGCAGTCTTGAGTTCACGCGCTAACATGGGCCCTAGCACGCTAAAGCTAGCAGCATTGTCGAGCCAACCATGAATAAGAACGATGGGAGTACCGGGGGCATCAAGGTTCCACGCTAGTCCTGACAAGTTAACCGCAGAGGTCATGCTTGCGCCTAGCGTGAGCCTATCGCCGGATTTGAATTCAACGACCACCCGACAGCTCTCGCGCGACGTGATGTATTAGATCTGCTGTGCTCTCGGGCTGCTCCAGCGGAAACATGTGCCCACCATCCGTCCACTTAACTTTCATCCCCAAACGCCCTTTCATAAATGCACCATTCAATCGTTTGAAGTATTCACTATTACGCCCCCCAATAACAGCGCCCGGTACCTTTAGGCGCCCCTGAAGATGGATATTATGGGGGATGGTACGCCAAATATTGGCTTCGCTTTGAGGGTCGAACAAGAGGTGTAATGTTCCGTCACGCTCTTCTGTGCCACTGTTGATGTAATCGGCCAAGCAGCGTGGATCAAAATTGCGCATCAGTGACTTACCACTGAAATACGCTTGAGCTTCGTTAAAGTCAGCCCACTCTGTTTGACGCTCCTCAATGCGACGAATCGGAAAAATACGCTCATTCAAACGCGTCATTTTCAACAGTTTCATTCCTTGAGCTTGCCACGGCGTCATTACGGGCGAATCAAGCAGAATTAACGCTTTTACTAAATCAGGGCGACGCAGGGCAACCAAGAGACTGATGACTCCGCCAAGCGAATGCCCCACGGCAATTACTGGCTGATGAAAGCTAGTTTCAAAGTGATGAATCATTTCATCAATAAGGTGTGTCCAGTTATCGGTCACAGGATATGACGGATTATGCGCCAACCGGTCAAGCGCATGGACTTTGTAATGTGCAGATAGACGATCAGCTAATACGTTGTAAGTACCACCAGTGAAGCCATTCGCGTGAGCAATATGAATAATGTCGTTCATAAAAATTCGTAACTATTTTACCTATCAAGGCGTCAAGCTACCTGCATAGGTTAAGCAACTCAAGGTGAAAAGCGTTCTGAAATCAGTCATTTAGCGTTTTTTAAGGCAAATTTGGAGCAAAACGCCACCACGAGAATAATCATAGGTACCCACCCCTTAAAACTCTAAGCCCGGATACCAAGTTTTACTCACTCGCATACAACCACGCGCGATCAAATCACCTTCTAACACCCAGCATTCCGCCGTCGACCAAGGTTGATCATAAACCTCACCATCAACCATTACGGCCGCTAGGCGCCCCACTAAGGGTAAGTGCGAGACCACAATCAGATTGTCGAATTCACCTGTTAAAATATCTGCCAGAGCGAGCGGGTCTGAATCGGGCCGGAGTAAGGTTGACGTCTGAATGACACTCTTTGAATGCTTGGAAATCGCCTCAGCTGTTTCCTGAGCACGCAGATAGGGGCTACTCATAACAATACTTGCCTCTGCCCCCAGCACGCACTGAGTAAGCCACTGACCAGCAAGATCTGCTTGCGCCTTGCCTTCCTCCGTTAACGTTCGGGCGGCATCATTATCCAGCCCCATAACGGCCGTGCCATGCCGTACAATTACCAGTCGAGCCATGTGTTTCCAACCTCATACTCACACGCCCCAAGGCCGTTGAGCTTTGTTATTAGATTTTGTGATGAGGCAAAGCGAATTCAACATCTGAAGCAAAAGCCCCCGACATCAATCCTCGTGCTATATCTTTTGGGTTCGCGTCATTGAACAGTATTTCATAAGCGCCCATCACCAGAGGCATATATATATCAAGTTCGACAGCTTTTTCCCTGACATAGCGCAGGGTATTCACCCCTTCTGCCACCTCACCCAACTCATCAACCGACTCTTCTAATGATTGCCCACTGCCAATGGCGTAACCAACACGGTAGTTGCGGCTCAATGGCGACATACAAGTCACCACCAAATCGCCAACACCTGCCAGTCCCAAAAAGGTAAGTGGGTTAGCACCCATTGCCTGAGCAAAACGACTCATCTCAGCTAATGAGCGCGTAATAATCATGGCCTTGGTATTTTCGCCCATACCCAACGCAGCAATAAACCCGGAAACAATAGCGTAAATATTTTTTAACGCCCCACCTAGCTCAACGCCAAATAAATCATCAGAGGCATAAACACGAAAATAACTGCAGCTAAGTGACTCCTGAAGATTACGACGTAACTCACTGTTTTTACTGGCAATTACCGTAGCCGCCAATTCGCGTTTGGCGATTTCCTTGGCGAGGTTCGGCCCACTAATAACAGCCACGGGATTATTCGGACAAAGCTCTTCGAGCACCTGGCTCATCAGCAAAAAACCCTCAGGTTCTATGCCCTTTGTGGTGCTCACCAAGGCTTGAGTTGGTTTAAGGTTTGGCGCGAAACTAGAGACAACCTGACGCACAAATTTACTCGGCACAGACACAAATACAATGTCTGCATCCGTCACGGCCTCATCAAGGTTTGTGGTCGCCACTAATGTTTCGTTAAGTTTTACACCCGGAAGGTACGCTGGGTTTTCATGGCGCTCATTAATTGCAGTCGCCACCTCAACATTGCGCATCCACTGGCGAACCTCTACACCATTGTCCGCCAGAATATTAGCCACAACGGTACCAAAGCTACCGCCACCAATGACTGCAGCACGCTTAATCGTCACAATTACCCCCAAGCAGGTAAGAAATTTTAAAAGTATTTATCGTCCAGCTTCGAGCGTATCAACCAGCTCGCGGAACGTCTCTTCATTTTTAAGATTTAAACTCATCAGCACTTTGTGCGCCTCAATGACTTGTTCACGCGCACACTCTTCATCTACCGACTCAGCTGCCCATTTTTCAAAACACGCCTCATCAGGGATGGCACTATCAACAATATGAAACACCTGATCAAAGCCCATGCTCAATAAAATACGAGTAATACTCGGATTTGGGCTACTGATGGTGGGGGTGATATCGAACTTTTCACGACAGAGAATAGAGATTTTAGCGAGCTGCCCCAAGGTTGTGCTATCAACGCCGTCGGCAGCTTCCAAGTCAACAATGACGTTATGAAAATCACCTTTAGCGAGAAACTCTTCAACATAACGCTCGAGTGTTGAGCAAAGATTTAAGCGCACATCTCCACTCAAGCGCACAACGTGTACGCCATTTTCAAACGCGACCTCAACAACACCTGATGTCATAAGCTGCCTCGACTGACGGTGGCAATGGCAATGTCATCCGGAACCTCAGAATGCTCCGCTACGCCGGCTAAAGTCCAAATATTTTCTAGATTTCCCTTAGCCTTCGACGCCATCACTAAAAGCGCCTGCTCTTTCTTATTCAAGGACGATTCCGACATAATTTCCAGTATTCCGTCTGAAAACATCATAAGACTGAACACCGAGGGAATTGTCACCGTGGCTCGTTTGTATACGGCATCTTTAAATAACCCCACCGGCATACCACGACCTTCCAGATACTCAGCCTTGCCCGGAGTCACTAAAATAGGCATCGGAAAATGACCACCTACGCTGTAACAGAGTTCGCCGGTCGACAGTGTTAGCACGGCATAGAAGATGGTGAGGTGCTTATCTAACTCTGATGCCAGCAATTCGGCATTAATTCGAGAAAGTACCAACTCGGGTGACAATAAATCGTCACTCGAACCACGCAGATAATTGCGACGTAGACGATATGTGAGGTTTTTCAGCAGCACGGTGACAAATGCCGATGATGCCCCGTGTCCAGAGACATCCGCGATATAAAGCACCATACGGTCATCATCGACTTCGATAAAGTCTAGAAAATCGCCACTAAGCATCAGCGATGGAAGAATACGGTGATTGCAACGTACGTCTTGCAACTCGAAAGGCTCTGGGAGCATGCGCAGCTGCGCCTGACGGCCTGCTTGCTGGTCAGCTCTTAGCTCATCCAATCCGAGCTTAAGTTCGCGATTGGTGATTTCTAGGTGATCTCGATAGGCTTTATTTTCTTTTGCGAGCGTTTGACGCTCTAACGCTTTGCGCAGTGCGTGTGCGAGCATCTCCATATCGAGAACCGGCTTCACCAAAAAATCATCCGCTCCTAGGCGTAGAGCACGAACAACGTCCTCCATAACCCCGGCTCCAGACACCACAATGACAGGCAAGTCTGGAAAGCTGGATTTAATACGCTCAAGTAACTCAATGCCATACATACCGGGCATTTTGAGGTCGCAGATGACGGCATCAGGAGTGTGCTCTGAGAGGATCTCAAGTGCCTGAACAGCATTACAAGCTGACAGCATTTGATAATCACAGTCATCGAGATAGGCAACAAAGCTGTCGCGAACCATCGAATCGTCATCAATGACCAGCACGGTCGCGGTCATTCGTCTCTCCTAAGGTACAGATAATGCGCGAACACTACCCTCATATTTGAGGTCACGCAACGGAAAATACGGGATTGTCATAAGCGGCCACCGACTCAACTTAACTGGCACGTTCAATGCTTAATAACTCAATGTCATAGCAGTGCGACAAAAAATAATAACTTCGCGCGCAATCGCGCCAATATCCGTACCTATACTGGTACAACGGGAGCAACGACAATGCAGCCGATTTCTAGACGATACGAAGAGAAGCGCAAATACATCCGCATGAACGTTGATGCACCTGCGCGACTCACCACGCCTGATGGCAATAACCTGCACGTCACCTGCGTTGATCTCAGTAGCCATGGGGTGCAAATTGAAATGCATGAGCTACCAGAATTCGGCATGGAAGCGAACTTCACACTAGAACCCGGTGGCGGCCCCATCACACCACTCCAGGCACGCATAAAGTTCTGCCGAATTGAAACCGTTGACGAACAAACATTTAGAGCCGGGGCAACAATAGAGGAACTGGTGTAGCACGAAGGCTTGATGACGCTACGTTGCTACGACCGGTAACAAAAAGCCGCCAGTAAAGGCGGCTTTTTTGCTACATCCGAACAACAATCTTACTTAAAGTAAGCATTGTCCGTTTGTGTGTGGTCGGTCACATCTCGAACACTCGTCACTTCAGGTACTTTAGCAACTAAAGTTGACTCAACGCCATCTTTGAGTGTCATGTCGACCGCGCTACAACCCTGACAGCCGCCGCCAAATTTCAAAATAGCCACACCATCGTCGGTTAACTCAACCAAACTCACTTCACCACCGTGAGATGCAAGTCCAGGATTAATCTCGGTGTACAGAAGATAATTGATACGCTCATCAACCGGACTATCCGCCGATACCTTAGGCATCTTGGCATTCGGTGCCTTAATGGTTAGCTGACCACCCATGCGATCTTTAGCAAAGTCAATTTTAGACTCTTCTAGATAAGGAATGCTCATTGCTTCAATATAAACACGGAGTTTATCCATCGCCTGCAGCTCATCCGTAGGGTTCACCTCTTCCGGGCGGCAGTACGCCAAGCAGGTTTCCGCATAACGGGTGCCTGGCTGGGTAATGAAAATTCGAACCGACATACCTTCAACAGTCTGCTTGTCTAGCAACTCTGCAAGGTACACTTCGGCATCCGGCGTAATATCGACGTAAGTAGCCATGTGACTCCCTCTATAAACTGGCGGCCATTGTACCGGATACGCCCACCATGCGAAATACCCAAGCGTTTTACTCAGGAAACATTCCATCTTGAAATTCACTCAAGTCAACGCGAGCAGCGCTAGAGGACAAGCGCGAGGCGCTCTGGTACACTTTGCCGCCATTTTCATGTCAAATATTCTGTAGCGATAAGAGCCAAACGATGTCCAATACCAAGCTAACCGAACTCCGCCAGAAGCGCATAGCCACCCTTAAAGAGAATATGACTCAGCGCATTCATATTCTTGATGGCGGCATGGGCACCTTGATTCAGAGCCATCAGCTTGAAGAAAAAGACTATCGTGGCGCACGTTTCGCCGACATCCCACAGGATGTGAAAGGCAATAACGACCTTCTGGTTCTAACACAGCCAGACATTATTGCCGCTATGCACCGCCAATATTTTAATGCCGGTGCGGATATCGTAGAGACCAACAGCTTCAACTCGACCCGCGTGTCGCAAGCCGATTACGACATGGAAGACTTGGTACCCGAGCTAAACTTCGAAGCCGCCGCCCTCGCACGTCGTGTGGCTGACGAAATAGAAGCCGAAACCGGCATCCCACGTTATGTGGCTGGTGTGCTTGGCCCAACAAGCAAAACGTGTTCAATATCACCTGATGTAAACGACCCTGGATATCGTGCCATCACCTTTGACCAATTGGTTGAAGAATATATTGAAGCTACCGAAAGCCTCATGGATGGCGGTTCGGATCTTATTCTGATCGAAACCGTCTTTGACACCCTGAATGCCAAAGCAGCTATCTACGCCGTTCAAGAAGTGTTTGAACAACGCGGCGAAGAACTGCCTATTATGATTTCAGGAACCATCACCGACGCTTCTGGCCGGACATTATCAGGCCAAACCGCTGAAGCCTTCTGGAACTCCGTGGCTCACGCTAACCCGATCAGTATCGGTTTGAACTGTGCATTGGGCGCAGAAGAACTGCGCCCACACGTTGAAGAGCTATCCAACAAAGCATGGACGTACATATCTGCTCACCCGAACGCAGGCCTGCCAAACGAATTTGGTGAATACGATCAAACGCCAGAAGAAATGGCCGTCATCGTTGAAGAATTTGCCGCCAGTGGATTTTTAAACATTTTAGGTGGGTGCTGTGGCACCAGCCCTGCACACATTGAAGCGGCTGCTAAAGCGGTTACGAAACATGCACCGCGCAAGATTCCGACGATCAAACCTGCGTGTCGTTTATCTGGCCTTGAACCGTTTAACTTTGACGAAACCAGCCTATTCGTTAACGTCGGCGAACGCGCCAATATTACTGGGTCTGCTCGTTTTAAGCGCTTGATTAAAGAAGAAGCCTACGACGAAGCCCTTGAAATTGCTCGCCAACAAGTTGAAAACGGTGCCCAGATCATCGACATCAACATGGACGAAGGCATGCTCGACTCCGAGGCTGCAATGGTACGCTACCTCAAACTCATCGCCTCCGAGCCTGATATTTCGCGCGTGCCGATCATGGTTGACTCCTCCAAGTGGGAAATCATCGAAGCGGGTCTTAAATGCATTCAAGGCAAGGCTGTTGTTAACTCCATCAGCTTAAAAGAAGGCGAAGAAGAATTTATCGCCAAAGCCAAACGCTGTATGCGTTATGGTGCCGCCGTTGTGGTCATGGCGTTCGATGAAGACGGCCAAGCGGATACCGAAGCACGCAAAAATGAAATTTGTGAGCGTTCTTATCGCGTGCTCGTCGATAAAGTTGGCATGTTGCCACAAGACATTATTTTCGACCCCAACGTCTTTGCCGTCGCCACCGGTATTGAAGAACACAACAATTACGCCGTTGATTTTATCAACAGCTGTAAGTTCATTACGGAAAATCTGCCCCACGCGAAAATCTCTGGCGGTGTGAGTAACGTTTCGTTCTCTTTCCGTGGTAACGAGCCAGTGCGTGAAGCGATTCACTCAGTATTCCTTTACTACGCCATTCAAAACGGCATGAGCATGGGTATCGTCAATGCGGGCCAGCTCGCAGTTTATGACGACCTCCCTAAAGAATTAAAAGATCGCGTTGAAGACGTTATTCTCAATAAGCGCGAAGACGGCACTGACCGCCTACTGGAAATAGCTGAAGACTATCGTGGTGATGGCAGTGTTCGTGAAGCCGAAACGCAAGAGTGGCGTAATCTCCCGGTGAAAGAACGCTTAACGCACGCTTTAGTAAAAGGCATCAACGCCCACGTTGTTGAAGACACTGAAGAAGCACGCCAACAATTTGATCGCCCCATTGAGGTTATTGAAGGGCCACTGATGGACGGCATGAATGTCGTTGGTGATCTATTCAGCTCCGGTAAGATGTTTTTACCTCAGGTTGTAAAAAGCGCCCGAGTCATGAAACAAGCCGTCGCCTACCTATTGCCGTTTATTGAAGAAGAAAAAGACGGCAAATCAGAAACTCAGGGCAAAATCCTGATGGCAACAGTTAAAGGAGACGTACACGACATCGGTAAAAATATCGTTGGCGTGGTGCTTCAGTGTAACAACTTCGAAGTGGTCGACCTTGGTGTCATGGTGCCTGCGGAAAAAATTCTGAAAGTTGCCAAAGAAGAAAACGTCGACATCATAGGCCTCTCTGGTTTGATCACACCATCATTGGACGAAATGGTGCACGTTGCCCGTGAAATGCAGCGTCTCGATTTCCACCTACCACTCATGATTGGTGGCGCAACCACGTCTAAAGCTCATACCGCCGTGAAAATTGAACCGCAATTCAAAAATGACATCGCCTGTTACGTTGCTGATGCGTCCCGCGCCGTCGGCGTCGCACAAAAACTGGTTAACCCTAAATCAAAAGCAGACTTTACCGCTGAGCGCCGCGAAGAATACCAGCATGTACGGGAACGAAATGCCAATCGCAAAGCTAAAGCTCTATTGAGTTACGAAAAAGCGTGCGACAACGCTTTCAAAGGAGACTGGGAAAATTACCAGCCTCCGGTCCCTAACAAGACCGGCATTACGGTGTATGAAAACTTTGATCTAGCGGATCTCGCTAACTATATCGACTGGACACCTTTCTTCTTCGCTTGGGAACTGGCAGGCAAATTCCCACGTATCCTCGAAGATGAAGTCGTCGGCGAAGCGGCCACCAATCTGTATAAAGATGCTCAGGTTATGCTGAAGCGCATCATCGATGAAAAACTGTTCAATGCACGCGGCGTGGTCGGTATTTGGCCTGCGCAACGTCGAGGTCTTGATGACATTGTTGTATTTGATGAGTCTCATAGCGAAGAAATCGCCCTACTGCATCACTTACGTCAACAAACTGACAAGCCAAACGATCAGCCAAACTATTCACTGGCCGATTTCATTGCGCCAGAAGGGACGAAAGACGATTACATGGGCGCCTTTGTTGTGACGTCTGGGATTGAAGCGGAAGAGCTGGCGAAAAGCTACGACAAAACCCACGATGACTACAACAGCATCATGATTAAAGCGTTGGCTGACCGCTTAGCCGAAGCCTTTGCAGAACGCATGCACGAAATCGTTCGTAAAGAGACTTGGGGCTATGATGCCAACGAGTCATTAACAAACGAAGAACTGATCAAGGAAGGCTACAAAGGCATACGCCCTGCTCCAGGCTACCCCGCGTGCCCAGACCACACAGAAAAAACGGCACTATTCAAATTGCTTGATGCCGAAAAACACACCGGAGTCACGCTCACCGAAAGTTTCGCTATGTATCCGACCGCAGCGGTCAGTGGCTGGTACTTCTCGCATCCGCAATCGAAGTACTTTGGCCTTGGTAAAATCAACAAAGACCAAGTAGAGAACATTGCGGAACGCAAAGGCATGGAACTCGACACTATGGAGCGTTGGCTCTCGCCCAACCTAAATTACGACCGCTAATTACTATGCAGGCAATACGGTCGGGGCTTGCAAAGCTTAGCCGGGTAGAACTTACCCGGCTCAATCGTATTTTGTTGATAGGCGTGCCTATCATCGGCAGTATGCTATCCCAAAGCATCACCAATCTGATTGATGCCGCCATGGTTGGTCAGTTGAATGACGTTGCCCTAGCAGGGGTCGGTATTGGCAGTTACGCAAATTTCTTGTGTGTCTCTGTATTAATGGGGCTATCCGCCGCTGTCCAGGCCATCGTATCAAGACACTACGGTGCTAAGCGCCATAAGAATACAACCGACCCTTTATTCGCAGGCATATTTTTAACCTTCTTAATTGCCGCCCCGCTCACGTATTTATTCATCCGCTACTCCACCACCTATATCGGGTTTTACAGCAGTGACCCCGCCGTAGTGGAGGTTGCGTCTGCCTACTTTGACTGGCGAACCCTAGGGCTTGTATTTGTCGGAATGACCTTTGTCTTTAGAGGATTCTGGAGCGGTATCGGGGAAACCGGCGTGTATCTTCGCATCGCGCTCATCATGCATTTATCCAATGTATTGATTAGCTGGTTTCTTATATTTGGTGTCGGCGATTGGGAAGGCTTTGGTGCCGTTGGTTCAGGCATGGGATCAGCCGCCTCTTTGGTGATTGCGGCTTTAATTTTCTTTTGGCGTACCTTTGCTTACGATCGTAGATTTAGAACCCAATATCACATCAGTCGCAAAACGCTACGGCAACTTGTCCGGCTAGCGATTCCTAACTCAGTTAGCCAAACCTTCTTTGCTCTTGGGCTAAGCGTCCTATTTTGGATTATCGGTTTAATCGGCACTCAAGAGCAGGCCATTGGCCACATTCTAACCCAACTATCATTACTACTAATCATGCCCGCCGTAGGACTCGGCATCGCCGGAGCCACGCTAGTAGGCCACTCTTTGGGCGCAGAAGAAAAAGAAAACGCTCATATTTGGGGATGGGAAGTCGTTCGTGTCTCCGTCATTATTTTAGCCACCATTGGTTTGCCTTTATGGCTAGCCCCAGAGTTAGTGCTGCGATTATTCACCCCAGATCAGGCGTTGATTGATCTCGGCACAACCCCTTTACGCATTCTTGGTTTAGGCATAGGTTTCGAAGTCGCCGCCATCATCTTCACCCAAACATTGCTCAGTGCTGGTGCCAGTAAACAGGTCATGTTTACCAACCTACTAATGCAGTGGGTGATATTCTTACCGCTTGCTTGGTTGCTAGGGCCAACACTTGGGTTTGGACTAACGGGAATTTGGTTGCTCCAAGCCGCGCAACGTATTACGTTATCGCTTATCTACGGAGCTATTTGGCACAAGCGCCATTGGGCTCATATCAACGTGTAATTCAGACAGAGTTTTGATCATGCCATTGCACATGCCCGTACACGGATACTCTCCCTACACCAATATGCCCAAAGTGATTGCACACCGAGGGGCCAGTGGTCATGCGCCTGAAAACACTGCGGCGGCACTTCAAACCGCGTCCAAAATGCGTGCGACCTGGGTCGAAGTCGATATCACAGTCACATCCGACGGTGTCGCCGTGGTTTTTCATGACTCCGATGTTAACCGCTGCACCAATGGCCGCGGCCTAGTCATAAAGCAAACCTTAGCCGAGTTAAAAACGCTGGATGCAGGAAGCTGGTACTCACCGTTTCATAGCGATGAGAAAATCCTCACCATGATGGAACTGCTCACTCTGGCCAATCAGCTTGACCTCAATATCAACATGGAAATCAAACCAACCATTGGTCGCGAGACAGAAACCGTATGGGCGATGAAACAAGCATTACGATCAGTTCCATTTGACAACACCTTGCTTCTATCTAGCTTTAACTACCGTGCCCTGATGGCGGCCAAAGAATTTCTTCCTGAATACCCGCGCGCGCTTAACGTTGAAGCCATCCCACGAGATTGGGCTGCACGCATGGATGACGTCGGTGCTACCGGACTTCACTTCGCATTGGATTTCTTTGATCGCAAAGCCGTTGAAGAAATTATTGAAACAGGCACCCCTCTGGCCTGCTTTACCGTCAACGATCTCGAAACAGCTCAACGTCTATGGGCAGCAGGCGTTACGGCGGTATTTACGGACTACCCTGACCGCTTATTGTTAGACGCTCGGCGTGTTGAACACCACTAAACAACCCCCAAGGCAATGATTCAACAATTAAACAGTTTTACTGATTAACCTATTTTATATTTCCTGATTTTCAGGACGATTACTTTCCTGTATCGTCCGCAAAAATACTATAAGTCTATGCAACCGGATCACTATGTATATTTATGACCAGCACGATCAGCAGCTGCTGAATGAGCGTGTCGCGCAATTTAAGAATCAAATGGAGCGTTATCTTGCGGGTAAAATCCCGGAAGAAGAGTTCCTGCCTTTGCGTCTTCAAAACGGTATTTATGTTCAGCGTTACGCACCTATGCTGCGTGTCGCCGTGCCTTATGGCCAAATGAACAGCGCTCAGATGCGCGCATTAGCAAAAGTGGCTCGCGATTACGATAAAGGCTACGCCCACTTCTCGACTCGCCAGAACGTTCAGTTCAACTGGCCAGAACTTGAGCAGTGTCCACAAATTTTGGCTGATCTTGCTGAAGTACAAATGCACGCCGTTCAGACCAGTGGTAACTGTATCCGTAATACCACGACCGACGAATACGCCGGTGTGATTGCAGAAGAAATTGTTGATCCTCGCCCGTACTGCGAAATTATCCGTCAGTGGTCTACTTTCCACCCGGAGTTCGCGTACCTACCGCGTAAGTTCAAGATTGCTGTGAACTCAGTGCCCAATGAAGATCGTGCTGCGATCACCATGCACGACATCGGTTTGAACATTGTTAAGAACGACGCAGGCGACATTGGCTACCGCGTTCTTGTCGGTGGTGGCTTAGGTCGTACCCCTATTTTGGGTGAAGAGATTCGTTCATTCCTCGCAGAAGATGACCTCCTCACATACCTAGACGCGATTATCCGTGTTTATAACCAGTTTGGTCGTCGTGATAACAAGTACAAAGCGCGAATCAAAATCTTGGTGAAAGCTTTAGGTGTTGATCGTATGCGTGAACTTGTTGAAGACGAGTGGAACCGCATTAAAGACGGTGAAGGCAAGCTCACTCAAGCTGAGCTTGAGCGCGTAAAAGGTCACTTTACCGACCCAGCTTACAAAGCATTAAGTAACGAGCCAGAAGCCTTTGTTGCTGCCCGCACAGAAAACGCAGCGTTCGCTCGCTGGCTAGGTCGTAATGTTCGTTCACACAAAAAAGACGGTTACGCCGTTGTGACATTGACGTTAAAACAAATTGGTACGCCACCGGGCGACGTTACCGCAGAGCAAATGGATCAAGTTGCTGAGCTATCTGATGAATTCAGCTTTGGCGAATTGCGCTCTACGCACCAGCAGAACTTGGTGCTTCCGGATGTAGAACAAAGCCAGCTGTTTGAAGTATGGCAGCGTGCTAAAGCCATTGGCATGGCAACTCCAACTCTAGGTTTGCTGACGGATATGATTTGCTGCCCTGGCGGTGACTTCTGTGCCCTAGCCAACGCTAAATCAATTCCCGTGGCCGAAGATATTCAGGCGCGTTTTGAAAATCTTGACTATCAGCATGACCTTGGTGAAATCGACCTGAATATTTCAGGCTGCATGAACGCCTGTGGCCACCACCACATTGGAAACATCGGCGTGCTGGGTGTGGATAAAAAAGGCGAAGAATTCTATCAGGTATCTTTGGGTGGTAACTCTGGCGGTAATGACGCTCACGGTTCATCTTTGGGTAAAATTCTCGGCCCGTCATTCGCTCGTGTCGATATGCCTGACGTGATTGCCAAGATTCTAGACTTCTTCGTTGCTCAACGTATCGACGGCGAAACCTTCCTAGAAGTTTATCGTCGCATTGGTCACGCACCATTCAAGGAGGCCGTATATGGCAAATCTGCTTAATACCGAAGGTCCAGTTCAAGACACTGAATTGACTCAAGTTACACTCGAAGAATGGAAAGAAAATCGAGATTCGCTGTCCGGTCAAAACCTTGAATTGACGCTAGAAAGTAGCGAAACAGCAGACTTAATCGGCGATGACTCAGCGTCTTTTCAGCGCATCAGCATTAACTTCCCTAAGTTTGCTGATGGTCGCGGTTACTCTGCTGCACGTCTATTACGTGAGCGCTTTGCTTACAAGGGCGAATTACGCGCAACAGGTGATGTGCTTATCGATCAGCTCTACTTCATGAAACGCTGCGGATTCGACACCTTTGCGCTACGTGATGATCAGATTATTGAAGATGCAATCGCTGCATTTTCAACATTCACCGTGAATTACCAAAATGATGCGAATGATCAGCAGCCGTTGTTTCGTCGTCGCCTGAGCTAAGTACGCCAACACTACGACCGCGGTTAAGTCGTTGTTGTAAAAGTCGGTTAGAAGGCCATCTACTACTTTAAATAGTTAGGGCGATGGTTCTTTTAATCGACTTTTGCTTTCTATGGCATTGGCTTAGGGCTAAAACTTTCAGCCCTAGTGGCGGCCCCTCTTGTTCTGACTTAATCTTGATATCTAACTAGAGGTTACTAATGCCGCAAGATATCGTATTTTCATTCTTTTTGATTTTCGCCGGTGCCATGGTGCTAGCGACGTTCGCCTTATTTACGCGTCAGCCTGTACTTATCGCTTACATCGCATTAGGGGCCATTGCTGGGCCGTTTGGCATGGGTTGGATTGAACACCCAGACAGCCTGACCGACATGGCCCATATCGGTATTATCTTTCTGCTTTTTTTGCTGGGTCTTGATATGCAGCCCTCTGCGCTGTTTGCGGTACTCAAAAAGGCCATGCTAGTCGCTATTGCCAGCTCCCTCGTCTTTTTTGGAGTAGGTGTCGGTATTACACTCTTACTCGGCTACAGTCAGACAGACGCGGTGGTTGTAGGCCTTGCCTTGATGTTCTCCAGTACCATCATTGGCCTAAAGCTTTTACCAACCACCGTATTGCACCATAAACACATGGGTGAGCTGATGATTGGCTTACTGCTTGTACAAGACATGATCGCGATTCTTGCGCTGATCCTGCTGGGCGTAATGCAAGGAACCTCTGACATTCCGGTCTGGCAACCTTTTGTTGCACTGCCGCTTTTGGCAGGTACGTGTTATTTAATCGTGAAATTTATTCTTCTACCATTGATTACACGCTTTGATCGGTACCAAGAGTATCTATTTATCCTAGCGATTGGCTGGTGCCTCACTGGTGCAGAGGCAGCAAAGATTATGGGTTTATCGGAAGAAATTGGGGCATTTATCGCTGGTGTCACCTTAGCGACCAGCCCTATCGCTCAATTTATTGCGATTAGCTTAAAGCCGTTGCGAGATTTCTTTTTGGTGATGTTCTTCTTCACACTGGGAGCCGGTGTAAATCTTGGTATGTTAGGAGATGTCGCAGTGGGCGCAGGCATACTGGCCGCCGCCGTGTTGCTATTAAAACCGCTGACCTTCCGCTTATTGCTTGGCCGCTTTAGCGAGACACCACGACTGGCTTGGGATGTCGGTTTTAGATTGGGGCAAATCAGTGAGTTTTCCTTATTGGTTACATTCGTCGCCCTTCAAGGCGGCTTATTAAGTGATAAAGGATCATTACTTATACAGGCAACCGCCATCATTACCTTTATCGTATCTAGCTACATCGTTGTATTTAACTACCCTAACCCAATTGCGGTCAGCGATAAGTTACGTCGAGATTGAATGCATTGTATTAATAAAAAACGGAGCCAATTGGCTCCCGGCTTATTTTATTTAATCGCTTTTACTTAAAGCTAGACTCTCGAGTTCAACTCTAAAACTAAGTTCTCAAATTCAACTCCCTTTCGGGGCTCCGCCCCCGGCCCCATGCAAGGAGAGGTTTCTCCTTACGATCCTCTCTTTTCGGCGCATCCGGCTTCATTCAGACAACGGCAGTCATTATGCGGCACGCAAAACAATCCACCCCGGAGCGACCTCTTAAAGCACCCTCATTTTTTACATCGCTCCGGGGCAAGGTTTTGCTCTAAAGGCCGAAGAATAACTTTATTGTCTGACGCCGCACGCACGCCGAGTAAAAGAAAATCCGCTCAGCAGCATTTCAAATCAAGCGGTATTAGGGCACCTTTAATTAATGCAGTCGTGCTGCGCGTGAGACCTATAACGCTTTAGATCGAGACGTTGATTGAGGTTAATGGCGGGTCCTTAATAAGATCAACAACAAAGATATAAAGTGTCTATAGGCCACGCCCTTCG
>NVWL01000030.1 GCA_002733645.1 Oceanobacter sp.
AGTAAGGCGGTGCGCGTATCGTTGGCTAAGGTGTTTTCTACCGCAAGAATGGCTTTTTGTTGATACTCGCGCACTTTTAAATAACCAAAAGGTTCGGCTTTTAGCGTTTGTAGTGCGTCTTTTTTACTGCGCTTGAGAAGATCAAGTAAGCCATTGGGTGTATGAAAACTAGGGAGTGCTCGTTTGGTGTTGGCTGGAGAGCGTACATCACGAAACCAAGTGCCTGATTGCTCAGCCAGTTGTGGAATATAAGGGCGGCCATTGCATGAATAGACGAAGGGCACTTTATAGTGGCCGTCTTCATCATCGGGCCATGCGATGGTCTGGCCTGCGATTTCCCAAGCACCGATTAATACTGGTGTTGATGATGCCGCCGCATATGTTGGCGTGGTGTTAAATCCTTTACTGTAGCGTTCAGCCTGAGGGATTTTACCGGCGACATTGGTGTTTTCTTTTTTAGCTTCGACGACCGCAATGGGAGTTAGGCCTGCAAAAAGTACGTAATCCGCTCTACCTTTTTCACTTTTATGTTCTGTTGGCCATTCCGCAATGGCGATGTTTTTTCCTTTTTCGGGCCTTGTGCCATTTCTAAAGGTGAGTTCTTCGCTGTCAGCTTGCCAACCGGCTTCAATTAATTGTTGGTCGATCAAGATGCGTGTTAAGGCTTCGTCTAGAACAATATGTTGAGTTGCCGCTTGTGTATTGCGGTTGATCTGTTGTCGTTGTGAGGCTTGAGCCTTGTCGTCTTGTTCTGCAAGTTGCGTCTGAAGCGCTTTGATTTTGGCTTCGTATTCTTGCTGTTGTTTGTTTAGTGCTTTTTCATGGGTGTTCGCTTGCTGTGCCAACGCACGAGATTCTTCATCCATCGCATGAGCAAGGGCTGCGTATTCGTCTTTCTCATTGGCGATTAACTCATTTAATTGCTGACTAGAGTCAAGGTCGATATTCGCTTGCTGTAGTTCATTTTTGAGTTTATTGATTTCAGTTTGCAGCTTGCGCAGTTGTTCGCTTGGATCTGCAGGTGGAACAAAAGGCCCTGCCTTGAACTGTGTGCCTGCTTTACCAAAAGACTGATGAAACCAAATGGCGAGTTTACGGGCTACAACTAAACCATTGATGGCTTCTTTGTGCTGAGTTTTAAATTGGTGTGTGGCTTTGTTGCCTTCAATTCGGAGAGTGTGGAATAGCTCTCGTACCACAGGCTCAAGTTTTAGCTCGCGGTTAATCTTGTATAGGAGGTCGGCTTGTGTGATTTGTTCATCGAGGGATATTCCGACCAATACTGCAATATGCTGTGCTAATGCTTCACCTAGTTGACGTAATTTAATGAGGGTGGTGTTAGGGTCGCTAGCAAACGCACGTTCAGCAGAGGTGGCTAGTTCTACAAATAGAGGATCGTGTTCTGCTAAAAAGCCAAAGTTACTGGTTTGATCAGGTGACTGCATCCGCCGAAAACTCCATTTTCCTGAAACTAAGTGACAGCCTCTACTTTAATGGTATATCTGGATAATAGCACCCTGCTGTTAATGAAAAAGAGCGCAATGGCATAACCATTACGCTCTTGATATCGCAAAAAATAATGACTTATAACGGCTGGAAAATCTCATCGTCACAATCGTCATCGTTTTGATGATCGTCTTCACAGTCATCGTGTGAATGGTCGTGATGCGAATGATGCCCCTTATGCTTACCGTGTTTTTTGTGCTTCTTTTTACCGTGTTTATGTTTGCTGTCATTGATGAACTTACTTAGCTTGCCAAACCAGCTGTGTCGATCGTGTCCATGATCATCTGACGCTTCACACGTATCGTCGTTATCACCTCCAATAACAACAGGCTCTACGGCATAGCCAATTTCTTGCAGGATAATGTTCGCTGCATTGGCTGAAGTAGCATCCGTTGGGTGTATGCCATCACCTAACTGCTCGTATGTTTCGAAGTAGTTAATAAAAGTGGCTTCTGGAAGTTCAGCACGAAGTGTTCCCATCACGGTTTCATTCAAAAGACCGTAGTCACTTTCTGAAATAGTCCAGGACAACAAAGAGCTGGTTCTGAATAATTCCAAATCAATTGAGTCAACCGGCGGGTAATCTGCAAACACAGGCATCAAGCCCATGCTCAGCGCCAATTCACCCACTTGCATTAGGCGATCAGCTAGGTCGTACATATCTTCTAGATCACAAGCAATGGTTTCAGATTCAGGGCGACCAAAGGCGTCAGAGTGTAGGCAATCATTGGGGGCTGTAATGATGACGTACTCAGCGTTGTATGCGCCGGTACTTAATGAGCGTACACGAGAGGCTGCACGAGTTAATTGAGTTTCGTAGCTATTAAATTCTGCTGTGCTACAAGCACCGGCGTATAACGCATCACGACAGCTTGGGCGTGCAAACGTGGTAGAGCCCGCTTGAGCTTCGTTAATCACGCGACCATTGTGGCTAGGTGCGCGTACTAGAGCATCACCAAGGGATAGGTAGTTTCCACCCGCGACGGCTAAACCCAGCAGTGGGGCCGATAAGCCTGAATCAAATGGGGTATTGCCACTTCCGAATGATGCACCAATGACTAAGATTGGCTGATTATTATTTACGACTGTTTCTTCTGTGCCGGTATTGTCGGGGGTTTCTTCATTATCAGACCCACCACGATGTGCGTGAGCCACTTGCATTACATTCAAAAGAATAAAAGCTGAGAGTAAGAGTTTTCTCATGGAGGCGTTCCTTGTCAGAGTTGTAGGGAAAAGTTTCCCTAGATTTGAAATCTGAAGGGAAACTTAAAGAAGCAGGTATGTTTCTACAAGGCCAAAAGAGTCTAAATATATTTAGATACACAATTTGACCAACACCTTTGACAATTAGATCGGGATTATTCTTTCCCTCTCGGCGTTGATTACACCGAAAAGGAATAAGTTACTTAAATAGGAAGTCCTTTAATTAACTACTCAAGGGCATCCAAGGGCCGCGCAGTGTTCTGGATTCACTGCTGATCGACTGCAGTGGAGGAATCACGATACTGTCTTCATCGCGCACCGAGCGGAGCGGCATTAATCCTTTTGCCATCAAGCCCGATGCGGTCGTGTCGAGCATGTTCAACTCAGCACACGGCTTTACTTCACTGTCGCCGCCCTCTTTATATACATGCAAGGGTAGTTGCGTCACTTTGCTACTAGCCGTGACGTCTCCCGACCAACTTTTTTGGCTAAAATAGTTGCCTAATTGTGCCGCCACCAGCCATGCGCCATTCCCCCAGAGGTAATATGGGTGCTGGCCATTTTTTGGTAATTCTTCAAATTTAAGTGAGTCTAACGGGCTGGTCTTGGCCCCATAAGGCAGGCGTAACATAAAGCGCGGGCAAGTAAGTAAAACATGCTCACTGTATTCCTGCTCACGAATGGCTGCCCACATTAAGGTAAAATCGCTTTCGACTTCACGGTGTAGGTACCAGTGCTCAGGATCAGCTACTTGAGTTAGCCCCGGACATCCGGCAATACGCTCCGACGCGCCACTTAATAACACAGCGTTGGAATCTGCTGCGGTACTGGCGATATTTGCTAACGCCTCACAATGACTCACTTCATCCTGAAACTGGTAATCAGCCATTATCATACTGAAGGGCACCGTGCCTTCATCAAGACGACTCTCAAGCAATAACTGGTGTAGCTGTGTCGTTGATTCGGGATTATTTTCGTTATCCAAAATGATTTCTTGCAAGCTAACATCCGCGATAAATAAACGGAGGCTTCGGTCTGTATCTAATTGCTTCAGCAACCAATACAAACCACGCCACGACGACTCAATGTCTTGAAATGCACTGCTGTGCAATATTTTGCGCAGCAAGTGACTGGCCGCTTGCTCTACCGTGTCGATGAGTTCAGCTTGGCGAGGGTCTGGGCTTGGTACGACATAGGGCGCAACAATTTGCTGTATAAGATCTTTGACTGAGCTCTGAGATTCGGCTTGCGCTCGGGATGAATTAAGTAACATATCCAGCACATCATTCTGAGGCGTATCACTTTGAGCGACCTCTGTATGATTTTCGCTAGCCTGGGTATGTCCCGACCAACTTTGTATTTCTGCCGCTGCAGCAGCAAAATGATCTCGGTTTTTAAGTTTGGTTTTTAGTTGTCTAAATTCACGAAAAAGATCAACGCGCTCATAAATAAAATCGGGATGAAGGTCGTCCATATCGAAGAATTTTATCGGCCGATCCGCCACGGATAAATCGAGAGTGACGTTCATATTTGCAAATACGTCGTCAAAATTATCGCGCGTTACTTCGTGTATTTTTCGTTGAGATAGGGTGTCTGGATCGTTGTTGGCGCGATGATCTCGGCCACTGAAATCCGCCAGCACCAATAGATGACACGGACGATTACTCTCTGGAGCCGCCGAGCGCTCGGCATCTGATGATGAAGAAAAAATTGCGCCGCCTGTATGTATCGTTGCCCTACTCATCGTTAACTTCCTTTTAAATTGGCATCACTTGTTATCATCTTGAGATAACAGATTAAGCGCACTTTACCAGACCCACCCAGACCATTCACCTTGTCGGCGATATATTACTAGAGCGCCTCCCTCTGCACCTCATTTTGATACTTTTTGGCAACTTAAAAAACTCAACTAACCTAAATAGATCAAAACGCCTTCATGGAGCACGCACGTAATGATCAATCAACACTTAGCCAAAATCACTATTTTCGCAATAACCGCACTTTCACCGCTTGTTATGGCCAACGATTTTGCTGATATCATTACTGAGCATGCCAACGCCGATGTGAAAGAATGGTTGGCTAACCCAGCAATCATCAATGCGATCAAAGCTCAAAACACCACGAGCACAGCACTCACTACCGATAAACTGGAGCTTTCAGGAAAGTCGCTATCATCACTGAATTATTCAGAGATGTCCTAGAAAGGCTTACCGGATTCGGTAAGCCTTTTTTATTTATTTCAAATAGCGCGCATGAAAACGTAAGTGATCTTCAATAAAACTCGCAATAAAGAAGTAGCTATGGTCATAGCCATCCTGGCGGCGTAACACTAAGTCATAACAAGATTCCGCCGCTGCGGCTTCCAATGTTTCTGGCTTAAGCTGTTCCTGTAAGAAGTTATCCGCTAACCCCTGATCAACCAACAGTGGCAGCTTCTCTTTCGCGACTTTCAAAAGCTCACTGGCATCATACTTACGCCAGCCTTCTCGATTATCGCCCAAGTAGTTACCCAATGCTTTTTCACCCCAAGGGCAGTTCATGGGATTACAAATCGGACTAAATGCAGAAATCGAACGATAACGTTGCGGGTTCTTTAAACCGACCGTAATCGCGCCGTGCCCTCCCATTGAATGACCGCTAATCGCTCTAACATCACTCACTGGGAACTCAGTTTCAATCAAAAAAGGCAGTTCCTTTACGACATAATCGTACATACGATAATGCTTATCCCATGGCTCTTGTGTGGCATTCACATAAAAGCCAGCACCCAAACCAAAGTCGTAAGCACCGTCTTCATCATCCGGCACCCCCTCTCCACGAGGAGAAGTATCTGGCATAACAATCGCGATACCCAACTCTGCCGCCACACGTTGCGCGCCGGCTTTCTGGGTAAAGTTTTCATCGGTGCACGTTAACCCCGACAACCAATACAACACAGGGACTTTTTTCTCTACCGCTTGCGGCGGTAAATAAATCGCAAATCGCATCTCACAACTTAATTCAAAAGAGCGATGCGAGTACTGCATTTGGCGTCCGCCAAAACAGAGTGTTTCGCTAATCTTTTCCATGTTTTATCCGCCCCGCTGAACCTTAGTAATGAATCACGCTACGAATACTTTTACCTTCGTGCATCAAATCAAAGGCTTCATTAATTTTGTCGAGCGACATAGTGTGAGTAATAAAATCACTTAACTTAAATTCACCAGCCAAATAACGCTCAACATAATCAGGCAACTCCGTACGACCTTTAACACCACCAAACGCTGTGCCACGCCAGACTCGCCCAGTCACCAATTGGAAAGGACGTGTCGAGATTTCTTGGCCAGCACCCGCCACGCCAATAATGATGGATTCGCCCCAACCTTTATGACAACACTCAAGAGCAGAGCGCATCACATCAACATTACCAATACACTCAAAGGAATAATCCACACCACCATCGGTTAGATCAACAATCACTTCCTGAATAGGTTTGTCGTAATGTTTAGGATTAATGCAATCCGTCGCACCCAGCTGCTTAGCTAAATCAAACTTACTTTCGTTAATGTCGATAGCAATAATGCGAGAAGCTTTCGCCATTGCTGCACCAATCACCGCCGACAAACCAATGCCGCCCAAACCAAAAATAGCTACCGTATCACCTTCTTGCACTTTGGCCGTATTCATTACGGCGCCCATGCCGGTGGTCACACCACAGCCCAGCAAACACACTTCTTCAAGTGGTGCCGTTGGGTTGACTTTTGCCAGTGAAATCTCGGGCAAAACTGTATATTCAGAAAATGTAGAGCAACCCATGTAATGGAAAATCGGCTCACCATTTTGAGAAAAACGCGATGTACCATCAGGCATTAATCCTTTGCCTTGGGTCGCACGAACGGCCTGACACAGGTTGGTTTTTCCAGAGGTGCAGAACTTACATTCACCGCACTCAGCCGTGTACAGCGGAATTACGTGATCCCCTACTTTTAGGCTTGTAACACCTTCGCCAATAGACTCAACAATGCCGCCGCCTTCATGCCCTAAAATCGCAGGAAAGATACCTTCAGGATCTTCACCTGAAAGAGTAAACGCATCGGTATGACAAACGCCCGTGGCAACAATTTTCACACGAACTTCGCCAGCCTTTGGTGGAGCAACGTCTACCTCTTCAATCGATAATGGCGCGCCTGCTTTCCATGCGATAGCAGCTCGACAACGGATAGTCTCGGACATGATGATTCTCCTGATATTCGGGTGAACATAAAAATTAGGATATGTATTAGAGGCTTATTGTATTTCGTTACCACAGTGAGACAATGGCCTTATTTATAAAATCACTTTTACCATATAGAAACAATCATAAAGGCACCATCCCGTGCAGAACCTCTGGCAAGGTGTGAATGAGTTTGTCGCCGTAGCCGATCAACAAAGCTTTACTAAGGCTGCCAAGCAACTCGACCTGTCTACAGCGCACATAAGCCGTCAGGTGAGACTATTAGAGGCCCGTCTAGGCACAGAGCTTGTGTACCGCACAACGCGGCGTGTGAGCTTAACTGAGGCAGGGAACCTCTATTACCAGAGCTGCCGCCCCTTACTGGATGGCTTACAGCACGCCGAAGAAGCCGTCGGAGAATTACAAAGCACGCCACGAGGTCGCATTCGCATCACAGCGCCAGTCAACTGGGGCGACTATCACCTCGCACCGGTGCTGAATCAGTTTCTTATCGACTACCCTGAAATCAGCCTGCATTGCGAACTGACCAACCAAAAACTCGACTTAATTCATGAAGGGTTTGATTTAGCGATTCGTCTCGGGAAATTAGATAACCCACAGTTAGTTGCGAAACAATTGGGTCAACGACGCCTGCATACCTGCGCATCCCCGGCGTACTTAAAAGCACACGGCGTCCCCTCAACATTGTCGGCTCTGGCCGACCATGAATGCCTATCCGGTACACTCGATTACTGGCGCTTTCGTGACGATTCTGGCGAACGTATCGTAAAACTCAGCAGCCGTTTGCGTTGCAACTCAGGCAATGCATTACTGGATGCCGCCAAACGAAATTTAGGTATTATTCAATTACCCGATTATTATTTGAAAGACGCCATTCAAAACCAAGACTTAATCGAAGTATTGCAAGCATATGCTCCGGATGACGAAGGTATTTGGGCGTTGTATCCTCCGGGAAGACAACTTTCCCCGAAAGTACGAATACTGGTAGATTACTTAACCGCAACACTCTGACATCTTCTCCAGCAAATAGCTGGCTTCACACTGGAAACATTATGGTCACCGAGAAGTCGCATTTAGAACTTTGCAACCTAACCCTAGATCAATATTCAGAAATAAAACATCTGATGGACGAGGCCTACCCAGAGCTTGGAGGTGCTTGGCCCGAGCATACGATTCAGCGCTTAATTGAAGAGTTCCCACAAGGGCAAATTGGCGTTATTGATAACGACGAAGTGGTGGGAATCGCGCTGTCGGTTCAGGTAGATTACAAGCGCTTTTCAAACCCCCACACCTATGAAGACATTGTTGGTCCAAATGACGTTATCACCAGCGATCCAAAAGGTGATGCGTTATACGGACTGGACGTCGTTATTCGAAAATCTCACCGAGGTATGCGTATTGGCCGCCGTTTGTACGATGCCCGGAAAGAGCTTTGTCGTCAGTACAATTTTCAGGCAATTTTAGCTGGCGGCCGTATTCCTAGTTATCACACCTATCGCCATGATATGTCGCCCATGGAATTTATTGAGAAGGTCGATAAACGGGAAATATATGATCCTATTTTGTCGTTTCAGCTTTCCAACGACTTTCAGGTTAAGCGACTGTTAAAAAAATACTTGCCTGAAGATTCAGACTCCGTCGGTTTTGCGACCTTACTTGAGTGGAATAATATTCTGTTCGAGCCGACTAATACCGTTCTTGATTTTCGTAAAACAACCGTGCGTGTTGGTGCCGTTCAATGGCAGATGCGAACGGTAAAATCCATTGAAGAACTTCTCAAGCAAGTCGAATACTTTGTCGATACGGTGTCGGATTATCAGTGTGATTTCATTGTCTTCCCTGAATTTTTTAATGCACCATTGATGGGATTAGGGCCGCAGTCATCTCAAACCGAAGCGATTCGCTTTTTAGCTGAATTTACCGATCAAATCCGCGACGCTATGTCGCGCATGGCCGTTGAATACAACGCAAACATCGTTACCGGTTCAATGCCGATTCAAGAGAATAACGATATTTTCAACGTGTCCTACCTGTGTCACCGCAGTGGTAAGGTCGATGAACAGCGAAAAATCCATATTACACCGCACGAGAAAAATGACTGGGTGATTCGTGGTGGTGATGAGCTGCAAGTATTTGAAACTGATGCAGGCCGAGTGGGCATCCAAATTTGTTATGACGTCGAATTCCCTGAGCTGTCTCGAATCATGTCAGAACAGGGTTTAGAAATATTATTTGTACCTTTCTGGACAGACACTAAAAATAGCTATCTACGGGTGCGTCATTGTGCCCAAGCGCGTGCGATTGAAAACGAATGTTATGTCGTGATCGCAGGCAGCGTGGGGAACTTACCAGAAGTGGAAAGCTTGGATGTGCAGTATGGTCAATCCGCCGTATTAACCCCATCTGACTTCCCATTCCCACACGATGCGGTTCTATCTGAAGCGACTGCTAATACAGAAATGCTGCTGTTCTCCGATCTTGATATGGATAAGCTACGAATTCTTCATAACGAAGGTTCCGTGCGTAATTTAAAAGATCGTCGCAAGGATTTGTACGAAGTCATGATTAAGAAATAAATTGAACGGTTAAACCGCTAAAGTAATGGCATTAACGCAATAAAAAAGGCACTGCAGTATCTGCAGTGCCTAAAATATTTAGCCAAACAGATTACACCTTTTCAGGTTGCTTCTGAGTTTCTGCCAAGTGAGGCTCAAGCTTGAGCATGTTTTCACGCAGTGCTTCAGGAATATCACACGGACGACCGTTCTTATAGTCAAAGAACACCATCATGCTTTCACCCTTCGCAACGAGACGCGATGTCTCATGACTCCACACACCGTATTCTTGCAGAATACGGCCTGATTCAAGCTTTGTACTCTTAATACCGACACTGATCGTGTCAGGGTATTTTAGAGGCGCCATAAATTTTGCACTGGTGCTCGATAAAATCGGGCCCATGCCTGTTGTTTTCATAAACTTCTCAATCTCGATGGCTTCTACGTATTTCACCCGAGCACTTTCAAAGTAGCGAAAATACACTGAGTTGTTTACGTGCTGGAATGAGTCCATCTCTCCCCAAGCGACAGGTATTTCTACAACGATCGGATAATCATATAAATCCAGCATAGTTCCATTCCCCACATTACTTGTTGAAAACGCTGATTAGGTCAGGAAGTACCTAGCCAGCCATAAGGGAGCACCGTTATGACGCTCACAAGTAGATAAGAGCAACGAGTATGCCCAAAGTAATACCATGATCGAAAATCACCCAATATTAATACTTAAGTACTGGTTTTTCATTTCTACGAGGACAAAAATTAGTGTTTTCTAGTACTTTATCATTAACTAAAAACGGCAACATAAAGCCTCTCTCTTCCGGACAGGGGAAATTATTCGGCCACATTTTTCAAAAAATAAATAAGCGACAATATATTTGCGGTTTTATCGCTCCCAAAAGGCCATTACGGCCAAAAGGACAATTTTCCGACGATTTAATTCAATATTAACGCCAAATAAAAACATATAAGCACTTAGACATTTTGAGTCGTGACAAACATCGCTCCGCTAATAAAACTCAGACAAAAAAAAGCCCGCAATCAGCGGGCCGTTTTTAGCGCTAAATTAAACAATCACAATTCAAAGCTATGGCGAAGCACGATAGTTTCTACACGATCAGGGCCAGTAGAAATAATATCAATCGGCGCGCCGATCGCTTCTTCAATAAAACGAATGTAGGCACGAGCATTCTCAGGAAGCTCGTCAATCGTCTTGGCACCAAACGTTGTGCCCGTCCAACCTGGTAGTTCTTTATACACTGGCGTGATCTTAGCGAACTGATCAGCCGACGCTGGTACTTTCAAAGAATTACCATCAGCATCTTTGTAGCCAACACACACTTTAATGGTTTCAAGGCCATCAAGTACGTCGAGTTTAGTCAGGCAGATAGTGTTGATCGAGTTAACACGAATGGCATGCTTCACTAACATCGCATCAAACCAACCACAGCGACGATCACGACCGGTAGTAGTGCCTTTTTCTTTACCGACATCCGCTAAGTGTTTACCGACGTTGTCAAACAATTCAGTTGGGAAAGGACCAGAACCTACACGAGTCGTATACGCCTTGGTAATACCCAAAATTTGATCTAAGTACAGCGGACCAACACCTGACCCCGTGGCAACGCCACCGGCCGTTGTATTCGACGAGGTCACAAACGGATAAGTACCGTGGTCGATATCAAGCAAGGTGCCTTGTGCGCCTTCAAACATGATGTCGCCACCGTCTTCGCGTACTGTGTGTACCAGATCAACCGCATCAACCACGATGTCTTTGATCTGTGCCGCCCAATCCATGCAAGCCGCTAGCGTCTCTTCAAAGCTCACAGCGTCAACGCCGTAATAATTGACGAGAGAGAAGTTGTGATATTCCATCACGTCTTTCAACTTGTCAGCAAATTCTGGCTGGTACATGTCATCAACACGTAGACCACGACGGCTTACTTTATCTTCGTAAGCAGGCCCAATCCCGCGACCCGTCGTACCAATTTTAGCGTTACCGCGTTTTAACTCACGCGCCTGATCCAGTGCAACGTGGTAAGGCAAAATAAGCGGACAAGCGTGTGATATACGTAGACGTTCCATAACAGGAACACCACGATCTTCCAGCGCACGGACTTCTTTTAACAAAGCATCCGGAGCCAATACAACGCCATTACCGATCACACAACGAACGCCATCACGCAGGATGCCAGACGGGATCAAATGCAATGCCGTTTTTTCGCCATTAATGACCAGAGTGTGACCTGCGTTATGACCGCCTTGGAAGCGAACCACCGCCGCTGCTTTTTCAGTCAGCAAATCAACAATCTTACCTTTACCTTCGTCACCCCATTGGGTTCCGAGAACAACTACGCTTTTACCCATCGTGGTATCTTTCACTCACAAGGGCCTTGCTTATCAATAAACAAAGCCAGTTATCATTTAAAAATCAGTTCAAGCGTCTGTCAGCTTCCACTGACCATCCACTTGATGCAGACGCTGGTCACATTGAACCGCATCACCATTCAACTCTATCAGTACGCGAATTCCTTCCCCACGCAGCTGACTGATTGCTGCCCACAATACCGGATCATCCGACACTGGAGCCGCAACGGTTTGTTTGGCCGTAAATTCGCGCTTTCCTAGTTGCGCCAGCACTTTTAAATCGGCACTGAACCCCGTCGCTGGACGCGCACGTCCAAATACTGCGCCGGTTTCGTCATAACGGCCGCCTTGGGCAATGGCATCGCCATAACCCGGCACATAAGCCGCAAAGACTAAGCCCGTGTGGTAATCGTACCCACGAAGCTCTGTTAGGTCGCAGGTCATTGAAGTTTCAGGAAAACGTATCGCCAACTGATCAAACACCTGCTGTAGGTGCGCAATCTCTGTCGCAGTTTCTGGAACCAATGTCTGCAATTGCTCTAGTTTTTCAACCAAAGACGTCGCACTGCCCTGCATAGACGCTAACAGTGAGAAGGCCTCAATATGAGTCGCATCGCTTAATTCTCGGCGAACCCACGCTAAGGTGTCGGTTGCGCACTTGAGCTTGAGTAAATCAAATAATTCGCTTTGTTGCTCATCGCTTAAGCCAGCCACATTGGCCAATGCGCGGAATACACCCACATTACTTAAGTCCAGATGCACTAGGCCGATGCCTGCTTGTGTTAATAAGCTCAACATCACGCTAATAATTTCTACATCGGCATCAATGCCTGCTTCGCCGTAAAGTTCAGCACCGATTTGTGTCGGTGTACGACTTGCTAGCAAGCTCAATGGTTTTGCATGAAACACGGTGCGGCAGTAACTCAGACGGCTAATGCCTTCTGGTGCCAAGCTATGTGCATCAATACGCGCAACTTGTGGCGTTGTATCTGCGCTTAACCCCATCAATCGACCTGATAATTGATCCGTCACCTTGAAGGTACGCAGATCAAGATCTTTACCTGTGCCTGTTAGTAGCGAATCAAGGTACTCGAGCGCTGGCGGGATGACAAAGTCATACCCACTGTTATCCAGATAGTCGAGAAGATGGCGACGCAATTGCTCAATCCGACGTGCCTGTGGTGGTAGGATTTCATCAATACCATCCGGCAACAGCCAACGATCAGCTCCAGTCATGTTCCAGCCTTCAGTGTTTTAAAAAATAAAGCAGAACCAGACCCAGTAACATACTGGCCAGTCCTGTGATTCTCATGGTGCGGTTGTCTGTTTTCGCCAGTTGCTGAACGAGCTTGCGCCAGCGCTCCGGATAAAGGAAGGGTACGATACCTTCGAGAATAAACACTAAGCTCAGAGCCAGTGCGAGCTCGTACCAAATATCCCCAGACAAGTTACAACCTTAAAAGAAAACGATTTGCACAAAAAAACCGGGCTACCGGCCCGGTTTCAGGATTCTACCAAAGCATCACCGGCTTGGATACAACTCAAAGCCGGTGAGTCAGGTTGTAAAACCAGTTATACCGGTCTTACTTACCCTGCGAGTTATTAAGGTAGCGGAAGAAGTCACTCTTCGGATCTAGCAAGAGTACATCATTACCTTTAAAGGTCTCGGTGTACGCTTTTAAGCTTCTGGTAAACGCATAGAACTCTGGGTTTCTATTGAACGCCTCAGCGTAGATACGTGCCGCTTCTGCATCCCCTTCACCTTTGATTTGCTCAGCTTCACGATACGCTTGTGCTTCAAGTACTGTTTTCTGACGATCCGCGTCTGCTTCAATACCTTCAGCAAGCTCGTTACCTTGTGAACGGTGTTCACGCGCTTCACGGCCACGCTCTGCTGACATACGGTCGTATACTGATTTACTCAGCTCTTCCGGTAGGTCAACGGCTTTAACACGAACATCAATCAACTCAATACCTAGCTCTTTTTGAGTTTCGATATTCAGGTCGGCGGTTAACTGAGTCATCAGTTGATCACGCTCACCGGACACAACTTCATGCAAAGTACGTGAGGCGATTTCGTTACGCAGGCCCTTATTCACTAGGTTTTCTAGCAAAGTCGTTGCACGGTTACGATCACCAGAGGACGCTTGATAGTACGAGCGAACATCTTTGATGCGCCATTTTGCGTAGGAATCCACGATCACGTATTTCTTACCTGAGGTTAAGAAGCGTGATGGCTGAGTATCCAGCGTTAACACACGAGCGTCGAAACGTTTAATCTGCTGCATCATAGGTATTTTCCAACCAAGACCCGGCTTAAGATCCGCTTCAACTACTTCACCAAACTGGAATTTAATCGCACGCTCGGTTTCTTTAACGATATAAAAGCTCTGGCTACCGATCATCACACCCAGTGCAATAATGATTAGTCCAATAAATGCTTTAGGAGACATTAACGACCCTCCCTACGAACAGTATTAGTAGACTGACGAGCGCGTGCTTCTTTTAGCACTTCATCAGTAAGACGTGAAATATCGCGTTCATTCATACCCGATTCACGAGCTGCGGCTTGTACTGGCTGCATCAACTTATCCAATGGCAAGTACATCATGTTGTTGCCACCTTCTACGTCGACCAACACTTTACTGCTGTTGGTGTACACAGAGGTCAGCGCATCAATGTACAAACGCTCACGCGTCACATCGGGTGCCTTATTGTATTCCGTTAGCAGCTTAGTGAAACGATCGGCTTCACCTTGTGCACGTGCCACCACTCGCTCTTTGTATGCGCGCGCTTCTTCTAGCTGACGCTGCGCACGACCACGAGCTTCTGGCACAACAGAGTTCGCATACGCTTCACTGTTGTTGATGATTTTTTCTTTATCGTTTTTCGCACGCTGCACGTCATCGAAAGCATCTTTAACCGCCGCCGGTGGCGTGGTTTCTTTCAGCTCTGCGTTAACAATAGTCATACCTGTGTCGTAACGATCAAGGTAGCTTTGCAGACGTACCGTTACAGCTCCTGAAATAATGGCACGGCCATTAGTCAGAATTGGGTCCATCGCGTTAGAGCCAACTTCATGACGCAGCGCACTTTCTGCCGCGGACATCAAAGTCGCTTCTGGATTTTCAACACGCAGTGCAAACGCAACCGGATCACTCACTCGATACTGAATAAATAGCTTAGCGTCGATGATATTCTCATCTTCGGTCAGCATGCTTTCACGAATTTCAGCTTCACGAACCTGAGTTGTGTTTACCTTGATCACTTCTTCCAGCACAGGAATCTTAAACTGCAGACCTGGCATTTCGGTGCTGTGGTACTTACCAGTACGCAACACAACGCCTCGTTCCTGCTCATCCACCGTGTAAAAAGAGTTCATGGCCAACAAGACCACAGCAACAATACCGGCCACAACAAGGAAGCCAAAGATACTGCCTTCATCCCCGCCGCCCGAGCTATTGTTACCACCACCGCCTTTGCCGCCAAAGAGGGCGTTGACTTTATCGGTTAATTTACGGATCACTTCATCAAGGTCAGGTGGCTGATTTCCGCCGCCATTATTATTACCCCGGTTGTTATTTCCCCAGGGATCCTTGGGATTGTTGCCTTTGCCACCAGGCTCATTCCAGGCCATAGTTCACTCCAGTGTGTATGCCTATATGTGTGTAGACGTAATGATAACGGATTTCAGCGTATGGGCTAGTCGCCTAACGCCAAAGCCCCGTCTTTTATTGCCACGGTTCTTCAGGTGGCTCGATAAAACGTGCCTCGGGTATCTCTGCTTTCGATAACGCGCGGCGAAAATCTTGTAGCTGCATACGTACATCAATCAGCATATCGCCATTATCAGCGAATGCTTCGCCTTGTACGCCACTAAGATCGTAAAGAATTGCACGTAAGCGCGCATCAGCAGGCGTTAAGGCGATGGTTTCAGCATAAAGCTCTTCGCCCAAAAGTTCACCCATGGCTTGTCGTAATAAATCAAAGCCAAGGCCCTCTTGAGCCGACACCCAAACGGCTTCAGGGGTGCCATCTTCACGGCGGTCAATTCTTGCTTCACCGCCGTGTTCCAATAAATCAATTTTATTGTAGACGCGTAACTCTGGCAGGGTATCAGCATTAATTTCACTTAACACCAGTTCCACTTGCTCAATGTTGCCTTCGCGCTCATCGGACGCACAATCAATCACATGCATCAGCAAGTCGGCTTCGGCTGCCTCTTGCAACGTTGCTCGAAACGCTTCAACCAATTTGTGCGGTAGGTGACGAATAAACCCAACTGTATCGGCTAATACGACTTCACCTACGTCTTCGATATTGTAACGTCGTAAGGTTGGATCAAGTGTCGCAAACAATTGATCCGCAGCGTACACCTCGGCTTCAGTAAGCGCATTAAATAACGTCGATTTGCCCGCATTAGTGTAGCCAACAATGGCGACCGTCGGGATGGCGGAGCGCTTACGTGCTCGGCGACTCTGGTTCCGTTGTGCTCGAACTTTATCCAGACGGCTGTTAATTTTTTTCACTCGATCACGAAGTAAACGACGATCCGTTTCGAGCTGAGTTTCACCTGGCCCGCGCATACCAATCCCGCCTTTTTGACGCTCAAGGTGTGTCCACCCTCGTATCAACCGCGTTGACTGGTGTTGCAGTTGCGCTAACTCAACCTGAAGTTTACCTTCGTGTGTTCGTGCACGTTGCGCAAAAATGTCGAGAATCAAACCTGTACGATCAAGTACCCGAGCTTGCAATATGCCCTCTAGGTTACGTTCTTGTCGTGGCGACAGTGCGTGGTTGAAAATCACTAACTGGACGTCATGCAGCCGTAACAGCTCGGCGATGTCTTCCACCTTGCCTTTACCAACAAACGTTTTCACGTCCGGAACATCGCGCTTGGTCGTCACTAGATCAACGGGATCGGCTCCAGCTGAGATAACCAACTCACGAAATTCATTGAGATCTTCCCGGTTTGCACCCTCAGGAAAATCAACATGGACAAGTATTGCGGTTTCGCCACCGTTATTGGGACGCTCAAAAAACACAGAGGCCTCGGATTAATTCTGTTCGATGCAAGATGCATCCGGAAACAACAAAAATACCGGCATGCAAACACACGCCGGTATAGTTTTACAAACTTTCATGCGGATACAGTGACGACTCAAAGAACATCGCCACTATTAGAGAAAAGAGAGGCGGTATTATTCGTCGTCGTCACTTGGCTCTACTGGTGCTAAGCGAATGTTACGCGTAGGCACAACTGTCGAGATGGCATGTTTGTATACCATCTGAGATACCGTATTTTTCAACAGGATGACAAACTGATCGAAAGATTCAATCTGCCCCTGCAACTTGATGCCGTTCACAAGAAATATAGATACAGGGATGCGCTCTTTGCGCAGCTGATTCAAGTAAGGGTCTTGTAGCGAGTGCCCTTTTGACATAGTGCTTCTCCTAAAATGAGAAAGTGCCTTCCAATCTGCGGATGGCGAAATAAAAGTAGTAATACCCCAGGGTCGTACTGATCAACACCTAACAAATGCGACACACCTTGCCAACATTTGCCTAATTCTAGTTCAAGATCAGTCCGAGGTGCTAAATATGGCGTTGGACGTCAGTATTTTCAAGGCATTTCTGAGAATATCCTGATCATCAGTGTCTAACCAGTGCAGATCCTCCCAGCTACGCAGCCAAGTAATTTGCCGTTTAGCCAGTTGACGCGTGGCAATGATGCCTCGTTCAACCATCTCATCGTACCCGTATTCACCCTCTAAGTAGTCCCACACTTGACGATAACCTACACATCTAATCGACGGCATACCTTTATGCAGGTCGCCGCGATCATGTAAGGCTTGTACCTCTTCAACAAAGCCCTGCCCCATCATTATCTCGTAGCGCTGGGCAATACGTTCATGCAACCGCTTTCGTTCTGGTGGGCAGACAGCTAAGTTCACTACGTTATATGGCAATGAAGCGGCTTTTTGCTCGGCCCAATGTTCCGTCAGGGTTTTGCCTGTAATCATCCAGACTTCGAGCGCACGTTGTATCCGCTGCGAATCCATTGGCTCTAAACGCTCGGCGGCGACGGGATCAACCTTGGCTAATTTTTCATGCATGGCAGGCCAGCCCAAGGTATTACCTTCTTCTAATAACTGCGCACGAATTTCCTCATTCGCCGTGGGTAAATCCGCTGCACCATCGCGAAGAAATTTGAAATACATAATCGTCCCACCGACCAACAAAGGGACTTTTCCAGCCGCAGTGATCTCAGCCATTTCACGCAAGGCATCTTCACGAAAGTTCGCCGCAGAATATGTTTCGGAAGGATCGATCAAATCAATTAAGCGGTGCGGTGCTTCCGCTAACATCGCCGCATCCGGTTTGGCAGTGCCTATGTTCATGTCTTTGTAGATTAGGGCTGAATCGACACTGATAATTTCACAAGGGTAATTGCGAACCAACTCCAACGCCAATGCCGTTTTCCCGGAGGCGGTCGGCCCCATTAAAAAAATGGCCGGCGGCAAATGATGTTTATTCATTTCGCTCATTATCGCCCCCGCATAAATAATTTATCGAGTTCGGGCATGGTCATTTGTGTCCACGTTGGGCGGCCGTGATTACATTGACCTGAGCGTTCGGTGTCTTCCATATCACGCAATAAGGCATTCATTTCTGGAATGGTTAATTTACGATTTGCTCGTACCGATCCATGACAGGCCATAGTCGATAACAGTTCATTGCGATGAGCAAGAATGCGATCCGATGCACCGTGCTCTATAAGATCACCCAACATATCGGTAATTAGTTGTCCGACATTGGCTTGTTGCAACAACACGGGAATCTGACGAATCATTAAACTCTCCGGAGACATCCGCGCTAGCTCAACCCCTAACAATTTAAACTCATCAGCGTATTGTTCTGCGGCGTCTGCTTCGCGCTCACTCACGTGCAAAGTCTCGGGGACTAATAAGGGCTGACTTTGAATGCCTTGCTGGTCGACGGCAACTTTTAAGCGCTCGTAGGTAATGCGTTCATGGGCAGCGTGGGTATCCACCACAATCAAGCCTTGCGCATTTTGCGCAAGAATATAAATACCGTGCAGTTGAGCAATCGCAAAACCGAGCGGTGGCAGATCTTCGCGATCCTCACCCGGTAATGGCTGAGGCGTATTAGTCCCGAGTGCAGCATGACTCATAGCTGCATGGCTAGAAGCCGCCTGATTTAACTGCTCGTAACTGCGAAGCTGTTCAGCAACCGCCCCTTGGGAAGGACGATCACCAAAGCCGTTTGAAGTTGGCTGAAACTGATAACCCGGTGAAGCAGCCGAACCAGAATTAGCGTTTTGCCAATTTAAACGGTTCTGCCCCTGAAACTCACCCGCTTCAGCGCCGGTGCTTGTTTCAGAATTCACTGAGGCTGAAGAATGTCCCGCCTCAGAAATACTGCCACCGGTTGGCTGCTCGGGGCGAATATCGCCAAGCGCACGGTGCAACGAACGGAAAATAAAATCATGCACCAAACGACCATCGCGAAACCGAACCTCGTGTTTGGTCGGGTGAACGTTCACATCCACCAACTTAGGATCGAGCCATAAGTACAACACAAACGCAGGCTGTCGACCGTGATACAAGACATCGCGATACGCCTGTTTAATTGCGTGAACCACCAGTTTATCGCGCACCGCTCGACCGTTCACAAAGAAGTACTGCATATCGGCTTGCGAACGTGAGAACGTCGGCAGGCCAACCCAGCCTTCTATGGTTAAGCCCGCAGCTTCGGTTTCGATATGAACCGCGTTATCCATAAACTGTGGATTCAGCAGGCTAGCCACACGCTTTTCACGATCAATCATGCGACTGGCGGGACGTAACGAATGGATCACTTTTTGGTTATGACGCAGCGTAAATGCTACATCGTAACGACTGAGAGCGAGCTTTTTTAACGTGTCTTCAAGATGCGAAAATTCTGTTTTTTCCGTGCGTAAAAATTTTCGGCGCGCCGGTGTATTGAAAAACAAATCACGCACTTCGAGGGTGGTGCCAATAGGATGCGCTGCGGGGCTAATTTCGGCCTGCATCTCACGCCCTTCGGCTTTTACTTGCCAGGCATCATTGGCTGTCTTTTCCCGCGACGTTAACGTCAAACGAGATACCGACGAGATACTGGCCAACGCCTCGCCACGGAAACCCATAGTGCCCACCGCTTCAAGATCATCCAGCGTGGTGATTTTACTGGTCGCGTGGCGACTCAATGATAGTGATAAGTCGTCTTTACCAATGCCTATACCATCATCACGCACACGTAATAATTTCACACCGCCCTGCTCTGCATCCACATCAATATGAACAGCCCCCGCATCCAATGAATTTTCAACGAGTTCTTTAACGATGTTGGCTGGACGCTCAACCACTTCACCCGCCGCTATTTGGTTGGCAAGTCGTGGTGACAGTAAATGAATGCGGCTCATGATTTTCCTGAATGACTAAATATGATCAATGCAACTCAGCTGCACTTAAGAATTGGGAATACGAATCCGCTGACCCACTCGCAATGAATTAGAGTTAAGCCCATTCAAATCGCGTAATGCTTTGGTATCCATACCACTCTGTACCGCCAACTCTGACAAGGTATCACCTCGACGAACGACGTAATCAACAAACTTGGTTGCGGCTTTTTTACGTGCAGCAATCAAGGTGCCTGCAGGCGGGTTATTTTCAAAATACTCTTTAATTCCATTATAAATCGCTTTCGCCATTTTCTTTTGGTAATTCTTGTCTTGTAACTGGCGAGCTTCTGTCGGATTTGAAATAAAACCTGTTTCAACAAGCAGTGCTGGCATGTCTGGCGATTTCAAAACAACAAACGCCGCTTCTTCAACATTACGTTTATGCAGTTTACTGATTTGGCCCATTTCTTTGAGGATTTCTTCCCCCGCTTGCACACTGGTTGTACGTGTCGCCGTCATGGATAAATCAAGCAAGGTTAACGCTAAGTGATCTTCGCGATCGCCAATACTGACACCACCTATCAAATCAGATGAGTTTTCTTTATCCGCCAAAAAGCGCGCAGTTTCGCTCGTCGCGCCGCGATCCGACAAAACAAATACCGAGCTGCCTTTCGCGCTTGGATGTTTAAATGCGTCCGCATGAATTGACACAAAAAAGTCTGCGTTGGCTTTACGTGCTTTTTCTGTTCGATCACGTAGACCCACATAATAATCCCCCGTACGCACCATAAATGGGGTAAATCCCATTTCGCTGTCCAGTAAGCGCTGTAACTCTTTGGCAATGGCGAGCACGACGTGCTTTTCTTTAATTCTTCCTGGCCCTAACGCGCCCGGATCTTCTCCACCATGGCCAGCATCTATCGCAATAATAATATCGCGTTGGTCGGCCTCGTAAGATTCGGCTTGTTTTATCACTGGCACCGCAGACACCGTCGCTTTTGTTTGCGGGCGACCTAAGTCCACCACCAGCCGATGATGCTTCACGGTACTGCTCGGTATAATAGGAAAGCTTTTAAAGTCCATCGTCGCGCGAGTTTCAACGACTAAGCGTAAATCGGTTTTATTACGCACACCATCACGTAAACGAATGATCTCGGTCGAGTTATTTTCAACCTGATCCAACGACATTTTCAATTTAGCGTCTTGTAAATCAATCACGATACGATCAGGATTTTTGAGCTGAAAAATTTTATGCTCGTGCCCACGGCTTAAATCAATCACTAAGCGAACATTGTCCGGCGATTGCCAGATACGGATATCACTGACATCGGCATAAACATGCTGTGCGTAAAGAAAAAACAGAACCACACCAAACAGGTGCTTCACTTGCTTTGCCACTCGTCTAATACCTTCTGCAACTGCTCACTCCAGTGAATTCCATGCTCCGTATTACCTTGCCAGTTAAGTTGTCGCGCATCACCCAGGTCATCAATTTGAACGATTAAATCAGCGCTAGGTAATACACCTAAGCCTTTCTCTGGCCACTCTATCAGGCACAAGGTGCCATCTGCCAGATATTCGCGAATCCCCATATACTCAAGCTCTTCGGGGTCGCCTAAACGATACAGATCAAAATGGCATACGCGTACCGCAGCCAAGTCATACTCTTCCACTAAGGTGTAGGTCGGAGATTTCACCGCTCCGACGTGGCCCAGCGCCTGTATTAGCCCACGACTAAACGTCGTTTTACCGGCACCTAAGGTGCCTTCTAAAAATATCAAACCACCATCAATCAGCAAAGGGGCTACCTGAGCAGCAAATCCCACCATGTTGACTTCACCCGTCAGAATCACGCTATTAGCCGGTTGGCTTGTTACCTCTGATTTACTCATTAGTTCACTAGTTCCCGGATATGGCTCATCAAATCGCTCGCCAAGAGCCCTCGCATACCGCCTACTTCAGACGCTAAGTCCGCCGCTGCACTGTGTATACATGCTCCGAAACACGCCGCTTCCCAAGGACTCATACCTTGCGCCAGTAACGCAGTAATAACGCCTGTCAGCACATCCCCCATACCACCACTGGCCATGCCCGGATTGCCATCGGTGCATATGGCAAGCTGGCCGCAAGGCGAAGCAATGACCGTTCCCTGCCCTTTCAACACAACAACTGCTTGATACCGATCCGCTAACTGAACAGCGGACGCTAAACGTTCACTTTGAATATCAGCGACACTTTCATCAAGTAAGCGGGCGGCCTCTCCCGGATGTGGAGTGAGCACCACATCGCGCTCACTAAAATCGGATTGCCAACCTGGTGACGCCAAAATATTTAATGCATCTGCATCCAATACCACCGGATGATCCGCCAGCAAGACTTGTTGTAATAATAATTCAGACCAACTACTACGCCCCAAACCCGGCCCGCACCCTACGACCGTAGCACGATCTAAAAGTGGCGGAATTTCGAGCCCGGAATGCACTCCGCTCACCATGCATTCAGGGCGACGTGCAAGAATCACAGGCAAATGATCGGGGCGTGTTGCGCATGATGTTAAACCCACACCAGCACGCGAACATGCCTCTGCCGCCATACTTAATGCACCGCCAAACCCATGATCTCCACCAACTAATAGCGCATGACCGTGATTGCCCTTGTTGGAATTTCCACGACGGAGAGGCAAGCGCTGCTTCGTTTTATTCAATACATCCCAACTGATACGGCGTGCAAAAGGCACGACCTTTGCTCGTTCGTTATCGGTTAAATCCAATGCGGCAAAAGCAATATCACCACAGACATCAGGACCGTCACAGGTGAGCAAGCCCGGCTTAAGCCCAATAAAAGTAACCGTCTGAGTCGCCTCAACACACACGCCCATAATACGGCCAGAGTCGGCGTGTAACCCCGAAGGAATATCTAGCGCCAACACATCCGCCGAATGTTGATTAATCGCCTGAATGGCTAACGCAAAATCCCCCGCCACCAGCGCATTAAGGCCGGTGCCCAGTAATCCATCCACAATAAGGTCAGCTTCGGCGGGTAAACCACCTGAGAACCTCGTTGCCTGCACACCGTTCGACTCAGCAAAGACTCGTGCCTGCAAAGCCGCAGCACTTTGGTTACTCGAATCACCATCGCCCTTATCCTCACCTAGGGTATAAAAGGAAACCTCCAACCCATGCAACTTCGCCAGCGCCGCCACCACCCAAGCGTCTCCACCGTTATTACCTGATCCTGCTAACAAACAAACATGCTGAACATCTGGCCAGCGTGACAACACCGCTGAAAATGCAGCTTCACCGGCATGGCTCATGAGTTCATAGCCATTATCGCCCATGCGTTCGATAATTAGACGATCAAGTTCACGTACACCAGCAACATCATGGATATCCTGAGGGAGGTGATCACGGGCGGAAAATGGTCGTTTCATCGAGTTCAGGCCTGAGCTTGTGATAAGTTAAGTCGTTTGCACCGCTTAGCTTTGTAATACACTGCGCAAATTATCGAGAATTATATAGCAAGCTGAGCCTGAGGCCCACGCTAGGCCCGCAACCCTTTACTCAACATCACAGGTCTCGTATACAAAGCCCATGCCAACGCCCATTACAACGCCCAAGCCCGCGCTTAAGCCAACGCCAGAACAGCTCCAGCAACTACGTCTGAAAATTTCAGAATGGGCGCTAGAGGCTGGCTTTCAACAAGCGGGCATCAGCAACGTCGATACCGGACAACATGCGGAATATCTACAACACTGGCTGGATGCGGGTTATCACGGCGAGATGGAATATATGGCCAGCCACGTTACCCCTCGCGGCAACATGCGCGCCCTGCCCGACGAGCTATTGCCAGGCACCTTAAGCGTGATCAGCTTACGTATGGATTATCTCGCCCCCGATATTGAGCTAGTTGGGCACCTAAAAGATCCTGGCAATGCCTATATATCTCGTTACGCGCTGGGTCGTGATTACCACAAACTGATTCGCAAACGGTTAACCCAACTCGGCAAACGCATACAAGACGCCATTGGCGAATTTGGTTTTCGTGCTTTTGTCGATAGCGCGCCAGTACTTGAGCGAGCACTCGCCGAACAAGCGGGCTTAGGCTGGATTGGCAAAAACACCATGCTGATTAACCGCAAAGCGGGGTCGTACTTTTTTCTCGGAGAAATACTCACCGACCTACCATTAGCCCCCACAGCCCAGGAACAAACAGACCAACAACAGAAAAACCACTGCGGACGCTGTCAGGCCTGCTTAGATATATGCCCAACCCAAGCCTTTGTTGGCCCTAACGTATTAGATGCGCGGCGCTGTATTTCGTATTTAACCATTGAATTAAATGGTCCAATTCCCGAAGACCTACGCCCCGGCATCGGCAACCGCATTTTTGGTTGCGACGACTGCCAAATAGGCTGCCCGTGGAATCGTTTTAGCAAAGCCACAAAGGAAGACGACTTTACCCCGCGCCATCAGCTCGACAAAGCGACGTTATTAGAATTATTTGCGTGGGATGAAAAAACATTTTTAAGCAAAACCGAAGGCATGCCGATTCGCCGTACCGGCTATGAAAACTGGATGCGAAATATTGCCGTGGCATTAGGAAATGCGCCTAAAAGTATAGAAATTACCGAAGCGTTGAATGCCAGACGAGGAACGATCTCTGAGTTAGTGGATGAGCATATTGATTGGGCACTGGGGCGGAGGTAGCTCCGCGCTCTGGGGCACATTTACAGCACAACCGGCTCATCCTGCATTCTTTCCCATGTTTGTACCATAAGCTTTTTGGCGGGGCCCCAACGGTAACCGCCAAGCGCACCACTCTGCTGTATGACTCGGTGGCAAGGAATCAGTAAAGCAACCGGATTAGCTCCAATGGCATTACCAACCGCTCGAGCAGATCGGGGCGCGCCAAGTGCTGTGGCTACCTGACCATAGCTGGCTACAGCGCTAGGTGGTATTTTCAGCAGCGCCCGCCATACCGCAATCTGAAAATTCGTACCTTTCACGTGAATCGACAGCGGACCATGTTTGGTTGCTGTATTACTACCAAAAAACGCATCAACAACATGGCGAGTGGATGAGACGCTCTCCCTGATCGAACTGAGCGGCCAAGCGTTATGCAAGCTTTCTAGCAAATCGTCCATGCTATTGAAGTCCATAAACTCTGCTCGACAAACACCACGCTGGGTTACCGCGACAAATATAGACCCCAGCGGAGTGCTGTGTACGCCGTACTCAATGTGAACCTGCTTACCTCGACTTTTATATTCGCCGGGTGTGACAGCTTCCAGCTGCACAAAATGATCATGTAGCCGTGAGCTGCCACTTAACCCAAGTTCATGTGAGACGTCGAGCAAGGAATGAGCA
>NVWL01000010.1 GCA_002733645.1 Oceanobacter sp.
CGTACTTTTTAAAGTTGGGCATTTAAGACCTCCGAAAATCAGAGGTCTATTTTATCAAAAACCGTCTGTTTTTCAGAGTTTTTCTACAGCCTCAACGCCCAAAGCAGCGGCGCGCGTTAGCGCGTCCAGCCGCAGGGCGATGCTGCCTTTGTTTGTTAAGGTGCTTACTAGCGGAATAGGGGTAAACATAAAATAACCACCAGTGAACACATTCCAAATAATAGAGTAGCTGCACCAACCCATGATAAAGATTTAGCTTGTTGGTAGTTATGCCGCTTGTGTAGGAACTTACCTGCAAATAACCAAGCGCCTGCACCGAGATAAATTGTGCTTAGTAGCCTGGCTTCGACACCGTAAAACGTAACGAAAGTTCCGATTGGTGGATTGCCTCTACCAGGTAACGTACAGCTGCCTTGAATTAGTGAATAGACACCATAGCCAAACAACGCACTAGATAAAATAAGGCCTAGTAGCACCATCTCTACTTTTTCATATTTTGGCTGTTGATGTATGCCGATGCTCATTATTCGTTTTGCACCTTAACGCCGCAAGCAAAGGCGCGCGTTAGCGCGTCCAGCCCGAAGGGCGATTTTGCCTTGCCTTGTTATGCGCTGCACTTCGGATCGATAACATAGCTTGTTTGATCAAATTGCTGCCAAGCGCCTGTACCAACACCATCTACTACAAGTATTGAAATAATGCCAAAATCAATAAAGACACCAAGTAATGTTGTTGCATCAAAGGACTTTGATACGGGGATAGTTACCGCTTCACACCCACTTTTTCTAGCAGTTATAGTGTAGTTTTTCTTTTTCTTGAACGTTGTCACTCCATTTCCTTTACCAATGTATTGCTCGTTTACATAGAGCTCAACATCATCGACATTACTGCGGACTGACACTTGCTGAGATGAGCCATTAAACATGGAGGCACATCCGGTTAGAGCGATACTTCCTGCTAATATTGTTGGGGTTAATACTTTTTTCATTTTCTCTCCTAGTTAGTGGTTAATTTATTCGCATAACGTTTTGCTTTGGGGCCATAGTGTAGGCGCGAAGCACCGGAACGGAGGTCCCAGCCGCACAGCGGCGACAACAGCAACTGGTTATAGCAACATGCCTGCTTAATTAACCGCACTCAACTATCAAGCACCCTTGTTTATTTGATTTTTAAACTACCTGCCAAACTATTGTTTGTACAGTAATTATTACCAAAACAACCACAAAAACTAAAAGGCCGTTGGCACTCAATTTCCAAGCCGCTTACTACTGAACTTTGCTAAATTGATGCGATTATTAAATGAGAGCTGAACATTGACGTTTAGCACGATGCAGCCTTTATCTTAAACTGAAGGTGCTATTACTTTGCAAGAAAGCTGAAGGATTGTGGCGGCGGCCAGTGTGCTGATTTTTTAAGATGAACTTGATGCTACTGCTGAGCATTTATTACCTATTTTTAATTTTAGCTATAACAGTTTATTCATGTGCATGCGCGTTTGCACACTTCGCTTCATTTCTATGTTTCGAGCATAACCGCCTATCAAGATTAAGAAAAGTGCCTCTTACGGCACGAATGGCCGGTGTGTAAACACGCATGCGCGTTTACACACCTTCTACTTCTTTACAAATGGCACACTATCACTCCTTTAATATTTTTAGCCTTTTGATTTATAAGTTGTTTTCAAATTAGTTGGAGTCAAAACACGCATGCGCGTTTTGGCGCTGGAATGCAAACGCGCATTGATTCTTGTAAATCCTTAGATATACTGTTTATCTATACAGTATATTTTATTGCAAGGGGCATACTGTGAATTCATGCGTTGATGATGCCACTTCTAACGATGCTGACTCTGATGTTATGGCGCAAGGCCGCAAGGTCTTACATATTGATTGCGACTGTTTTTTTGCCGCCGTCGAGATGCGTGAGCAGCCCCACTTAAAAGATAAGCCCATCGCGATTGGTGGCGAGTCTGATCGTCGTGGGGTGATCGCGACCTGTAATTATCCGGCGCGTCAGTATGGTGTGCGTTCAGCTATGGCGACTGCTAATGCTCGGCGTTTGTGTCCTGATTTGATTTTGCTGAAGGGGCGTATGGCTTTGTATAGCCAAGTGTCGGCTCAGTTGATGGAGATTCTGCGTGATTTCTCGCCGCTGATTGAGCAGGTATCGGTAGATGAAGCTTATTTGGAGTTACAGCCGGAGCAACAAGCCAGTGAGGTGGCTCGGGAGATTCGCGAGCGGGTGCGTAACGAGTTGGGTATTACGGTTTCTGTTGGTGGTGCACCCAATAAGTTTTTGGCAAAAGTAGCCAGCGATTGGAATAAACCCGATGGTCAAAAGATGATTCCCCCTGAACGAGTCGATGAGTTTGTACGGGTGTTGCCGGTGGGCAAGATTTCGGGGGTTGGGCCTGCGTTTCAGGGGCGCTTGAAGGCGGTAGGCATTGAAACCTGTGGCGATGCCAGAGGTTGGGATTTAAAAGAGCTGGTGCGTCGTTTTGGGCGCTCTGGGGTGTTGATTTATCAGCGTTGTCGTGGGCAGGACAATAGGGTGCTAAGTATGGAGCGTATTCGCAAGTCGGTGAGTGTGGAGCGCACTTACGCGAAAGATTTACAGCGTCAGGATGAGTGTTTGGCTGAAATCCCGGCCTTGTATGAGCGCTGGCAAGAGCGTATTGCTCGCACGCCGTGGCAGGCGGAGGCGTTAGCGCCGTTTGTGAAAGTGAAGTTTGATGATTTTACGCAAACAACGTTAGCTGATGTAACTGAGCTGGCGACCCCGGAGGGGTTTGGTCGTTTGTTAATGCAGGCTTTGCAGCGTGAAGATAAGCCCGTGCGTTTATTGGGAATTGGTGGGCGCTTCCCTCAGGTGAGTGAGCAGCAATTAAGTTTGTTTTGATGCGTTTATTATTTCTTTTAACTGCCCATATTAAATAAACGCAGCAAACATACCTGCTGGAAACAACAAGATAGACCCCCAGCTGATCGAGACACCTAATACGGCTCCCACGATAACGTCAGTGGGGTAGTGCATACCTAAAACCACTCGTGATAATGCAACCAAAATGGCGAAAGGCACGACGACGTACATTAGTGGTGGATAAGCCCATGAGAATAATACCGCGAAGTTGACGGCGTTCATGGTGTGGCCAGAAGGAAAACTGTATTTATCCAATGGCGCGGTGTGCGCGTGAATATCCGGAAAAGATATAAACGGGCGCTGGCGCACTAGGCGATTTTTTAATTGGCTGTATATCAGTAAGCACACTAATCCGGTGACGGTGATGTGAGCTAAATCGAATAAGCCCACTAGTTTCTCTGGGCTTTCGAGTGCTTTTAATAACGGCAGGGCTAAGGCTAATGAGTACCAAAATACGCCGTCACCTAAACGGCTAACGCTTTTAAAAAATAAGCGTATCGCTCGCATGTGGCCCATGCGGTTTAAACTTTGGCACAGTGTTAGCTCAAAGTGATCCGCTTTGCGGAACAGAAACTCGGCTCTTGCTTGGCGCTGTTTGAGTACGTCCATGAGAAGTAACCTCTATGTGTGCAGTATTTAAGGTGTGTGCAGTGCTCTGGCTTAAGTGCTGCAAAAATTCGTCGATGATGCTGTCCCAAGAAATATCACTCGCGGTTGCGCGTGCATTTTGGCGTAAGGTTTTTAATAAATTAGGCCGTTCAATGAGCGATAACGCGGCTCTGATAAAGGCAGCTTCATTACCAAAGTCTGCCAGCATGGCGCTGTGTTCGTGTTGGGTGTGTTCGTGGGCGGCGGCGTAATCAAAGCTGACCAGTCCCAATCCACTGGCTAGGGCTTCTGTTACAACGTTGCCAAAGGTGTCGGTCAGGCTTGGAAATAAGAAGATGTCGCCACTGGCAAAGTGGGTGGCTAGGTCGTTATCGCGTTGAATGCCCGCAGCAATCACATCAGGGTGGCGCTGACGTATGCCTTCCAGTTCTGGGCCATCGCCTACAAGTACCAGGCGGATGCGGTCGTCTTGGTTTTTTAGAGCTTCGTAGGTACGTACTACGAGTTGTAGGTTTTTCTCCGCCGCAATTCGGCCAACATATAACAGCACTAAATCGTTTTCTTTTACGCCCCATTCTTTACGGAGTTCGGCACTGCGTTTTTCGGGTGAAAAGCGTTGGCTGTCTACGCCGCGAGCCATCACGCGAACTCGCTCAAATCCGTGAGAGGTGAGTTCATCCGCTTGTTGCTGTGTCGGCACTAAGGTCGCTGCGGTGCGGTTATGAAACCAACGCATGTAGCGATACCCTAGGTTGGAAATAATGCCTAGGTTGTAGTGCGCACTGTATTGGTGAAAGTTGGTATGGAATCCACTGACGACGGAGATCTCTATTTTTTCTGCGGCCTTGGTGGCTGCCCAACCTAATGGGCCTTCGGTGGCGACATAAATCGCCTGCGGCTGAAAGTGTTGTATGGCGTTGCGTACGCGACGGTAATAAGGCAAACCAAACTTCATTTCTGGGTAGTTTGGAATGGGTAAGCCCGGAAGCGTTAATGTGTCTGGCTCGTTGGTATCGTGTTTATGTTGGCGCGGGCGAATGATCTGTACTTGAATCCCGCGAGCACGCATGCCTGACACAAGGGTCGAGAGGGTGTGCGCTACGCCGTTCACTTCGGGGGCGTAGGTTTCGGTAACTATGGTGATGCGTTGAACTGGTAATGACATAGCAATGGGGCCATTTAAACTGCCGATGCTAGTTACTTTGCGCTTGTAATATGACGGAAATGTTTCAAAGCGGTGAAGCTATGATGACGACCAAGCGTTTTCTTGGGTGAGAGTTTTTAGAGGGGAAAATAATGAGTAGGTCCTAAGGCGGCGGAGCCGCTCTTAGGAGGTAAGCTTATTGGTATTATAAGGCTGGCTTTTTGTTGCTTATCTTCGGCCTATTTACCTTCGCGTCTATTTACCTTCGCGTCTACTTTCCTTCACGATAATAAGACGGCGCATTTTGTGTCCAACGGCGGAAGGCTTTACGGAAGTTGGATGGGTCGCTATAACCGACCAAGGCGGCAATTTCTTCAATAGGCAGATTTGAGCTGCGTAAGTATTCAATCGCCATTTCTTTTCGCACTTCATCCAGAATACGCTGATAAGACGTGCCCACATCTTGCAGGCTGCGGCTTAGCGTTCGTGTTGAGGTCGCTAGCTGGCTGGCGACGTCATCAACCGGAGGAAAGTGACCCGGGTTGCTCAGCAATATGCGGCGTACTTTTGCGATGATGCCTTCTTTAGGTCCCATGCGGGTGAGAATTTCTTCACACTGGCTTTCGGCCATGGCGGCGGTTGCGCGATCAGCCATTACTAATTTGAATTCGAGTACTTCGTTGTCGATTAAAAACTCGGTACGAGGTTGATCGAATAAAATCGGGCAGTCAAAAAACTCGCGGTAGCGCTCGGAGTAATTTGGCTCAGGGTGATTCATGTGTACCTCAACCGGCTGCGCTTCGTAGCGGCCAGTAAGAAAGCGTGCCAGCGTTGAAAACGCAGCAACAAATACGTCGCAGATCATGCGGTAGATATGATCAAACGGGATATGGCTGGTCAGGCGCACCGCTGACTTTTCTCCCATATCAATGACTTCAAAGGTAAACGCAGGATCAACCAAAGTGTGGTATTTCATACCGAGTTCTAGTGCACTGCGCAAATCGGCACAGCTAAGTACGGCATAGCCAAGCATACCAAACTGGTTGATATTAATGGCGGCACCAAGGTCTAGGCCGGCGCTGTCGTCAGGGTAATGACGGATCAGGTTTTCGCCGAGAAAAAGCATCTGCTGATATGTCAGCCGTGCCGAAGGGTCGTCAAGTACGTCGGGATTGATGCCTGTATTTTTTAACAGGTCGTCTCGACTAATACCTTTATCTTCCCCTACTTTCAGCATGGTTGCCGGTATGTTCACCGGTACCAGTGGGTCGGTAAGACTCCAGGTGCCTCTGATCATGGGATATCCAGTTTGTTGTTATGCAGCCTTCAAGAATGACAGGCTTTTAAGTTAAAACCAAGCCGGTGTAATTCTATCACGGGCAAGGAGGTAGCGTGTTCATTATCGCCACACCATACTATAAACAGGGCATTTAACGCCATATCGGAATGTAACTGAATGTATCATTGATTCCGGAAGCCATGTTTGTGGGTGCTAAGGTACCGCCCAAACTCGGTTAGCTGGGTGCTTTTATGTTGCGTCATTAGTGTGAGAATCAGACGATTTATGCGTTTGTTTCTTTTGTGGGTAAAGAAAAACGCATGTTGGGGCCGATCAGGTAGCGCACCGGTATGAGTGGCGTGGAATCCACACTGATGAAATAGCTGGGTCAGGATGGTGGCACTGTCTTTATGTAATAAGAACCACCAATATTTTGCGCGTATACGCTCTAACGGTTCAGGTTTGATTGTCTCAACCAGTACGTCAGCGGATAGCGATATATCGCGTTTATGAATAGCGGCATAACGCAGTAGGCTTAATATGGGGCTGTCAGCCGCGAGTGTTTGCGCTTGAACACGGCCATCCCATTCTCGATATACTAACGGCATTTGGGGTGGAATGGCGGCTCCGGCAGCCTCAAATTCGCTACTCGACTCATACTCTATAAGTTCATCATCCGCGAGGGTGGCTTCGCGAAGGGTCGTATAACTTTTATATTTTTCTGGAAGTTCTAACGCCCCTGTGAGCCGCAATAATGACATTTTTCGGTTGAGCGGTTTATGAAGTGCCAGCTTGCTTATGTCTTTTGCGAGTAAGTGCCATTCTGCTGGCCCTTGGTAGAGTGTTTCACTCGCGTATTTAAGGCCCTGCTCTAAATCAAACCAGTGCTCCGCATGGCTAGTCAGTGGATTAATCGTGGGGCTCTCAGGTAGCTTTTGCGTGCTTATGATTTGGCTGGCGTACCAGACAGGCGCTATACGCATCAGCATGTAGCTAACCCACTGTTCTAGCTTGTCTAGCGGTGATGAAGTCATAGCTTATTAAGCACTGCCTATTTTCTTAAAGCTGTATCTTCATTTAAGCACCTTCTTGGCAGTTGTGCTTAGACTGCTTTTGGGTGCCGCTCTGCTGATATACTGTCGCGAATTGTTAGGAGAGGTGTGACATGGCTGACGTTTATATTCCTGTGGGCAGTGTTTCAGGAACGGCAACCGCAGTTGCTGTTGCGTGTGCTAAGGCATTAGAAGCGGCGGGGCACAAGGCAACGATTGATCAAGCAGCGTCCGTGGCGGCGCTAAATGCAGGTAATTGGGATGCGGTATTGGTGGTCACATCGACCACAGGGCGGGGGGATATCCCAACCAATTTGGCGCATTTTTATGTGGAATTAGAAGCACAATTCCCGTTACAAAATGATCGCCCATTTGGGGTGATTAGTTTAGGTGATAGCTCGTACGATCAAACATTTTGTAATGCCGGTGCATTAATGGAAGAGCGTTTTTACCAACTGCAAGGCAAGGCCCCTGTGCCGCGTGTCACAATTGATGCGACAGAAACACAAACTCCAGATGACGATGCGTTGTTCTGGTTGCAAGAATGGATGTCAGCGGCGCTGACATCCTCTTAAGCTATTTGTTTGCGTTAATACTAAAAACGAACACTGACGGCAAATTGCGTGGTGATGTTACGGCGCTCAATGCCTTCTGGCGGCTTGCTGTCCCAGCGAGCCTGCCATTGCCAGCTGAGGTCGGTATTGCTGGCTACTGGTACGCTGTACGAGAGGCGACCAAGTGCGCGTAAATCTTCGGTGTCATCGATGGACGGCTGTAAATACACAGTGCCTGCCAGTTTGCCTAAACCAAATGGTGTTTCGCCATGGGTGTATAAGTTAGCCCGTGTGAGCTGAGCTTCGATGGCGCCGTCGCCATTAGTTTCTTCCACTTGCTCGTGAAACAGACCAACGCCTTGGCGTATTAGTTGGGTGGGTTGCCAAAAATATTGAAAGCGCACCCCTGCACCCGCTAGAAAGCGGTATTGCAAGGCGGCAAACGGATCACGCTCATATTGCAGAAAAGTCTCTTGTCCAAAGGTTTCGCGATAATGGCGAACATAACGCAGATGAGAAAAGGTCGTGTCTGTCACGCTGTCATCGTTCACGGATTCGTAAGTGCGTGCATACCAACCAAACACTTGATGATCGGTATTTTGCCAGCCAGTGTTTAAGCCGAGATTCCAATTACGTTTTTTGCTATTCCCTGAGGCTGCATCAAAACCGGCGTTGATACTGGATGCCCAACCATCCGCACTTTGATTGCGGCGCTTAGCTTCAATATCGGTAATGGCATTAACTTGTAAGGGGATAATTAGCAGAAGTAGGGCGCGATACATACGGGCCTCCGTCGTAAAGTGGAGGCGCATTATATCATTAATGGGGTCGCGCTGAGTCTATGTTGCTGAACAGTGTATGCAGTTGTTGGATTTGTTGGCGTTGGCTGTAGCTCGTACCGGGTTCGGCTGACGCTTGGTAGGCTTTATCGACAATCGCTTTTGCATTGATGGTGTTGTCACCGTCTTCAATATCTCGCCGTGCTGTATGAACCAAGCTCAGTGCGCTGATGCCGACACGATCAATGAGTCCAAATTCTTCTAAACGATTTTGAAACGCTTCCAGCTGTTCGGGAGGTAACTCACTAATATTGAACTCTGCAGCTACAGCGCTCACCATGACGGCTCGGTTTGAAACTTCATACAGACCTAGGCTGTTATCTGTGGATGCCTTTTCGACGTCAGAAATGGGAGTCGTGGCTTCTGCAGCAGAGTTTTTAAGCTCTGATGGGCCGGGTTGGTTTTGCAGGTAGTTGGTTAATGCATTGAGTAGCATATAAGTCTCCTAAGCTAATTACTTATTAGCAGACCTTGTGCCAACTTTTAACTATCTGTTTTTAAAGGAATTTTTAATCTCAGCTACGTAAGTGCGGCAATCTGTGACCGTCAAAAACTAAATACTGACGGTATAAATTTGCCCATGGGCGGTTTCTGCTGTGTCGCTGGCGAAATTGTTACACTTCGGGTCAGTATGGCTTGTGTGGTACGGGCGTACTTTATTACTGTTCATATTTTCGACATAATGCCCGCAGAAGCTGCGGAGATAGCATATGTCAGAACATCAGTCTGATAATAAAGGTGGCGAGCCATCACAATTAAAATATCGCGGACGCCGTGCGAGTCGCGAAAAAAGTGAGCAACGCCGCCGTCAAATTTTAGAAGCCACGATGCGTATTATCGTCCGTGATGGTGTACGTGGGGTGCGTCATCGTGCTGTTGCCGCTGAAGCAGAAGTCCCTTTGGCTGCGACCACATATTACTTCAAAGATATTCATGAATTGATTGCCGATGCTTTTACTCTATACACCGAGTGGGCGCTGGATTACGTGAATCAATTTGCCGCCGATTTTCGGATTACGGCCCATGACATACGTGAAATGGATTTAACCGATCGTGCTCAGCAACTGGAAGCGATTGAGCGTTTAGTGGAAAAGCTTGCGGGTTTTTGTCGTGGCAAGCTAACGGAAGATACACACATGTTGATCAGCGAACAGGCATTTCGGTACGAGGTGTTTGTTGAGGATCGAGTGCGACGCTTAGCCATAATGCACAGAGATGCTACCTCGGCAGCGGTGCGAGAAATTACTGAGTTAATGGGGTCGCAAATGGTTGAAGAAGATTCAGCCATCGTGATGGCGATACTTCATTCTATTGAGTACCAGTTATTGTTGGATGGCGGGGTTGAAAATAATGCGCCTGAGCAAATACTCAGACGCTACTTAAGCATGTTGATGCCAATGTTGGTCCAGCCCGAACTTTAAGTGTTAACGCGATAGCCGCTGCGCATTAATAAATTGCGCACTACATCCATCTCTACTTGGCCAAAGGCGCGTACGTGGTAGCAGTGTTCGCACATTACTGTACTGGTACTTTTCAGCGTTTCTAGGCTGACGTCTGTGTCTTTTTCGCAGTGGTCGCAGGTGACAGGAATCAGTACACGCTCTGAAAGAATGGTGCTGAGTTCGTTGTCGTTATCTGCGGTAATGCGTATTGCTTGAGTCATGGTGCGCCCTTAATTTTTCTTCATTTTCTGAACGTTCTTTCAGGTTAGCAGCAATTTTCTGCAATCCAGTGACTGCTGCAGTACTTATGGTGAACAATTGTAAAATTAAATACTGCCCACCTCCTTGTGTTGAATACAGTGTAGTCACTTTGTAATCGACCTGCACAGAATGTTACAAAAAAGTCAGATACGTCATTAAAGTGCCGATAAATTATCGGTTAAGCGTTTTACCACTTCATCGGCAATGGCGAGGGAGGCGGTTAATCCGGGGCTTTCGATCCCCAATAGGTGCAGTAGTGGTGGCTCATGTAACGGTCGGGGGTTAACAAATGTAAAATCTGCCGCGCTTTCATTTGCACGACTGAGCTTGGGGCGAATTCCAGCGTAATCCGGGGTGAGACGATTAGAGTGTATTTCCGGGAAATAGGATTGAATGGCGCTTGCGAATGTCTCTTTAAGGTCGGGAGAGACGGTATAAATGTCGTTGTCAGTCAGTGTGACCTTGCTTTCGAGGTATTGAGTGTCCGGCCCAAACCGGACTTGGCCACCCAGATCAAGGGTGGCGTGTATGCCTAACCCGGTTAAATTTTCTTCTGGTAGAGGATAGATAAGGTGGTTAAAAGGACGTTGTCCGGAGTAGCTAAAGTAGTGTCCTCGGCATAGGTGCAGTGGTGGTAGTGTGTCTAGGGGGTGTCCGCAGGCCTGCGCGACGTCGTGGCTGTGCAATCCCGCCGCATTGATTAATGCTTTGGAGTTAACCGTATACTCACCGTCAGTGGTGGTTAGTGTGACGTGCCAATGATTGTTGGCGTGGCTTGTTATGCTGGCGGCACGTTTGAATCCCGTATGCTTCATCAGTAGCCCCCCGCGCCGTTCGGCGTCTTGAGATAGGCGCAACATATATACGTGGCTATCAATAATGCCGGTCTCGGGAGACAGTAAGGCCTCGGCAGCGTTGACCTGTGGTTCTCGTTCGCGCAACTCAGTGGCGGTTAAGCGAGAAATAGGAATGTTTAAGGCGTGTGCTTTTTGTTCAAGTTGAGCCAGCTTAGGATGATCCAGTGACGGGGCAACGATCAGCTTACCAATACGCCGGTGGGGAATGTCTTGCTCTTCACAATAAGTATAGAGCTGCTTACGCCCACGAAGGCATAGGGTTTCTTTTAATGAGCCTGAGGGATAATACAAGCCTGCATGAATCACTTCACTATTGCGGCTGCTGGTTTCACCGCCAAAAATAGAGTGCTGTTCAACGAGAAGTACTGAACCGTGCTTAGCTAACGCTCGTGCGCAAGCTAAGCCGATAACGCCGCCGCCGATGATAGTGAAATCAAAGTCGACGGCCATCAATCAAAAGATAAGGTCAGAAGCACATTCGTGGTGCATAGGGTTGGCACGGCAGCGAAGCTTTTTCATGAGTTTCATCATCTGGGTGTCGTACACACCGCGGCTTGCTAGTTCATCGCGAATGCTGGCAAGCATATCTAGGTATTCCAGTTCCTGTTCATCTGGAAGGTCGATCCAGTAGTTTTCTGAAATACCATTTTCAGCGGTGATAATGTGTTGCATGGCTTTGTCGAAGCGGCTTGCCACAAACTCACGGCTTTTTTGCCCAAAGCCTTCAGGAAATTGATCGCTGTATGAGATCAGCTGAAAGTTCATTTGTGCAAACGCAAAACGATAAATTCCACCGTCTTCACCGAGCCCTTTGTACATTTCAAAAGGTTCGTAAGCGACGGCTGGGGCGTAAGCGATATCAACGTCGCCATTATTAAAGCGTGGTGCAAAGGTCGCGACGGTGGCAGGCACCATGGTAGCGCCTATATGTTCAACCACATGGCGTGAGGCTAAATCATAATCAAGCGTGGCTACTTTACGGCCTGCGGCGGCTTCCACAGAATCAATGGCGCGATCACGAACAAAGATGTAAACAGAGCCGCCAGGAATAATACCGACGATTTCGTAACGGCCATCTTCCATGTATTTTGCCGCCTGTGGACGTGCCAGCATGCTGATGAGTTCACGCATTTGTTCATAGCTGGTTAGGCCGCCAACAGCTTCTAGACTGCCAGTGAATACGTTAAATGGGCGAATGCGTGTGCCCGTAACGAGGGCCGCGTCGCACATGCCCGATTGAAAGTCTGCTAATGCGACGGCCTCGTTGGTATAGGCTTTAAGTTCAATTTCAACTCCCCAAGCTAATGCAGCGGTGCTGTAATCAATCATTCGTGTGTAGATAGGTCCACTTGCACCAACAGGATCGAAAATACAGTAAGTCTTTTTCGGAAGTTCCTTTCCTTCAGCGGCGAAGGCCATACTGAAAAGAGCGAGCGCGATTGCAATCAAGCGCATTGTATTTATCCCCAGAGTTATTTTTTTTAGAGTGGTGAGTCAAGGCGCTAATGATACTCATAAAAGCGCGTCAAACAAAAGTGCGTATCGGACCTGATTCATATCGTTTCTTTTGGCAGATTACCGTAGATTCAGTACCATATGACCCCTTCATAATTAATGTCCGGAATGCCCAATGGATGCAGCGGTTGTAGAAAAGTACGGTATGGTCATCGGAGTCTCGGTGCTCATTGTCTTTATGTTCTTCATAATTGTCGATTTAGGGCGACGTTCGGGGGCGGGTAAATTTGGTTTAGTGATTCTTCTGCTTGGATTGGGCGTCGGGATGTTGGGTTTTGTAATTAAAGGCGTGCTCACTTATTTTCTCGATCTTTGATACTTTGCGCCTATCAATAGCCTATGGGCTTATATTGTCTCTTTTCGTCCATTTTTTTGTGTACATGGCACAGACCTTGACTAGTACTTAGTTAACACCGCTGTTTTTTTGCAGCAAATAACTCGTCAGGGAGTTCATTATGCCGGTAGCACGTGACCTTTCACCTTTGAGGGATAATCAGGGGTTTGGTGTAGGATTGAATATATGCACCCTTAATGGTCGTGAAATGCCTGCCTCGGTATTTTCGGGTGCAGAAGAAGTGCAGATTACATCGCATGAACCAAAACAATTACGTGAGCTGGTGACAGGCCTGTTACCTATGGCTCGGCACGTGTTGCTACGGCGCTCAAAGTTGGCGGGTCAGCCTCTGCACTTGCACTACATTGATCCTGAAAAATCATTGAGCGCTAATTCCGATGCATTGCGTGACTTTATTGATTCAATTCAGAACACGCGTGCGGTATGGATGCCGATTTCAGGCAACGCCAGTTTAATTTTGCATACGCTGAGACAAGTACTTCCGTTGTACGGTGCAAAACAGTTGGCGTTATTGAACTTGTTGTATGTCGGTGAATCTACATTGCAGCCGCTACTTCAGTTGTTAGCAACAGACTCAGGCATGGATTTTTCGTTTCACGCACTATACTGATGTGAATTGCTGTCAGTGGCGTTAGACTGTTAATACCACTGACGGTACGTGAAATAGGAGAAAGTCATGCCACAACGAGCACTCAAGGAGCAGCTTGAAGCCCTCCACGCTACGTTAAAGAGCACGCCCGAGCTCAATCAAGATGAGCACGAACTACTGCTTAAAATCGCCTCAGATATTGCTGAGCTGGAAGGTAGCGACAACGAACCCGCCGACATCAGCGATATGATTCAAGAACAAGTCATCCGCTTCGATCAAGATTATCCGGCGCTCTCAGCAGTACTCCGCCAGTTGACCGATACACTAGGGCGCATCGGCGTCTGAGGAGTGCGTAATGCGCCACATGCCAACAATCACTGAATTGATGACTGCGTTTCCTGCGCATGTTGATGAAAGCACGAGCCTTGCAGAGGCAGCTAATCACATGGCCGAGCATCATTGCCATCATCTCCCAGTAATGAAGGATCACGATGTTGTTGGGCTGCTCTCGCGTGCTGATTTAGAATTAGCACGCAGCCCGGGGCATTCTATGAACGACATTAGTGAGCTTACAGCGGGTGACATGTGCCGACGAGATGTGGCGTCTGTGGATCTTCACACGCGCTTGGACGTTGTGCTCGATCAAATGCACAGTCGCGGTGAAGAGGCTGTACTTGTGTATAAACGGGAGCGATTGGCGGGTATTTTTACTCTTCAAGATGCGGCTGAGGGTTTTTCTCATTGGTTGAAAAAGACTTACCTACCGGACGATGATCCTTCTATTGCCTGACGGGTGTCAGGTGCTGACAATTTCTTTTGCACTCTTTATGGGCAAATCAAAAAAACCTGCTATTTTACAGAGCAGGTTTTTTTTATTGCCGATGTAGAAGCCGCTCCAGTGGAAAACCATTAATATTTTTTAAAACTGTCACAATGTTGAAAAAAATCTTTCATGGTCAATGAGTTAGGCTGCATCAGCTGTATCGCACCATCAGTTTTCGTTGGTTTTTATGCCTTGTTTAGCCTTTGAACAAGTTATTAATGAATCACTTGAAAAGCTGGTATGGGTCTTGCGACAGCATAAGCATTCAGGAGGAGCAGCCTATGTATAAGATCGCAGATATTCAGGACTACCGTAAGAATTCAGCCGAAAGCACATCATCATTTTCATGGATGAGTAACATGGCTCAGATTTTAGAAACCCGCTACCACGACGAAGACGCGATTCAGCAAATGCTGATGCTCGCGACGGAAGCGACAGGGTTGAGCAATATATCAGTGGCGGTGCCAGATTCACCGAGCCGATTTAAAGCACAATTTTGTTCAACGGGTATTTCTAACGGTGTATATAGCTTTGCTGTACAGCATGCGCTTTGTCGACAGTTTGAAAGTCGCGAGTGGTTGCTTATTCAAGAAAACAGCGAGCGCCCCGAACACTTTGACCCACAGCTTGATACTTTGAGCGGCTCGTTACGTTGCTTGTTAGTGCCGCTAATGTTGCGTCAGTCAGTAATGGCAGTGATGGTGGTGGATTTACGAGGTAGCAATGCGTCGACGTTAGATCTAACAATGGTTCGATTTATTGGTGCTCAAATTGCCAATATTCTTGCAACGCAAGTTGTTCCCAATTTCAAAACCTTGTACGCGCGTCCTTATCAGCGAGTGCAGGAGAACGAACTTGATGATATTCACGCCGCGATTGAAAAGTGCAATGGCAATAAAACCATGGCCGCTAAAGTGCTGGGTTTAACTCCGCGTCAATTACGTTATCGCTTATCTAAATTAAGCGATACGGAGGTTGAAGCAGAGGCATAGGCCGAAGCGTTACATCTAAAAATAACTAGGGCACCTCTGATTAATGCTGCCATAACAGTATTAATCAAAGGTGCCCTAGCGTTTGATTAATCAGTTTTAATTCAAACTTCTTAATCAAACTGTCATTGAACTGCCCGCACACTGTGATGAGTTTAAGCAGTTAATCGGGTAAGAGATGACAGCTCTGCATTTATGTCTCGTCACAGAGACGTACCTTCCTGAAGTAAATGGCGTTGCTAATTCATTGCAACGTTTACTTTCCCATCTGAACTCGGATGTGTTTCGAGTCAGTATTATTCGAACGTCCCCTAAAGTGGATTACCCTCAAGCCGCCAATGAAATTTGGGTGCGTGGTTTGTCTGTGCCGCAATACCCAGATATTCAATTGGGTTTACCTGCTGGGCAGCGAATTCGGCGCGCATGGCGAGAAGATCCTCCCGATATTGTTTATGTTGCTACGGAAGGCATGTTGGGAGCATCTGCGGTTGCCCAGGCGCGTTACATGGCAATTCCTGTGATTAGCGCCTTTCATACGAACTTTCATCGTTACAGCGGTTACTACGGCATGGGCTGGATTCACACTGCAGTAATGATGTGGATGCGTCGTTTTCATAACCGAACTGAGGCGACGTTAGTGCCGTCTCGTTCAATGGTGAAAGAATTAACTGCCGAGGGGATTGATCGTGTTGAATGGTTACCGCATGGGGTAGATTGCGAGCATTTTACGCCTAACCTTCGAAGCCAGCACTTACGTCGAGCTTGGGCAAGTCATGATGAAACGGTACTTTTGTATGTGGGGCGATTAGCCGCCGAGAAAAATTTGCGCGTTGCTTTAGAGGCCGCAGAAGTTGCTCGTAAGGAAGGCTTCAATATTCGTATGGTGGTTGTCGGTGAGGGGCCGCTAAGACATGAGCTTGAAACGCTATACCCGCACGCTGTATTTACAGGGGTAAAAACAGGAAATGAATTAGCCCGTCATTACGCGTCAGCTGACGTATTTCTTATGCCAAGCCAAACGGAAACCTTTGGGTTGGTCACGCTGGAGGCGATGGCCAGTGGCTTGCCGATAGTGGCCTACAATATGGCGGCGGCTGGGGAGTGTGTGCGTCCAGGTGTCGATGGCTACTTGGCAGCGAATGAATCGCCTGAGGCGTTTTATGAGGCACTTCAAGCGCTACTGATGTCTGATTCAACTCTGATGGGAATTGATGCCAGAGCACAGGCTGAAAGTTTGTCTTGGCACATGGTGGCTCGTCAATTTGAACGTCGCTTATTTGAAATCGTTGCTGAACAAGACGCCAGTACCGATTTGGTACAGCCTTTGCAAAACCCTTTTTGATAATATTATTAAAAAGGGTGGGGAACGTATGGTTGAGTTTAATCGCCGCAGTATTGCATTACTGCGGAGTATTAAAAAACTTGCCCGAGATGAGGTCGGTGCCGACATTCATTTTAACTCACCAACACTAGAACAAGATTTAAGGCTAGTGGTGAAAAGCGGTGTCAGCGCTGAGTTGTTAGCACTGGTTGAAGATTTTCTACCCACTCAAGCGCCAGCGGCTAAGCCACAACCTATGCAGGAAAGAAGGGTGTATCGTGGTTGTGAGCTATTGATGGATGATGCTGAGCGTCAGCGAGAAACGGCCCCAAAGCGCTATCGTGGTCAGTTGGTGACGGCGTAATATTGACTCTTTTTGGTGCAATGATTTTATGTAGTGTGTCAAAAAGATACACTTGTATTGAAGTGGCACTTAAAACTATCCGCTTTTAAACATTGACCCACATCAATGATACCTCTGTGATTTAAACATAATGATTACCTCGCTTGATTCAGGTCAACGCCAGCACGTCATGCATTGTTAAATTAAGGCATGGCTGCAGCGACTGACGCTGTTGTAGATAACGAGGTAATAACTATGTTTATTGATGAAGTGGTATTCGCAGGATTGGCGATTGTCGGTTTAACCTGCATCTTTTTTGTGGGCGTTTACCTTGCGGTCAAAAACGATATTAAAAAGCACGGTACCGGCGAATAAGTTTTTTAACTTAGAGCTGATACCTTGCGAGCACGACCGGCGTGTTGACGCCATTCTGCTTGAGTTCGTTTAATAGGGCGTCTAATTTGTTTTCTGGCACCGGGCCAATGCGTACTCGGTGTAATGGTTTTTCCTTGCTTGCGGTTGGGTAAACCCCAATATCCCACTGTTCTGTTGTGATGTCTGTTAAGCGTTTTTTTAGCTTGTCTGCTGCTTCAGGCGTACTTAATGCACCAACCTGCACCCAGCGTACGGTTTGGCTTAATGGCGCTTTTAACACTTCAATAGATACTGGCGCAGTGCCTAATTTATGAATCCCTAGCTTAACGGCAGCGGCATAAGACAAATCAATGATTCGTCCTTCGTGAAATGGCCCTCTGTCGTTCACTCGCACCACCACCGATTCTTGAGTATCCGTTCGCGTGACTTTGACGTAAGCAGGGAGAGGCAGTGTTTTGTGGGCTGCCGTCATTTGATAAACATCAAAGATCTCGCCGTTTGACGTACGGTGCCCATGGAACTTCATGCCATACCAAGAAGCGATGCCTTCTTGCTTAAAGCCTGTCGCATCACTCATTAGCTCGTAGCGCTTACCCAGTACTTTGTAAGACGCTGGGTTGCCTAAAGCACTGCGGGGTTCTGATACGGGAACTGGATCGGGAATAGCTTCAACATTGGCAATGGCTTCTGGCGTGAAGTCGTCCGCGTATTGGTAGCGTGAGTTTGTAGTGCTACATGCACTGACCAGCAATAATGTGATCAGTGCAACGAGGCTTAATTTCATTTCAGCGATTCACTTAACTGGTACACGGCCATCGCGTAGAGCTTGCTGTGGTTGTATTGTGTGATGACGTAAAAATTGTATTCGCCCAACCAAAACTCATCGCCTTGTTTGCCTTCGAGTTTGATTAAGTTAGCAGGCTTATCACCAGCCACCGGGTAGGTCAGTGTGACGCCTGCTTTGGTTAGGTCAGATACTACATGTTGAGGTTTACGGCTCACGTTCACCAGTGGCTCATAGGAATCGCCACTGACTTTTACTCGTTGCGTAACGGGCTCTCCGGTTTTCCAACCATGCACTTTGAAGTAATTCGCGACACTGTGAATTGCATCGATTGGGTTGCCCCATAAATCCCGTTTGCCGTCGCCATCACCATCCACGGCATACGCAAGGTAGCTTGTAGGAATAAACTGCCCATACCCCATCGCGCCTGCGTATGAGCCTTTGATGGTTCCCGGGTCTACGCCTTCGTCACGCGCTAAGGCAAACATGGCTTTAAGTTCACGCCAAAATAATGGGCGTTTAGGGTAATCAAACGCGAGTGTCGAGAGTGAATCGAGCACACGGTAGCTGCCTTGACGAGTACCGTAGTAGGTTTCAACGCCAATAATCGCTGTGATAATTTCTTTTGGAACGCCGTATTTATCTTCAGCCGCTTGCAATACCTCTGCTTGGTTTTCGAGGAAGTTCTTACCGGCATTGGTGCGCTTTTCAGTCAGAAAAATATCTTGATAGCGGGCCCAGTTCATTGTGCCTTCAGCCGGACGCTGAATGGCTTCTAATACCGAATCCATTTTTTCAGCTTGAGTGAGCCATTGCTTAACTTCTGCTGCTGGAATGCCGTAGTCTTTTTGTACTTCGGCGGTAAATTCATCAACACGCGGGTGTGTATCGTAGCCCGCAACCGCAAGCGCGCTGGAACCGGTGAAGAGTGTGGCAGCAATTAAATGTTTCAGACGCATAAAATTTAATCCTATTTTTTCTGTCGATGCGTATACATAGACATTATTAGGCCGAAGCCAAGCAAAAGACTAATGACGGAGGTTCCGCCGTAACTGACCAAAGGCAGAGGGACACCCACCACAGGAAGGATGCCGCTGACCATGCCTATGTTCACAAAGACATAAATGAAAAATGTAACTGACATGCTACCAGACAGCAGACGACCGAATAGAGTTTCGCAGCGACTGGAAATGTAAAGGCAGCGCAAAATGATCAAGGTATAGAGTGTGAGTAGTAAACATACGCCAATTAACCCTTGCTCTTCTGCTAACACGGCAATAATAAAATCAGTGTGGCTCTCAGGTAAAAACTCCAGTTGCGACTGGGTACCTTGAAGAAAACCTTTACCGTGTAACCCGCCTGAACCAATGGCGGTTTTGGATTGAATAATATTCCAACCAGAGCCTAACGGATCAGATTCAGGATTCAGGAAGGTCAGTACTCGTTGTTTTTGATAGGCGTGCATAACAAAAAACCACATGACCGGCGCAAGCGCTGTGACGATGGCGATCATCGAGCCGATAAGTGCCCAAGACATCCCGGCAAAGAAAAGCACCAGCAACCCTGAGGTACTGATGAGAATCGACGTGCCCAGATCGGGTTGTTTTAAAATTAACACGGTTGGAATCATAATGATCGCAAGTGCCTGTATCAGATCCCGAAAGCGCGGAGGCACCGGACGGCTGGCCATAAACCAAGCAACAGCTAGGGGTAACGCCAACTTCACTAACTCGGAGGGTTGAAAGCGAGGCAGGGCACCAGGAAGGTCGAGCCACCGTTGAGCGCCTTTGGCCCCCACACCGGCGACTAATACCCCAATAAGCAACAAACTGCCGAAAGCTAAGGCCCAAGGTGCAATTAATTGATAGGCCCGTGGCGGAATTTGTGCGGCAACCAGCATCGCAACACCACCTAAGGCAAAGTGAATGGCTTGGCGTTTCACTACCCCAATATCCTGACCACTGCCACTGTATAGGATCAGCAGGCCACAACAGGCAAGTAGCACAATTAACAGCAGTAAAATCAGGTCGATATGCACACGAGCGAACAGCGCGCCGCTGCGCTCAAAAGTATGGTGTTGAGCAGGCGTTGATATGGTGCGACTAAAATCAGTGCTAGCCATTATCCTTCTGCGCCTCCGAGGTACTTATTAATAATTTGCTGCGCAATTGGTGCCGCAGTGCGCCCTGAAGACTCGCCGTTTTCGACGATGACCGCGATGGCTATTTGTGGCTTTTCAACTGGCGCAAACGCCATAAACCAAGCGTGATCACGTAAACGTTCTTGCAAGGCGTCGGAATCGTATTCGGCATCCTGTTCAATGCCGACCACTTGTGCGGTCCCCGTTTTACCTGCGATCGAGAAATCAAGATTACGTTGCAATGCCCGCGCTGTTCCGTGCGCACCAATGATGACGTTTTCCATGGCTTTGGACATTCGTGCCCAGTTGTTTGAATCTTTTAGTTGGATGTCTTCAATATTACCGTGAGGCATAACAACGGGTTCGTTGTTCTCGGCAGACAACAGACGTGGAATTTGCCACTTCCCCTGATTGGCCAGTACGGCAGTTGCGGTCGCCAGTTGTAATGGGGTGACCGTCATAAAGCCTTGACCGATGCCTAGGTTCACAGTATCGCCGGGGTACCAAGATCCTCGCCGAGTATCTCGTTTCCAGTCGCGGTCAGGCAGTATGCCTGCGGTCGCTGAAATGACATCCGCTGACATGTCTTTGCCAAAACCAAACTGACCCAAAAATGGGGTTAAATTGTCGATGCCTGTTTTCACCGCGATGTCGTAAAAGTAGGTATCACACGACTGTACAACGGCTTGTTCTAAGTCGATACGGCCATGTCCCTCGCGCTTCCAATCACGATAAAAACGATCATCGTTTTCTAATTGAAACCAGCCCGGGTCGCGAATACTGTAGTTCCAGTTGGTGCTTCCGGCCTGCAGTGCCGCTAAGCCAATAAAAGGCTTGAGCGTAGAGGCTGGGGGGTACGTTCCCCGCGTGGCTCGGTTAAACAGTGGTTTGTCTAGGCTGGATGTGAGTTCTTCGTAGGCGGCGTATGAAATCCCCGTGACAAAAGCGTTAGGGTCGTAACCGGGGTTGCTGTACAGCGCCAGAATACCTCCTGTCTCGACTTCAATTGCCACGACCGCACCACGCCGTTCTTTAAGTAATTCGGCGGATAATAATTGCAGCCGACTGTCGAGATGCAGTGTGAGGTCTTTGCCTGGCTGAGGATCAACCCGTTCAAGTGTTCTTAGTAGGCGTCCGCGAGCGTTTGTTTCAATTTTTTCATAGCCTACTTCACCATGAAGGATGTCTTCATAGCGTGATTCGATACCAATTTTACCAATGTGGGTCGTGGCGCTATAGCGACGCCTGTTGTCGTCATCGCGTTCAATTTTGTTCTGATCGCTTTGATTAATACGTCCAACATAACCCAGAGCATGAGCAAAGGCTTCGCCGTGTGGGTAGTGACGAATCAGCTGTGCTTCAACATCGACACCAGGTAGGTAAAAGCGGTTGACCATGACGGCGGCAATTTCTTCTTCGTTCAAGCTTTGACGAATCACCAGAGGTTCGTACGGGCGTCGATACCCACGACGTTTTTCAAACTGTTCAAGGTCTCTGTCGGTAAGGCCGACCAGTTCGTTCAGGGACGCTAAGGTTTCTTCGAGGTTATCGACTCGTTCCGGCACGATTGTCAGGCTGTAAGCGGGGATATTCTCTGCGAGCAGTATGCCGTTACGGTCGTAGATTAACCCTCGATTGGGGGCCACAGGACGAATTTGAACCCGGTTGTTCTCTGAGAGGTTTTTGTATTTTTCATGCAGGGTGACCTGCAAATAGATCATGCGCCAAGCCAAGGCCGAAATGCAGACCAGTACTAAAATCGCGGCAGCAATCGCCCGCGCCCGAAACAAGCGGCGCTCAAACGATTTATCCCTGATCGATTGTCCTAGCATAGCGATGGTTTACTTGTGGTAGGGGTGTCCCTGGAGGATGGTCCAGGCACGATAGATTTGTTCGGACAATAACACGCGAACAAGAGGGTGGGGCAGGGTCAATGCCGAGAGCGACCAGCGTTGCTTCGCGAGTTTCATGATGTCATCGGTCATGCCATCTGGGCCGCCAATTAATAATGCGACATCACAGCCTAGGCCTCGCCAACCCTCGAGTTGATTGGATAATTGTTCCGTCGACCAGGGCTTTCCATCAACGGCTAATGCGACGACGTGATCGCTAGGGCGTATTGCTTTGCGCAGCGCTTCAGCTTCTTGTTGCATGGCTTTGTCGATGCTGGCATTTTTGCCACGATGGCCGGGCGAAATTTCGACCAGCTCAATCGTGCAGTCTTTGGGTAGGCGACGGGCGTATTCATGAAAGCCTTGCTCTACCCAATCAGGCATTTTATTTCCGACGGCAAGTAGCCGTAATTTCATGCGTCGTTCTGCCCAACGTCCTGCACACCACTCTCTTGATTTCTTGCTTCTTGGGTTTCTCCCCAGAGACGTTCAAGATCGTAAAAATGGCGTGCTTGTTCGGTCATGACATGAACGACAACGTCGAACAGGTCAATGAGCACCCAGTCAGAAGAGTTACGGCCTTCAGTGCCTTTTGGACGTAGCCCTGCGTGTTTGGCTTTTTCTTCAACATTACCTGCTACGGCAGATACATGACGGCTGGAAGTACCATGTGCAATGACCATCCAGTCAGTGACTGAGGTGCGGCCGCGTACGTCGAGCACAATGATGTTTTGTGCTTTCATGTCTTCTAGAGCGTCGACGACGAGCTCTTTAATTTGCTCAGTTTGCATGCAGTCCTATCGGTATAGTTGGTGTTGTTTAATGTATTTCTGTACCTGTGTTGGGGTCAGAAAAACGATATTGTCGCCTTGCTTGATAGCTCGGCGCAAGTCAGACGCTGAGATATCCAGTTCGGGCCAGTGCAAATGACATATTTTGCCACCGCTACTGCTTAATAATGTGTCTGTGTTGCTGGCGTTCTTTTGCTTGATTTCGCCCAGCCAACCATCGCTTCGGGCGCTGTCGCCCGGGCGCGAAACCACCAAAACATTTGCATATTTTAATAAGCGCTCTGGTTGGTGCCAACGATCAAACCCGTTCCACGCATCGTTACCCATCACCCACGTTAAACAAGCTTGGGGCCATAATCGGTGAAGCTCTTCCACGGTTGCGGCAGAATAACTCGGCTCGGCGCGTTGTAATTCTATTTCGCTTGTTTCAATACCGCCTAAGTTGCTGCCTAGCTCCCCGTTTAAGCCGCCGTTTAAGTCGCCGTTTAAGTCGCCGCCTAAATCAGCAATGGCTAAATTAAGCATGGCTAGCCGCGCTGCCCCTGAGGCAATGGGTTGCTCACGATGCGGTGGTACGTTGTTAGGAATCATCACCACACGTTCAAACCCTAACTCACGCAATCGAACAGCGATTCGCAGATGCCCAATATGAACAGGATCAAAGGTCCCGCCCAGTAGGGCAACTGAATTGTGCTTACTTACGGACTTCACCGTTACCAAGCACTATGTACTTTTGCGAAGTTAAACCATCTAAACCGACAGGTCCGCGTGCGTGAATTTTATCGGTAGAGATACCAATTTCAGCGCCTAGGCCGTATTCAAAACCATCGGCAAAACGCGTTGAGGCGTTAACCATCACTGAAGCACTGTCTACTTCGGTTAAGAAGCGACGCGCCAGCGTGTAGTTTTCAGAGATGATGGTGTCGGTGTGGTGCGAGCCATAGTGGTTGATATGGTCGATGGCTTCGTCCATGTCGTTAACCACTTTGATCGACAATACCGGCGCTAGGTATTCGGTGTGCCAGTCTTCTTCCGTGGCCGCTTTAATGTCGGTCAAAATAGCGCAGGTTGCTTCACAGCCGCGCAACTCAACGTTTAAGTGGCTGTAGGCTTCATCCAGTTGTGGCAGCATGGTTTCTGCGACATCTTTATGAATCAGTAGCGTTTCCATGGTGTTGCATGTGCCGTAGCGATGCGTCTTTGAATTGATCGCTATATTAATGGCTTTGGTGCTGTCCGCTTCGCGGTCGATGTAAACATGGCAGATGCCATCTAGGTGCTTGATTACAGCAACACGAGCGTCACGGCTAATACGTTCAATTAAACCTTTGCCACCCCGGGGTACGATAACATCAACGTATTCAGGCATCGTAATCAGTGCGCCAACGGCTTCTCGGTCGGTAGTTTCAACGACTTGGACGGCACTTTGCGGTAAGCCCGCGGCCTTTAGACCGGCACTGATGCATGCAGCGAGGGCTTTATTGGAGGCGATTGCTTCTGAGCCACCACGTAAAATGGCCGCGTTGCCTGATTTTAAGCACAAGCTTGCGGCTTCAATCGTCACGTTAGGGCGGCTTTCGTAAATAATGCCGATCACACCGAGAGGCACGCGCATTTTACCAATCTGAATACCACTAGGACGGTATTTCATGTCGGTGATTTCGCCCACAGGATCAGGCAGTGCAGCCACTTGCTCTAGGCCTTCTAACATACCGTCGATACGCGCGTCGGTTAACTCCAGACGATCAAGTAGGGCGGCATCAAGGCCGTTTTCTTGGCCGCGGGCCATGTCTTCAGCGTTGGCGGCACGCAAGGTCGCGCGTTGAGTTTCAATTTCAGCGGCAATGGCAGTTAGTGCACGGTTTTTATCTTTGGTCGATGAGCGAGCCATCGCGCGAGAAGCTGCTCGGGCTTGTTCACCCAGCGTTTGCATATAGTCAGCAACGTTCATCTGTGAATCCGATAGTAAAGTTGAATTAACTGAGTTGAATTATCTGAGACCTATTCATCAACTATGAATCAATAATGGTCTTTCAAGTGTGCGATAGTATACACGAACTACTACACTGATGACTCGGGTAGCGTGTTAGTTACTATATGACACTACTAGGGTTATCGATTAGCTGCTGCTCCGAAATTATCTGATTGGTTATTCAGGAATATTAAGGATATGGAAAAAGCCCAGTTTCACAGTCTAGTAGTGCTGCAAGTGAAGGTACTTTACTGTCTGTTTGCGGCCTTAGCATTGAGTGTCATTGCGGTACTCGACTTGATCGAGTCACACACTGTATTTGCGGCTGTTGCGGCTGGATTTGCTCTGATACTGCTACTATATGCCTTAATGTTGCTGCTGCGCGGGCATCAGCGCTCGTCGCCATACCCAGAGTGGATTCTTGTATTTGCGCTGGCGATGTTTACTTTGTTTGGTATGCAGCAAAGTGAACAGGTCGTGCACTGGGTCTATTTTATTCCTGGCTTTATTTATTTTTTATTTGCCTTTCATGTGGCCAGTTATCTTGCTCTGATTTACAGCACCGCGATGGTGTTGATGATTATCAGCGAATTTGACAGCTATTTACGTTTACAAATTCTCTTCACGTACGGTGCTTGTTACGCCTTTGCGGTGATGTATGCCTTGATTAATGAGCGTAATAATCAAGGTTTAAGTGCGATTGTGAATACTGATCCTGTGACTCAGGTTTATAACCAATATCAGCTGGGATTAGATCTAACCAAAGAAATGACTCGGGCAGACCGTCAAAGTGATGAGTTGAATTTAGTTGGGGTCGCCGTCCCGAAGGACTGGGAGTTATTAAAAACGGAAGAGTATGAAGAGCGTTTGAGTTATTTGGGTAAAAAGCTCAAACGATGTCTGCGCCGCTTCGATACGTGTTATCGCCTTAACTCAGATCATTTTGTGATCTTGATGCCACACAGTTCAGAAGAGGTTGTTAGTGTGCTGTGTGAGAATTTAATGGATGACCTAGAGGGCAGTGAGCGGTATGACGGTGTGGCTAATGTTCGTACTTCTCGTGATCGCTACTTACCCGAGGATGAGATTCAAACCATTATTGATCGCATAGAAGGAGCGTTAAATGATCACCATGAATGATTTGCCACAAGATCAGTTACTGCCGCGCTTGCAAGCGACGGTGTACACCTTGGTGTCTGTTGCGTTACTTATTTTGATTTATGATCAATACCGCCAAGGCTTGTACTCGCTGGTGTTATCGAACGCGGTGTCGATCCCTGCGTTTTTGTTTAGCGCGATTTATATTTATATTAATCGTGATAAAGACGCTTTCTTGTGGGTGAACTACCCCTTAGTAGCCGCCCTTGCAGGGTTGGCTCTGTTTCAGTTGCCAGCGTATCCAGATTTAATGGTGCACTACCTGTTTGCTGTTCCTATGTTTACTTACTTTTGTTTGCCTATGTATCACGCCACCCTGTTTAACATCGCCACTGCGTTGGCGATGGCTGTGGTGTTATGGGTGCATGAAGACGCCTTTATGGCGTTGCGGTACACCACTAACTTTACGCTTTTGGTGTTATCAACGTGGTGTTTTGCCTATTTGATCTTGCTCAAAGGTGGGTCGTTGCAGCGTTTGGCGCTGACGGATCAGGTATCGGGAGCGTATAACCGTGAACATTTTTATCACTTGCTTGAACGTGAAACTGCTCGCGGTGAAGCAACACGTCAGAGCGTGAGCTTGATTGGTATTGTGTTGGATGATTATCGACAGTTAATTGACCTGCATGGCAATCGCACGATCTTGCAGTTTATGCCGCGTTTCGTGAAGCGTATTCGCCAGCTAATTCGTGGAGAGGATGACATTTTTCGTATGGAGGATGATTTGATCGTCTTGGTCTTACCTAACTGCGGAGAAGAAGGTGCGATTGTTTTGATGGAGCGGATGAAACGTAAAATCCAAGAGCAGTCGTGGCGGCCTTTTGCTGAGTTATCGATCAGTGTGGCGGCAGTGACTCGCACCAGCGCTGAAGACAGCGAAGCGCTAGAAAAGCGCTTACTTGGTCGTCTCAATAAGCAGCAACGCACCAGTCTACAGTTAGCCGCATTTAGCGAGTGATTACTCGCTAACTTCCGCCTTGATGATGCGTACTAAGGTCTGAATTTTTACTTCAGGTAAGTTGCTCAACTTTCCGTAAAAGTCGGCAGGATCAAGCACGTCAACCTTGCTGAAGCCGTCACCACGAAACCCATCCTGAATGGCTTGGTCATTGGGGTAGTGCAGTGGCCACTGTCCGCGCGTGAACAAACCAACCAAGCGCTGTGCGAATTTCACATATCGATATGAGGGATGGTCGGCAAAGTCTGGGTACAAATCCGTGATATACCAGCCTTTAGGGAATGCTTTTAAGCTCGTTGCCATACGAGACCAGACTTCGCGAATTTCAGATAATTCGAAATAATTCACTAAACCTTCGGTAATGATCAGCGTTGGTTGCGTTGGGTCCAACTTGTCCATTAGAGCCCCAAGCGAATGCTCGCCGTCAGGCTGCAGAATATTACACTCGTAGACCTCATGACCTTCGCTTAAGCCAATGTCTTCTAGCAACTTACGTTTACGTGCTGCCATCGCGGGCAAATCACCTTCGATATAACGCAGTTGCGGATAGGCTTTTTTAAGTCGGTAACCACGAGGCGATAAACCACAAGCCAACTCTACAATTTGAGTAACGCCTTCTTGTTCAATCAACTCTTTGACTTGATGATCAATGACCGAGTGGCGTTGCAGTAAAAATATATCTATGTCCGCACCCGCAAGTACACGCAGCAAAGCGTTGACTGGCGCAAGTGTGGCATTGGCGAAACGACCGGCTTGTGTGGCAAAACCACGTGCAGACAAACCGTGTTTGTACCAGATGTAGCCAGTGTAATGGGCACTGACGCTGATGCGAGAGGTATCTGTAGAGGCTGACTTCATTTTATTATTTTGGGCAATACTGGCTGGAGATGAGTCTCTCAGCGATGATTTGTCGCCCTATTCCTTTTAATCTGTGTCTCTGACCTTGTATTTAACTGGTTAACGAGGGGCTAAGCAACGTCTTTGCCCTTAATTAACCATGTTCGCGGATTATTCAGGGTAACTTTGCATCATATCGTCGTACTGAGCGAGGCCTACCTGCCTTCAAAGTAGCGCTTTGAACTGTTATTTTCTTGAAAGTCGCAGCCGTCACTGCAGTAATCATAGGTGCCCTAGTGTTTGAATATAGCTTTGATGGACTCAGCCCGATAGGGCTTTTGTGGGCGGTTTTTCTGGTTTCCTTTGCCGAATCTCTAGCCGTGGTTGGTTTGTTGATTCCCGGCGTAGGGCTTCTGTTGTCATTAACGTTGGTGGCTGTGAGTGTACAAATATCTCCCTTACACTGGTTTGTGGCGGGTACGCTGGGCGCTTTTTTAGGGGATGGTGTTAGCTTTTGGCTAGGGCAGAAGTCAGGTCACACCATTCGTCACTGGCGATTTTTTCAACGACATCCTCATTGGCTCAAAAACGCACAGCAGTTTTTTTATCGTTACGGTGTCTGGAGTATCGCATTAGGACGTTTTATCGGCCCTATACGCCCTGTTGTTCCTTTGGTCGCTGGGGCGATGAAAATGCAGCCGCGCATTTTTTGGACAGCTAACGCCTTGTCTGCCCCGGCTTGGGGCTGTGTCTATTTACTGGGGATGTACTGGCTGGGAGAAGAGTTTTTGAGCGTTGTCGATGGCCCGCGCTTGCTGGCTATATTGGTGGGCGCGAGCGTTGTGGCTGTGATCGTGAGTTGGCTCGCGCAGCGTAGAAGCTGACAGCTACCAGCCGATGGTTGTCATTAAATAGCTGAGGGTTTACTCGTCGTTGGGTAAGCTTTTTGGGCGGCTACGCTCGTACTTCAAATCTTTGTTTAACGAACCCACTTGGTATTCAAGATCGGCATTTTTTTGCTTTAGCTCACGATTTTCTTGCTCGTGAATTTTGTATTTTTCAGCCATGCCATCCAGAGACTCTCGTGCTTCTGCGACCGCTTGTTTCCAGCGTGATGACAGAAACAGGGCCGTAATTCCTGCCCCTAAAACAAAGCTCGCTAAAATTGCGACAATAAACATCATAGTAATTCCTCTCAGTTGTCTGGTCATGATAGCGAATGATAAAACCTGATACCATTCGCACTTTTACACAGAAAAATAAGGGGTAGGTCGTGTCTATTAGCCAATTTATCACGAGCAGCGGTGCGCAAATGCGTGTGTTTGACCTGGGTCGTCGTATCGCCAAAATTGGCCGTCGCGATTTTGAAGCGATTGAAAACCTAGCAAAACCCTACCCAACCCCTTATTTACGACACGCTTGGGTGGGGGTGCTTAGTTGGAACCCTGATAAACCGGGCCAACACAATATTTGGTTTTTGAAACTGCCATTGGATGAGCAGAATATTTTATTACCGGGGCCGCGAGATGAATTCTTACAGCACTGGCTTCGTGTGGTTCAGGCGCCAGATAAAGAGCACGGCGACGCCCCTTGTTCGTACAAGCCTGATGGCAACCGCATGGCCTATTTTCATGCGCTGGCATTAAAAACACTAAAACAACCTGAAACACAGTTTTATGCCACCGCGCGTGCGTATTTGAGTGGAGATACTGGTTGGGATAACTGGCAGCAACTTGGTTTGCAAGGCTTGGCTGAGGTAGTTGCTCGCCTCGATGAAAACAACAACAGTGCATTGTTGGCCAATGCGATTGGTCATATTCCGACGGTCCCTCGTAATGTTTTATTAGGGTTCTTAGAAAGCGCTGAGCCTGACTCGCGTTTAACATTGGCATTGGCTGACACGCTTGCCAAAGTGATGGCTGAAGTCCCTACCGCGGTTGATTTGGCTGCATTTTGTCGTGCCTTATCGAACAGTGTAAGCCTTGACCAGCGACGCCAAATTTTACAGTTGGTGTTGCAGCACCCAGTGGCCAGCGAGCCGGAGGTGCTAAGTGCCGTAGGAAGTCGATGCTGGCGTGACTTAGAAGGAGCCACGTTGCATTTGTATCTAGAGCAATTGGCCAAAGCAGGGCAAGAAACCTTTATTGCGTTAGTGGGCGATTTAATGACGTTGCCAGGTAAGCGCCAGCACATATTGGATGCGTTCCGTCAGCCTGAGCGCAGTGAAGAATTAAGCACAGCGATAGGTGTATTGATGGCCGCTGCGCGAGGTGGCTTGCAGTGAGCCAATGTCCCTGTCATAGCGGGCTTGCTTATAGTGAGTGTTGTGAAGATGTTATTGCGGGGGCTCCGGCGCCATCACCTGAGCGCTTGATGCGCTCACGTTATACCGCGTTTGCCACCGGGAAGGTTGATTACTTATTAAAAAGCTGGCATCCGTCAACACGTCCTTCAAAACTCGACCTGCCAGAAAATACGCAATGGTTTGATTTACAAATAACGGATGCTAGCGAACAAGATCAGCGTGGTAGGGTGAGCTTTAAAGCGCGCTTTAAAGAAAACAACGAATGGTTTGAATTGGTTGAAACATCAGACTTTGAGCGTCAAGATCAACACTGGATGTATATTGATGGCAATGCTGAGTTTATTTTATTAAAACCTGGTCGCAATGATCTGTGTTTGTGCGGAAGCGAGCGCAAGTGGAAGAAATGTTGCGGTTAGGTCATTATTGCTGAATATTAGGTGTCATTGCTTACACACAGATGGCATCAGTCTTTTGGTCTGCTCATGCCCTTGGCCAGCATCCCCCAGATCATCAGCATTGAGCCGAAGGCAGATAACAAAAGCATGAGATCAACAAACGTGCTGTTACGGTGGTAATAACTGCTTTGTTCTGTTTTCTGTTCGACGCAGCTATTCGTGACATAATCAAAGAATAAACTTTGGTCAGTGCAGTCTGAAACAGTGGACAGTTCAATCCCATACAGGACGAGTAAAACAATGGCAGGCAACGCAAAAAGAATCGACCCTAGACGCATCAACATGTGCGCTAACTCTCCAAACTGGATGATGAAACTTGACAGACCTTAGGAATTGTCTGCATCTTACCCCTCAGCACCGATTCATCACAACGATAACAAGTGATTCATGAAAAAAATTTCTATGATATTTGTGGCCCTTTTGGCTACTGCACCAGCCTTCTCGGCAACGCCGGAAGAGCTTGATAAACTTCTTCAAGGGATTGATCTGGATATCGAAGCGCTACGATTGTCTTCGCCTCCAGGTAATAATGCGCTTGAAAAAATTAACGAATTCCGTGGCGAAGCTCCGTTCGACTTTCGTGTCGTTCGTTTAGCGTACAGCTGGGGTGAGGCATATATCTCGCTGTCTAAAGAGGCGCGCGCCAATGGTGATTACACCAAAGCGCAGGGCTATTTAGATAAAGTGTGGAAGGTAGCAGCCTTAACTAAAGGTTTAGAAGATGAACAGCGTGCTGTTGATGAAGCGTTGTCTAATTCTGGTCAAGCCAAACCTGCAGTGACTGCGGCAGTAGCCCCCAATGCAGCGGAAATTGAACGTCAGCGTAAATTGGCTGATGCGGCGGCTAAAGAAAAGCAGCGTCTAAAAGTCGAAGCTGAGAAACGGCAAAAAGAATTAGCGCTTCGTCAGGTTGAGGCAGATCGTAAAGCAGCCGCTGAACGCGAACGTCGTGAGAAAATGGAGCGTGAACGTCGCGCAGCATTGGCTGCCGCTCAAAAGGCAGAACAAGAAGCGGCTGAAGCGGCTAGAGCAGCGGCTAAACCTGTTAAACGCGCATCGCCTTTAATGTCATCGCCTGTGGATCTTGATGATATTGCTCTGGATGACATTATCCCTCCAGTGGCGAAACCCCGAGCCGTTAAAAGGCCAACCCCTAAACCGGTGGTTCGCACGCCTAAACCGTCGGCCAAAACATTGAAAACGCCAGTGGCGCAGTCGACTCGATTATGGGCGGGTGCGAGTGTGAATACGGAAGCGATCAAAACCTATGAAGTGCCAGCTGATTCACTGGCAAATCGTGATCGCAAGGTTGCGGATAAAATGGGCGATATTTGTCAGGTGATGGTCGATAAGGACGCTTCCGTGGTTGTTACCACGGTCAGTAAATCAGATTACCGCTGGTTGGCTGTGCGTCTGACTCTGTGTGCACGTCGTTTAGATTCAGGCTACCGTTTACGTCATAGCTATCAACCATTAGCGAAAGATGGAACACCAACGGTTGCTTTGCATCCGCCTCGTGAATCTTCGTTATTGGAACGTAGTGCCAACTAGCCGGTACTTCTAATGAGAGCGTTCCCTTAATCTTAAGGGAACCCTTATTCCCGGATGTGGTCGCATTTACTGGCTAGCGCTGACTTTGTCAGCCGCCGTGATACAATCCCGCTCACTTACACACGAATCTATGAATCCCATGCCTTTATTTCGTTTATTTACCGCTTCTCCTGTTATTAATTTGTCATTCTTTTTGTCACTTTTTTTGTCTGTGGCTGTCCACGCTACCGTCATTATCCCTAAGCCACCGGTGCTTGATGCCAGTGCTTACATCTTGATTGATGCAGACAGCGGCCATGTGCTTGTTGAACATAATTCTAGTGAGCAATTACCACCCGCCAGTATGACCAAGATGATGACTAGCTATATTGCTGTTCATGAATTGGTTGAAGGGAATGTTCAAGAAAACACGCTGGTGCCTATTAGTGTGAATGCTTGGAAGAAAGGCGGCTCTAAAATGTGGGTGCGTGAAGGCACTGAGGTTCCTTTAATTGATCTGTTACGCGGTATCATTGTTCAATCGGGTAACGATGCATCGATCGCCGTAGCGGAATATTTTGCCGGATCTGAAAGTGCTTTTTCAGGCTGGATGAACCAATACGCGCAAGAATTTGGCATGGTTAATACGCATTTCGAGAATGCTACTGGCTGGCCCGCAGAAGGGCACTTAACGACTGCTCGCGACCTTGCTACCTTAGCGAAGCACATTATTAAAGACCACCCAGATCATTACGGTTTGTATGCGGAGAAATATTTTGAATACAACGATATTCGTCAACCAAACCGCAATAAATTGTTATGGCGCGATCCCAGCGTTGATGGTTTAAAAACAGGTCATACCGAAGAAGCGGGTTATTGTTTAGCCGCATCGGCTAAAAGAGAAAATACGCGCTTAATCGCAGTGGTGATGGGAACTCGCAGTGATGAAGCTCGTGCTCGTGAAACACAAAAATTGCTTGGGTATGGCTTCCGCTATTTCGAGACGTATAAACTTTATAGCGCCGGTGATGTGCTTGCTACCGAGAAGCTATGGCTGGGTAAACAAGACACGGTCGATCTCGTGTTGGGGGCCGATTTATACATGACACTTCCTCGTGGTTCGAAAGATGATTTAACGGCTGAAGTCGTGACTCCAGACTACCCAGAAGCGCCGCTGGCGATGGGAGAAAAAGTGGGTACGTTAACGCTTAAAATGGGTGATGATGTCATGGCGGAGCACGCTCTGGTCGCTGCGACCGATATAGACGAATCGGGCTTCTTGGGGCGATTCTTTGGCAGTATTAAACTGTTCTTTGTTCGTCTATTTGCTTAGGTATTTGCTTAAGTATTTGCTTGAGGCCACTCCGCTAATGCCGGTGACTTGAAAAATCCACCGGCGACCCCCATATTTGTGTGAGCAATTTTTGTCAGATCCTATTTGCAGGTCGTACTGCGTGAAGAATCAATGAGGCTGAACCCGTGAGTCAACCCGACGCTCCCAAAATAGAATTTCCATGTACTGATTACCCAATCAAAATCGTTGGGGTAACGATTGAAGGTTATGACGAGATCATGATCGAAATTGTCAGCGCACATGCAGAAATCAGTGACAATGATCGTACTCGAGTGAATGAAAGCAGTAATGGACGTTTTCGCTCGTTAACGATTTATATTACGGCGACAGGCCCCGATCAATTATCCAATATACATAGAGACCTCAGCGCACATCCAACTGTGCGCATGGTGATGTAATGCTAATTCGTCAGCTTGGTCTTGCAGAATATGATGCCGTATACGCTGAGATGACGGCCTATACTGAATCTCGCGAAGACAATACCGACGATCAGTTATGGTTCTTACAGCACCCGCCTGTGTTTACCCAAGGCCAAGCGGGCAAGGCGGAGCATGTTCTATTTCCCGGTGATATTCCTGTCGTCCAAACGGATCGTGGTGGTCAGGTAACTTATCATGGCCCGGGGCAACTGGTTGTTTATCTGATGGTGGATATTAACCGTATGGGGTGGGGGCCGCGCCAACTAGTTAGCTCTATAGAGCAGGCACTGGTAGACACGCTTGCAGAATGGGGTATTGATGCTGCCCCCCGTGCTGATGCGCCGGGTGTATATACCGGTGAACGAAAAATAGCCTCGCTTGGGCTACGTATTCGTCACGGTCGCTCGTTTCATGGGTTAGCATTAAATATCGATATGGATCTAGAGCCGTTTAGAAGAATTAACCCGTGTGGGTACGCGGGCATGGAAATGACCCAGATGGTGGCAGAGACGTCACAAGCGATCAGTGTTGATCTCGTATCCGAACGTCTTGCATATCATCTTCAGCGCCTGATTGTGAAAGAGTCTTCAGGTATGACTAATGAATCTCCGGAGTAACAGATGTCTGATCGACCTAAGGTAGTGCAGGGTGAAAAATTACGTGGCGCTGATAAAGTTGCTCGCATCCCGATTAAGGTCATTCCGACGGAAGAAATTCCACGTAAGCCCGATTGGATTCGAGTACGAATTCCGGCGACACCTAAGATCAACGAAATTAAACAAAAGCTGCGTAAACACAAGTTACACACGGTGTGTGAAGAAGCGAGTTGCCCAAATATTGGCGAATGCTTTGGTGGTGGTACCGCGACCTTCATGATTATGGGAGATGTGTGTACACGTCGCTGTCCATTTTGTGATGTTGGCCATGGTCGACCGAACCCTCTGGATGTTGATGAACCGGTAAACCTAGCAACAGCCATTGCGGATATGGGCCTCAAGTACGTGGTTATTACATCGGTTGATCGTGACGATCTTCGTGATGGTGGTGCTCAGCACTTTGCCGATTGTATTCGTTTAACCCGTGAGCACTCACCTAGCATTCAGATAGAAACCTTAGTGCCTGATTTTCGTGGTCGTATGGAGGTGGCGCTGGATATTCTTAGCGCAACACCACCGAATGTCTTCAATCACAACCTTGAAACTGTTCCTCGTTTATACAAAGAGTGTCGCCCTGGGTCTGATTATCAGTGGTCGCTTGATTTATTGAAGCATTACAAGGCTCGCCAGCCAGATATTATTACCAAGTCTGGGCTGATGTTGGGTCTGGGGGAAACGAACGAAGAGGTGATAGAGGTGATGCGTGACATGCGTGCTCACAATATTGATCACATCACGTTAGGTCAGTATCTACAGCCCAGCCGAGAACATTCCCCTGTGAAGCGCTTTGCGACGCCTGAAGAGTTCAAAGAGTTGGGTGATATTGCGAAGGAGATGGGCTTTGTTCGTGTGACTAGTGGCCCACTTGTGCGTTCTTCATATCATGCAGACCAGCAGGCCGAAGGCGTGGATGTCGGAGGGCTGGGCTAACGAGGACATGCCTAACTAGACGCTTAGGCATGTCATCAATGTTTAGGCTTGTTTTAGCATGGAAGCTAGGTCGTCTTTTAAATGAACTCGACGCATTCGAAGCGCATCTAACACGTCATCTGCCGCTGGCGTGACATCGTCCTCAATTTTTCTCACTTCTCTATCCAACTCATGATACTCATCAAATAAGCGAGCGAAGTGGCGGTCGTGCATTTTTAGTTCTCGAATTCGATCTGACATATCAGGAAACTCGTGGTGTAAGTCATGGTGCTCTACAGTCATAATTTTCTCCTTTACGTTATACGTTCAGATTACGGGAAATGTTGGGCATCACCTTGATTTAGGTCACTAGTCTCGCTGTTGTCATATTTAGTTATTCTCCCCTTTATCTGATATTCAGTGGCGCAATTGGTGTTTGTGAGCTTTATTTATAGCAGTGTTACTGAACCCGCTTTCGAGCTAGTTTATTGGTTTATATTGTTTTTTCTGAAGGATTAATCACCGAAATGCCCGGTAAAGTCGTCGTTTTGATAACGAAAAGCACTCCATTTCACTGCTTGGTCAGTTATTGCGCCATTTAGACGTGGTTGGGTTCTCTGATATCCATGATTTTTTTACACAAGGCGACTCTGAAACAGACTGCATTGTGTTAGATGCAACGGGCATGGCTGAGGAAGATGATCAGCTATTCCAGATGCTGCGTGACAACCCAAATACCCAGTCAACACCAGTGATTTATGTGGGTGATAACTTAAGTATCCAAACGCGCTTGGCCATTTATGAAGCGGGGGTGGATGACTACATCAGTAAGCCTTTTGATGTTGCTGAATTACAGGCCAAGGTCGGTCGCGCCTTACACCATCGTCGTTACGAGAGAGAGTTGATCAGTACCGCAGAAGTCGCGAAGCAAGCGGCTTTTGAGGCGATGACACACTCAGCCGAACAAGGTGAAATTGTGCGTTATATGGAGCAAATTTCAGCTTGCCAGAAATTAGATCACCTAGCGGAAGCTTTACTCGGTTTGTTATCACGTTTTGGGCTTAATGCCGTATTCTCATGTTGGCAAGACAGCGATGAATGGCCACGATACTATTCGCAAAGTGATAGTGGCGGAGCCTCAGCGCTAGAAGAAGACTTGATGCAGTCAGGGCATGGTGGTGGCCGCATTATGGAATTTGGGCGTCGGATGTTGGTGAACTACCCCCAGACCTCTCTGTTTTTGAAAAACATACCTTATGAAGATGAAATTCGTTTCGGACGTATCAAGGATCACCTTGCAGTGATCTTAAATGCAACGGACGCTCGAGTGGCAAGCCTCAGCATGGAAGCCCAGCTACGCCAAAAAGATGAATTACTTGATGTTGTTAATGAAGCCGAAAAAACACTTCATGAACGTACATTACTGCAAAAAGATATGATGACACGGGTTGATTCTGAGCGTGCAGATTTGGCGCTAGAATTAAAAGAAGAGTTGCTCGTGCTTAGCCTCCATGACGAGCAAGAAGAAAGAGTGTTGAGCTTAGTGAGTGATCACATGAACAGCTTGGATGCCTTGTACAAAGAAGCCGCAGACTGGAATGAAGCCATCGCCCCCGTGATGAAGGCGCTGGAGTATGTTGTTAACGGTGGTAAGTCAGATTAACGTTTTATTTCTTTTTTCTTATTGTTTCGCTTTGAGGAGCGCTTGCCGTATCCACTGTTGAAGTTGAGCGGCGGGAAGTGCCCCGGCTAAACGATCTATCTCTTTGCCTTGGTGAAACACAATCAGGGTTGGGATGCTTCGAATTCCATATTGGCCTGACACTCCTTGAGCGTGTTCAGTATTCACTTTGGCAAAACGTGCATCGAAAGGCATGTGAGCAGCCGCATCTTTAAAAATGGGCGCCATCATTTGGCATGGCCCACACCAACTTGCCCAAAAATCCACGACCACGGGCAGATCATTTTTAGAAACGAAACGTGCAAAGTCAGCATCAGTTAAGTCGACAACATCACCGTTAAATAGAACGCTTTTGCAGCGGCCACACTGTCCTGGTTGATTACGTTTATCATCGGGAATACGGTTGATGGCGGCGCAAGAGGGGCAAGTGGTGTGCATGAATAGCCTATAAATTGCTGCTTAGTTTTTGATATTAACTATATGAGGCCTTGGTTATGTTTTTCAAGGTTTGCCGTTGTGGCCTGTCCTATATTGTGGCCTGTCTGATCGTCCAGTTAAGGGGTCGCCCATTTAAGGGGTCGCCCAGTTAAGGCGCTGGAATTATACCAAGTGCTTCTTGCACGAATTCTGACTTACGGCGTTCGCCAATGATACGACCTTGGCTGTTATCGCTGCCGGCTTCAAAAAATAATACAGTGGGTGGGCCAAATACACCGTGTGTGTTCATGAAGGCTTTATGCTCTTCTGTGTTATCCGTTAAATCGAGCTGAACCCAAAGTAAGTGACGCAATGCGAGTTGAGCATCTTCTTGAGCAAAAATTTCCTCATCTATCACTTTGCAGCTGATACACCAGTCGGCGTATAAGTCGACCATCACAGGTTGCTGAGATTCGGTAATCAGCGTATTGATTTCAGCAATAGATGTCGTTTTGACAAAAGGTGCTTCACTTTCGGAATGTGTGCTTTCACCAATCGGGTTGAGCAGGTCAGAGTTGCCTTGTAATGCACCAGCAATAGCAACAACGCCGTAAATAAAGATCATCAGCGCGGGCGTTTTTAACCAGCGTTGAGCGGACTCTGTTGGGCTACTTAAAGCGCCAGCCACAATACCGACAGCCACGGCGAGTGCCCCCCAGAGCGCAAGAACCAGCGGCCCGGGTAATAATCGGCTCACTAGCCAAATAGCCACCCCCACAAGCATAAAACCAAACAGGTACTTGATTCTATTCATCCACGCTCCGGCTTTGGGTAATACCGTCGCACCTGTGGTACCTAAAACGATCAAAGGAGTGCCCATACCGAAGCCTAAAGCGAGTAAGGCTAAGGCCCCGGCAAATGCATCACCAGTGGTGCTTAAATAGGCCAGAGCGCCAGCAAGAGGCGCAGAGACACAGGGTGAGACCACGAGAGCAGACAGAACACCGATAATAAAGACGCTGACGGCATTGCCGCCGTTTTGCTTTTGACTAATGTTGTTTAAACGATTGCGCAATCCTGACGGCAGTTGTAATTCATACACACCAAACATGGCGAGGGAGAGCACAAGGAACAGCACCGCGAAGCCAATTAACACCGGCGGACTTTGCATTAACGCTTGAACATTGGCACCGGCGCCTAGTAAGCCAACGGCTAAACCCGCTGCTGCGTAGGTGATGGCCATACCGGTGACGTACACAAAAGATAGCCAAAAGCCGCGAGCCGGGGGGGTGTTGCCGCCTCCTAAAACCACACTGGTAAGAATGGGCACCATTGGAAGTACACACGGTGTAAACGTCAGTCCAAGACCTAATAAAAAGAAAATACCCAAGACGGCTAAGGTTGAGCGCCCTTCAAACCATGATGTTGTTGAGTTGGCTGGCGTGGCGTTGCTGGCGGGGGAGGTCTCTTGTATGGCAGAGCTTTCAATAACTTCAACCGCGAGTGTTTGTGGTGGATAGCATAACCCGGCATCAGCGCAGCCTTGGTAATGCAAGGTAGCAGCCCCCGGGGTGAGTTCGCGGGTGTCGAAGGTAACGGTCAGGTCGCCGTAGTAGGCGATGATGTCGCCGAAGGCTTCATCGTACTTTTCTTTGCCGTCTTTTGACCACGACACAGGATCAATGCGCTGTTTATTCTGTTTAAGATAGATACGGTGCTGGTACAGATAGTAGCCATCAACGCTTTGCCACTCTGCAGATACGACGCCGGGCGATGCGTTCGTGGTGACAGGGAAAGCCTGCTCTACCGGAAGAAATTCTGCATCATTTGAATTCAGGCTATCAAGCAGACTGGCTTGGGCGGGGAGGCCGAGCGAAAAAAGCAGTAACCAAAATCCCGTACGCATTACTCTTTCTCCGCAGCTGTGTTGTAAGTTGTTTGAACAATTTTTGATGTGTTAGGTAGTACGCTCTACTGCAATATTAGCTAAGGCGACGAGGGCATCTCGAGCCGCAGAGGCTGGCACAATATCAAGATGCGCTTGAGCACGATCTCGACAGGCTTGAGCTTGCTGGCGTGTATAGTCTAGAGAACCACACTGTTTTACGATACGTAAAACGTTGTCCATGTCATCTAACCCACCTTTGCGTATCGCGTTGCGGATCACTTGGCTATCTTCTTCGCTGGCATTCGCCATGGCGTGAATAAGGGGTAGCGTAGGCTTACCTTCGGCTAGATCATCGCCGACGTTTTTGCCCATTTCTTCCGCATCGCCCTCATAATCAAGAACGTCGTCGACCAGCTGAAACGCCATGCCGAGTTCTTTACCGTACTCTTTGAGTGCTAAGCGCTGCTGATCGTTTAGCTCTAATAACGATGCCGCTGAGTGAGTGGATGCTTCAAATAACATGGCTGTTTTGCCATGAATGACTTCCATATATTGAGCTTCGGTGGTGTCTGGATTTTTCACGTTGGTAAGTTGTAAAACTTCGCCTTCCGCAATCACACAGGTAGCACCGGAAAGTATCTTCATAACAGGCAGTGACGCTAGCTCTACCATCATTTCAAATGCGCGACTGTAGAGAAAATCACCAACTAAGACACTGGGTGCGTTGCCCCATTTTGCGTTAGCCGTGAGATTGCCACGGCGCATATCTGAGGTGTCTACGACGTCATCGTGTAATAACGTGGCGGTATGCAAAAACTCAATCACTGTGGCGAGCTTTACGGCGTCGTCATTGCAGCGATCAAATGCTTTCGCGGTTAACAGCACTAATAATGGGCGAATGCGTTTACCACCACTGCTTACGATGTAGTCTGCAATTTTTTCGACCAGTGGAACGCGGGATTCTAGCTGCTCGTGGATCAGCTTATCGACCGCCTGAAATTCTTCGCCGACCGTAGCCAGAACGTCTTTGATGTGCATGTTTATTTAATGCCTGCTTGATTCTCGCGCAAATGCTAGGGAGCATTGGCGCTTGTGTCAATGTTCTCGTGGTGCCATGTGCGTCGATTGTATCAATAAAAGCGCCGGGGTGGGCTTGCAGATATAGGATACCTGCGGTATAGTCTCGCGCCCGAAAACTGCTCCCTGCCATATGGAAACCAGAGTGTTGCCAATAGAAGCAGGCTTAAGTAGCAGCCATATAATAGAGCGGAGATACAGTATGTACGCTGTAGTAGTAACTGGCGGTAAGCAATACCGCGTTGAAGAAGGTCAGACTCTTAAAGTTGAGAAACTAGAAGTCGCGACTGGTGAAGCACTAGATTTAGAAAAAGTACTGATGATTGGCAACGGCGACGATGTTAAAATTGGTGCTCCAGTGGTAGATGGCGCTAAAGTAACAGCAGAAGTGATCAATCACGGTCGTCACAAAAAAGTGAAGATCATGAAGTTCAAGCGTCGTAAGCATCACATGAAGCAGATGGGCCACCGTCAGTGGTTCACTGAAATTAAGATCACCAGCATCGCTGGCTAATCACTAATTTTTAGAGGTCCGTGCGGTTAACCATACCGTCGCATCCGCAGTGTTGCAGTGACCTCGCAGAAAGGAGAAAAGCAATGGCTCACAAAAAAGCTGGTGGTAGTACTAAGAACGGTCGCGATTCCGAAAGTAAACGCCTTGGCGTCAAACTGTTCGGCGGTCAAGCGGCTAAAGCAGGCGCTATCATTATTCGTCAACGTGGTACTCGTTTCCACGCTGGTGACAATGTGAAAATCGGTCGTGACCACACTTTGTTCGCAACTGTAGAAGGTGCAGTTAAGTTCGAAGTTCGCGGTCCTAAGAACCGTAAGACTGTAAGCATTATCCCGGCTTAATACCCCGGCGATACCGCTAGAGCGCCCTGACTGTGAATGTTGCAGTCAGGGCGTTTTTATTTGTACCAAGCTCCAGCGATGGTTGAGCTCAGGCGCATTGTTTAGGCCGTGCTGAGCGATAGCTTGGTTTGCAAATAAAAGACGTATCCTTGTAAAACATCTTCTGCAATTTTGTCGGAAGACTTAAGATACGTCGCAATAGTTAGAATAGATTCGACCGCCCGGTAGCATTGGTTTGCTGTGTGGTATGCAGATAAATCAACATTGCCACGGTAGCGTAGGTTACGTTATCTCGGCAGGCAGAGTGGACTTAATTCAGGCTCTGATAACGCAGGCAGCTTTTAAAAATGAAATTTGTTGATGAAGCACGCATCGTGGTGGAAGCAGGTAAGGGCGGCAATGGCTGCGTGAGCTTTCGCCGTGAAAAATACATTCCTAAAGGCGGCCCAGACGGCGGCGACGGCGGGGATGGCGGCTCTGTGTTTTTGGAAGCCGATGAAAGCGCCAATACCTTGGTTGATTACCGTTACACCCGTCGCTTTAATGCTCAAAATGGCAAGGGTGGTCAAGGGCGCGATTGCACAGGTTGGAAAGGTGAAGATATCTTCCTTAAGGTGCCTATCGGAACCACCGCCATTGATGAAGATACAGGTGAAACTCTCGGTGATTTGACCGCCCATGGCGAAACCCTAATGGTGGCGCGTGGAGGTTTTCATGGGCTGGGGAACACGCGTTATAAGTCTTCGACCAACCAAGCGCCGCGCCAGTCAAAACCGGGCCAGCCAGGTGAGTCGCGTAACTTAAAACTTGAGTTGAAGGTGCTTGCTGATGTGGGCCTGCTGGGTTTGCCAAATGCGGGGAAATCTACGTTTATCCGCTCGGTCTCTGCGGCAACGCCTAAAGTGGCTGATTACCCGTTCACGACATTGGTGCCTAATTTGGGTGTGGTCTCTATTGAGCAGCATCGTAGCTTTGTGATCGCGGATATTCCGGGTTTGATTGAAGGTGCTTCTGAAGGTGCTGGTTTAGGTACTCGTTTCCTTAAGCACTTAGTGCGTACGCATTTGTTGCTGCATATTGTTGATATGGCCCCATTTGATGATACTGATCCTGCAGAGCGCGTTACCGCGATCAGTAATGAGCTGGAAAGCTTCTCGCCGGGTTTAGCACTGCGTGATCGTTGGTTGGTATTAAACAAGTTGGATTTAATCCCTGAAGAAGAGCGTGAAGCGCGTTGTCAGGCTGTGATCGATAAATTGCAGTGGGAAGGTCCAGTGTATAAAGTTGCCGCGATTACAAAGCAGGGGACTTTCCCGCTAGCGTGCGACATTATGGAATACATCGAAGCGCGTCGTTTGCGTGCTTCTGAAGATGAAGAGTTTGCCGAATCAATTCAGGCTGAGCGCGAGCAAGTGGAGATGGAAGCTCGTGAGCACGTTGAAGCCTTGTACGAGCGCCGCAAGCAAGAGCGTGAAGCGCGCAAGGCGTCCAGAGATGGCAGCGATGATGATGACGACTTTGATGTTGAAGTTGTGTACACCACAGAATAAACGGCGCATTGATAATCGGTAAGGTTGATATGAGTACAGAGCAGTTTCAGGCGTCTCGTCACCAGCTGGCATCTGCCAAGCGCTGGGTCATTAAAATTGGCAGCGCCTTGCTCACTAACGACGGTAAGGGCCTGAATCGTGAAGGGATGCAAAGCTGGGTTGACCAGATTGCTAATCTGATTGATGCGGGGCATGAAGTGGTGTTGGTGTCTTCTGGTTCGGTTGCTGAAGGTATGACGCGTCTTGGTTGGAAAAAACGCCCTGATGAACTTCATCAACTTCAGGCTGCGGCTGCGGTTGGGCAGATGGGGTTGGTTCAAGCGTATGAAACCTCGTTTGCTAAGCACGGCAGGCACACCGCTCAGATACTTCTTACTCATGACGATCTCAGTGACCGCAAGCGTTATCTGAATGCGCGCGGCACGTTACGCGCTTTATTGCAGATGGGCGTAGTGCCCATTATTAACGAAAATGACACCGTAGTGACTGACGAGATTTGTTTTGGCGATAACGACACCTTAGGTGCTTTGGTTGCCAATCTTGTTGAGGCGGATGTATTAGTAATTTTGACTGACCAAGATGGTTTGTTTACGGCCGATCCTCGTTCCAATCCTGATGCGCAAATAATTTATGAAGGCCGTGCCTCTGATCCTCAATTCGCGGCGATGGCTGGCGGTGGTGGTGCATTGGGGCGTGGCGGTATGGTCACTAAAGTGCGTGCTGCCACATTAGCGGCACGATCAGGTGCGGATACCGTGATCGTCGGTGGACGTATTGATCAAGTCATTACTCGTTTACGCGAAGGCGAGCTGTTAGGGACTTTGCTGCTTGCTGATCAAGCCCCGGTCGCAGCACGTAAACAGTGGATCGCGGGTCATTTGCAAACTCACGGTGAGCTAATACTGGATGCTGGCGCAATTAACGCGTTACGCGACGGCGGACGCAGTTTGTTGCCTATCGGGGTGATTGCTGCCAATGGTCGTTTTGAGCGTGGCGAAGTGGTTGCGTGTAAAGACGAACAAGGTCGCATCGTAGCGAAAGGTTTGGTGAATTACTCGCGCGAGCAAGCGATAAAAATACTCAGAACACCAACGTCGGCGCTAGAAGCGGCATTGGGTTCAGTGGCTGAGCCAGAGATGATTCACAGAGATAATTTGGTCGTGCTCTAATTAATCAGACTATTTATTGTTTGGTGTTTAGTGTGCGTAATACAATTTTTAAAGGAGTATTAGAATGATTGAGTCAGTTAATGTTGCTGGTCTGGATGTAAGCAACGAGAAACCATTCACCTTATTTGGTGGTATGAACGTACTCGAAAGCCGTGATCTAGCCATGAAAATCTGCGAATACTACGTAGAAGTAACGACTCGATTAGGTATTCCTTATGTCTTTAAAGCCTCATTCGATAAAGCGAATCGCTCGTCGATCAATTCCTACCGCGGCCCAGGTATGGAAGAAGGGTTGAAGATTTTTGAAGAAATTAAAAAGACCTTTAACGTGCCGATCATTACGGATGTGCACGAACCTCACCAAGCCGCCCCTGTGGCAGAAGTGGTTGATGTGATCCAATTGCCTGCCTTTTTGGCTCGCCAAACGGATCTTGTGGTCGCAATGGCTGAAACCGGTGCCGCCATTAATGTGAAAAAACCGCAGTTTCTTGCCCCACATGAAATGCGCCACATCATCAAAAAATTCGCGGAAGCAGGTAATGAAAAAATCATGCTGTGCGAGCGTGGTTCAAGCTTTGGCTACAACAACCTTGTGGTTGATATGCTCGGCATGGACGACATGAAGCAACAGGCACCAGTCATCTTTGATGCGACTCATGCGCTTCAGCGTCCGGGCGGCCGCGAAGATTCAGCGGGTGGCCGTCGTCAGCAAGCGTTTGAGTTGGCGCGTTCGGGTATGGCGTTGGGCATCGCTGGTTTGTTTATTGAAGCGCACCCTAATCCTGCTGAAGCCAAATGTGATGGGCCGTGTGCATTACCTTTGGATAAGCTAGAGCCTTACTTGGCTCAAATGAAAGCCGTTGATGATTTGATCAAGTCGTTTGAAAAGGTTCAGATCGACTAAATTGACGTACATATTGCCGATTTGAAGGGCGAGTCAAAACCAATCCGGCGCAGCGGTTGACATCTTCGCTGCTAATCTGGATAATCTCGGCCCTCTTAGGGTACCCCCTGAGGTACCAACTGAAATTTATTAACCGAATTTAAGGAGCCGACTGTGGCAAATTCCGCTGGTTCTCGTAAACGCGCCCGTCAGGCTATCAAACGTCGTGCTCGTACTATGGCACTACGCTCAATGGTGCGTACTTACATCAAGAAAGTGAACACGGCTATTGAAGCTGCTGAGTACGATCAAGCACAAGCTGCATTCACTGTAACTAAGCCTTACATCGACAAGGCAGTTACAAAAGGTATTATGCACAAGAACGTTGCTGCTCGTACTAAGAGCCGTTTGAACGCTCGAGTTTACGCTCTGAAAGGCTAATCGCCCTTTAGAACGATGAAAGAACCCGCCGCTGGCGGGTTTTTTTGTATATGACTTCCCTATACTGTTGTTATCTAGCGTATTCGTTGATCGCTCGTATCAATAAAGCAACGAATAAAACAACGAATAAAACAACGTCGATAATCGTTGAGTGAATGTAGCCCCGAGATGACTGACCAACCTCAAGCCCCCAATAATGCACCGGTAGCGAAAAGCAGCAGCCTGCTTAGGTCGTCATCGATTGTTAGTATCATGACTTTGCTTAGTCGTGTGCTTGGCTTAGTGCGTGATGTGATTGTGGCGCAGCAGTTTGGTGCCGCCGCAGATGCGTTTTTTGTGGCGTTTAAAATCCCCAACTTCTTTCGACGCTTGTTTGCCGAGGGCGCTTTCTCTGTCGCTTTTGTGCCCGTGCTTAGTGAGTATCGGACTCAGCGAACCTTTGATGAGGTAAAGCTGCTGGTAGCGAGGGTGTCGGGTGTTTTGGGGTTAGCGTTGCTGGGGATTACTTGTCTTGCATTAATCGGTGCTGATTATTTGCCCTGGGTATTTTCTCCTGGGTTCCGCAGTGACCCTGATAAGTTCGCACTGACCGGCGATCTGTTGCGCATTACTTTTCCGTATTTGTTTTTCATATCAATGACGGCGTTCGCTAGCAGCGTTTTAAATGCGTATGGCCGCTTTGCTGTGCCTGCATTTACGCCGGTGATTTTGAACATCACCCTGATCGCCGCCACTCTGTTTTATACCGATTATTTTGAAGAACCTTTGTATGCCCTCGCTTGGGGGGTATTCTTCGCTGGTTTGTTCCAATTTATGTTCCAGCTGCCCTTTATTGCGCGTATGAAACTGTTGGTCTTGCCGTCGGTAAAACCAAAAGACGAAGGGGTTCGACGGATTCTTACTTTGATGGTGCCGGCCTTGTTTGGCGTGTCGGTGAGCCAGATTAACTTGTTACTTGATACTTTGTTGGCGTCATTTTTAGAGGATGGCAGTGTCAGTTGGCTGTATTACTCTGATCGTTTAAACAATTTACCGTTGGGGATTTTTGCGATTGCGATTGGGGTCGTTATTTTGCCTGCGCTGGCAGGCAAACATGCGGATGCGAATAAAGAAGCTTTCTCGCGCACTATCGATTGGGCCGTGCGTATGGTCTTTATGATCGCCACTCCAGCGGCACTTGCTTTGGTGGTATTGGCGACGCCTTTGATGGCGACCATTTTTTATCACGGTGAGGTCACCGCATACGATGTCGGTAAAATGACCTTGAGCTTGCAGGCGTACGCGACCGGCTTATTGGCCTTTATGATGATTAAAGTCTTGGCACCGGGCTATTACGCGCGCCAAGACACCAAAACGCCGGTGAAAATTGGTATTCAAGCCATGGTAGTGAATATGGTGTTGAACTTGGCTTTAGTCGTCCCGTTTCAACATGCAGGACTTGCGTTAGCGACGTCACTATCAGCTTATTACAACATGGCGATGCTGTATTACGGGCTGCGTAAACAAGGCGTGTATCAGCCACAAGCTGGCTGGATGCGCTTTGGCATGATTATGCTGCTAGCGAATACAGCGCTGGCTGGTGTTGCCCTATGGTTGATGGGGGATGCGCAGGCGTGGCTCGACTGGGAAACCATGCAGCGTATTGGTTGGATGAGTTTGATTGTTGTGGCTGGTATCGCTGTGTATTTTGCCGTGATGGTCTTGGCTGGGTTGCGTATGCGACATTTGCGTGGAGAGTTGTTCTGATACACCGTTTGCTGCACTGTTACCTCCTAGGCTAAACCGCTATAATCCGTGCTTTTATTTGCGCCGGTAGACCTTACGGTTTATCGGCATTCAGAGACAACAATGGGAAGATCAATGCGCCTGCTACGTGGCCTGCATAATGTACCTCGCGATTTTGATGGCTGCGTCGCTACCATTGGTAATTTCGATGGGTTGCATTTGGGTCATCAGTGCATTCTTGCCGCATTGCGTACTGCCGCTGAAGATGAAGGTAAACCGACCTTAGTCATCTTGTTTGAGCCGCAGCCGAAAGAGTTTTTTGCGCCGGATTTTGCACCCCCGCGTTTGGCTAGTTTTCGTGAAAAGTTTCTCGATCTTCAAAACGCCGGTGTCGATTACCTGTTGTGCTTACCCTTCAATGAAGCATTACGTAGTATGACGGCGGATGCCTTTATCTCTGAGGTGTTAATACAAGCACTTAAAATTCGTCATTTGATTGTGGGTGATGACTTCCGCTTTGGCTGTGATCGCAGTGGTGATTATCAAGCGTTGGTGGTGGCGGGGAGTGAGCATGGGTTTGCGGTAGACGATACACCGACACATGAAATTGACGCCGAGCGTGTAAGTAGTACCCGTGTACGTACTGAGCTGAGCAACGATAATTTAGCGGCGGCGGCGGTGTTGCTAGATCACCCGTATCGTATGAGTGGTCGCATTGCTTATGGTCGCCAGCTAGGACGTACGCTTGATACGCCGACGGCCAATGTGATGATTAAACGGACTAAATTGCCCATGACCGGCGTATTTGCCGTGCATGCGACGCTTACTGAGAACCACGAAGAATATATCGGTGTGGCAAACCTTGGGGTTAAGCCAACGGTGGCTGGTACACCTGAGCCGTCGTTAGAAGTGCACCTGTTCGGATTTAAAGGCGATATTTACGGTCAACATTTGACGGTAGAGTTTCTGCACAAAATTCGAGACGAAATAAAATTTGATGGCTTGGACGCGCTACGTACTGCCATACAATCAGATAAAGATGCCGCGCGTTCGTATTTTGCGGCTCGGCCGGATTCTTTCCGATTTTAATTAAAAATAGGCCCGCTCATTAGCGAAGCTGGCCCTAATAAAAAGTGACTGTTATGAACGATAAAGTGGAAAGCCAATACAAGTCGACATTGAACTTGCCGGACACCGATTTCCCGATGCGTGGAAATTTGGCTCAACGTGAGCCAGAAATGCTCGCGCGCTGGGAAGAAACCGGTTTGTACAAAAAGATTCGTGAAGCACGAGCTGGCCGCAATAAATTTATTCTTCATGATGGCCCTCCGTACGCCAACGGTAATATTCACATTGGTCACGCGGTAAATAAAGTACTTAAAGACATCATCATTAAATCGCAAACGTTAAGCGGTAATGATGCGCCGTACATTCCTGGCTGGGATTGTCACGGCTTACCGATCGAATTAAAAGTCGAAGAAAAAGTCGGCAAAGTGGGTGACAAAGTTACCGCCAGCGAATTTCGTAAGCATTGTCGTGAATACGCGGCAGAGCAGGTCGATGGTCAGCGTCGTGATTTTAAACGTCTGATGGTATTGGGAGATTGGGATAATCCGTACCTAACAATGGACTTTAAATTCGAAGCCGACATCATTCGTACGCTTGGCAAAATCATTGATAACGGTCACCTACACAAAGGCTTTAAGCCAGTGAACTGGTGTTCGGATTGTGGTTCTGCATTGGCCGAAGCGGAAGTGGAATACCAAGATAAAAAATCCATCGCCATTGATGTGAAGTTCCAATTCTTTAATGCCGGTGGAATTGTTTCTGCCTTTGGTGCGGATGAATCTATCGCAGCCAAACCCATCAGTATTGTTATTTGGACAACCACGCCTTGGACGCTGCCAGCGAACGAAGCGGTGTCTGTGCATCCGAATCTTGAATATTCATTAGTTCTTTTGAAAGAAGCTGACGAAGTATTGCTGCTAGCGACCGACCTTATTGATGATGCTTGTCAGCGTTATGGCCTAAGTGCTGATGATGTGGAAGTGTTAGCTACTGCTAAAGGCGCTGCGTTTGGTCAGTTACCTTCGCAAGAATCTGCGCCATTTATGGTGAAACACCCGTTTATGCCAGCCGCAGAAGGCCAGCATGAAAAAGATAAATACGTGCCAGTGATTACGGGTGAGCACGTCACGGCAGACTCGGGTACAGGCTCCGTTCATACCGCACCAATGCATGGTGTGGACGATTACGTGGTGTCGAATAATTACGGTATAAAATCAGCAGAAATGTTGGTGGATGCACAAGGTAATTTTATCTCTAACGCGGCATTAGACGCATTAGAACTAGCGGGTTTAAGCACTGCTGATAAAGGCAACTTCCGCGTACTCGGTATTTTGAATGAACGCGGCGCTTTGGTGAAAAAAGCCAATATTACTCACAGCTACCCGCATTGCTGGCGCCATAAATCGCCGATTATTTTCCGTGCGACGCCGCAGTGGTTTATCAGTATGAATCAAGCGGGTCTGATTGATCAGGCGATGAACGAAGTTGAAAATACCATTGAGTGGCGCCCGAGTTGGGGTAAAGCGCGTATTGAAGGCATGATGAAAGATCGCCCTGATTGGTGTATCTCGCGTCAGCGTACGTGGGGCGTGCCGATTGCATTATTCGTGCATAAAGACACCAGCGAATTACACCCTCGTACCTCAGAGCTAATTGGTGAAGTTGCTGCAAAAGTTGAACAGGCCGGTATTGAAGCCTGGTTTGAACTGGATGCCAAAGAACTGATCGGTGATGACGCCGAAAGCTACGTTAAGGTAGTTGATACGTTAGACGTTTGGTTTGACTCTGGTGTTACTCATACGGCGGTATGTATGGCACGTGACGAGCTAGAAATGCCCGCTGACTTGTATCTTGAAGGTTCGGATCAACATCGCGGATGGTTCCAGTCATCGTTACTGACCAGTGTGGCTGCGTACGGTAAAGCGCCGTATAAAACAGCATTGACGCATGGTTTTACTGTGGACGGTGAAGGCCGCAAGATGTCGAAATCAATCGGTAATACGGTTGAGCCGCAGACGGTGATGAACAAGCTCGGTGGAGATATTCTTCGTTGGTGGGTAGCGGATACCGATTACTCAGGCGAAATGACCGTATCGGATGAAATTCTGAAACGTAATGCCGATTCATATCGTCGTGTGCGTAATACGTGTCGTTTCTTGTTAGCCAACATTAATGGCTTTAATCCAGCGACGGATATGGTGGCGGGTGAAGACTTGTTGCCATTAGATGCATGGATTGTTGGTTACACCGAACGCCTACAAGAAAAAGTCGTCGCGTTGTATAAAAACTACGATCTAAAAACGCTCACTAAAACACTGATGAATTTCTGTGTAACGGAGTTAGGCGCGTTTTATCTGGATGTCATTAAAGACCGTCAGTACACCTGTAAAGCGGATAGCTTGCCACGCCGCAGTGCGCAAACCGCGCTTTATCATGTGGCGGAGGCGATGGCGCGTTGGATTGCTCCGGTATTGTCATTTACTGCTGAAGAAATTTGGGATGTGTTGCCGCAACCTGTGAACGGTTCGCGTGAAGAGTCTGCTCAATTAGCGGAATGGTACACCGGTTTCCCGACGTTGCCTGCGAGTGAGTTAAATGATGCCTACTGGCGTACCACGATGGACGTGAAAGAGGCCGTCAATGGTGCCCTTGAAAAAGCCCGTAATGAAAAACGTATCGGTGCTTCGCTTGGAGCAAACGTCACCCTATATGCTGCCGACGAATTAAAAGCCTCACTGGAACGCTTAGGTGATGAATTGCGTTTTGTCATGATCACGTCTAACGCAGATGTTAAAGCGCTGAGTGAAGAGGGCGGAGATGCCACAGAGTTAGATGGCTTACGCGTCTCTGTAACGGCGTCTGATGCTGCTAAATGCGAACGTTGTTGGCATCACAGTGATACGGTTGGATTAAGTGCTCAGCATCCTGCTTTATGCGGTCGTTGTATCGAAAACGTAGAAGGTGACGGTGAAGTCCGTCACTTCGCATAAGGAAGATTCAGATGACGGATGCACAGACAGGTCGTTCACCCATGATCTGGTTATGGCTTGCAGTATTGGCTGTAATTTTAGATCAAGTAACCAAAGTGGCTGCCGAGCAGCTACTAACGTTTGCTCAGCCCGTGTACTTATTGCCGGTTCTGGATTTTACTTTGCTCTATAACAAAGGAGCGGCGTTTAGTTTTTTAGCGGATCAGCCGGGGTGGCAGCGTTGGTTTTTTACGGCGGTTTCTATCGGTGTGTCCATCATGTTGATTGTGTGGATTAAACGTTTACCGCGTGGTGCTGTGTGGCTGCCCATTGCTTTGGCGTTAATTTTAGGTGGCGCTATCGGTAATTTGATTGATCGCGTGATTTACGGTCATGTTGTTGATTTTATTTCAGTGCATTGGAATAACCGTTATTTTCCAGCATTTAATATCGCTGATTCAGCCATTACGTTAGGTGCGATCATGATGGTGCTGGACGTTATTCGTGAAATTAAAGAAGAGCGTGCAGCGAAGGCGGAATCTTCTACCAAGTAACTGTGCAAAAACTTCAACTCGTTACATTTAATAAATAGGTGTTTTATGTCTCTCGGAATTATTGCTCAAGGTAGCCGTATTACTATGCATTTCGCACTTAAATTAAGCGAAGAGCAAGAAGTAGACTCTACCTTCGATAAAGAGCCAGCGACCTTTGTGTTAGGGGATGGCAATTTATTACCGGGATTTGAAGAGCATCTTATTGGTTTAACCACAGGTGACAGTAAAAGCTTCCTAGTGCCACCAGAAAAAGCCTTTGGTCAGCCAAATCCGCAGAATATGCAAAGCATGAAACGTTCAGACTTTCCGGTGGATATGCCTGTTTCTCCAGGCTTGATGGTGTCATTTGCTGATGCCCAAGGCGCAGAGTTACCCGGGGTGATTAGTGATATTGAAGGTGACTGGGTGACGGTTGATTTTAATCATCCGCTGGCGGGTAAAGAGTTGATTTTTAACGTCCAAATCTTGGAGGTGCATGATGCAGATTAAACTCGCCAATCCTCGTGGGTTTTGTGCCGGTGTTGACCGCGCCATTGATATTGTAAATCGTGCCCTTGAACTGTTTGAACATCCGATTTATGTGCGCCATGAAGTGGTACACAACAAATTTGTTGTGAATGATCTGCGCGAACGTGGCGCTATTTTTGTTGATGAACTCGACGAAGTACCCGACGATAATATCGTCATCTTTTCTGCTCACGGCGTATCACAAGCCGTACGTAAAAATGCGGAAGATCGTGGGCTTAGAGTATTTGATGCAACATGTCCGTTGGTGACCAAAGTTCATCTTGAAGTCACTCGTTACAGTGCCGATGGCCGCGAGTGCATACTGATTGGCCATAAAGGGCACCCAGAAGTCGAAGGCACTATGGGGCAGTATGATTACAGTAAAGGCGGCAATATCTACTTAGTCGAAGACGAAGAAGACGTGCAAGCGCTTACAGTTAACGACGCCACACAGCTTTCTTACGTTACCCAAACCACACTATCCATGGATGACACCGCACGGGTGATTGATGCCTTACGTGAGAAATTTCCAGATATTACTGGCCCACGTAAAGACGATATTTGCTACGCCACCCAAAACCGCCAAGACGCTGTAAAAATACTCGCCAGCGAGTGTGACTTAATGCTGGTGGTGGGATCACCTAATAGCAGCAATTCTAATCGCCTACGCGAACTTGGTGAGCGCATGGGGGCTGCATCTTACTTAATCGACAACGCCTCTGAAATCAAACCTGAGTGGCTTGTAGGTATTAAAGCCGTCGGTGTGACGGCTGGCGCGTCTGCGCCTGATGTATTAGTGAAAGAGGTCGTCGCAAAGCTTGAGTCGTTAGGTGGCAGCCAACCAGAAGAGCTAAAGGGCAGGGAAGAGAACGTGGTGTTTACCTTGCCGAAAGAATTGCGGCTGGTGGATGTGGGGTGAGTTTTTAATCATGTTCTATTAAATATATAAAAAATAAACCCGGCCATTGCCGGGTTTATTTTTTTGATCAAGGTTGTTCTTTGAGGTTGTTCTTTACAGTTGCTTTTTAATTGTGTCTGTCCCGTGGTCAAAAAGTGCTGAAATACCGGACGTGCTCATTAAAATGTCACCGTCCTCTTGTTGAGAGCTGGTTGATGCTGCTGCACGTATTTCAACACAGAGTGTTAGATCCACTGGATCGCAGTCTTCCCCCGCTAATGTGTAATTATCTAGGGTTCCGTCAGCTGGATACCCTAGAAGCGTGAGATCCTTCGCGTAGGTCTTATTTCTAAGGAAGTAACGCTCCTGAGCTGCAAGAATATTCTGCAGCTCCGCAATAGCCTCAGAACGGTTCGCTTTACGCACGCTATCAAGGTACGAAGGGTAAGCGATTGACGCTAAAATTCCGACAATAACAACCGTGATCATTACTTCAAGCAACGTGAATCCGGAGTGCTGTTTTAGTGAATAACTCACAATTAAAGTTCCTCTTCCCAGTAATTGGTCTCAAACAGGTCACACCGGTCTAGATTACTTTCAGTGACCGTCGTTCCTGAAAGGATACTGATCGCATAGTCATTACATTTAGGTGCTACACAGGTTTCACCTTCTGGGCAGGCTTCTGGTGGTATTTCTATTAAGGTGCCAGGGGGAGTTAGTCGAGTTGTAGTTGTTTTGATCGTAACTGTTTCACCAGGAATGTTGGCCTTGCAACTGTCTGTGCCGTCACTGCAGGTGACTCTATTTCGGATCTCTGCTGAAGGTGCGAACTGATACTGCCGAGAGTTGCCTAAATTACCAGTGCATGAGACCTCCGCGTTATCATCCCCCTTAGCGAACGTGCTAAAGGTCACAACACCGTTCAAAGTAAGAGAGGGCGACATTATTTTTTCACCCACAATTGGTGGATCAAAATACCAACCATGTTTCGACTTAACTTCATCAGTAGCATCTGCAGATGTCCATTCTGCAAGATCAGAGACGTTGATTTTGGTGTAGCTTGTCGGAAAATCTCTACCATACATGTCTTTGATTAGATAAAAATGATCATTCACATCCTCGCTAAGTGGATGAGCGCGATATCCCGACCCGATGCTAACCAATAAAAAAGAGTCTTTCACATAGACCGTCTTTATAGTGCCGTCATCAAGAATAACTTGAGTGGGTCTGGTTGTATTGATGAAAGAGACATCTGGGCTGACATAAAATCGGCGGTTTTCAGAAATTCCATTTGACTCACTGCTATTTATATCGGCGATAACACCACCAGTGAAGGTATTACTTTTACTTATTAAATCAAAGCGCCATAGTCGACCACCGACATCTGCAGCATATAACAAGTCAACGTAACCATCATTGTTACGATCAACGGGAGCGATATCGCTTGGAAAGCTACTTTTCATTTCACTACTTGCGCCAGCGACATCATCGTAGGCATTCCATAATACGTTGCCTGATAAAGCATCAATCATATAAACAGTATTGCCTGTTGTATGTTCAAGACGAGTTGCGCTGCTGCTATCTTCTGCTGGGTCATAACCGCCACCTGCAAAAAGCACGACGGTATTCTTATTCTTCCACTTAACAAGTGCAGGTTTAAGCGAAGACCAAGTTTGCCCTAGGCGGCTATAACCATCACTGACCGTCGGAATGTTTTTATTATTATTCAGATAGTTGCCATGTTTTTGCCAGAGCAAAGAGGGGCTGTCAGGCTTGGTAATATCAAAGGCGTAGTAGCTGTGACCACCCCTGCGCATTCCAACATACAAGTAAACGGTATCATCGCCATCAACGATACCATTTAGATTGATGTCATTGTGCCAATAGGTAATAGCTCCATCTAATCCATATATTTTGTTTTGCGCAGATGTTCGTGAACGATCTACGTAGCCAAGTGCATTTGGCAATAATTCATGAGGAATTAATGAGAAAACTTCATGGCCGTTAGATGTATCAAACGCATGTAAGTAACCGCCATTAGTTCCAATAAACACAATACTTTGATTATTGGAGTAATTAATAACAATTGGACGACTGTGAATAGCATCTTCCATCTCTTGACGATTAGAGGTGCCGTCTTGTGTTAGACCTGATATCCAGTTGGCTACACCCTCTTTATATGTAATTGTAGTCCCATTGTCTGTATTAAGTACTGCATCAGCTATGCCTGAATCACCTAGACCTAATAGGTTATTGTTAAGGCTGAGAATACGCTCGGGGGTTACTTGAATTAGGTTGCCTGATGTATCAAGCATCTTTATATTCCGCGTTGTTACATTGCCAAATTGCTCAGCCGCTCCCCCTTTTCGTACATCTGAACCGTCTACCGTATCACTCCATAAGCTCACTGCAAGGTCGTCAAAGAATCCATTTGCTGCTATTGCGATTTTTCCTTTTTTGTCGACTATTCCTTTATCTGAGATCGAATACCGTTTTAAGTTACCTGCCCAAGCACCGGTATCATTGGGAGCGAATACTGCATAATACAATTCGTTACTCAACTGAAGACTGTTGTAAGAACTTACCGCTATCGCCGGAGCCGTAAATGTAGAGGGTGCCTCTAATGCTTCGACTGCGGAGTTCTGAAAGGCATCTCTGACGGTGTCATAGCTACTTGCGGATGCAAAACTACCGCCTCCTGCTTTTGCTGTATTTTCTAATTTTTCTTTAGTTTCAACTGCCTGAGTCCCACTAAATCCTCCAATGGTATCAGTAATAATGCCGTACTTTTCATAGAGTGCGAATGCAGCCTCTTCCATGCAATGACCATGAATACCTGCGAAGCTTCCATCTGTTTTATATGCAGGAAGTCCTGAATCATCAGTTGCGCAAGGATTATTAATTGCGACCGTTTTGTGGGCTAAGTTTAAACCGGAAAGTTGATTCTCAATATCCTCATTTGCACTATTATCCTCTGATGGTGCGCCGTCAGTAAATAAAACAATTTTATTAACAATACCGCAGGAATTAGATAGATCGGGTATTTTAAACTGTGTATTTGACCCGGCAGCAAAGGCTTCTGGAATGCTCTTGTTATTGCCTGAACCTGTACGGGCTGAATATTTCGCAGTCTGAGATGTCATATACAGCCCAGCTTCATACATAGTTTCTGATAATGGGGTTCCTCCATTGGGTGTTAATGAATCAATTGCATTGGAGAGAGTTTGTAAGTTATCTCTAGCAGGCTGCATGGCGGCTATGACACGGCCACCATCCGAATCTGTATTAAATCGCATTAAACCAATATTTACATTTTCAGGAAGAGACCCAATGGCGTCTTTTGCTGCGCGTTTCATAATTGCCATTCGTGTCGTGGTGACATCAGACTCTCCCTCAACCGCTAGATAGTTAAGGTAGTTGCCGCTGTACAATCTTGCAAAATAGCCTGTGTAGGGGAGAGGGGGAAGCCAGCCAGCCCAGCCACTGGTTTCACCACAATCTACTGTTAATGAAGTATCTGTACTATTTATTGTTTTGTCATTGTGTTCGTTTTGATCAATACCAAGGAAATACCTTGGTCCCCACCATTTATTATTAGTGGTGTTGCCTTTAATTCTAGTCCGACCTGTATAGGTCCCTGTATTCTTAGCTGCCGAGAGTGCGGACGTACATATAATCTGACTTTCGGCAACATCATTCTGACGGATATTAGAGGCAACAGCATCAAGAGAGTTAAATGGCTTATATAAGTAATACAAATTAGAATTGAATTGATATTTGCTATTGTCGTAAACCGTTGAAGAATCGTATGGAGGCCGGGTGAGAGTTTCAGGATCGTTCATACTTCCTGATGTATCTAAAATAAACAGTACGTTGCTGTCTTTAACACTGCCTGTGCCTGTGAATATTTCGATATCGTCTGCAATGGCAATTGGTGTGTTTGCCAGCATAAAAATAAGACTTAAAGCGAATAATTTTTTCATTTTGATCTCCTACTAGCGGCCGCTGGATGGAACGAAGTATTTAAACCCTAATTTTTGACTCGACCGAAAACGTCCACTACTGTCTGTTGTGTCTGAAGTAATTTCGAAGGGCATGGTTGCAATAGCACCGACACTGCTATCTTTACCATCTAGGCCGAAATTAAAATTCACTGGAATATTTAGGGTGTATCTAAGTCGACTGAGTTGTGTGTATGGCTCTCTAGTCGTATCCAGTATTGATTGCAGAGAAATCGCTTCTGGAGCGGGGGCGCCATCTGCGTTTTCTGTTACGGCTCCTTCCATTGCGCGACTTAAGTCCTGGACTTTGGCGAGCTCGTTTTTGTAGCCGTCGTACTGTGACCCCAATTCTCGTTTCGATGTATGAAACACATCCTCTTTAATCTGCAAGTTACCCACGACACGAAGCTGTGTTGTTGAGCCTTGCAGACTTAAAATCGCTAAAAACGTCACTGAGGTCAGCATGACCAAGCTGACGACCAGTGCGCTGCCGTGTTGCTTTACTATTTTCATAGGTTGGCCTCGTATTAATTCAGTAACGTGACAGTGGTTGTGAACACCTGTCGCGCTATTTGATCGTTAAACGTGTAAGTAAGTGAATCCATTACAATATAATTTTGATCCCGCGATGGGGCTTCTGTGGTGGATAGCGCTTGCGTTAAAAAGCCGATACGCATGGCGTAGACATTAGACCAGTTAGTTACTTGATCGGCGTTGTAGTAAGCACTGACGTTGAGGGTGTCATTAGTTAGTACAGCATTGCCTTGTCCAAATAAAACATGCATGGAAAGTACGCCAGCAGCAAGGGCTTGAGAGGCACCAAAGTTATCCCCCGGATTTGCTCTCACGGTGCCGTTTTCATCAAAGGACTGACAGCGAAGGTTGCTTAAACCATTATTATCAACCTCAACCCAATACACGTCAGTCACCGTCACGTTTGCGGTGATGTTGTTACCATCAGCATCAAGAAGTGCACTGCCATAACAGGTAACTGCATTGCTTTTTGGAATCGTCTTAGTTGAATCCATAGGGTCTTCTTCGACTTCTGCGACTCGTCGCACCGCTATGCGATCTCCTGTGCCTGAGTCGTTTTCGCGGATGCAGATTGTCTCTGATGCATCCACACACAAGGTACCAAATGCTACAAGGCCAGTATCTTCAGGGTCGTACCCTGTTTTGAGTAATTGGCGATTAATATAATCAACCGCGAAGCGACCGCTTTCTTGTGAGTCGGCTAATGTGTCGGATACAGACGCTGCTTGGTTGCTACTAATTAGAATGCTGCCGACGGCAAATACCACTATCAGGCTGAGTGTCATGGCAATCATTAGCTCAACCAGAGTTAAGCCTTGTTGTTTATGTAAACTTATTTTTATCATGGGCGAAATACCACGCTGTAGTCTTCACGCGCTGTCTCGGCGAGTGTTCCAGCTTCTAGATAATAAACATCGTCACCATCGGCGTCTTGGCCAGCAGTGCGAGAGTTCCAAGAGATAACGAGCTCTAAGTCGCCGTCACCAAGATCATTCACGACTAAGCCAGGTCTGCTAATAAATGATGCCGAGCTCGTCATGGCGCTTGAACCTGTCAGTGCAGCAGTGCCACAGAGGGCATCCCAAAGGTCGAATGTTGCCATTTCGGTGTTGGTGCAATCTCCCGCGGCGGCTTCTTGATTGCCGTCTAATGAGTAGGAGGCACACATTTTTACCGCAGGGGCATTTGAAGCCCCATCTCCGTTAACACAATTTATGCCTGCCGTTGTGTAATCATTAACGGCTATATTGTTTGCACGTATTCGATTAATTAAGTCGTTAGCTACCCAAATAGCATGCGTGCGGTTGCCCGTATCAGACACCGAGCGAATAGATTGCATTTGCATCGCGCTTAAGCCGAGTAAGCCAATGGTAGTGATAACAACCGTGACTAAGACTTCTATTAAGCCAATGCCGTACTGACGACTTATTGAGTTATGCATGCCAGCTCCGTTTCTGCAATTTGTCCAGATCTCAATAGGGAGAATGATTTATCTTCATTACCCGTACAACCGCTGGTGCGAATGGTGATAGTGTCGGTGCTTTCTATCTGACCTGTAGCGGTAAACGCGACTGAGTCTAACCCCTCGGCACTCGTCACTGTAATCGTGTCATCCAGAATATCTCGAACTCTTAGGGTATCATTCGACGTTTCAGCAATGATGTTCCAACCGCCATCTATGGCTGATATCCTAACGACTTCACTTCGTGAAATTGCATGGCTGCGGGCGAATTGTAAATCCTGTTTGAATAGCCCGGTAATACGCTCGGCTTTCGAGTTAGACAACATATTGCTCATGGAGGGCACTGCTATTGCGGCAATGATTCCGACAATAGCCAACGTGACCATGAGTTCGAGCATCGTAAAGCCACTCATGTATTTCCTTGCTCTCATACTTTTTACCAATGCAATGTTTATTCACTATTTTTACACGAATATATTAACCCTACAGAGTACTGGTTCCGATTCTGTTCAGATAAGCGGTCTGAATTGCATTCTCAGTGGAATGAGTGGTATGAAAAGTTACATTAATTGCACCGTACTTCATTACCGCTGCTGTTTTCTACTAGACCATCATTGTTGTCATCTTGGCCTAAGCGAATACGCCCTACGTTGGAAATAATAATGGTTGCAGACAGGTCTCGTTGGCCATTAAGGCATACCTTTACTGTTCCATTGTGACCGAAGGCGGTACCTGATGGTCGGAACATAATTGCGTTGTTGCGGCTGAACTCGCGGGCTAGGTGGTCATCGTTGTTCGGTAGTGAGGGGAAGGTGCGAATAGTAATTTCGTCATTATCTAAAATTTGATTTTGATTACGATCTTCAAACACCGTTAGCTGTCTGTTCCAGTCATTGTGGCATTCATCGCCAGTATCTAATGGACAAAGACTGACAGGTAGGCCCCGGTATACGGCCATGGATCGCGTCAAGGCAATAGCACGATGGATTGTCGAGACCTGTGCCTTGAATTGACTTTGTTCGATGAGGGCGCTCATTGCCGGAAGGCCGACGCCAAGCAGAATGCCAACAATGGCCAGCGTCACCAGTAACTCAATAAGTGTAAATCCATTTTTCGGTTTTAAATCCAGCGCTTCCATCTTTGCGATCCTTGCAGGGTGAGTGACCCATTACTGTAACAACTCTCCTGCGAAGGTCACTCAGCCGAATTTCTTATTTTTTCCATTAATCTATGTCTAATTTCTTACACCGATAGCGCAGCGCACGGAAGCTAATGCCCAATCGTTCAGCGGCGGCGGTCTTGTTCCAACGTGTGCTTTTGAGGGCTTCTTCAATGGCTTCACGCTCTAATCGTTCAAGGTAGCCTTCAAGATCTCCAAGGGCTTCGGTATGAATATGCGCGCCAGCGGCTTGCTTAGGGGCGTCGAATTGTAGGTCTGTGACTTGGATTTCGTCGCTCTCCATTAGCGTAAAGGCACGTTGTAACATGCTGTCGAGTTCGCGGATATTGCCTTTAAATGGATGGCGCATTAGGGCTTCTAGTGCCATCTCGCTGATGCTGACCTTGGGCATATCCCATTCAGTCGCGTAGTTGGTGAGGAAGTATTCAACCAGTTGCGCTATGTCTTCACGACGATTATCAAGTGACGGAATTTCTAAGCCAACGACTTTAAGCCGGAAGTACAGGTCTTGCCTGAAGCTTCCTTGCTCGACAAGGTTGTTCAGGTCGGCAGCACTGGTGCTGATTAGGCGAGCATCAATGGCGATGCCTTGATCAATACCGGGGTGGTGGATTTTCTTTTCTTGCAGTACACCTAGCAATTTGGCTTGAATATCAGCGGGTAGGCGGTCTACATCATTGAGAACTAGGGTGCCTTTATCCGCCTCGCGGAATGCTCCTAGTGTGTTGTGTTTGGTGTTCCCGAATAATACGTCGTCAGCACTGCCTTCTTGTAATGCATCGCAGTTGACGGTGATGAATGGAAATTCGCTGCGTGAGCTTTGGCTATGTATCGCTTGTGCTACCGCTTCTTTGCCAACGCCCACTTGGCCATATAGTAGAGCCGGTGCTTGGGTACGGGCGACCTTACGAACGGTAGAGCGTAAATTTTCCATGATTGTTGAGTTGCCAACCAATAAACTTTGGCATTGCTCGGGGATCGCGCCTCGCACTTTACTTAATTTAAGCGCTGAGGTGGCTAGCGAGCGTAAACGGTTGGTGTCTAATGGCTTAGCAACGACATCGAACGCGCCTGCCTTTAGCGCGTTTACTCCGAGTTCTAAGTTACCAAAGGCGGTGATCATCGCGACGGGCATTTCAGGAAAATTACGGCTGCAATGATTGATTAGTTGCATCCCGTCACCGTCAGGTAGCTTCATGTCTGTAATGCAAAAATGAAAGGTGTTTTGACGCAAAAGCTCGGTGGCTTCACTGACGTTGGCTGCTAGCTTGCAAGCTAGCCCCATGCGCTCAAAGGTCATACTGAGCAGAGAGCGGATATCTTTTTCGTCATCCACGATCAATGCGCAGGGTTCCGACAGCATACGTGTATCCTCTTTGGTATTTACGTCATTATTAGAGGTGCGTAATTTAAAGTTGTGTGATTTCAAGTAAGTGAAAATGAATTATGACGAAGTTTCGCTATGAGCGCTGTGACAATGACCACACATTCGTTGTAATTAGCTTAATGTCTTTGTTAAGCCGTCGTCTTACATTTTAAGAGTTAAGCGAAAACAAGCTCCCGTGTCATGTGGAATATACTCAATGGATGCTTGGTTTGCTTGGCATAGTTCGCGGCATAAATAGAGGCCCAGCCCCGTGCCATTGTGTTCAGTTGTACTGAACGGTTCAAATAGACGATCTCTTTGATTATCGGCCACACCCAAACCATTATCAATAACATCTATTTCCACCCGGTTACGTCCTGCAGGTAGCACGTCGATTGTGAGTTTAGGTGGGTGAATACGTGCTTTGCGTGCATAGCGTAAACCATTAACGCATAAGTTGGTGAGTACTTGATTAAGGTGATCAGCATCAAATTGTACTTGCAAGTCATTTGGGCAATTGATGATAAATTCATAATCACTAAGGCTGTCTAATTGTTTGAAGAGCACAATAAACTCATGCAAAAAAGCAGACAGTGGAAGCGAGCTGAGTGTTGCCTTACGGCCACTTGAAAGCTGCAATATATCTCGAATCGTGCGGTTAATTCGTTGGCTGTTGTTTTCAATAATACTTGTCAGTTCTCGGTCTTGATCGGTCAGGTGAGGCGCTTCAGATAATAGCTGAGCCGCTTGGTTTAACGACGATAATGGGTTGCGAATCTCATGAGCAATACTGGCCGTCAAGCGTCCTAAGGACGCGAGCTTTATTTGCTGTGCTTCAGCAGAGATACGGGCATCGTCCTCTAACAATAATAGAAAGTCATCATCGGTATCCGATATCGCAATATAGCGTACGGATAAGCTGGTGCCGTTGAGTGTTAAGCGGGTATTCGCGTGTACATTAATTAGTTCCGCAGGGAGTAGCCCGCCGCGTTTCAGCGAAAACCATTGAAGGGCCGTATCATTGAAAAATAAAACACTCTGGTCGTGATTACAGGCAATAATGCCGTCGGGTAAGTTCATTAGTGCGTGTTGGCTTAAACGCTGTAATCGTCGGATATTTTTTGCATTGTAAGAAGCCAAACTGAGCGCATCTTTAATCCGCCGGGACAGTAACTGCGTTAAACCGGCGATGGCAAAGCAGATGGCACCATACACACCGGTATTGGCTGAGTCAGAAATACCAAAGTCTTGAGGCACTATATGCTGGGTGTAGATAACGGCAATACTGACCCATGCCGCGACGCTATAGCCGAGTATGCCTGGCGCCAGCAAGTTGGCAATGATGATAGGGATAAGCAATAGGCTTGAAAACCCGGCTTCTAAGCCACCCGATGAATACATTAATCCTGTGAGTAGGGCGGTCTCAACAAAGAGGTAGGCGGTGGCAGCCTGAGAGTCAGATGTGCGGCTAATGATGGCGGCAAATATAGCGGCGCTGAATACATACACCGATGACAGGACCAGAAACATTTGCGGTACCTTGCCACCTAGAATAATGTCCTTGCTATCAATGCCATCAATGACGATAAGAGTCAGCGCCAAGAGCAAAGAGTAGTAGCTGTAAAAACGCAGTAAACGGCTACCACGACCGATGTGTTCGTTTGTCTCTGGTTTGGCTGTAAAAGAGTTGAAGGGCATCCTGAGTATCCGGTTTGCGTCCTGAGGCGTATTTTCAGACAATACGTGCATCTGAAAGAGGTTAACCTGAGTCCATGTCCGAGTCACTGCACAAATCCCCGAGCGACCCCCAGCTCAAATCACTGCCATCCGTTCTGACGATTGCGTTAGGGCAGTGTAATTTTCATGTGGGTGACCTTCCGGGGAATACTGAAAAAATTATTCAAAGTGCGACAGATGCTGCCACGCAAGGCGCAGATCTTATTGTCTTTACTGAGCTAGCATTAACGGGATACCCACCAGAAGACCTACTATTGCGGCCGAGTCTTAAGCACCGTATTGATCAGGCCTTAGAACAAATAGCCCTCGCCAGCCATCAAATTGCCATTGCAATTGGGTACCCGTCGCAGCACCAGAATGCGCTGTTTAATTGTGCTGGCGTGTGGCACCAAGGTGAGCTTTTGGGTGAATACGCCAAACAAGAGCTTCCTAATTACCAAGTGTTTGATGAAAAACGCTATTTTACGTCTGGGCAGAACGCGACGGTGGTCGAGCTCAATGGCGTAAAATTAGGGTTAACTGTGTGTGAAGACGTGTGGTTTGACGCACCAGTGGCGCAAGCGGTAGAAGCCGGTGCTGAGTTGATTCTAAATTTAAACGCATCGCCTTTTCATATGGGAAAACAACAAGAACGCATAGACTTGATACGTCGCCACGTAGAAAGCCACAAAGTACCTTTCTTATACGTCAATCAAATTGGCGGGCAAGACGAGCTGGTATTCGATGGCAGCTCGTTTGCGGTCAGTGAGCAGGGTGAATGTATTTTGCAGATGGCGTCATGGAAAGAAGCCACTGGCTTTGTGCGCTTTGAGAATAACCAATTAACGTCTGTCAGTGAATCGCAACCCGCACGTGAAGATGGCCTTGCCAGTTTGTACAACGCCTTAGTGTTGGGCGTGCGCGACTATGTGGGTAAAAATCGTTTTCCTGGCGTATTACTCGGACTATCTGGCGGGATTGATTCAGCGCTGACCTTAGCCATCGCCGTGGATGCACTTGGGCCTGAAAAAGTCCGAGCTGTGATGATGCCGTTTGCGTATACCTCTGATATGAGTAAAGAAGACGCTTCCCTGCAAGCCGAGGCAATGGGAGTGAAATACCAGTCGATCTCCATTGAACCTATGTATAACGAATTTATGACGGCACTAGCGCCTGACTTCGAAGGGTTGGCAGTCGATACCACCGAAGAAAACCTTCAAGCCCGTTGTCGTGGCGTGTTGCTAATGGCTCTCTCGAATAAAACCGGTTCTATGGTCATCACCACTGGCAACAAAAGCGAAATGGCCGTCGGTTATGCCACGCTTTATGGTGATATGGTCGGTGGTTACAGCGCCTTAAAAGACGTTTACAAAATGAAAGTCTTTGCCTTGGCGGAATACCGCAACACCATCTCGCCAGTGATTCCGCAGCGGGTGATAGACCGCCCGCCATCCGCTGAGTTAGCGCCGGATCAAAAAGATGAGGACAGCCTGCCTGCTTATCCGGTATTGGATGCCATTCTCGAAAGCTATATCGAGCACGACGAAAGCGCCGAGCATATCATCGCCGCCGGTTTTGAACGTGAGGATGTGATGCGTGTTTTACGTTTGGTTGATATTACTGAATACAAACGCCGCCAAGCGCCGATTGGCGTGCGAGTAACCCGCCGAGGATTTGGGCGTGACCGTCGTTATCCGGTGACGAATGGTTGGAAAGCGGGTTATTAAGCGTCGCCCCAAAAGCGCACTAACTTACTGCTATGTCATAGTTTTTAAGAAGAACTGTCGCTGACAGTAACAGCGCTTTTAATATTTAAACCCGCCATGGATGGCGGAAATTTCGGTTTTGCATGAGTATTAACCGACCTTATGGGCAGGATAATATATCTCACCAGTTTCTGCGGCGGCATCAGGGTCGGACTTTCTTGATCGTTGCCATACCCCTTTAAATATCAAATGCTTGATTTTCTATTTCATGTTCCTAGCTCACTTGCTTTAAAACTAATGCCGCTTGATTTGAAATACTGCTGAGCGGACTTTCTTTTAGTCGGCGTGCGTGCGGCGCCAGACAACTAAGTTATTCTGGGGCCTTTAGAGCAAAACCTTGCCCCGGAGCGATACAAATAATATGGCTACTTTAAGAGGTCGCTCCGGGGCGGATTGTTTTGCGTGCCGCATAATGACTGACGTTGGCTGGATGAAGCCGGATGCGCCGAGAAGAGAGGATCGTAAGGAGAAACTTCTCCTTGCATGGGGCCGGGGGCGGAGCCCCGAAAGGGATTTGAGTTTGAGAATTGGGTTGGCTAGCTGAGTTTAAGAGATGAGTTTTAAAGAAACATGATTGAATTAATGAAGCAGCATGGAGTGACGCATGCCACTCCAAGCTATGGGACATTAGCGTTATAAACGTCCTGATATGTGGGCTGTTGAACGCTAATGAGCAGGGCGCTGCTTTCTAACTAATTATAGATGGCGAAGCGTTAGCGGTTCCCTCTGATAATTGAGCGTTTTCTTCTACTGTGCGCATACGGTTAGCGCGTTTGAATGTACCCATGTCATTAAAGCGAATTCCATGACGACGTAATACCTCCAACGATTCGTCGGCACCTAAATGACGAATATAAAACGCATCACGTACAACAAAATGATGAATAGCGTGAGTATTGCCAAAATTAAAGCAGAATAATTGCATCGGTAATAAATACCATTTATTCATCACCTGGCATTGCTCATGAATAATCCCCGGAGTGTTATCGCCGTAGTAATGCATGTTTGATGAAATAAAGTGCAAGCAAAATGTACGCAATACATTCGGCGCAATCAAAATAACGACCATCGCCGTTACCCAGCCTTCTTGAGCCAGCAACCACTGCGGCCAGTCAATACTAGCGCCTAATAAAAAGGCGATGCCATTTGCTAGGTGGAATAACACAAAACCATGCCAAATGCCGTAAATAATAGTGCCTACTGGTGTGAAACTTAACGCTGCAATGATGCGAAGATTTTTTAAATCTTTGCGGTCTACTTTGCCTTGCTTTAGCAATTTACGTGGTTCTTTAAAATATTTACCAGCACGAAGGTAAAACGCAAACATGTTATCGCCGACCATGATAAAGCGTCGCCAGCCCCATTTTTCGCCGTTGGTAATCCCACGTTCTTCGAGGTCGGTTTCAGTGCCAGAAACTTTGTGGTGATGCAGGTGCACATGACGGCGTACCCAAGGGTTTTGAGTTAGCGGGCGAGCTAAGTACACGCCCGCCATCATAATGTGGTGCCAAAAAGGTTGTTTGCGGAAATACATGTAGTGAATTAAGTCATGCTCTAACTCATGTAACAGCGATGTCCAGAAAGCGCTGAGTACAATTACAACCCAAGCAGGCATAATGCCTTCGAACCAGAGCCAGCCGTTCACCGCCATACCGGCCAAACTGACTAAAAAAATGGTCATACCGACGGCGTCTTGGTGCTTCATTAAAAAAGGATGACGAGCGCGTACTTTATCGCTCACAGCCATGAGCTCGCTTTGGATTGCGCGGTCTTTGGCGCGTAAGCGTTTAAAATCTTGCTCGTTGTTTTTATCATTATGTGTCGCAGTCATACTATATACTCCTAATTCATAAGCGGGCGATGTACACATGCCGCTCTGGGATTCAAACACTATACTCAGATGCCAGCGAGCAAACTCTGCCGTAACTGCCAACCTGTTGACCGGAGACGCCAATGTCGGATCAATCTAAGCCTGAACCGATAGCGACCGACAAATCTTCGCTAGAACAACCCAAAGCGGTGGCCATGTTTTTACGACCGCTGGCTAGCTTGTTGCGACAGCAAGGCATTGAGCCAGGGGCACTGTTTCGCGAGCATGGTTTATCTCTGGACGATACGAATAACCCAGAAAGCCAAGTCAATGTCACGGACACCTCGAATTTATTGTCTGCTGCGGAAGACTTACTGCAAGACCCTTCGCTCGGCATCAACATGGCGCGCCAGAGTGAATATTCGGTCTTTGGCGGTTTAGGTTTGGCTTTGTCGGCCGGTGGAAGTTTACTCAGTGTTTTACAGCGTATGACACGATTTCAGCGCTTGATCAGTAATGCAGTACGTGCTGAATTGGTTATAGGTGACGACAAGGTAAGTATTCACTTTCATCCAAATGCAGGGCACACGCCGCACCCGCAAGGTATGCAGTATGTGATGGCGAACTTAGTTCGGTTAGTACGCATCCGTTTGGATTCGACGTTAAACCCGCTGCAAGTTTTGGTCGCACACGAGAATGCCGCGTATTGTGCGCGCATGGCACGTTACTTCCGAGTAGAGCCTGAGCAGGCAGATCATTACGCCATTGTGTTTGCTCGTGACGCTGCCAATTCACAATTACACTCCAGTGATTCACAGCTGGCGGCCATGTTAGATGCCACCTTAAACGAACGCTTAGCCGCCCAAGAAAAAGGCTCGTTGGTGATTCAATTATCGCTTTGGTTGGAAGGGCAGTTGCCAGAAGGTGAGCCTTCGCTGGCGGATGCCGGTGCTCAGTTTCATATGAGTGTGCGTAGTTTGCAGCGACGTTTAAATGAGGAAGAGCTTACGTGGAAACAGTTGGTAGAGCGTACACGGCGCACCTTAGTCGAGCGACATTTGAAAGTTCCCGGTACGACAGTAACGCAGTTGGCATTTTTATTGGGCTTTTCTGACGTCAGTTCTTTTTCGCGAGCGTTTAAAAAATGGTATGGCGTATCCCCCAGTCAGTTCCGCGCGAACGCTGAATAGTTTGGATTAAGGCTGTGACCATAATCTCATAAGGTTGTGATACAACCCACTTAACCGGCGCACTTCTTGATCTTCAGCACCGCGATCGACTGTTAATACCTGAATTGATTGATCCAGCTCGAACAGCTGCTCACGCTTGTTAGCGTCAGGAACTAAACTTTGGATCCAGAAAAAAGCGGCAAAGCGCTTGCCTTTAGTGACCGGCTTTACCTCATGCAAGCTGGTGGACGGATAAAGAATTAAATCCCCTGAATTTAATTTTACTTCTTGCGCACCAAAAGGGGTTTCGATGGCCAACTCGCCGCCTTCGTATTCATCACTATCGGATAAAAATAACGTCCCTGAAATATCAGTTCGTACGGTTGCGCCGTCGTCGCGTTTCATAATGCTGCTATCAATATGCAAGCCATAACTGCCACCGCCTTGATAACAATTAAAGCGTGGCGGGTAGAATTTTTCAGGCAAGGTGGCAGAAACAAACAGCGGATGTTGGCTAATCGCTTGCATCACAGCTTGGCTTAAGGAGCGGGCAACATCGGAATTTTCATCCAGCTGTAAGTTATCTTTTACATTACGTGCTAACGCACCAGCCGTACGCTTACCGTCTAACCACTCGGCATTTTCTAAATGTTGGCGAAGTTGTAAAACGCTGTCTTTAGCCAGTAAATTTTCAATAGGGAGCAGCATTACATATCTCCTAAATGGCGAGCGCGTGAATGAATCGATGCCGGTGGATTCACCAAAATATCAGGTGTGATATTTTTAATATTTGCACAACCGCATAGCGCCATACTGACTTCGATTTCTTCTTTTAATATTTTAAGGCAATGAGCCACGCCCAATGCACCTGCAACGGCAAGCCCCCACATCTGCGGGCGACCAATACACACCGCATTGGCACCTAACGCTAATGCTTTAATTACATCCGTACCGCGTCGGATACCACTATCAAGCAGTAACGGAACATCCTTGCCCACTGCTTGGCGAATCGCCGGTAATAAGTCAATGGAGGCGGGCAGTGTATCTAATGTGCGGCCGCCATGATTCGAAATAATTAAACCATTAAAACCTAATTGAATGAATTGTTTGGCATCTGCTGGGTGCGACACACCCTTTGCGAGTAAGGGGAGTGATGTTTGTTGTCGAAGCCAATGCAAATCTTCCATATTGGGTGCATCCGCCATAAACCCCTTGAGAACAATACTATCCCCCGGATTTAATTCACGGGCGGGTGCTTGGGGTAAGCCCATTAAATTCACTTCATTGATTGAATCGGGCAATCGAAAGCCAGCACGTTGCGCGCGATTTCTTAGCCCGTTAACCGGCGCATCAAGGGTAATAACGATGGCTTCACATCCAGCGTCTTCAGCTTGTTTAATCAGTGCTAAATTCGCCTCTCTGTGAGGCTGCCAGTACAGTTGAAACCAGCTGCGTTCAGCGGTTTTTGCTATCTGCGCCAAAGGCGTATTACTTAACGTGCTAATAATCATTGGCGTGTTCATAGCACGCGCGGCTTCGGCAGTAGCAAGTTCACCCTGCGGATGTACCAATTGCTGGTGGGCAACGGGTGACAATAATAATGGGTGCGTTAACGTGCGGCCAAACAGCTCGGTATGAGTGCTGGCATTGCCGTTATCCGAGCAGGAATCAGAGGAAAAATTAGAAATAATTCGATTGTAGAGTTTTAACTGATCAAAGACGGAGCGGTTTGCTGAAAGTGTACTGTCATCGGCAACGCCACCATTAATATATTCGAGAATGTCGCGGCGAATAAAATCTGCCGCGACGCGCTCATAATCACCCAGGCTCACAATATCGGATGGGATGTGGCTTAGCGCCTGAGTTTGAATATGCGTCATTTGTTATTCCAAAAAAGCCGGAGCATGGCTCCGGCTATTAATCTGATATCGCGTGTTTACATTGATCGTTGGCTGTTCTTGCCTGCCATTTCATAACCACCGGTTATTTGATAGCTACCGAATGACAAGCAGTTTCACCAACGAATCATCACGACTAGGTTATCAGAATTCGTACGCTAAGCTCAGCTGTGCGTTACGTGCATCGCCAATGTAGGCGAATGAACCACTGCGGTAAGCGGTTAAGTAGTAATCACGATCAGCGATGTTACCCACGTTTAAACGCGCATTTAGCTTGTCATTAAAGTCGTAGGTAGCGAAAGCATCAATCACAGTGTAAGCCGGTACACGGATATCTTCGCTGGCCGTGCTGTCAGGCTGACCAACATAGACTTCGCTTGAGTGGTTTGCAGTAGAACCGAACGCTAATTTGTCTGTCAGCTGGTAACGTAACTGTAAGAACGCAGAACGGTCAGCAAAGTTAGCTAAACGACCACCGGTCTCAACGGCGGAGCCGTCACGGTTCGTTGCTGCTGTCTCCAGGATCTCAGACTTCATTAAGGCAAAGCCAAACTGAGTGCTGAGACGGTCATTGATGTTACCGACAAGAGAGAACTCAGCACCTTGAACGCGGTTTTTACCTGTGTTGTAAGTACCTTCGGTGTCGTAATCCGTCCCTTCCATCACATTATCTTTGGTAATGCGGAAAATAGCGGCCGTGGCTAGAAGCTTCTCATCCATGATGTTCCACTTGGTACCCAGTTCGATGTTTTCTACGTCTTCCGGTTTGGCTTTATCGATGTTTTCTGCACTTGAACATAAGCCGCCGTAACCACAGTTGCCACCCACGTCAGATTCGCCACCGTTGATGTTGGTGGAGGTGCTGTACGTTAAGTACACGTTGCCGTTGTCAGTGATGTCGTAAACGGCACCGATGTGGCCGTTCCACAGAGTGTCATCGTATTCGAAATCAGTGGTTGTGCCATCACGACCAGTGACTGCGTTGCTGTAGTCAAAAGTATCGGCTCGTACACCGGCAAATAGGCTGAAGCTTTCTGTAAGATCAATGGTATCCATTGCGTAGAGAGACAGAGTGTCGATTTTATAGTCAGCATCAACAATGTTTTTAGTAATCTGACGATCCATTAAACCACCGGTATCTCCAACAACACTGCCGTCAGGATTAATAATACAGTAGCCTTCAGAAACACCACCACGGCCTGCATAAGTACAGTTAGACGCGCCAGCATTGTCAACGTTATATGTTCCGTTAACGACGTTGTGTTGAGAGTATTCCGCACCAATGACAAATTGGTTGTTCATGCCCGCTAACTCAGTATCAAAGAAGACATTGAGTTGATTAACCAGGTACTCAACTTCTTGCCAGCCTTGGTGTGTACTTAAGCGAATTGTGTCGTATTCACCATTTGGATCAGTTGCATCCGTTGTTGTGCCGCTTGCACCTGTCACAACATAGCCATTATTGGTAGTACCGTAACGCAAAGAGTTCTCAACACGCATGGCTTCTGAAACTTCGAATGCTGCACGCAGTGTTAAGCTGTCTACGCGAGATTTAACAAAGTCTTTATCTTGCACGTACGAAGGAATATCTTCGTACACTTTACCAGTATCGCGATTAACGAAGCTGCCCAGGTCAGTACGATCAAAGGCGTCCATGTGGTAGTAGTCAGCGCTTAGATCTAATTTGTCAGTGGCTGCCCACGTGGTAGACAGTGCTAGACCATTACGTTCACGGGTATTGTCGTCACGGTTAGGAACAGTTTCTGCGTTGTGTAATACGTTTGCACGAACAGCCACGTCATCAGTTAGGCCAACGTTTGAATCCAGCGTCACACGGCGGTAATCGTCTGTACCAATACCGGCTTCAACTTTGTTGAAATCATATTCCGTGCTTGCTTGCTTGGTGATGCTGTTAACGGCACCACCAGATGAGCCTCGGCCAGCAAAGGTAGAGCTAGGGCCCTTGGTGATTTCAACTTGTTCAACCGCGAAACTTTCACGGGTCGTCATACCTGGATCACGTAAGCCATCGACGAACACGTCAGAACGAGCTTCGTGACCACGAATCACGTAACGGTCACCAAAGGCATTACCGTTTTCACCGGTACCCAAAGAAATACCCGGCTGTGCATCTAGAATCTCTTTAAGGTCGCTACGGCCAGATTCTTGAATTTGGGTTTGTGTTAAAACGGTGATCGTTTGTGGTGTTTCCGCGAGATCTTTTGTGTGGCGGCTGTCACCAGACACTTTTGCTTTATACGGCGCGCCTGGTTCTGCATACGGGTTGGTATCCAGCGTACGCTCTTCAACCTGCATTGTGTCGAGTACAATCGCTTCTTCTGCGAAAACAGGTGCAGCGGCTAAAAGCAGTGAAGGTAAACCAATAGTTAATGCCGTTGCTCCCGGTGCAAGGCGGGATTTACGCAGGCTCAATTTTTCCAGGCTTGATGAGCCTGTTGTTTTCGTTGTTGTGTTCATAGTTATTCCCCAAACGAAGAGTCAGTTATTAGGCTGAATTCAATTGGCATAACCAGTGGCAACTGTTGTCGCGATGGAAAAAAATCATCGGGAACAGCAGGCAACGGTGATGCGTCTTTCAGCATCCGTAATGCAGCGTTATCAAGTAACGGGTGACCTGAACTTTCCTTAATGCCGCTCGAAAGTACGTCTCCCTGACGGTTCATCGTGAATGCAAGCTGGACAGTTCCCTGTTGCTTACTTTTTTTAGCGGCGGGTGGGTATGTCCTATGTTTGGACAGCCACTGATACAAATCGCGAATATAGCTTTTACTATTTCCACGTTTGCCGCCGCTGGATTGCTGCTCCGAACGTCCAGTGGCCTTGACCATAGCGGACGAAGCGGCTTGGTCTGGCTTGGGTTGTGGCAGCGTTTTTTCTATTGTTTCGGTCATTTCGGGAGGGGGTACTTCCGGTTGTTTTTCAACAACGGGATCTTCCGTTTGTTCAGGCTTAGGTGCCTGCTTGTATACAGGCTCCTGTGGTTTCGATTTTGGTAATGGCTTGGGCGCTGGTTTAGGTACTGGTTTAGGCGCTGGAGCAGGAACCGGCTTCGGCCTATTTAATTGCGCCAGGCGCTCACTTGCATCGGCATAAGCACCTAATTGCCCTAAGCCAACATGAGAGCCTGCATCACCATCAGAAAGAGCATCTCCGGAGGCTTCTATTGGCGACGAAAAGAACTGCCAAGCCACCGCGCCGTGCAGTGTCAGTGCGCTCAGTAGAGCGATAAAAAGCGTTCGAGCATTCATGCGCCGTCCTCCACCAAGATGGAGAGCGCAATATGTTTCAGTGGGCGTAATTCACTCAGCACACTTTCTAATTGCGCAGCGGTGACGCGTTCATCTACAACGAGAGTCAGTTCGACAGCAGTCAGTTCACCAGCAGCATTACTTTTTTCTGCCATTCCCTCTGTCATTCTCTCTGATGTCGAGATAACAGACAGTGCGTCTCCTACTTGTTCAGGTGTCATGGCTTTTTCATCCATCGACACCATGCCATCGGCATTGATTTCCACAAAGCGTTGCAAATTCGCTGGGGTTTCTAAATTAGTTAGCGTTGGTAATTCTATGCTGGCATTGGGCCGCTTCTGGATATGCCCAGCGACCATAAAAAAGATAAGAAGTAAAAAAACAATATTGATTAAAGGGATCATATTGTCGTCAGAACTTGAGTTTCTTTGTTTAGGTAAGACGCTCATTCGCTCAACTCCTGAGAGGCGAAAGGCTGGCCTAACGTAAACGTACGCACGCTAGCATTCAGCTGGTCGACGAGGCTTAAAACGCTTTTCACATTGGCGTTTTCTTCTGCACTAATCACGATCGCTTTATCACCAACGGAAGTAAGAACATCCTCAAAACTCTCTAGCGCAGGGCTAAGGCTGTCCTTGAGCACTCGAATATCTCCGTTGCTGTACACCAAAATTAAAGCGGGTAACTCATTACTGGCCGTCGCAGATGCTTTAGCTGCAGGCAGTGGTAGTGCTTTCCATTGGCTAAAGGTTGAGGTCAGCATAAAAAACATCAGCAAAATAAAGACGACATCAATGAGTGCTGTGAGGCTGATTTTTTTGCCTTTGCGACCCTGAAGAACCGAATCCATTAAGCACGTACCGCTTGTAAACGGACGTCTTTGGTTTCGTGATTGGGAGTGTTGTTCAATAACGCTTCTGAGTCGCTCAGCATCTGAATGCTTAAAGATTCATGCTGACGTTCAAACAAGCTGTGAATCAGGGATACTGGAATAGCCACACCTAGGCCGACAGCCGTCGTGAGCAATGCTTGCCAGATACCACCAGAAAGAACCGCCGGATCAACTTGTGCACCGGCTGCTTCCATTGCTTTGAAGGCTTCAATCATGCCGAGCACGGTGCCAAATAAACCTAACAGCGGGGCAACGGTGGCAATCACTTCAAGCGGGCGTAAACCAAAAGACAAACGTTGAATTTGATTACGTAACTCACGCATTGTTTCGTTACGAGCATCTTCGTGAGAGTGAGCTTCCATCATTTGCCATGTACGGCGGATGTTGGCTACGCGTGGGTTGTGGCAGTGGCTTGCAATACCATTCAGAGCTTTGTCTTGCCCAGTTTGAAGAGCGTGTAAAAGTTGATCAGAGGGGGGGGCAGAAGCCAGTAGAGCCTGAGTCGAGCGGATCAGCCGCGCGATAACGAAGGTCGTTGCCACCAGTGAAAGTAAGATCAAAGCGGCGACAATGGGTCCGCCAATTAGGGTGATAAAGGAGTTTACTTCCGACATAACAACAGCGCCCCATAGAGAATAGGGGTGCGATACTAATGTTTTTGATAATGATTCGCAATAGCCTTATCGATTGAGTTTTGATACTCCTGTAACTCGATTGCGCCCGTGTTCTTTGGATTGATACAAACAATCATCCGCGAGGCCTAGCAGTTTCTCTTCTTGGCCGGGGTGTACAGGTATCTCACAAGAGACACCGACACTGATGGTCATTATCTTTGAATGTTCGCCTTGAGTGACGGTGGTTTTTTCAAACGCGCGGCGTAGCATTTCGCCTACCTGACACGCGCGATCTTCTGTGGTTTTTGGGAACACAACGACAAACTCTTCACCACCATAGCGGGCGGCAAAGACACCAGGCATCGTGACCACTTTACGTATGATTTGTGCGGCACGAACTAAACATAAATCGCCGAAGGCGTGGCCATGTTCATCATTGAGTTTCTTGAAAAAATCGATATCCACCATCATGACACTGATAGGGTGCTGGTCTTTGTAGGATTGCTGGTAGTGCTCCCGATATACTTGATCGAAGTAGCGTCGGTTAAATAGCTTCGTCAGGCCATCAGTCACACTGAGTTCTTCAAGGCGGCGGTTGGCTTTTTCTAAGGCGGAAGTTCGCTCTTTCACCTTGTTGTCTAACTCCTTGTTCATTGCCATTTGCATATCAAGCAGCTTTGTTTGTGAGCCTATTCTTAATTCTTTTTCTTGGTTCATTTTGTCCGCAAAGGCAATAGATAACAGAGACAATTCGGCGATAAAGCCAATAGCAAATGCTTGGTTGCCGATTTCTGTGCTCGGCACTTTACCTGTCATATCCAGTAAGTACCATGCGATAAATATAAGGTGTGCAAACCAAGCGATCGTGAATAGTCGGGCCGATTTCATGCCCATTACCCAGCCCTTAATACCTATATATAAAGCACACGCCACACCGAAAAACGCCGCGGAATGACCAAGTTTAACGATAATCCCGTAAGGCACGGTGAAACTGGCTAAGCACATTACGATTAAGGAGAACATTAGTAGGTAAGCAATAGAGCGATCAAAAATAGATCCGAATTTTTGTAAATCGACGAACCTCAGCACAAATGCCATGGCGGTGAGCTGAACAAAGGGCGCAAGAAATGCAATGACTTGATTATTAACGCCGGGCATATCGCCCCAAAAGTATTGCTGTCCAAGACCAAAAAGAGTGGCCTGCATAAAGCCTGCACAGGCAAGGTAAATAATATATAAGAGGTAAGATGCCTCGCGCAGTGACAAATACAGGAAAAGGTTGTAAAGCACCATAATAAAAATGATGCCCAAAAAGCTGCCAGCCCAGAAAAAAATCAGTTTCTCTTCTTCGATGGCTTCATCATAGTTAATAAGATCCAGAGGAATAAGAAGCGGCCCCGGCGTCAAAATACGTATGTATACTTCTTGCTCTTCGGCGGTTGCAGCATCCAGAGGAAACCAGAATGTGCGTTCGTCGATAGGGCGAATATCAAAGGGACGCTGATCTCCAGCTTCAAAATGACGGATCATACGTCCGTGTTCAAACAGATAGAAATCCACATAATCGTGATGTGGGTAATTCAAGCGAATAATAGGTTGGCTAAATGACTCTGTAATGCCACTTAATCGGACTCGTGCCCACAGGGCGTTATCAGTTTGGCCTAAGTTATTACTGATGCTATCGCGATGGTGCCAGTCACTTTCAGGGCGCACGAGAATTTCATCCAGCGTTTCTCCATTGCGTTCAGAAACAAACTCAAGCAGCGGTAACAGGCTAACTTTTTTATCAGAGTAGTGAACCGTTTCAATCGCCGATGCATGAGTGGCGTAGAAGACTAACAATAAGATAGCGAATGAGATGAATGCCTGAATGACATGAACCATGAACGCTTTATCGTTGACATCTGATTCTGATCTCTTGTGTGTGTCAGCCATTCTGAAACCTATCACCTCTCGCTCTTATATCTATTAAAACTAGTTCACGCTGAGTGATAGTCAAAGCGTTAACTGTTAGATTCTTTGAGAAATGCGACTTGGTTCCTGCCGTTACGTTTAGCAGTGTAAAGCAATGAGTCTGCGGCCTGTAATAGCTTCTCCCAGGCGGCTCTGTCAACGGGTTGATCGACCGTTAAGCCTATGCTCACCGTCATGATTTTTGCGGTATCGTCATCGCGTACAACGTACTCCGCAAAGGCTAGGCGCAAGGCTTCAGCCTTGTTCCGTGCTTGCTCTGAGGTCGCTCCGGGAAGGATGACCACAAACTCTTCTCCACCATAACGTGCAGCGATTGCTTGATCGTCGTTAATGGTCTCTTTTATTAATCGACCTGCTTGGATTAGGCATATATCCCCGAAGCGGTGCCCGTGTTCATCGTTGAGGTGTTTGAAGTGGTCAATATCTATCATTAAAACGGCCAGTGGCTCATTACGACGACAAGCACTTAAATACGCTTTTTCGTAACATTCATCAAAGTGGCGTCGATTTAACAAGCCTGTTAGCCCGTCGGTGGTACTTAAAATCTTAAGTCTACGATTCGCCTCCTCAAGCTGATTTGTACGTTGGCGCACCTTTTCTTCTAAATCAGCGTTCATCGCAATCTGTACGTCCATCAAGCGACTTTGACTGCGCAAACGAAGCTCCTTCTCATGATTGATACGATCAGCAAATGCGATAGAAAGAAGAGCCAGCTCCAGAGCAGAGCCAATCGCTAAGCTATGTTCGCCCAGTGAACTCGCAGGAATAATGGAAGCCAGCTCGAGTAAGTACCAACCAATAAATATCAAATAGGTAAACCAAGCCATGGCGAATAAACGTGCGAACTTCACCCCCATTCGCCAGCCTTTTACACCAATGTATAAGCCGCAAAGCACACTGATGGCTGCAGTTACATTGACGATGGCAAGGAAACTCGCGTAATCCATAAATGGCGAGCCAATCACAAGCGCTATTGAATACACCAACAAACAGGTACCCATGACGCGTTCAAAGCTACCAAAGTTTTTGTATAAACGAATAAATCGAATCACAAATAACACAGCGGTTGCTTGCATCAGAGCGGTAGAGAGTGCAACCGCAAAATTATTCTCAATCGGTGAGTTCGTCGGCCATAGAAACTGAAAGCCTATGCCCTGCAACGTGGCCTGATGAAACGCGACAGCCACCATATACGTGAGGTAATAAAGATAAGCACTGTCACGGAGTGAGCCAAGAATAAACGCGTTGTAGGCGAACATGATTATTAAAATGCCAAAGTACGCCCCTAGACTCATGTACAAATTTCGATCTTGAATCGTGGCTTCTGCGTCAGTCATTAGACTGAAAGGAATAAGTAGCGGGCCTTCCGTGCGTATATGCACATAGATTTCAGCTTCCCCAATATTTTGAATAGCATCCAGTGGGAAGGTAAAGGTACGAGAGTTAATTGGCCGGGTCTCAAAATCCATCTGATCGCCTGTGTGAAAACTCGTCAGAACTTTGTTGTCCGAGACTAAATACAAATCAATATAATCGTAATGAGGGTAATCTAAGCGAAGTACCATGGGGCCTTGGCTGGATTCATCACCGATGATATCCAAATGAAACCACACACTATTGTGATCGCGGCCCAAGCTTCGTGTCGATGAGGGGGTAACATACCACTCAGAAGCGTCCATCCCCATCACATCGGAGAGGGTGCTTTGAGTCGGGGCAGGTAAATACTGCATTTTTCCACCCAATTGCAGCTCGCCATCAATAGCGCTTAGGTGAAAGGCCTCGGCATGAGCCGCTGGGCTAAAAATCATCGCCAAAATCAAAGCAAGCAGAGAGCAGAGAGTTGCGCTCAATGACGTTGCTTGTTTGGTTCTTAGTTCTGGCACTCTGATGTGCTCCGTTAAATGGCCGTGCGGTAATAACGCTGCCTGATCACCTTAGTGGGTCATGAGTTTTGTCCGCGAATTAACCAATAAATTAGCGGATGTACGGTGAGCAGTTATTTAAACAGATCACACTCTTGCAATAACACGCCCAGATTTACCGAATACTGACAGGAAAGACATGTGTAGGACGTAATCACTGTTTTTTTATGTGAACCAGAAAATATCGGGCAGATTGCGCTGAAATGCTCCGCTAATTGACCTGATCTCTATGGTTGATCTCTATGGTTGATCTCTAGGGGTGATCTCTAGGGGTGATCTCTAGGGGTGATCTCAAAGGTTGAACTTTAAAGCTGATACTTAAGAATAGACGCGATTGTTTAAAACGACAGTGGAATAGCTAGGGCACCTCTAAATGTCAGGTTTTGTCAGTCCTCAGCCGAAAGGGTGATGAGTCGCGCTCATTTTTGCAGTAGTGTGCGGCACACATCTTACGCAAGGAAACTCCAGACATGACAACAATCAAAAAAAGCAAAGCGGGCATGGTTGCAGCAATCGTAGTAGCTCTCGCCATGCCAGTTACCGTAGGTATCGTTGCCACAACCGCCAGTGTAAAAGCTGAAGCGGCAGACTTTACCGGCAAGATAAAACGCATCAAAATTAAAAAGCGACGTGTGGGTTCAGGGTTTAAAGTTGTCGCTATGGTGCAAGGTGGTGACGCAGGGCAGGTAGTCAGTGCTGAAGCGCTGCTTGATGGCCAGAAAGTACCAGCGGGCTTAGATCCTGTTGAAAACTCATCGACCAAAAATACCCGCTTAGTGGGCACACTCTCTGACAACGTCACGTTAGAAAAAGAAGTGGGCCTACTCGTTACACTGTTCGATATCGATGGCGGTGTGCTTTTACAAAGCCGTGAAACAGTGGAAGTCGAATTTGCCCCTGAAGCCATCTTCTATTCGCTGACCATAAAAAGCCGCTTAACTGCAGAGCCAGTAGCGAACGTCATCATGGCGGCTCCTTCGAAAGAAGCCCTGCTTGAATTGGCATCATTCAGCGATCAAAACAAAGGCTACTACACCGAAGCTGAAGCACTGAATGCAGACGAACTGGCTGTACTGACGCCTGAAAAATACACCATTGCTGGGGGTGCATTCTCGGCGCAAGGTAACTTATTAAATGTGGTAACCGAAAAAGGCCGCCTATTTAGCTTTACCGGTGTGGCACCTGAAAAGCTAGAAAACTTCAGCCTAAAAAGTGATTGGTACACCTCATGGGAAAACCCAATATTTGAAGGGGAAGTTCAAACATCTGTGAATGTGATGTTTGAGTGATTGGCAGTGGTAGAAAATCAGATAGCTCGTTCAAGTAACTAATATATTGCCTCTTGGTGATTCTGGGTTGAATCTTTATAAAAGCAACTTATTTGTTTCTTTTTTAGAATAAAGCAACTAATATGTTTCTTTTAGATAGAAAGCAACTTATGTGTTTACTTAAATGAGCGATCTACTCCAACAGATAAAAAAGCGGCGACTGGCACTCGGTCTTAAACAGAGCGATTTGATGCTGCGTGTCGGTATATCTCGTCAGCAGTACCAGCGCCTTGAATCCAAAGGAAATCCAAGACTGGATACCCTGGAATTGTTAGCGAAAGGCTTGAACACCGAACTCATGCTTATTCCCAAAGACAAGCTCAGTGCAGTGATGGTCGTGTTGGCCGAACTGGAGCAAGAGTCTAAACAAAGCACTGAAGCCAGCGGCCAACAATCGTCAAACTCCACAAAAGAAAATGCGAAAAAAAGTCTTTCAGACGACCCGTGGCAGGACTTGCTGGGAGATGATTAATGAGTAATAGCCGTGAAGAAGCAATCAACGACCTACCCATGAATGAAGCCCACAAACTGAAACTCAAAAAGCATTGGGGTAAGTTGCAGGAAGATTTACGTATTAAATAGATTTTACTAATGCGTTTAATAGCGGCAGCATAAGTTGATCGAATGTGACCATTATTTATTCTCCTGGAAACTCTTTTGTAAAAGAGCAAGTAGGCGCTCTCTAATTAAAAAAGCCGACTCACCTAAGTTAACAGTGCAAAACCATATTGGGTGGCCTTGAATGGTGACCATTTCAGAGACTTCTTTATCAACAGTAGGGTGTAGAAACATACCAATGCTCGTTAGCGACTGTGTATCTTTTGTGCCTTCCTGGCTTCTTAGATAGGTATACATTTGGTAGATATACCCACTGCGAAGAGTCTCTTCCCTATGCCAACCTTTGGTGGTCACTGAATTGAATTTTGTGTCGATTACCAAACGCCTGTCTGATGAACGATTATCAATAATGATGTCTGTTTTCATGCTGGGAAGAATTTCGTCTATCCCTGAGCTTTTATCTGATATCTGCCAATCAAACTGTTTGCCAGCCAACACCCGCCACTCTCTTTTATCTAGTGCTACGGCATAAAAACCCGCTACAGCTTTTTCAAACAGTTTTCTAAGCCACTCTTTTTGAGTGTCAGGAGCTGTTAGATGAAATTGACCGTCAAACTCTGTGGGTAAGGCGAGTGAAAAAGCCAAATCGGCTGCAGCAACCATCTTCTGATCGCTAATATCATGGCGACCAAATCTTTCCGACTTTCCGCTGTAATTTATTGGCTTTGCCTTGCTCACACCTAGACGTTCTAAACTCAGCATTAAGGCTCGGCATTTATGCGCAAGAGTTGTTTTAATATTCAGCTTTGATAAACGTTCTAATGCAGATCTAACATAGCGATTACGCGGAGTATCTACCGTTAACTCATCAAAACGACAGCATACCTTTCCTTTTTCAAGTAGCCTTTGCCGCTCGGTGGTTAGGGTATCTATGCGTCCACGAACTCGACTGATTACAGCAACTCTCGATTCATACCCATAGCTTAAATTTCGCATCATGCGCTCTTCAACTTGATGGCAGAGAATCTCGGCAACCAAATCGGCTATGTCTTCTGGGTTGTCTTCTACGTCGACTTTATTGGTGCCAAGGTGGCGATAAAGATCTGAAGCATAGAGCATTAACAACCACAGGTTACGAACAGGAATATTTCCTAATCGTCTCGACGAAGTGGTTTGGCTTTGCGCTTCAATAACGGCAGACATTAGATGCCTTCAACCAAAGCGTCTTTGGATTTGATAGCGCGTTCTATATCGTCAAACCAGTATTCTTCAAGAAGCGGCCCAATTTCAGTTTCTACGACACCTTGAAACCATGCTGCAGCATCTTCAATCTTTGTATTTAACGGTGGTGTTACATAACTGTGGCCGATTTTAAACTGAGGACCCAAGTTACGATCTTTTGAGATCTCGTTATTTAGTGAGACTATGCGCTGCTCAATTAACTGCAAAAAATCGTTATCAATACCAGCCTTACTATGAACCCAGTTGCGCCATGCCTCACCGAGCGCTGGCTTAAGATCAAAAAATGCGAATCGGCGACGTAGCGCAAGGTCAACAAGTGCTAATGAACGGTCGGCAATATTCATAGTGCCGATAACATAAAGGTTAGCGGGAATATGGATTCTTTCGCCTTCAGCTCGACGATAACTAAGCTCCAAAGCTTCGCTTGGCGTACGCTTGTCAGCCTCTAATAATGTGAGCATTTCGCCAAAAATCTGAGCAGGGTTTCCTCGGTTAATTTCTTCGATAACGACAACGTGTTTGATGCTCGCATCTTTTTTGGCTTCATTAATCATTTCCAGAAATGGGCCATCAACGAGAGTTAGTTTTCCTTCGCCTGATGGTCTCCAACCACGCACAAAATCTTCATATGATAGATTGGGGTGAAACTGAACAGCACGCAGAGAGCTTTCGTCCTTTTGGCCCATTAACGCATAGGCAAGTTTCTTTGCGAGCCATGTCTTACCAGTGCCCGGAGGGCCTTGGAGAATTAGGTTTTTCTTATGCCTAAGTTGAGTAATTATCTTTGCGATGCTTTCTCTTTCAAGAAAACAACCATCGGAAATGATGTCGTCAATTGTATAAGGTTCAATAGGCGCAGTCTGAACAGCAACTTCGCCTTCTTCTGCCGACAGCTCCTCATCGTCAAGGTCAGTAGCATTCGGGTGCGCGGATGTGTCGGTGTCCTTAAACAGCCAGGCCGACAGCGACAGTTCTGGAAAAGAGTGTACGGGGTAGGCGTCCTCTTGAAATCGTGTTTCTAGATCATCAATCAGACCGAAGTAATCTTTTGAACTACAGCGGCCTTTTTCGCCATTATTGCCTATTTCTAAACCCAGCTTTTTAGTGATGTATGTCTGCGATTGGCCATCGAGTGTCAAATATTTCCATGGTCGAATCCAATAGAGGCCCATTGAAAGGTTCCAGCCGGTTCCCCATACCTTGGTTGCAGTTTCATAAGCGTCGTAAAGAGCTTCAGCGGTATCGGTTTCTGCGTTATTAGAATGCTCTATAGCTATCTCGAATAGATTCCACAAGGTATCAATATCCTGCACACCTCGGCGGTATTTGTATCCAAAAAACCAAGAGCGCTGATTATTAACAACAGGAATACCTTCAAAGGAATTAGGAACTGGCGTTTTAACTTTCAAAAATGCAGCAAGCTCGTTTGCGATGGCTATTCGGTTAGCATCAGTAATGCCCCGGTTAAATAGGCCGAAGACGGTAAACGGGCAAATATCACTCAGTAATTCTTTTGTGCCTTCCTCAGGCTGATCCTGAAGAACAGAAATGCTTTCAATTTCGTTTGGTAAATCATGGATAGCTGCCATTAAAGAAGCTCGATCATCTTTGTAAGCTAATAGCTTGTCGGCAAATTCCTCGTAAAATTGGGTCCACTTAAAACGCTGCTTGTCGACTGGGGTATCACCGAAGCGCTCCTTCCAATAGGGTGCATTGCGAAAACGATCTATATCCTGAGTCTTATTATTGAAAGTGAAGTCAATAAGGCCCTCTGTCATCCAATCATCGGGAGAAACGCGCCAAATCGTGCTGCGATGGGTATAGAAATACCATTCATTAACAGGCTCAAAGCGTGGTTGCCATTCAACGTCGACAAACCGGCCATCACCATGATTACGGGTAATCACACCAATAGCTTTGATCCCCATGACTGAAACAGCCTGGCCTTTATTATCAAAAGGGAGTTCTCGCTTTCGTGTATATGACGATTTAATGGCAATTTTGTCGCCCGGCTGCATACTACGGACTAGATCGAGGTATTTGTCTTTATAGCCATTTTGCCAAACGCCTTCTGCCAAGAATCGATCGGTTTGGTCTTCGCTACCTTTCCCGTAAGATGCGCCTACAAACCACAACGAATTAGATTGACTACTCATGACTCTTCCATAACTCCATCAAGTACAACCACGACATCACTCAAGAGATCATCTGCCTGAGCAAAAATAAACTGCTTTAAAAACTGATCGATGCGAATATTGAGCTTAAAGGGTGGAATGCTTAGGCCATCTAATTTTTCAAAATAAACTTTGGCTTTTGCCTTATCAACGGTGTCTTTAAGCGCATCAAAGCGACCAAAATTGTTCAGGTTTTTATCGTTAATACTATCGCTTAATAAGCTTACAAGCAGGCTTTTATCTAAACCTAATGCATTCACAATGGCATTAATCTGGGCATTTTCAGCATTGTCTTTGTAGGTATTGATGTAATCTCTGAAAGTATGGCCTTCTATTAACGTTGCATCACCGCGCTGCAGGTCATGCAAGAAAAGCTTGGCGTACTTTTGTTCGGCTTGAGTCAGTGAAGAGAACGACTTGTGCAGCTCGTTGAGAGTAAGTTCAATACTGGCTTGATCATTATGCTGATTTAGCTCTTTTAGAAATTTATCAAAGCGACTATTCATATAGTCGGCATCAATTTTACCGGTATCAATTTCCGTTAAATAGCCACTGATATCAAAAGGCACATCGCCACCACCGGTCTCGCTCGTAGTCTCAGCTTTACTGGCCAGTTCTTTGTAACGCAGAGCAAGCCCTAAAAAAGTTTGTTCATCTACGGCCAGCGTTATCTCACGCTCATTATTTTCACCACAGGGGTGGGTCAGGTTATCCCAATGCAGGCCTTGTACTTTGGCGGCCTCTAAGTGTTGGTTGAACTGTTTAAATAGATCGGCAAACTTTGCACAGGCCTCTGGGTCCTCGGGCAGCTTTTCAAAATTTTCAACGCCTGAACTTTCAAATAACTCGGTAATGTCTGCTGCTAAGTCATTCATGGCTTCTAAGTTGCTTTCTAGCCTATCAACAAATAACCCTATGGGTCTGTCGCCGGAATAGAGTTTTACCGCATCGTTAATATGTTGCTCCATGGTATGCGGGTAACGGTAGTAACGGATAATGCCGTGGGGCTTATCAGGGCCAAATAATCGATTAGTACGCGAGAAGGCTTGAATGATGTTTTGGTATTTAATCACCTTATCTAAATACAAGGTGTTCAGCCATTTAGAGTCAAAACCCGTAAGCATTTGATCTACAACAATCAGTAAATCCAACTGTTTTGCAGGCTCGGTATGAATGCGCTCATACGGTTTTTTGTGAGCAAGGCGTGCGGCTAGATCTTTCTTAAAGGCTGCATGACGGGCAAAATCAAAATCGTGGCCATAGCGTGCGTTATAGTCGGCCATAATTTCGTCAAGGCCGTCGCCTTTAAACGTGGGGCCCCTTTTTACTTTGTCAGAGTCGCCACTGTCGCCATCGTTATCAATGTTAGGGTCAAACAAGGCGGAGATTTTAAGCTCGGGTTTGGCGGCTTTTAAACGGCGATAATAATCAATGGCTTCGGCAATGCTATTGGTGGCTAATATGGCATGAAACTTATTGCCTTGGCTGAGCACATCCCATTTGAGCAGAATATCTTCGACCACCTTGCCTTGGTGAATCTCGCTTAGGTACTGACTTTTAGGTACGTAATCTTCAATGCCTTTGTGGTATTTGCCTGTGGCATCTTTATAGCCAGCCATAGGTACTTCGTTGTTAAAATAATTAAACTTTTTCTTTTTGGCGGGGGTATCCATGGCCTCTGTAACGGATTCGGCTTTCGCTTGTTGTAACGCTACGGCTTGTTTTAGGTCGCTGTCTCTAAAGGTGGGGACTTTGTAAGGGTCAAAACCGAGTACGTTACCATCGCGAATACCATCGGCAATGCTGTAGCGGTGCAGTTCGTTACCAAACACATCGGATGTTGTATTGTCTTTTTTCTTATTTTCATCTTGAATCGGCGTGCCAGTAAAACCAAAAAACAATGCGTGTGGAAAGGTGCGTTTGATAATAATCAGCATGTCGCCAAACGTTGAGCGATGCGCCTCATCGACGATAAACACCAAGCGTTTAGTGCGGATTTTATCAATATCTGCGCTATTTTTTGATATAAGTGTTGCCGTGCCTTCATCCTGCTCTCCATTAGTAGCGACGTCTTCAAAAATATTACTCATTTTTTGAATAGAGCTAACAATTAGGGTATCGGCTGGGGAGGTGCTTTTTAGCTTAGTTACTAATACATGGGTATTTTCGGTGGCTTGTACATCTTCACCATCGCCCGCAAAATTACGGTATTCCGCCAGCGACTGGGTGCCAAGCTCAATCCTATCCATCAAAAAAATGACTTTATCGGCATCTTTTGATTGGGCAATGAGCTGTGCTGATTTAAAGCTGGTCATGGTTTTGCCTGAACCTGTGGTATGCCACACATAACCACCTAAACGGTCAGGGTTATTACTGCTACTGCCCAATTGCTGCCAGTTGGTTTTGGCGACCTTGTCCGATATCGCATTGGCGGCGTAATACTGATAACTGCGCATCACCTTCAGCACGCCATCGGTATCATCAGCAACGGTGTAAAAACCAATCAACTGGTGCGCCATGGGGATGGATAACAAGGTCGAGGCAATGTCTTTCCAATGGTTCATGGGTTCGTTATTAAAATCGGCCCAATTGAATTGGTAGTCTGGGTTAAATTTGCCATCTAGCCCTGGGTTAGCAAAATATTTGGCCTCATTAGGCTCCATGGCCACAAATACTTGAATCAATGAAAATAGGCCTCTAAAAATACCTTCTTTGGAATACTTTTCGATTTGGTTAACCGCTTGGCTTACGGGCACGCCACTGCGTTTTAGTTCCACATGAATGACCGGCATGCCGTTAATCAGTAACAACACATCGCCACGTCTGTCATTACGCAGTGGGCTACCACGTTCAAACTTAGGTTGTTGCACAATTTGGTAACGGCTTTGGCCTGCGGCAATTTCTTGGCGGTCATAAATCTTCAGGCTGACTTCTTTGCCTAGGTGCAAACTATCGGCGGGGTTATCGCGCTTAATGGCCACGGTTTTGCCGTTGATTAAGCCATTGAGCTTAAGGGGTGTTTGCAGCTCTTTGATTTGCTCAATAATTTGCTGCATTTCGCTATCGGTTAGCGGCACATCGTTTAAGCGGTCTTGCTGGCGATTGTTTTCAAATAAAATGGTCGCCCAGTTTTGCAGTAAATCCGCTTCGGTTTTGTTTTTAAGTATCTCAGGCTCCCAGCCTTTGTGGGTAAGCACCTCGATAAAGGCCTGCTCAAATTGCGATTCAGTTTTAAAAGTTGTCATCTTATGGCTGAGCCTTCTGTTGTTGGGCTTAGGGTTGAACTTGCCAGTACCCAGTTTTGTCGGAGCCTATGCGCTTTAATCGATCTGTTTGTTGTAACTTACTGATGGCTCGGCCAATCGTACGAAGGTCTTTGCCAATGGCATCGGCCAATTGCTGACGTGTTAATTGCGGGTTGTGCTGCAGTAGTAACACAATCGCCTCGGTTGTTTTTAAACCTGTCATGTTTACATCAGTGTTTACAGGGGCGTTTACAGGGGCGTTTACAGGGGCGTTTACAGGGGCGCTCACAGGGGCGCTTACAGGGGCGTTTTGCGCCAAGGTTTTCGCAATAGTACTCAGCATAAAATGAATAAAAACGGTGCTGTCGGCTTGCTCATCAGCCTGCTCAAGGGCTTGGTAATACTGCGTTTGATGATCTTTAATCATGCTTTCCAAGGGTAGAGACAAAAACAGCGGGTGCCATTGCGACAAAATTAAGGTTTGCCACAAGCGACCCATACGGCCATTACCATCGGCAAAGGGATGGATAAACTCAAATTCGTAGTGAAATACGCAGCTGGTGATTAAAGGGTGGTCTTTGGCGTGTTGTAACCATTGCATTAAATCGGCCATTAAGCCGGACACTTGATGGGCAGGGGGCGCAACATGATGTACCTCGCCGCCTTTGTGGATGCCTACAGCTTTGTGCCGAAATTGCCCCGCCTGGGTTAAAATATCCGCCATCATTAAGCCGTGGGCGCTGAGTAAATCGGTGATGTTATGGGCCTTAAAATTCACTAAGGCCTCATAGGCGGCTATGGCACCTTTCACCTCTGCTAATTCACGCACACTGCCCAATACCGGTTTGCCCTCAATGATGGCGGTAATTTGCTCTTCACTTAGGGTATTGCCTTCTATGGCCAAGGTGCCGGTAATGGTTTTTATGCGGTTTTGCTTGCGCAATTGGGGCGACACATTCAGCGCACTGGCATTTAACTGGCCAACCTGCTCGCTAATGGCGGCGACCAAATTAACAATGTCAGCAGTAATGGTAAATGGCGGAATAGTGCTCATGCGCTTTTGCTCCGAGTGGTGCATCGGTGAAATAGGGCCGCTAAGAAGCACAGCTGCTCAGCGAAGATCAAGGCGAAAAAGCGCGGGAAGAGTGGCGCTCTTTCAAGATTTTTCAACGCAGATATTCGTTGAGCAGCGAAGCGAACAGTGGTCATATTTTGCCTATGCATCACTATACAAACATTTTGCTCAAGCAGGCCTGCTTGATGTTATTGAGTTTGGTGATCTGTTGTTGGTGTTTGTTGATTAGCGCATCGAGTTTTTGGAAGTAGTTGCCGATTTGGGTTTGTTCCCTATATTCAGGTACCAAGATTATTAATTTAATAAGATTAGTCACCGAAAGCCCTGGCTGAGCAGACTGTCCAGAATATTGGCCAAGATTCATTGTTCCCAATTTGTAAAACAGAAAAAGAGTATCGCAGTCTTTATTTGCTTTGACAGCAATAGCATGCTCAGTAAAAAATGCTTTGCCATAAGAAAGGTTCATATTTCCGCAAAGTGCCCCTTGTCTGCCAATTAGTGCATAGATGCCATCGTGGTTATATTCCGAGCAAAAGCCACGTAATCCATTACCACCGTATACAGGGTAAGCTGCATTTTCTTTAATATCCTCGGCTTTTATAAATTTCCCACTCTGAAAATTTGAACAAGCATCAGCTAAATCAGTTTCTCGCCACTCCCCACTAAACCCTTTAAAGCGAATTTCTGGGATCGTTTCGCCTTGTTTGGGAAACATCTTTTCCAGCATGGCTTTTTTGATATTGCTGAGCTTGTCATGCTTTTGTTGGTGTTGGTTGATTAGGTTATCGAGTTTTTGGAAGGTGTTGCCGATGGCGGTTTGTTCTTTAATTTTAGGCAATGCATACTTTATAGACTTTAAATTCTGGGGGTAGATAGCAGCGACACTTGTTGTTCCCATTGCCCTCGCTTGCACTTGCTTTATCATTTGTTGAGTGTTGTATAGGTAATTGAAAAAGATCGTATCAATCTCTTTCAGTGTGAATCTTGCAATATTATTGTTAAATGCAAATTCATTGCTATTACACATCCATGTTGCGCCTTTTCCAACCAACTCTAATGTATTTCTGGTGTTAAATAGAAAATCGCCATAATTAGCAATATTTTCTTTTTCCACTTCCACGCTGGAACTTAGGCGTTCAACTTTTTCAAACGAAAAGTAGCCTCTTTGTATATTTCCCATCTTAATTAAAGGAAAACCACTATTCCCTGTAACAGCTAATAAATTTGTTCCCGTTTGAACTGACACAAGATCACTCCCAAACTCTCGCGCCTCCCACAGCCCACTAAACCCCTTAAACCGAATCTCAGGCACATTCTTTTCAACACACATCCTTATGCCCCCTTCAACAAGCTGGTAAGCTCATTCAAGCCTTCCAAATCAAACTCATTACCGGTGAGTTCGCCCATCATTTGCGCCAGCGCTTGCTCGGTGGTTTTGATCTCATTCGCCACTTGCGAATAGGTCACGGCGTATTTATCGGCAAGGGCTTGTACTTGGCTAGTGAGCTGAGTAATCACGGCGCTTGGCATGGCAGCAAGCTCTTGGCTTAATGGCGCGATCCATTTTAGGTGCAGCAATTTATTTACTTGCTCGTCGGTTAAGCCTTCGATGGTGGTTTTGGTTTTTAAGTGCAGGGCGATTTGTGCTTCTTTAACTGCTTTTTTCAGGGCTTTTTCTTCGTCGATTAACTTGCTTGCACGAATGATTTTGGCTTCGTAGCTTTCTTCTAGCTCAGGGCTGTCATGCTCAAACTTCGTTTTGCTGTCTTTTTGCTCTTTCAACTCTTTATTTTCTTTAATTAGGGCTTTCGCCGCTTTGGCCACCTCACTATTTACAAAGCCGTCTTTTGATTCTTTTACGGTGTCTTGCTCTTTGTCTTCTTCACTTAGGGATTCGAGTATTTCTTCCAGTGTGCTGGCGATTTCTGCCAAACGATTCTCTTTTTTAGCCAGTGCCGCCAAGTCATCACTTAGGTGTGTTTGTTGTACTAACTCAAAGGGCAGTATGTGGCCTTTCCAGCCATCTTGTACTTCGGTGTCTTTGCCGTTTTTCTTTTTAATAACAATATTGGCATCCACTTGTTTGGTGGCGGCAAAGCCTTCGGTTTGCATCATTTCTAAATCGGCACTGATCACTTGCCATTGGTTGTTTAAAAATTGGTAGGCTTGGTATTTGTCGATAAGGGCAATGGGTGCTAAGCGCGTGAATAACTCGGTGCTTAATTCAGGCTCTTGCTGGTTGCGGTTAACCGCTTGCCAGCCTTGAATCAGGCTGGTGTGCAAGTAGTTCTCAAAGCTGTTATTGCGATTGATGCCACTCACACCATGACTGCCGCCTTCAAACGCTTGGTTGTAAGTACTGATAAACTCAACCACTTGCGGGTGCTGGGTGATGGTGGCGTTGACCGCGTCTTTAGTGATGGCTAACTCGCTGTAGGCGCTGGATTTAGCGTTAAAAAGCGCATCGTGCAATTGCGGGAATGCTTGCCAATATTGGTGTAATTGCGCAATTTCGCTATTGGGTATGCCACCGAGCATAGTGGCGTGTAAATCCCAGCTTTGTGCGGCTGGTGACGAGTCTACATAACGCGGTATGTTTAAGTTGTAGCCGTTGTCGCGCAGGGTTTGCTTACTGACTAATTGCGAGAATTTTTCGCTGCTGTCGCGGTTGATGACGGCATCGACTATGCGCTTGATGTCACTGGCTTGCAGTTTGTTGTTTTTGCCTTCTTTCAAAAAGTGCTTAGAGGCATCCACAATTAATACGTCTGTGTTTTGTCGTTTCTGTTTAAGTACGATAATCACGGTAGGTATACCGGTGCCAAAAAAGATATTGGCCGGTAAGCCGATAATGGCGTCTATGTGGTTTTGCTCGATTAATTGTTTGCGAATTTCGCCTTCTTCACCGCCACGAAACAAGACACCATGGGGCAATACAATGGTCATAATGCCATCGGGTTTTAGGTGGTAAAGGTCGTGCAGCAAAAAGGCAAAGTCGGCTTTGGTTTTGGGGGCTAAGCCAAAACGGGAATAACGTGGGTCGCTGTCTTTAAAACTTGGGTCCCAAGCTTGTGAGTAAGGCGGGTTGGAGACGACCGCATCCACATACAGCGCATTGTATGTCCCTTGTGGATCGTTTTCATCAAAGTAGGGCCAATCGTCTTCTAAGGTGTCACCGTTACGGGTTTTGATGTTGCTGGCTTTAATGCCTCGCATGATGAGGTTCATACGGGTCAAGTTATAAGTGTTGGCTTTTAACTCTTGGGCATAATAGGTAATGCTGTCTTTGCTTTTGGCGTATTTTTCGACCGCTTCACCAATATTGATCAGTAACGAACCCGAGCCCGATGTTGGGTCGTAAATCTCGATGGTGTCTTTGTGTTTTAATTCGTGGGCGATGATGTGCGACATCAGTACCGAGACTTCATGGGGCGTATAGAACTCACCGGCTTTTTTACCCGCGTTTGCCGCAAACTTTTCAATCAGGTATTCGTAGATGTAACCCAGTACGTCATAGCCTTGCTTACCGTTCATGGGAATGCTTTTAATGAGGTGCAGTAAGTCGCTAATGGCTTTAGTGCGTTTACCCGCGCTTTCACCGAGTTTGCTAAGGCCGGTTTCTAGCGTAGTGAAAATACCTTCAAACAATTTTTTGTAGGTAGGCGAAATCAAACGGCTAAAGGCGGATAGCGCATCGCGCACGTTGGATTCGTCGAAGTCGTGCTTTGGATCTACCCAAGTAGAAAACAAATTATCGTAAGCGATGAAGAAGCCTAGGTTGTCTTGAATGTATTTGACCGTGTCGGCGTCTGCTTCGTTTAGGGCTTTAATGTCTTCGGGCGTCATGCCCTCTTTGGCGACAAACTGAACTAATTGGTCGCTCAGGTATTTGTAAAAAATAAAGCCGAGTATGTAATCTTTGTATTCGTTGGCTTCAATTTTTGAGCGCATCTGGTTGGCAGATTCCCAGATCTTGGCGGCCAGTTGTTGTTTGTTCATGTTATGTGTTCCCTGTTAACACCTTTTTTGGGTGTGGTGTAAATATTTAAAATCTGTTCAAAGTAATTGCTATTGGTTTAGCAATATTTGTTTTTAGTCATCATGCCTATAGCCAGGCGCTAAGCTCAAATTATCAACCCCATATAGTGTGGGCGTGTTCTTTAGCCAAAGGTGGTATTCCGGCCCCGCAAGCGTATGTTCTTTTGAGCAGTCTACGTTCCACTTCCTTAGTAGGTACCCGGCAAGTGCCGCTCGAACGCTAAGGTTCAATAAGCCCATGTTTTTACCATGTTGAGGCATGGCATATTCGGCTTCAATTGTTTCGGGGTGTTTGAGCTTAGGATGTGGAACAATATGGAGTTCGACAATACGATTCCATTGATTATCGGCAGTTTTGGTTTGTGCTTCTGGAATCTCTTCATCGATAAGTTGTGGTGCTTCAATACGGTTAACAACAAAATCAGCAAAGCGATCACGTGCTCTGTCGTAACCTCTCACATGCCAACGAAGACCGTTATCAATCAATGCGAAAGGCACAATTTCTCGTTCGCTTAAGCCGCTGGATAGTGAGCGGTAATTAATTTTCAAAGCTTGATTGTTGTGTATGGCGCGGGTGATGAGCGCTAAAGTTTGTATGTTTGGGTAGTTAAGCTGTGTTGGTGCTTCGCAAGTTACGATGGATTTTTGAGTACCAACAAAGTCATCACCAAAGCCATGCAGTAGCGCTGCGAGTGTTTGGCTGCCAGTGTATTCAAAAAGCGGGGTAAAGCACTCTTGTCCGCTGCCGCTAGGGCTTTGGCGCTGAATGTAGGTTTTGGCTTTGGTGTCGTATTCGATGTTTTGGGGGGCGAGCTCTTTATAAAGAGAGAGGTCGCGAGAGGCGGCTGCTTCCTTGATGCCAAAACGTGATACCAGATCAGTGCGGTTAACCGACCCTAGAAAGTAGAGCTTGAAGTCTATGTGGAATAGACGCTCCCGCTGAGACTGGCTCAGCTTTTCCAATTTCTCTCTAGGCTGTGCCAACTGTTCTTCGATGTTTTGTGCCGTGTTTTTGGAAGTGGGCGACATTCGATTCCCTGTTATCTATGGGCTAAAACATTCATATTCTCTAACTGCTGAGCTTGTTATTGTGTTGCTGGTAGTGCTGCAAACCCGTTAGGGCAGTATAAAGCTATTTAGTATTGTGTGTTTTTAATTGATATGTTTGTGCGTGTCAATATGATGACCACTATCATTTTCAGTATTGATGCAATTGTTCCCTTCGCCCACCCAATTGCCAATCAAACTCCTTTCCTGAGTCCATCAATAAGCTACTGACTTTAAAGGGGTGACGAAGTCCATAACCCTTGCTCTGATCTTGTGAAGAGCAGGGCTGTAGCGCGGGGGGAAACAATTATCAATATGAAAAGTCGTTCGGAAATATCTCAGCTTCAGCCTAATTGTGCTGGCTCGTGCGGCTTGTAGCAGATTGTTTTGCGTGCCGCATAATGACTGCCGTTGGCTGGATGAAGCCGAATGCGCCGAGAAGAGAGGATCGTAAGGAGAAACCTCTCCTTGCATGGGGCCGGGGGCGGAGCCCCGAAAAGGACTTGAGTTTGAGAACTGAGTTTGAGAGCTTAGCTTTAAATAAACGGGATTAAATAAATTAAACAGTGTGGAGTGTTGCAATATTACGCCTACTATGAAGTAGCAGTGATCAGTATGGGGCCATTACTGTGAGGTCTTTGATTAATAGCAATCCAGTCAGCTTATTGTCTTGAATGACTTTCGCGACAGCTTCACTGCAATACATATCTGAATTTACTTTATGTATGCCAGTCACAATGTGAGCGTCGAAATTTTCTGAAAACTGGAGGTGTGTTACACCAGCATAAATATCCCCATGCATTTGATAGGTGACCTCAGTCTCTGAAAAATGATGAATGTTTGTGCAGTGGTAGAGGTAGCCGGCTTTCCCTAATAACTCAACAGGCAGAAACTCACCAAAAGGCGACAGTAAATCGCCGAGTGCTTCAAAAGCCCGTTGGTTCATGATGATCATTCCGACCTGCCAAGTAGACATATCAGGTAAATCAATTGTGTTTTCGTTATGAAAAACCTCCACTTCAAGTGGTTTCCAAAAATCTTTTATCGTTGTGGAGGACGTAGATATTCTCATAGCCGACCGCTCGCCAATATGTGGATCGAGTAATTCAAGAAAATCTTCATTGTCTATGAGGTAAGATTGATACTGGTAGAGGTCGTCAAATAACTTGAACATGAATTATTCCTTCACTAGGGCTGGTGGGAGTGAAACCACTGGGTCTTGATGTCCATCTCTGAGCAACATACTAATCTCTTTTAATTTTGATCTAAATGCCCATTCGGTTTGCTCGCCACGAGTAAGTCTAAGTACCCAAGCTTCATAATTAAATGTGTGTATTTCGGAGTGCGCCATGGATTGTGGCATTGCCCAGTGGCCTTTATGGCAGCGCCACTTTGGCATCCAGGTGCCATTGTCAGGGTCGCTAATACGAATCCCATGGAAGTGCATTGCTACTCGCGCTCGGTGTGCCGCAGGAGTGCGCCCCTTTCCTGGAATTATATGATGAGCTACGAAACATTCATCAGGTTTGGGGCGCCCATCAGTACGCATGAAGTTTCCAAGAACAATCGCGGGGTGGTGTCGCTCCAATAACATGGCTTCACGAGTAATGACCTTTTCAGCGCGGCTAGCGTTGTCATGCGGTTTTAGCGCTAATCGGTATTCTTCTAGTTGTGTTTGTACGTCAATCTTCGCGAGGGTTAGAGCACGCTCAGCTTTGAGATGAACCAGCGCTTTATTTAGCGACTTCTCCCGCTTTTGGCGTTGTTCTGCTGTTTCATTGATAGGGGCACATTTGTGGCTATGAGCATGACATGCTTTTTGTTCAAACTCGAATATGGCCCTGTCTAAGGGTGATAATTCATGTAATTGCGGCGTGACTCTATGACCGTGATCATATTCCATGACTGTTCTTGCTCCCAATAGATTCTTAAATCTTCCGCATATTGTGGTTACTATGAGTTTATTGGTTTTGCTTGCTTGATTCTACCTGCCGCGCGTGGCGATAGTTTCGTTATTGCTGACTGTGTATCAGCGATTTAGAAGTTAACCTACGCAGCGTTGCTGAGTTAGACAAAGTAAAAGAGCTGATTGCCTTAAGCTACGAACACAGCTAACGCTTTATTGCATTACTCGAAGCATCGTTGAGGTAATGAATAGACAATACCCAATCTGGGTTTGATCATACCCAAATTGGGTATTTTTATTCGTTTGTGTAGAGTCTGATCTTTTAACAATAGAATGTCTTTCTTTTTTAGGGAATGACGTTGATGTACGTAAGGAGGTCACGTAATGGTCCCAGATAATCAAGAACCTGAAAAAGGTCAGATCCTGCTGTATCAAGCGGCTGATCAGGCTTTGCGGCTGGAGTGCCGTTTTCTGGGGGATACTCTATGGCTTAGTTTAAATCAAATGGCTGAGCTGTTTGGTCGAGATAAGTCGGTAATCTCTAAGCATCTAAAGGCCATTTATGATGATGAGGAGTTGCTGCGTGAGGCAACTGTTGCAAAGTATGCAACAGTTCAAATGGAGGGCTCTCGTAATGTAGAGCGGCAGATTGAGTATTTTAATCTTGAGGCAATCTTTGCTGTGGGATACCGGGTTCGCTCGAAGCAAGGCATACAGTTTCGTACTTGGGCGACGAGTCAACTAAAGGAGTTAACGGCTAAAGGCTTTGTTATGGATGATGAGCGCCTTAAATCTCCTGATAGTAGTGTGTATTTTGAACAATTACTGGCGCGTATTCGTGATATTCGCTCGTCAGAAAAGGTGTTCTGGCGCAAGGTATGTGATATTTATGCAACTAGCCTTGATTACGATGGTAAAGCCGAAACCAGTCAGCACTTTTTTGCACAGGTACAAAACAAAATGCATTGGGCGACACATGGCCACACTGCCGCTGAACTGATTCATCTCCGCGCTAATGCAGAGCAGCCTAATGTGGGCCTAACTCACTTTGCAGGGAAAGAGCCTCGTAAGGCTGACATGATAGTGGCAAAAAACTATCTTTCTGAACAAGAATTGTCACATCTAAATCGTTTGGTCACTTCATATCTGGAATTTGCAGAGTTGCAGGCTGAGCGTGGTCGTTTGATGAAAATGGCTGATTGGAACGCCAAGCTTGATGATTTTTTAAGGCTCAGTGATTACGATCTACTGAATCACGCCGGTGCGATTTCAGCGGCTGAGGCAAAGCAAAAAGCAGCATTGGAGTTTGATGCTTATCAAGGTGTCGTTGATGCGCTACCTAGCCAAGTAGATAAAGATTTAGAGCAAGCGATTAAGCGTATTTCTAAAAAATAAAAGGATGTTGCTATATGGCAAGCGCCAGTGAATTCGCATTTCAAAACGAAATGATTCAGCAGTTGGTGGCTAATGGTTGGTTGCTGGGTAAGCCCGAGCACTACAATCGTGAGTTGGCACTGTATTCAGAAGACTTACTGGGGTTTGTGCAAGACACCCAAGATGAGCAATGGCAAAAATTCTGTGCCTTATACCCTAATGATCCAGAGTCTAAATTTTTAGAGCGTGTGGCTGCTCAGCTAAACAAGGCTGACCCGAATGCGGCGGCGTCGTTTTCGAATAAAGAACTGCGCTCTTTTGGTACGTTGGGGGTATTACGCCATGAGCTGCGTGATCGCGGCACGCGTTTTAGCCTGTGCCAATTTAAGCCCGAGCACGACCTCAACCCCGATACGCTAGCCCGTTATCAGCACAATCGTTTACGCGTGGTGCCAGAGCTGGTCTACAGCCCTTGGGCGACGGAGTCGCATGAAGCCGAGGAAGGTATTCGTGCTAAACGCTGGCGCATCGACTTAGTCTTGTTTGTGAATGGCTTGCCAGTGGCGACGCTGGAGCTGAAGTCTGAATTTAAGCAGGCAGTGCAAAACGCCATCAAGCAATACAAAACCACTCGCTTTGCCATAGATCCGGCCACCAAAAAGCCCGAGCCGTTATTAACCTTTAAACGCGGTGCTTTAGTGCATTTTGCTGTGAGCCAGTACGAAGTGTATATGGCGACGCGCTTAGAGGGTGATAAGACTTTCTTTTTACCGTTTAACAAAGGGACGTCAACAGGCGGTGCGGGCAATGACGTGCCTGTGGACGTAAACCAGTACGCCACCGATTACTTGTGGAATGAGGTATTACAGCCCGATAACTTGCTGAATATTCTCGCCCGTTTTGTGCATTTACAAATTGAAGAAAAAGAAGACTGGGAAGGGCGCAAGTACAAAAAAGAGGCGCTGATATTCCCGCGTTATCACCAGTGGGATGTGGTCACTAAGTTGGTGAATGCCGCACGCACGGAAGGGCCGGGCAATAAGTATTTAATTCAGCACAGTGCCGGTTCGGGCAAGTCGAATTCTATCGCGTGGTCGGCGCACCAGTTATCGGCGATTCACACTGGGGAGGGCAATAAGCTGTTTGATTCGGTGATTGTGGTGACAGATCGAACGGTACTGGACGATCAGCTGCAAGAAACGATTTCGCAGTTTACCTCGGTCGAGGGCACGGTGGGGCGCATTAACCGCAATGAGGGCGATGGCTCTAAATCGGAAAAACTCGCCAAAGCACTCGAAACCTCGCAGCCGATTATTATCGTCACCATTCAAACCTTCCCTTATGTGTTAAAAGCCATCGAAAACAGCGTCAGCTTAAAAGAGCGCAATTATGTGGTGATTGCCGATGAAGCGCACAGTTCGCAAACCGGCAGTACCGCGCGCCAGTTAAAAGAAGTGCTGATGATGGACGCCACAAGCGACGAAGAAGAACTCTCGACCGAGGATATTCTCGATGCTGCTGTGGCTTCACGTCGTGCGTCTAAAAATCTCAGTTATTTAGCCTTTACCGCCACGCCTAAAACTAAAACGCTTGAGCAGTTTGGTCGTTTACCTAAGCCGAATGAAGCACCATCTAAAACCAACAAGCCCGAAGCCTACCATGTGTATTCGATGCGCCAAGCCATCGAAGAAGGCTTTATTTTAGATGTGCTGAAAAACTACACCAATTATAAAGTTGCCTATAACTTAGCCATGAAAATGGCAGGCAGCGATCAAGAGGTTGAAAGCAAAAAGGCCAAGGTCAAACTGAACCAGTGGGTGCGTTTGCACGATTACAACATTAGCCAAAAAGTGCAGGTCATTGTCGAGCATTTTAAAGATAACGTGATGGGTTTATTGGGCGGACAAGCGAAAGCTATGGTCGTGACCAGCTCGCGCAAAGAAGCCGTGCGCTACAAGCTCGCTTTTGATAAGTACATTGCTGAGAAGGGCGCTGCTGGCTTAGGTTCAGGAGCAGGAACAGAAAAACGTTATGCCAATATTCACGCAATGGTGGCCTTCTCTGGTGAGGTGGAATACAACGAGAAAGACCCCAATGCTACGGCATTACTGGGCGAGAAATTCACCGAAGCCAATATGAACACTAATCTCAAAGGTCGTGATATGCGCAAAGCCTTTGATAGCGACGATTACCAAGTAATGATTGTTGCCAACAAGTTTCAAACTGGCTTTGATCAGCCCAAACTCTGCGCTATGTACGTTGATAAAAAACTGGGTGGGGTTGAGTGTGTATAAACACTGTCGCGGTTAAATCGTACTTTCCCGAGTAAGGCAGAAACTGGCACTTTCATTTTGGACTTTTTTAATGAGCCAGACGATATTCTGTCTGCCTTTCAGCCGTATTATCAAACGGCTGAATTGGCCGATGTATCCAACCCTGATTTGATCTTTGATTTATCCGACAAGCTGCGCGCTTCGGGTATTTTCTTGTGGCAAGAAGTCGAGCAGTTTTGTAACGCCTTTTATGTAAAAAGCAAAAGCAATGCGGCCATCGCGAACATCTGCAAGCCTGCGGTTGAGCGTTGGCAAAAACGCTATAAGTCAGCCATTGAGGCATTTAAACAAGCGAAAGAGATGTTTGAGCGCACTAAGCGCACGAATGATCCGGTGTTAATTGCGAATGCCGAGAATAGTTTTAAAGAATGTAAGCAAGAAAAAGACGCGCTAGAAATCTTCAAGAAAGACTTGGGCACGTTTGTGCGCTTTTACGAGTTTATGTCTCAGATTGTGGACTACAACGATAAAGATTTAGAAAAACTCTGTTTGTATGCACGTAATTTGCGCCCTATGTTGCGTGAGGTCGTTGAAGAAGACGATGACATTAACCTGAATGATGTCGTGTTAAGTCACTATCGTTTGTCGGTAATTCGTCAACAAGATTTAAAGTTAAAAGAAGACTCAGCAGATTATAAATTAGTGCCGGGCGAAGGTTTGGGGTCAGCCAAAGCAAAAGACAAAAAAGAAGAGTTTTTGTCGCAAATAATTGAGCGTTTAAACGAACTCTTTATTACCGATCAGTTAACTGAAAACGACATGGTGAACTATGCCTACACCGTGCGCGATAAACTCAGTGAGAATATTCAGGTCATGCAACAGATTGCCAATAACAGCCCAGAGCAAGCGATGTTAGGCGATTTTGCGAAAGCGATTGATGATGCCATTTTGGATAGTAGCGCAGCGCATCAAAACCAGATGATGCAGTTACTGTCAGACCCAATCAAAGCGAAAGGATTTTCTAAGTTAATTTATGATTTGCTGACTTTGGCGGTGTGAGGTGTCTCGTTCGATGGAGTAATAAAAAAGGCCCGATACCAAAATACGGTAACGAGCCTTTTTCTTCAATTTGGTGGAGATGGCGGGATTTGAACCCGTGTCTATGTGTTCTATAGTGCAATAAAGTGTTTTAAATCAATTGGTTGTAAGATTCTTCATCACTATATAACACAGTAATGCACTAAGCTGTAGTCAGCATGTAGTCATTCGTAAGAAAGGATTTTAAACACATGAATATGATGAATGTAGGTGAGAAAAAGCTATACGAAAATTTGTACACCTATGAAGCCTATAACCAGTAGCTTTCAGGAATCATCTGCGAATCTGTACACCTATCGAGGCCTGCTAACATTAACTTTCTGGAGTCTTCTGCAAATCTGTACACCTAAGAAGGCTATGAACAGTAAGTTGCAGAGGCTTTACGTAAATCTGTACACCGCAGGTCTATCATGGGGCGCTTCGCCCCCATACCCCAGATAAGCGCTCAGGCCGCTAGGCCGGTCGATCAGGATAAGTATATGATAGGCGGTCATCTAAATGGACAACTCAAAATAGTTGGCATAAGTATTAATTGGTTAGAAGTTCATACTCATGGCAGATAGTGTTCAATCCATTTGGGAATGGCTTGCGAGGTTTTGTGAATCATGCCATTGCGATAGTCAGCTATCCATTGGTAACGCTGACTATTGTCGTAAATATGAGCGCTCTCAAATGCCTTAATATGCGCTTGCAAGTTTGCTAGTGAGCGCGGATAGCGTCTAACAATATCAGCAATAGGAATTGCATGCCCACCAAGACCAACACGCTTGGAAACTCGCTCTCCACTGAGTTGTGCACTGCTCAGCCCAACGTATATAAATGTGGTTCTGAAACCACATTCACGGGCTTGCTTCGTATATTTTAGATATGTTGAACCTGATATCGTAGATTCAGCAACGAAAGACCTGCCTTCTTCTATGTACCGCTTAACCATTGATAATGCTTGTTTACCAGCAGCAAATTGCTCTTGATCAACAGAAGAAAATGACCCCGTCATATCTTTGGCAATATAATCTGGATCAATCACTTGGACGGAAGGAAATCGCTCCTTGATCGTCATGGACATGGTTGACTTTCCCGCTCCGTTTGGACCAGCAACAAGCCAAAATTGTGGCCTAGACATGCACTATTCCTTTAGTGTTTTGGTGTGTTAGGTTGTATTGATTTACGCTTTTCTGCCGCCATGGCTTCTCTGTAGGCATCGTCACCAAGTCTCTTACGACCTTCGTCGGTCTCAAGTTCTCGTGCCAATTGCTCAAGCTGAATCTCATCGACTGACGTTGCTTTATGCTCATGCTTCATTTCTGGATTCTCCAGTAGATCAACCATATTACGCTCTTTATGATAGCGCCACCGACTTGCAATTACCCGTAAAAATTATGTTGCCATTGCAACAAAGATGATTGTTAAGGGTTGCTGTCGCCATAACAACTAAGATGGCTGATAAGGGGCGGATACCCTAGATAAGCGCTCAGGCCGCTAGGCCGGTCGATCAGGGTGTCGGTATCTGAAGAATGGCGATCTAAATGGACGCTAGAGGGGGATTGGGAAGAAAGTTTCGCTTGCGAAACAGTTGATCCATGTGGTGCATTCGCTACGCTCATTGCACTCACATTGGATCAGAACTGTTGCTAGTTACAATATTTTCCATCCAGCTGCCTGAAGAATCGTTTCGTTTGCACATTGCAAATCCCTGAAAATCAGCACCGATGATCTTAACCATGCATTCATTTATAGGCTGTATTTCGTATTGCAGGGACATAAGCTGACTAGGTGTGAAAAGAGCGTAGGAGTCATCAATTAGAACCTCGAACTGATACGAAATCTTTGGAAAACGACCATTATTGAATGAGATATAGATTTCATCTGCCTTTGACAGAAATTTAAAAACAGGCTCTTTGGGCAAAACAGGCTGTGAGTTATCTTCAGAGCTTATAAGTGTCGGTAGGGTTGATTGGTCAACAAGATCTTGGGTTGGGTGATATGCCGCCGTAAGTTTGTTAAAACCATAGTAGGAGAAAATCAATGATAACAGTACTAGACATATACCAAGCTTAATACCAATACCACCTAAGGCATTAAAACGTCCGTCTACTCGCTTCTCATTACCAGCTTCGCCAGAAACACTTTTGGTGTGACTTTGATAAAGGGAATATGTTTTTTTAGTAAACTTTCCGTGTATCTCACGATCTCGTTTTGATATGGGAGGGGAAGCTCCAGTTACTGGGCCAAAATACACATCAACACGGAATCGGTTATCCATGCCGATTTTTGAAAGTTTGGTTACACGAAAGGTTGTTTCGACCAAGGTTCGTGCAAAGTTAGCAATTTGGCTAAGATCCTGAGTGACAAAGATTATTTCTGTAGATTGACCATTTTCACCCACTAGATGACGATGTTCGGCGAGAAACGCCTTATCCTGATCACGTACATTTTTAGCATTGAGACCAGCCGGCCATAGGCGCCAGAGCTCATCTATTACAATGAGAGCGCCAGCAGTAAAAACCTCTGTCCACCAGTTGGGGTTTTGAATAATATCCTCAGTTTTGAACTGAGTTACTGTCATTCCAAATCGTTCAAGACATTCGTCAGAGTTCATTGGTATGTTGGTAAATATCTCACGTTTTTTTTCTAGTGCGGGTCTAATGACATTATCGACGACACCATAAGATTTTCCGTGACCTGGTAAACCTGTATAAGCAGATATAGACATGAATCAACCTATTATTGGAATTCGTTTTAGAATAAATCTAGCTGTATAGGCACTAACAATGATTCCTATTCCGATATCTAGTTGAAATGCCTCTAAAATCCAAGTTACAGAAGAGGGAACGACAATAGTTCCTATGTTTTGCATAAAATCTGGTGCAGGAATGCTCTCAAAGATGGATGCCACGGATGAAAGTATTGAATCTAATATCCATACTCCAAATGCTTGAAATTCATCACGTAACCATTCAAGAGTACAGGAGGGATCATACCACTGACATGAGTTTATAATTTCTTCATTCATAATTAAGCACTCGCAAAAACTCTAAATCCAGCCCATATGTAGATGACCATCATGAGAGAAGTTAGAAAAGGTTTAATGGATTCCATTAGTTCGCAGTGGAGCGTTGTAGTGGCAACTGTATTTAGAATCGTGTCTCGAAGATCAATAGAAAAGTCTGGACACTGCGCATTGCTGACATCAACTAATTCAGACATTCCTGAAAAAGATGAAATTAGCTCTGAGCCTTCTATACGTCCTTTAAAATTGGTAAATGCCTGATCAATTGAAGATGCTCCACCTGTGCTGCTGTGTGAAGGGAAAGAACCAGTACCAGAGTTGTTTAAGCAATCGTAATAATTGGCACTTTTGGGGTTACATTCACCTGAGTTAAGAGATTGATTAATAGCGTCTAATTTAGCACCAAGATTGTCAGCTATGGATGTTGACGCAGAATTGATTGTTGACTCAAGACTTGCGGTATCTAAATCTTTGGTATTTGAACCAATATTATCGATAGCGGATTCTATAGTTGTTGTATTGGAAATACTCTGTTCGGTATCGTCTCGAATTGCCTGCTCAACGCTAGAGAAATCATCCTCTAACGCCTCATCAATTAATGTGGCTAAACGCTCAACGTCAATATCAGACGGGTCTGTATTAGGATCAGTATTAGGATCGGGGTCAGGATCGTTATTTTGATTGCAGGTTAATGTGAAATTTTGAGGATCTTCATACTCATAAATTTCTTCCTCTCCGTCTGCACAACCACCTGTTGTTTGTATTAAATATGCATAGCAGCTAGAGGAATCAGAACATTGTGATTGTGATGGGCAAGTATCATTAATAGTTATGTATGATCCATCAGAGCATTGCTGGAGATCGACGCGATCACAATGATCATCGTAGCCTAGGATGTCGGATGGAAAACCGTCCTCACATATTTCAGTAGATTGCCCATAACCTGCTTGACAGCTAGTGACCTGATTAGAAAAGGCATCACATTGAGATCTATTTAATGTGGTTATTACAATGGCCAGTGCGCCGTTAGAGAATTTTTTTTTGTATTTTGCCCACTGACCTACAAATTCAGAGTCAAATACCATATCAACGCAATCCTGAGTTTTATTACAAAGGATCATTGCAGCATCGTATGCAGTTGCTCCAAAGAAACTAGGGTCAGAGTAATAACCCTGAGTAAACCAAAAAAAACCGTATTGACCATAGTTAGCTTCATCACTAATGGAATGTGAGTTAATGGAAATTAGGTTTAGTGCTATAAGAAAAAATATTTTTTTCATGGCGTTTTACCAGCGAGAAAAACAGGCATAGGACGTTGCAAATCCGGTAATGAAAAAACTCCAGTAATACAAATCCAACATAGAAAAATTCCGTTTTTTTTAATTAAAAAGGGGCCGAAGCCCCCAAGGAGATTAAGCTCCGCGAATCATTGAAAGGAGCATTTTTGCGCCCTTCACAGCCATATATACCACCACAACGGCAGCGGCGACGGTGCCGATACCTGTTACGATTGTTGTAAAATCGACTGCGCTAGTGATAGCGGTTACTGTTGCTGCGTCCATATTTATTACCTCAATAATTTAAGTATTTGTGAAATTCCCCAGGCGGATGCCCATGGGACTATAAACAGGCCGAAACCTGCGGCGAACATAGCTGTAGCGACCGAAGGGTCGATTTGGCTATAGTCAAACGGGACGGTAGCGACCTGTGTCAACCACCCCGTAGGACAAATGGGAGAGCCGTCTGAATTAATTGTGACAGCACCTCCGCAAACTATTTGAGTGTTCACTAGCTAGCCTTTTGAACACTTTTTTGAATTGGAATTAATTTCAATTCGAAGGCGTTCAGTTCAAGATTTTTGAAACGTCCGACTTGGAATGTGCTGAGATCTAACGTGTATTCACCAATAGGTTTAGCGTCAGAAGGATTACGTAGCGGTACTTCAATTTGTTGGGGGAATGCACCGCCCATATGCGCATAAGCCTCCTGAAAATAGCGGATACCATTTTTAGTAGTACGGGATTGAGCTTGGTGGTGACCGTCAATAATGCTGATTTGTAACATGGTTATTTACCTCGTTTTGGGTTGCGTAGAGTTATTGAAACAAGTCCAAGGCAACAGGCTTCGCCTGTTGCGATAGGATATTCGGGGGCGGAGCAAGAAATTCACGATTTTGATCCCGCACCTCCTCCAGAATGTCTGCGATACCGTCCATAATTTTCTGACGTGCATTAATGACTTTCTCGTTTTCACGGATTTGCCAGAAATGGGTACGGCTGAGCACTGTAATTCCATGAATTAAAATCCCTACAACTCGCTCACGGGCTTCGTCGCCGTAGCGCGTATGAGTAACTTGAGATATTTCACCGGAATTAAAATCGAGCTTTTCGGATAAAGCATAAGTAGGACGCGCGATGTATTGATCACGAGGAATATTTGGTCCACCCATTGCTTTAACAAAAGCTGCCCAGTCGCCGGAGTCAGCGGCTTGTCTAATATCTTCAACAACGCCTTCTTGCTCGCTGAGGCGTCTCAGCTCTCTCCATACAGTCACACTCGGGCCTCCTATGGGCTGGAATTGGCGTATACGGTTTGTTCTGGCCCATGCTTCGATTCGTTCAGCATTTTCTATAGGGTCTTTACCGTTCCAATCTTTGTCTTGGGCGGCCTTTTCGTCGTTATCTACACCATGGCCGTCGATGTTTTTACTGATGTATTTGATGATGTAACCGGTTGCTGAATATTCACGTCCGGTATCTGGGTTAATACCTTCTTTAATCTTTTCTACCTTTACGCGGTGTTGCGCTGCACCTTTTTCGTCAGGTGAATCTTTTAGAGCCCAACGATTAAAAATGGAGATCAACTCTTCTGTACGTTCGCGTTGAACGAATAGAAGAAAATGCCAATGAGGCGTACCGTCGTGGTGAGGTTCTGCGACTCTGAAGCCATATGGTCGGATGCCTTCACGATGAAATTTTGACTGGATCTTTGCCCATGTTGAGCAAAGATATTCTTGAGTGTCCCTGGGAGTGGAGCCGTCGAATTTTCCGTTCGGTACCACCTTGATCACCTTTCCTGATTCACCGGTGATCTTAGTCATACGATGGAATCTGGATGGCGCAGTGAAGGTAATAAAAAGCGCCTCGTGGCTAAATTCTTTGGCAAGTATTTCGTAGCCCTTACAGCGTGTAATAAGCTCTAAACGACGTATGGCAGGGTTTGAGACACCAAGATCTGATAACTCTGCAAGAGTGTATTCCTGATTTAACTCGTTTACGGCAAGCTGTGACTGAAGGTATTCACGGTTAGCTCGTTTTTGATTACGGTGCTGGTTAAGAGAAATGCTTGAGCAGTATGGGGTGGCATGGCTATGAACCTGTCGTAGCTCACGGGTGATTGCCTCAACCGTTGTTTTCTTTATGCGCATTAAGTTGCGCTTCCACCATTGTTCGCAGCAAAGCCGAGCTAAAGAGGCGTCTTTAGTGTCTATAACTGTTTGTGGCGTAGGGGGTTGTAGACGGTATGACTCGGCAAATTCGCTACACGATTGATAGGCGTTATCTACTGTGGAAGTGGCAGCTATATTCCGACAGTGAGCGGCCAACTTATCAGCTAAATCTGATACTTGTTCTGAGTCTGAAAGTAGATTGAAATTTCTTATCTGTAAAACATCATCGAGTTCTAACAGGCGTCGTTTAGCATCCGCATGGCTTTTCTTTGCAATATCTAGGTATTCAGCTTTGATCGCAGAAGCCAAAGGGTAAAATTTGGTGAAGAAACGCTCACGGAAGATGGCGCACTCATGGGTACCGAAATCCATGAGTTCTTGGTCTTTATGTATACGACGATCATGGCCAATAAACTGGCCACGAGTAACCTGTTGGGATACCATCCAAGCGTTCCTTTTTTAGCGAATCGGGACAAACTGAGGGTGTTGACGCACCCTTGGAGGTCTTACCAGTTGACGCTGGTAAGACCACTCTTATCTTTCAAATTCTGCTTCCAGAGCTTCTTTCGTAATTAACGCGACGTTCACCATTCGGTGCTTTCCAACCTTCACAGTTGGCAGGTGTCCGCGATCAATCATTCCCCGTATGGTTTCCTCAGTTAAGCCAGTGAGCTGAGAAAATAACTTTTTTGTAACCAGTGGCCCTGCGTTTACAGAAGCTGATGAAGTTGGGCCCTGCTGAATTTCTTCCATTACGTCTCTTCCTGCACGTTGTTGCACTATTTAACATAAATTGATAATGTATGATCATTAAATGTGATAATGCGTTATCACTTATTGCAAATTATCTTAATAGTAAAGGTGATGTCAATGGAGATTTTTGAAAAAATTGCAAAACTGCGTGCATCGTTAGGGCTAACTAGGGAAAGATTCGGTGAGGCTGTCGATATATCGGTTAACACGATCCGTGCTATTGAAACAAAGGGTGTCACTCCTAAATCTGACGTACTGGAGAAGATTGTTGCCAGATGGCCGTGCTATGCATTGTGGCTGCTAACTGAAGAGGATGCTCCATTAGCTGGACAATTCTCACCTGTTGAGAAAATCGGAGACTTGGAATATGAGAATGTCGCGTATGAAATAATCGATGTGATTGACCGAAATTTGGATCAAACAATAGTTAAGGCTGAAAGCATAGAAAAGGTCATATTTTTACAAACTTGCGATGTGCCAACTTCGGATAAAGTTGAGCGTATTTTAAATACGACAGTTTATCACTTAGGGAAAATCGGTCGTAGAGAAAATCAGGATGTTGAATTTGGTACCAGTGTACTTTTAGTAATTAAAGGACTATCTAGAGGAGGATTCAAAAGGGGGGTTTTAGTGAAGTCTGGGTATTTCGATATTAGAGAAATCGAATCAAAGGAGGGTATTTATGGTGTTATCAATGACTTTAAAATATGGTTCGAAAAAAATGGAATTAAGGAATTTGAAATAAATTCTGTCAATGTGAAAACGTTATGGGCCATTGAAAGCGAACTTAATGAATTGAAAATTTCAGATTTGTATAGTGCCCCTGAAGAGGCAATGAAATCTTTTAATGTATGGTGCGAAAGCTTCTGATATGGCCATCAAGAAATATAGCGACAAGTGGCTCGTTGATGTGTACCCAAATGGAAGGGCAGGCAAGAGAGTCAGAAAGACATTCAGCACTAAGATTGAGGCATCACGCTTTGAAAAGTTTGTATTAAGTGCTGCGCATGAAGGAAAGGAATGGAATCCAGGAGGGCGCGATACTAGATCATTGTCTGAATTGATTTTGGTATGGTACAAGACGAAAGGCAGTTATTTGAAAGATGGCCCACGACGCAAAAAGTGTCTGTTAGATATATCTGAATGGTTAGGTAACCCTCGTGGATCGGAATTAACTGCGAAGAAATTTACTGAGTATCTGAGTTATAAAACTGAATCCGGTATCTCTGAAAAGACGATTAATAATCACCTAGGATACATCAATGCGATATACAACTACCTTGAGAGTATTGGTGAGATTTCATACCCGAACCCGCTGGCAAAGATAAAACCGATCAAGATTGATGAGAAAGAGTTGTCATGGCTAACAATCGATCAAATTAAGCATCTTCTAAAAATAATAGAAGATTTTAGTAAGAATCCTCACGTACTGCTTCTAACTAAGATTTGCTTGGCGACTGGGGCTCGATGGAGTGAGGCTGAAGGTCTGAAGTTGCGTCATGTACGCGACGGAAAAGTAAGCTTTCATGGAACTAAAAGTGGTAAATCTAGAAGTGTTCCTGTATCGGATGAGCTATTTCAGGAGATTGAAAGACATCTTAGAGAATGGGGGGAGTTTAGCTTTTCGTTAAGTGCTTTTCGACGGGCTTTAGATCAATCTGGAATTCAACTACCAAAAGGGCAGGCAGCACATGTTTTGCGCCACTCGTTTGCAAGTCACTTTATGATGAATGGAGGGAATATTCTGACTTTACAGAAAGTGTTAGGGCATTCTTCTGTTATGGTTACAATGAGATATTCACATCTGTCTTTTGATTATTTAAGTGATGCAATGAAGTTAAATCCAATGGGTAAAATTAATGATTCTAAATGACCAGAAAATACGCATTGCGTTAAAGAAGAGATTAATGATGGCAAGGAATAAGCCACTGTCCGTAATCGATGAACTCGGTGTTGAAAATGGGAGAGCTATTGCTGATGTCGTGGCGATATATAAATTCACACATTGTTACGAGATTAAGAGTGATCTTGATTCGCTTTCTAGGCTAGACCGCCAAGCGGATTTCTATAATAGGAATTTCAGTAAAATTACTTTGATAATAACAGAAAAACATTTGGATAAGAGTCTAAATAAGTTGCCAGATTTTTGGGGGGTTTTGATAGCAAAAAAAGTGGAATCTCGTATTGTTTTTGAATGTGTAAGGAAGGCTGGATTGAATAAATATATTAAAAAAGAATCTCTTTTGGAAGGTATGTGGAGAGAGGAGCTATGTACTATTTACGAAGAAAGTTACGGGATGTTACCTGCTAAGTCATATAGTAGAGCAATGATAACGAAAAAAATCTCACACTTACCTAAAAGTTTTCTGATGAAGTGCTTTGTAGATGCACTATCTACGAGGCTTCAAAGAAAATCACAAAGTATGTAGGTCATATGTAAGCGCTCAGGCACCCACCCGTTTCAGCAACGACTCGCGTTTGAAGAATTACTGGCTCATCAACTAAGCTTGCGAGAATTACGCCATCGCCACCAATTAAAACAGGCGCCGGGCATGAAGGTTCCTGGAAAATTATCACAGTCTTTTTTAGCAACGCTGCCCTTTACGTTGACCGCGGCTCAGCAGCGAGTGGTTACCGAAATCACCCACGACCTGAATCGAGAACACCCTATGCAACGATTAGCGCAGGGTGATGTGGGTAGCGGTAAAACGGTCGTTGCCGCACTTGCGACCACTCAGGCAGTCGAAGCAGGTTATCAAGTTGCCATTATGGCACCCACCGAATTACTGGCAGAACAACACCGGGTTAATTTTACCCAGTGGCTAGCGCCATTGGGTGTGTCAGTGACGTGGTTGTCCGGGAAAATCAAAGGCAAGACGCGCCAGCAAGCCCTGGTTGCAA
>NVWL01000011.1 GCA_002733645.1 Oceanobacter sp.
CAGAAAAATACCATTTCGGTGTTGCTACTTTTCGACGTGACCCGTCATGCCATCTAAGTAGCGTCTTGAACTGTTATTTTTCTGAAAGCCGCAGCCATAACTGCATTAATCAGAGGTGCCCTAGCAATAACGTGGGTGCGTGTATTGTCATCGGAAGTTAGCTCATCAAAGCCCACAGCGCTAACACGAAAAATATAAACGAGGTCGCATAGCGAGCAATATCTAACGGCATCCGCTGCATTAATGCTTGCCCCCACACCACCACAGGCACGTTAGCAATCATCATTCCTAGTGTTGTCCCAACAGTAACCCACAAGACATCTTGAAACTCAGCCGCCAGCAGCACGGTGGCAATTTGTGTTTTATCCCCAATTTCAGCCAAAAAGAACAACACCGTCGTGGCCCCGAATGCGCCCCAGTGAGAGTAGCTTGCCGTGTCATCATCTTCTTTGTCTGGAATCAGCACCCAAATAGCCATCACGGCAAACGATGCCGCAAGCAACCAATTCACGGCATCACTGGCGAGCCACACTTGGAGCCTGTCCCCGAGCCAGTCGCCTCCCCAGGCAGACAAGCCATGATTGATCAAGGTTGCCAACAAAATACCTGCAACGATGGCCCAGCGATTACGAAATCGCGTGACCAAAAGCAAAGACAGTAGCTGAGTTTTATCACCAATTTCCGCGATACTCACAGCCAGAGTCGACGCAAGCAGAGGAGAAGACAAAACGGATGAAGAACTAGAAGCATCGATGATATTAGAGAGGTTTAATAGATCAAACATAAGAAAACTCCGGGCGATGAATAAATACCATAAGACACTCCCACAGCATCGCCCAGCGACTGTAGTCGTGTCTTAGGTCTCATCGATTTCGCATCAAGCGAAACATCTGCACCATGAGCATGAGGCTCAATTATGTTGATACAGATACCACGGAAAGTGCCAAAGCACATTCCCGAGAAGGCAGATTACTCCCCCAAGAAGTCCGTAGTATATCAACAACCAAATTTACTTATCTAGTGGATAAATATATTTCGTTTTACCCCAAAAGCATCTGGTGAAAATATTCGCCAATATTGAGTAGCAAGATTACTGAAAACACGCTGTAGGTAACGCCTATGACAATTAAGCAAAGCAGTAACAATGACGAGTGGTTAGAGGATGATCTCCCTGCTCGTAAACTTCATGGCCGTAGCATCGACTATGAAAAAAAACGCCGACGTGCAGAACGCATACTAGAGCAATCTCGTATACGCGAACTCCTCGGAATGAATATTGACTATTTCGACGACGAACCCCGCCACCGTTAGGCTCAAAAGTAAGGCTTGAGAAGCTTTACCTTCTGTCTTTTGCGGGTGTCACCCTACTGCTCCCGGAGGAGACTGTGTTAACTGAATCATTTCAGGACATCTTAAAAGTGCTCGTGCGCAACCCATCTGTTGTTGGGGCCGAGCATTCCTTTTTTCGAGTACTTCAACGTTTGCTTGAAGAACGTGGCGCGAAGGTCACTTGGTACGAAGGTCTACTGGTGGCCCAGGGCAGCCGTCCTGAATCACTCATGCTATCTGCACACATTGACCGCCATGGCTTAGTTTGCACAGGCCCGGATGAATTCCAGTACGCCGCGTTTGTTGCTGGCGGTCGCTCAGACTTGCTGGGCAACTCAGTGTCAGAAGAGCTGATCAAAATGATCGTTGATCGCTTTGGTGACGAAGAAGTCTATGCCTACGAGCCATGGTCTGGCATGTACCGTGGGCGCGGAAAAATTCGCAACACCTACGTCTGCCCATACCGCAACAACCTTATTTTTGAACTGGAAGGCATGAGTCATTTAGTGGCAGGCACACCGGTTGCTTTCCATGATAATTTGCGAATTACCAACGACAGCGTGACCGGCCAACTCGATAACGTATTAAGTGCGGCGATTCTCGTATACATGTTTGAAATTGGTTTTGAAGGCACTGCGTTTTTCACAGCACAGGAAGAAGCTGGCCGAAGCTGGCGCTACCTGCTCGAATGGTTTAGACGTTTTGGTGGCTCCACCAACCAATTGGTAGTGATTGACACCAGCCCATACCCTGACACAGAAACAGCCAGAGCACAGACGCTCGTATTGCGACATCGTGATGCCAACGGCGTATTCAACAAGAGTATGACCGAACAGCTAGCCGCAACCTGTGATGCCGCAGGTGTCAGTTATCAATACAAAGATGACTACATTCACGAGCAAAACAGACTGCTTGCTGCAGAAGGTAAAACATTGCGCTCGTTAGGCTCAACCGAAATGGGCCGTATCATTGCCGCCTCTGGTGGTTTAGTCGATGGAACCACCTTGCAAGTACCGACCACGGGGTATCATACGATGGATGAAAGTGCCTCACTGATCGCTTGCGAAGCGTTCCTTGATGTGCTGTGCCGCTTAGCTCAGATTCAACCTAAATAGCATACTTTCACCAGAGGCATCCGCCTCTGGTGCCCCTTGTCTTCCAGATAAGCTTTCGCTTTAGGACACTCCCAGACAATTTACGCACTAAAAGAGACAAACCGCTGTCTCAATAAAACCCCACCAAAAAAGCGTTAATTATGGCCAATGATAATATCAACTCGGCCAAATAAGAATCCAAAAAATTTAACTTATTTAATTAAATCAACAACTTATAAAAATAACTTTAGCATTAGGTCATAAAAGACACCAAAATCACCACTGGCTTTTATTGCCCAAAGGCACTCAAACTTTTAGACTAGAACAAGAATTAACAACATATTGCGACAGAATATGACCTCCATGTATCAATGCAGGTCATTTGAATGGAAAACACTTAAACAGTACAAGGAAATCAGTACGTCGCTGGCTTTTTACTCTGCAAATAGCTTTGCATACTGTGCTAAAGATGGCATCGATTAAACAGTAAGACAGAAGCAAATATAATAACAATAAAGGACGCAGGATGAACGCATTCACCATTCTCAGCGCATCGCTTCATCGCCACTCTATTGCACTCATATTAATGATAGCGACGGTCATGGCCTGCTCATCCGCGCTTGCTGCACCCGCCGCAAAAAATCCTGATTTAGATCCACAAAAACGCACCAAACTTGAATCTACGGTTATGAACCAAAATTTAACCTTAGAAAAACGCATTCGTGCGCTGAAAGAGCTCTACAGCGATCGTACCGTAAACGGACGGATAGAACGTACCATCTGCGCCTGGGACCCACTCGGAAAACCAGGCCCAATTGCCGCAGCAACGAATGATCAAATATTACGTTCAATGCACTATGGCATGAAGCTCGATATCGTTATTTTTCAAAACGAAAAAGCACTCATCAGCACCTTCCTTAACGAAAAAAAATGCGATGCCATCTTGGTCAGAGGTGCCGCGACCAAACCATTTAATAAATTTAGCGCGACCATAGAAGCCCTTGGCGCGCTTCCTGAGCGTCGCCACCTACAACTATTGATGCAAGTACTCGCAAATCCCAGCATGGGAAAACGACTCACCAATGACAATTACACCATTATGGGCGTCGCTACTATTGGAGACAGCTACGTATTTATGGAAGACAAATCGGTTAATTCACTCCTCTCCATGCCGGGTAAAAATATAGCGGTGCAGTACACTGACTTAGGTATGATTGAACTGATCAAAGCCGTTGGAGCTACACCGGTTGAAGGTGACATGATGGAGTCTGTACAAACCTTTGCTGATAAAAAAGTCCCCTCAATGATTTCACCGGCCATTGGTTATCTAGTGATGGGCGCTGGTCAAATGAACCAAGACGTTGGAGCCATCACAACCCCCATCGCGCAATCAACCATGCAACTCATTGGCAGGACCGAACAGTTTCCACCAGAATTAGCTCAGATATTGCGTGAGGACTTCTTGTTTAAGTTTGATAACTACGCACGACGTGTCGATAAAGAAGTAGCACTGGTAGAAGACAGTTTTTGGATAACACCGCCAGAAGAAGACAAAGTGAAACTGGCCGATGTTTATCAAGGTGTGCGTATTAAATTACGTGATCAAGGATTCTACGACGCCTCAATGTTGCGCTTAGCACGTAAAATCCGCTGTCGCTTTGAACCAACCAATCAGGAATGTACAAATCCTGTTGAATAATTTTTTGCGATAGCTCTATTCTTTGCGATAACTCTATTTTGAGTAATACCCTACTCGTATTAACGTTTTATTTTCTTCACAGAAAACCTTGCGCTTTTAACTGACGTAATAATTCGGCACTTTTTTCTTGAAATGTATCTCGCAATAAACGAACGGCAGGCGTAATCGACTGCCTACTTGGGCATATAAGCCACAGCTCAGTCACTCTAGGCCGGTACTCGGGCAGCACCGACACTACCCTGCCAGACAACAAGTCGGAAGCCATATCCAAGCATGACTTAACCGCGATACCTTTGCCCGCAACACACCAACGCCTGACAAGATCACCATCATTAGCAGCACGGTTGCCACTCATTTTTATTTTGTAGTCAGTCCCATCTTTTGAGAACGTCCAAGTATCGTGTGTGATGCCCTGAAGTTGATAAAAAAGACCGTTATACGATGGCAGCTCATTAGGGTGTGTGGGATAACCATACTCTTCGAGGTAGGCAGGCGTTGCACACAACAGCCCTGGGACGTCACAAATTTTAAACCCGTAAACACTCGCATCATTGGGTGAACCATAACGCAGTGCCATATCCACAGAATCACGATAAAAGTCGATATTGCTATCGCTAATATTCGTTCTCAAGCTCACTTTAGGATGTTCATCCATCAGCTCATCAAGCCACGGGGTCACCAGATTACGCCCAAGGTCAGAAGACAGAGCAATCCTCACTCACCATTAACACTATTTTGATCATCCTTGATATTCAGTTGCGCATGACTTAACAACAGCATTGCTTGCTCACATTGCGGTATATAGCGCTCTCCTGCACTGGATAGCCGTAACTTGCGAGTTGTGCGAATAAACAAATCCACCCCGAGCTTACGCTCTACCCGTTTCAGCGCCGCACTGGCAGCCACAAATAGATGCCTTAAGTATCGGCGACGTTACACATGTAGCAAGCTTGAATGGTACTGAAAACTACTTCGAGGCCTGCACCGAGCTGCTTGTGCCGTTTGGTAAAATCGCCATGATTGACGACCCAAGCACACCGCTTGATGTATCGAAGCTAAAAATGAAAAGCGTATCGTTGCATTTAGAATTTATGTTTGCACGCTCAATGTTTAATGCCAAAGACATTCAACAGCAAAATGTTCTTCTAAATCGTATTTCAGAGCTGGTCGATCAAGGTCATATCCAAACCACGTCGGGCGAAAATCTCGGGGCTATTAATGCTCAAAACCTGAAACTGGCACACCAACAATTAGAAACGGGGAAAGCAATCGGTAAGATTGTCTTGGCTGGTTTTTAATACTAATTCTTTATAAGTTAGGTCAGAATCCCTCTGACCTAACAAAGGATATTCTCATGTCTCAACTTATCGTTATCGCGAAAATTACCGCCAAATCAGATCAAGTCGATCGAGTAAAAAGCGCCCTACTTAAACTGATCGAACCGACACGACAAGAAGATGGCTGCTTCCAATATGACCTACACCAAGATAATGAGCAGCCAAGTGTTTTTGTATTCTATGAACGCTGGGAATCAACAGCGCTTTTGCAAAAGCACATGCGCAGCGAACACATCAAAACCTACGTTGCAGAAACCGAAGGCGCCTTAGAAAGTTTTGCTATCAATCAAATGAATAAAATTTAATGCCATGTAATATTCAGCCATCTTACTTATTTGCTATACACTAGGCCGATGACATCAAAAAATGCCTTACGTTACCTTTCGGCCTACCCTGCCTCGGTGCAACAACAAGCGAGTGAACTCTTAGCAGATAATAAGCTAGGCGCTATATTAAAAGGTCGGCATCCACTGGCCCACACTCTCTCTGCGGCCAACGTCTTGTACAACTACGCACAAGACATCAAAAACGAATACATGCGCTCCTCCCCACCGATCAGTAAGGTCATTTACGATGATAAAATTCATGTTGTTGATAATGCGCTGGGGCTGCATACGTTTGTAAGTCGTAAGCAGGGAAATAAGCTTAAGGCAAAAAATGAAATACGCATATCCACGCTATTTAGAAACACGCCAGAAGCTTTTTTACGAATGATCATAGTGCACGAGCTTGCGCACCTGAAAGAAAAGGATCACAACAAAGCTTTCTATAAGCTATGCCAGCATATGGAACCAGACTACTTCCAACTTGAATTAGATGTGCGTCTCTATCTTTGCCATAAAGAGCAATACGGAGATCTTTGGTGAAGACAATACTAAACCACAAAGCTGATCATTTATTAAACAAAACCCAGTATTCAACCGTAAGGCGCGGTTAACCAGCTCCGCAAGATACGCTCCATCAAAATGTATCAAACTACGACAACATTCATCAAAGGGATGCAGAAATGGCAACAACGCCATATTCTGGCCACTTTTAACCGTTTTATTCAGACTATCCACTATTCAGCCACATGATTCGTGCTCAAAATGGAAGCCTGCTCAACGGACATGAGAAGCCTTAAGGACGATACATGAACATAAAAGCCTCAGTAGCCCTGATTCTTTGCATTTTCACACACTCACTTATTTCAACCAGCCATGCGGCACAATCGTCATCTAGCATCAAAGATCAACAACAAGCCAAGCTTGAATCGACCGTCATGAATCAAAATTTGACGCTTGAGAAACGCGTTAAAGCGTTAAAATCTCTTCTCAAAGACGAAATTATTGATGGAAGCATTCAACGCACTTTTTGCGTATGGGACCCCCTAGGAAAGGCAGGCCCCGTTACTGCAGCCGCTGATGACCAAGTACTTCGCTCACTCCATTACGGCATGGCCTTAACCATCGAAACCTTTCAAAACGAAAATGAACTCATTGAGCGTTTTTTAGATGAAAAGAGTTGTGATGCAATTCTGGTCAGCGGTGCAGCGGCACTGCAGTTCAATGGTTTTATGGGCACTATCGATGCCGTTGGCGCGTACCCAGAACTGAAGCACCTTCAATTACTTGCACAAGTACTTGCGAAGCCTGAAATGGCCCCTCGTTTAGCCAACGAAAAGTACACTGTATTAGGCCTAGCGACCCTAGGTAGTACGAACCTGTATATGGAGAATACCGAATTAAGCTCTCTGGATTCAATCAAAGGCAAAGATGTTGCCGTCAATCGACACGATCTTGGTGCTATCGCTCTGATAAAAGCATTAGGGGGAACCCCAAAAGAACATGGATTAATGGCTGCTGTGCAATCTTTTGCCGATCACGAGGTACCTTTAGTGGTATCACCAAGCATCGGCTACTTAGTATTAGGAAATGGGCAGTTTGATAAAGAGGTCGTCGCTAATAAGTTGCCATTAGCGCAATCTACGGTGCAATTAATAGGTCGTAGTCAGCGCTTTCCCGTTGGGTTAGCACAACTTTTACGTGAAGACTTTTTATTCAAATTCAACAACTACGCTAAGCGTGTCGATAAAGAACTCGCACACATACCGGCTAACTTTTGGATCAACTCAACAGAAAGCGATATAACCACGCTGAAAAACCTATTAATAGACGTACGTGTCGAGTTAAGAGACGAAGGTTTCTATGACGCCACGATGTTGCGACTTGCTCGAAAAATTCGTTGTCGCTTCGAGCCTGGCCATTCAGAGTGTACTAATCCGGTGGAATAACGATAAATACTCCCTGAATTAATGGTATTAATTCGGGGAGGGTACACGCTCAACACTCACCTCCATGTTTAATAAATTCACCGGATTACCAAACTGACTATATATAGCGACATCGGCAGCGTCTCGCCCAAAAGCAATGGCAACACGTCCGCCTTCTAAGTTCGTCTGAGTTGGGTCAAAGGTGTACCAACGATTGCCAACATACGCTTCAAACCACGCATGTAAATCCATCGGCTCTAACCCCTCTAAATAGCCAACCACCATACGCGCAGGAATCGACAGCGCACGGCAACACGCAATGCCTAAATGGGCCAAATCTCGACACACACCATAACCTTGCTCATTCACTTCAGATGCACTAATAACCTGCTGCCCCTGCCCTGGTCTATATTCAACCGCCGAGCGGATATACTCTACAATCGCTGCACACTGATCATAGCCAAGCGTCTGATCCATAGTCATTGACGCGGCCATATCAAAAAAACGATCCGAGTCGCAGTAACGGCTTGGCAATAAAAAAGGAAGCGTCTCATCCGGCAATTGTTGAACCTCAACAAAAGGAGCACCTGGGGCAACATCGGAAAAATCAGCGGTTTCGATTGCGACAGAAGTATGAACAGAAAAGAAGCCAGTCGGTGCAATAAGGCGCTGACACAAATTACCAAATGAATCGGTAAACTCAACCGCTGGCACACTAGGAGATAGCATATACTCTTCTTTGGCTATCCACTGTTGCGTACCACTACGAGGCCGCAGCATCATCACAAAGGGCGTAGGCGCTGGAATTTGAAATTCAAGAGTACACGAGGCGTTTAACCACATTGATTGATACTCCAAAGGTAACGATATTGATGGTATTTCCCAGATAAATACACTGGCACGTACACGATTTCTACAATAACAACAATAAAGAATTATTATCTAAATTTTACAGTATCAGAGTGTTTGTCAGCAGTGCCTAGCACACCACTGGGTTAATATAGTCGTGTGGATAACTCAGATGACGATGCTGAAACGATAAAATGGCAGGGTTTTTAATCACCCCATCTTCAATATTAATCGCATGACGAATAGTCTCATTTTTTTGCCAGCCATCCCGCCCACCTAAAACTGTCGACAAATACACTATCAATGCCGCCGAAATTGATCTTGTAGCACTCTCCCATAGATAACTTGGCGTATGATCAACAGCATAATAATCAATGGATTTGTACTGAAACATCGGTTGTTGAAATGTTGTTGGTTTAGCAAAGAAAAAACCCATACCTTCATCGCAACTAACATCCACAATCAAACTATTAGGTTTAAGGCAGTCACTCTCAGCTTCTGTCACAAAGTCGATCGGATGCTCCGTATCTTGAAAAGTTCCATTAATGATGATGTCTGATTCATTAATCAGCTCAGTCAACGGCCTTGTCGTACCATCATGCTCGACCACCACCATCCGCGTTTCATCGTCCCTACCAGCTCGCACTCGAACATAATTACAATCGAGCACCTCTTCACGAACCTCATGATCAGGACGTTGAATACAAATCGTAATATCGCGAAAACCATGCGCTTTAAGCGCATAAATAGCACCACGACTAACGGCACCAAAACCTAAAATAATCGTCTTTCTCTGATTACCGTAATGCCCATCAATGCCCTTTAGTTGCAACGCATGCAATACAGCACAATAACCTGCCATTTCGTTATTTTTGTAAAACGTATGACGCCCAACTTGACCCGTAGGAGACCAAACAAACATGTCCTCAAACGCAATCAAAGTTTGCTTTCGATCAAGGGCCGCCTGAGTAATTTCGCTTTGCTGCACACAATGGACGTACCCCCAAAGAGTGCCGCCCTCCCGTAGCTCCTGCAAATCAGCTAACACTGGCTTATTAATAATAACCTTACCAATATCGGCAAGTATTTGGTGACGTGTAGCAATACCGCCAGACAATGCGGCAATTTCTCCGTCTTCAATACCAAACGGTGTGCCATAGCCTTCCTCAAAGACTAACTGCTTACGCAATGCTTCAGGAATACGTTGCAAGTGACCGGGGTGAATAGGCAGTCGTCGTTCATCTATTTTTTTAGAAGTCCCAATGACTCCCATAACTGATGAGTTCATATCAGTGTTCCTTGTTACTAAAATATTAATAGGAAGACTGCATGAACGAATTATTAGTTTCGCCAATAGGCCGGATTACTGGTGATCAACTCGGTTGCAGTATTTCAAGTAACCGAGGATGGTAAGCACGGCAGAATTGTTGCCAGATACTTTTTTGAATTTTGCCCGCGTAATAAGTGCGTGCGATTCTTTTGGAGGGCCAATCACAGTAGCACGACCATCGGTTAACTACCACCACGGGCTGTCATGGCATAACCAGCTCGAAACTAGCCTCGCCAAATGACTGGCCATTAATCATTACCTCAACTCGATGCTCACCAGGGTAGTACTTGCGGGTGGTGATTTTTTTAATCGCGTGCTTTTTGGTAAGTTCTAATGGTGTATTAGGCAATAAGTGAGCGACTTTCCACTTAAAAACTTTGGGCGATGTCTTGCCGTTCGCCTTTTGATGATGAATAACGTAATCAATAATCAGAGCTTGTTTCTGTTTCGAGCTAGATTCTAACGACAACGAAACTTCTAAGTTTTCACCAAACACCACCGTTGGTGTCGTCAGTTCGACGTTCGCCTCACGAATCAAAGGCGGCCTATAACCAAACACAGCCAATGTTTTTTGATGACCATCTTTAATCAGTGTTCGGCATGCATGACGAACAAGACGTTCTCGATGTTTACTCACCCCTTTATGATTCTCACCTTGCATCCAACGCTCAGCAATACCAGCAACACGCTCCGGATGATCCTTAGCAATATCATTCAAGTTATTAGCCACAGAGCGACGTACGTATTCCGACTCATCGTCTTTAAGTAGCTCCAGCAACTCAATTACTGGGGTTGGATCATCCACAAACCTCTGCAAACGCATTCCCCACGGTAGACGTGGGCGTGTTCCTTCAGAGACTAAACGTCGTACATTATGATCGTCATCAGTGGCCCACTGTTTTAACAGCGCGAGAGTTTCTTTGGGTTGCTCCAAAATAAAAAAACGAATACCAAATTCTGATGACATTAATTTGGTCATGGCTTTTAAAAGCGTCATGGATGATTTGAAGTGTTTTTTGCTTTTACCCTGTAAACCAACGTAATAAGTGAGCGCAATAACCGGCCAACCAGAAATACCATTCGGGTGATCAGCATCATCTGACGAATTCAGACTCGCCAACACAACAGCCGCTGCCTGCTCAAAATCATCCGGCAGGTGTTTGACCATAGTCTCAACAATGCGATCCGTTCGTTGTTTTAATTCCAGTGCTTCTAAGTTATTCGTGGCATCTGCGACAAACGCTGTTTTATCGAAGCTTGAACAATGCGGTGCAAAGTACTCCGCCATGCCTTCTATAACACTTTTATTCAGTAAGTTTTTAAACGGCTCCGGCATAAGGTCTCTCTCTGGTTAAAACCAACCAAACTATTATCAATTTAGGTATTACTAAAAAGTACGACGCCCTCCGTTTGCAATACTGTTTTCGCATCCGCACGCTCAATGACTTTTAAAATCGTGGTTTGAATCGTCTCATCCAAGCGTACATCCGTTTTGCTACAAAACTTTTGTTCTTGCACCGCATCACCCTCTTCGGCCACATAGCCAACCACGACCTCAGTGGCTAACTCTTCCGATTCACCAAAATAAGCGATCGAAATCTGCGGATAGCCCTGAAAGCCTTTTTTAACGCGCTTGGCGATGCGTTTTGTTGATTTATCTAAATTCATGGAAGGAAGAGCTCTGCATAGGCATGTGATGCATCAGCATGCCTGATTGTTTGGTGGGGTCAATACCTGCCCCACCCAGAACTCAAAACGAAATTACTTTTTACTGACCAGCCAATGCTGATGAAGAAATTGTGCCGAGGTTAATAACGAAATATCAGCGTCCGCGAGCAAACCTGCGTGCAACTGAAATACATGCCACCGCTGAGGGTAAACCTGTAAGCGCGCAAGAGTTCCTGCTTGATTCAAGGCCGCACAGACTCGATGGCTATCGTTGAGTAATATTTCATCACTCCCCACGTGAATCAATACCGGAGGCAGCCCGGTTAAGTCACCATAAATAGGTGAGCATTCAGGGGCTTTAGTATTCTTATCTGCATAAACATCAGCGGCATATGCCAACCAAGCTTTACTGAGCATCGCCTCTTGATCTGTATCGTTTAGCTCACTCAGGGTTAAATCAACCCAAGGTGAATACAAAACAACACTGCTAGGCAGAGGAATTTCGGTCGCTTTTAACGTCTGCAAGGTGGCTAATGCCAACCCACCACCGGCAGAATCGCCCGCAAAGCTCAGCTGCTCTGGTGGCACACCTTGTTCGAGTAACGCCTTATACACTGCAACAACGTCGTTGATAGCCGCCGGACATGCAAACTCAGGAGCCAAACGATAATCGGGCACCACGACATGTGCATCCGCGAACTTAGCTAAATACGATGTCAGCGCTTTATGGCTATCTGGGTTACCGGCAACATAAGCACCGCCGTGCAAATACAACACAGTGCCTGCAAAGCCTGCTTCACTGCTTTTTTCACTAAGGACTTGTGGCTGATAATGTCGGCAGCGAACACCCGCTAGAGCATCATCATAGCTATCCACATTACGAGCCTTCAAAGTGGTGCTCGCCACCATGCCCATCCAGCGACGCTGAAATCCAACACTAAACCGCGGATGCAAAACCGGCTTAAGCAGTATCGTTAGTGCGAACCTAAGCACAGAGCCCAGTATTTTCTGAATGAGAGACGCCCTCTGACGCACACGATCAGCGAACAATGTCATAATCATTTAGATCCAGTTTTTCCGTCTGACGACGATAATTAAACGTAAAGCCCGGCCAGTTATTGGTATTTTTACCGCTCTCTGTTTTGTACCAGCTATGACAACCCTTGTTCCAAACCGTGTCACTGATCTTGCTCTGTACTCTGTCGTTAAAGTTTGTCTGCACTAAACTACGCACTTCGAGCGAACGTAACTGCTGAGAATCTATTGCCGCAATGCATTGCTGCACATAATGAATTTGGCTTTCCAGCATGTAGATAATAGAGTTGTGGCCTAAATTCGTATTCGGGCCATAGAGCATAAATAGATTAGGAAACCCGTTAACACTGATACCTAAATAGGCTTCCGCTCCGTCCTTCCACGCATCATTTAATGCAATGCCATCACGCCCAGTAATCGTCATTGGCGTTAAAAAATCGGTGGCTTGGAAACCCGTACCATAAATAATCACATCGACGTCATGATGCTGACCTTCGCTATCAACCACTCCAGTCGCAGTGACTTCACTAATACCCTGATTAATGACTTCAACATGATCTTGCGCTAGCGCCGGGTAATAATCGTTAGACATTAAAATACGCTTACAGCCAATCGGATAATCTGGCGTCAATTTTTCACGTAGTTCAGGGTCTTTAATGAATTTTTTAAGTTGTTGCTTAAACTGCCACTCAAACAAGGTCATGGCTTTTTGCAATGACGTAAAACCAAGTACCCGTGCTTCGTTAGCAATATAAATTTTGAGGCGATCTAACGTTTGAGTGATCGGGAATCTTTTTAACATGCGGTGCTCACGCTCGGTATAAGCCCGATCAGGCTTAGCCAATACATGCGCCGCAGAACGCTGGAACAACATGACTTTGCCAGCGACTTTAGCAACCTCAGGCACAAACTGTATCGCACTGGCACCCGTACCAATCACCGCGACCGTTTTGCCCTTAAGGTCAACAGAATGATCCCAGCGCGCACTGTGGAAGTGAGCCCCTTTAAAAGCATCAATGCCCGGCATTTTAGGATAAGCGGGTTGATTTAACTGACCTGTAGCAGTAATTAATATGCGAGCAAAAATGGTTTCATCGTTGGTTAGGGTAATTTTCCAAGCACCCTGTGCTTCATCAAAACTAGCCTTGGCCACTTCGGTATTAAATCGCATATGACGGTAGACATCATACTTACGCGCGCAATGTTGCTGATACGCAAAAATCTCGCTTTGCGGAGCAAAGCGGCGACTCCACGGATAATGGCATTCAAATGAAAACGAATATAAATGCGACGGCACATCACAAGCGGCACCGGGATATGTATTGTCGCGCCAGCAGCCACCAACATCACTGCCTTTTTCGATAATAACAATATCATCTTGCCCCTGAGCCTTAAGCCTTATGGCCATACCAAGGCCACCAAACCCCGCGCCAATAATCACCACACTATGGATTGCAGCCATCAAAGAATCCTTATTATTGTATTAGCCTTCTACTCTACAGAGAGCTAAGCCTCCTTTTTATGGTATCTTGGGACTTAATTATTGTGATTTTCGGACAAACGTATGGCCGTCAGACGCAGCATTACCAGCGTACGATTACAGACCTCATTTGGCATTGAACATGGCGTCAGTGTGGCGGAATGCTTATCTGGTACCGGCATCACCGAAGCCATGCTGCATCAGACCGATGCCACAATCACCGCCGATCAAGAACTCGCCATGGTGCACAACCTGTGCAATGCATTGGTGAACACAACCGAAAGCTCTTCAGGCAACAAGTCAGACAACAAGTCAGAAAACAAGTCAGAAAACAAGTCAGAAAACACATTAGCCGAACTCGGACTGGCGATGGGCCAACGCTATCATTTAAGCAGCTACGGCGTATGGGGCTTTGCGCTACTCAGTAGCCCGACCTTTCAACAAGCCGTAGACCTAGGATTACGCTACCTAGACCTGACGTTTGCATTTCTTGAGATGCGCCTCGAAAACCACGATAACAACGCAATACTTGTACTGGACGACAGTAAAATTCCCGAACCCGTTCGCCATTACCTATTAGCAAGAGATGCCTCCGCATTAATGATGATTCAAGAAGAACTCTTTGCTAACCGCATTCCTTTTTCATCATTAAAGCTTCGCTTGCCCAGTCAAAACACAGCACCCTTTGAAAAAATATTCGGCTTAACACCCAGCTTTGATCAAACCGTGAACCAAGCTCAATTCAGCGCTGGCTTACTGGCCATGCCACTGCCTCAAGCCAACCCAATCACGGCACAAATGTGTGAACAACAATGCCAGCAATTATTAGCTCAACGATATCAACAAGGCCGTATTGCCGTGAAAGTACGCCAACAACTACTGCAGCATGTTGGGCATTTTCCGAATATGGAATTACTGGCAGAAAACATGGCCATTACCAGCCGCACACTGCGCCGTCAGCTGCAGAATGAAGGTACAAGTTATAGAGAATTACTTGATGAGGTACGCCAAATGCTCGCCGAGCAATGGTTAACGCTGGAAGGATTAAACCAAGAGCAAATAAGCGAGCGCTTAGGTTACTCGGAAGTGTCTAACTTTAGCCACGCCTTCAAACGCTGGACCGGAAAAACCCCGGCCCAATTTCGAAATAACGTGCGGGAGTAACGCTATTTATTATTCTCACATCCCCGGAATCGCGATCAATACCGGCTGCTGACGATAAAACTGACACAACAACCGATACACCTCTGGCATATGCTCTTTCATCGTTTCTGGGGCTTCAAAAAAGGTTTCACTGCACACTGCAAAGAACTCCGCCGGATTTGTCAGGCCATAGTCGTTAAGCGGTAACGGGCGATGATGTTTATAGTCTTCTTGCAAACGCTCCCACGCTGCTGAAAAAATCATATGCCACTCGCCCGTGCGCATATCAGGATGCATCGGTGGTGCGCAGTTAGCGCCGTCACGCAACATATCCAACTTATGTGCTAACTCATGAATCACCACATTGCTGGCTTGGCCATTGCGAGCATGTTCGCCGCTCTCAAGCACCGCTTGCCACGAAATAACCACCGGCCCACGATGCCAAGCCTCACCGCTCAAAGTTGGCCCACGAGAATGCACCACACCGTCCTCGGTGTGATAAGGCCGATTAGGAACAAAATCATCTTCGTAAACAATCATCGTCAACCAAGCGTCATACCAATCTAAACCGAGATTCAGCACAGGCACACACGCCATGGTCGCGATTTTAAGTACCATCTCACTGGTTAACTCAAAATCGCCACCGGGAGAAAAACCCTTACGGGCAAGAAACCGAAACGACATTTCACGCAAGGCATCACGCTCAGCACCTTTATATCTTTCAGCGACAGGCCAATCAGCTATCGCAGCTTCCCATTGCGCAGCGGTAAAACCCATTTCCTTGATACGGCGGTTTTCGCGCCAAAGGCGGAATCGTTTGAACATGGTGAGAGTATGCGACCTAATTACTTTTTTAGAAATATACTGTCTGTAACTTAAAAGTTCACTCTAAAAACCTTTTATTTCACCTTTTAAAGATACAACTACAGCAACTGACTCAGCTCTGATTGGCGTGCGACATCATTCAGACCAATATCACTAACGCCGGTTCTTTCTTTCAATCGTTCAACAATTATTTGCTCAATGTCCAACTGTTCTTCCGGAGGCAGCTGTTCAAATTCTTCCTCCGTTAGCCCCAGCTCTTTTAACACCGCTACACGCATTTTTTCTGCATCGCTTTTGGCCATATAGTCGCGAAATTCTTGTACGGCATTGTTTTGCTCCACTGCCGCAGATTCAGAGGATTCGGTTACTGAAGATTCAGTTGCTGCACTCGCCTGCGGCACATATGCAGCGGAAGGAGATGTTGCCATTGATTGTGTTGCAATAGCTTCCGTTGTTGATGAATGCATCGACTGCTCATTGTGTAACAAATCAGCAAACGCGGCATTTCCAGATCTTTCCTGCTTCGGGGTCAGACTGTTATTAACGGCGGATAACGCCTCTGTACGATTGATATTCATAGTCATCCTCCTTTTCTAATATTCTTTTAGAAGGCAGGATATATGCCAGCCCCTGAGCGCCGTTATTTGACCGGAAGAGAATAAATCATGCCCGTTTTTCAGATAAAGGCGGAAAAATCTGTCCACTGAGCGGCGACAGCTTGCCCATGAAACGGCTCACCACTCTTTGGATGCACAAAAAATAAATCACTCGCATGTAACATCAACCTATCAGCCATTTGCTCACTACGATCATTTTTATACAAATCACAGCCAAGAATAGGATGGCCTATCGACATACTATGAATCCGTAATTGATGAGTACGCCCAGTAATAGGAGAAAACTGCACTAAGCTCCGACGCGGGTTCTCTAAGCGCTGCAATACCACATAGTCACTGATCGCCGCTTTGCCTGTGCTTGACGTTGGGTCGGAAGTTGAATCTTCGCAGATCTTAACCTTAGGGAAATTCGCCTTATCTTTCGCGATAGCGCCGGTAATCTCCCCTTCGTCATCCGCTAGCCAACCATCAAGCATAGCGACATAACGCTTTTGAACCGTTCTATCCTGAAACTGCTTATTAAGATGTTTCGAAGATTCGGCATTCAGCCCCACCACCATCACTCCCGAAGTACCAAAGTCTAAACGATGCGGTAACTTTGCCTCAGGGAATGCTGGCGTCTCTCCCTCTTGGCCATGCACCAAGCGATAATGAACCGAATCCCAGTTGAGAGGATTTTTACCCGACAAACTAAGCAAGCCACTAGGCTTGTTGATCAACAAAATGTCGTCATCTTGATACAAAATCACAAAGGGTTCGTTGCAGGCAGGCGCCACAAAGTCATCGACGATAGTGTGAGTTGGCGGGCTGGCGTGAGGCATTATGTTTTCCGATATTTAAATGAATTCGTCACCAGAACCAACCTCTATAAAACTCACAACAAGCCATTCATCAATATACAGTAATGAATGGTTAGTTAACGTCGAACTTAGAAACCGTACTAATCCTGATTAAGAACGTAGAGAAAGAAGGACGGTCAGCCTAATAGTGATCACATGGAAAGCACCGCTTTATCAAATTTATGTAACAACCTAAGAAGTTTTTGAGCCTCTTCTACGTAGCTGTGAAAATTATACTCGCGCATAGCCATTTGGCCCACTTGACTCCCGCTTGGATATTTTCCGGATTTAGCCGCTTTGCGAGCATTTGGGATAAATACACACTGAAGCCATAATTCAAAAGAAGGTGCCTCAAGAAAATTGCCAACTTTAACTTGAGGTGGATTTTTATTCCAAAACCCGATGTTTTTCATTTCAGTTTCTATTTCGTCGATGACAGCTAGTACAAACCTATCTTTCTCTGTTTCTGTTCTTCTGAAGATATCCATAATGCTCATACTCTTGTACAGCTAACGCCGCGTTCACCCGCACCCGAAGTGGAGCGCTTGTTGTGTTAAAATTGAGCGAAGCGAAGCACACAAAAAGCGCGGAGCTTTGGGTGTCGGCGTGCAGCGCTTTGTTAGCTTTTTAATGTAGATTAGCATATCTTTGTTCACGCTTTTCGTGCCTGCGCAGTGGCCTTGCTTCTCTTCTCAATGGTCTCTCGCCAAGCATCTAATTCCGTGATATCAGCAAGCAGTTCGTCAGGATCTGGAACAGCAATACCTCCTTGGAGGGCTTTATCATGTGCGTAATTAGAACACTTGGTCATGCCTGCATATACTCGTGCATAATCTTCATCTTCCACAACAACACCTGCCAATCTCTGCGTCTCAATACCTTTTCGAAATCGCAGGATCACCTCGCGCAAAAGAACCTCTTCAACCGCTCTCTCCCACGCCATACGGAGCCTAAAGTAAGCATCGACTGTTTGTCTTTGATGTTCTTGCTCTTCTCCATCTCTGTACAGTTTAGCGATAGTTTGATGCTGGGCTCTCATGGCCTTAATCCGCTTACCAGTGCTTTTTCCCTCGAAAGGTAGCTCTGGATCTGCAATTCCGAAACCTTCGGCACGTCGTGTCAGACTCTGTGTAATAATGGGTACAGCCGCTAGTTTGGCTTCCTCCGCAATTAGGCAAAGGAAATAGATGTCATGTGTAAATACAATTACTTGACGTTGAGAAGCTTCGCTTACTAATCGCTTTGCTACCCGTTCACGGCGGCGATGATCCAGAGAGGACACTGGGTCATCAAACACGATGCCCCCTTTTCCTCCGCTCAACCCGACCTCCGCGAGAAAAGAACCAATTGCGATTGCCCGCTGCTCACCTTCACTAAGAACTTCAGCAGGATTTCGGCTTTGTGGCAACTCGAGCTTCAGCTTATGTAGCGCCTTGCCCCTGTCCGAGCGGCTTTTCAGAGAAACATGGAGCGAGCCCACTCCTAACAATTTGAATTCACGATTAAGTGACTCCGCTAGCTCTTGTGACACGACCTTTTCAGCCAGCTCCGAAGCCTTTCGAGAAATGGCAGTAGTATTGACTGCCGACAGGCACCGTTTCAGTTTTGCCTGATGTTTAAGTTGCCCAACGGCCAAAAGTACTGCATCTTTGACTTGGTTTAGGCGCGCTCGCGCATCATATTCATCAAACTGCTTTTGAACTGAGGCGCGCGCCTTTTCATCGGATGCTTTTTCGAGAGTTTCAGCTTCGGCATTCAGTCTTTTAGCAAGCACTTCAAACCGCGGAGCAGGATTAACCAAGGCTTGATCAGTGCCTTCCCATTCGTGAGATATAACTGCCGCCTTAATAGCTTCTTGGCGAGCCAACAATGATTGCTCAAAGATTCTTAGAGCGCTCGCCAGCTGTGGGTCAAAGTCCTCAATCTCACTGTAGGTCACATCGTCGATATTTAAATTCAAATTGCATTCGACGAATGGCTTATACTCGGCGTATAGAGCAAGCCTGCGCTGTTGGGACGTTTTCTCCGCATCCTCTTGAATAAAGGCCTCGAATCGTTGTAAACGGGAAGCTCCTTCCGCAAGAGGTTGTTGGCAAAGCGGGCAAGATGCGCCAACTCCCAAATCAGGAAAAGACTTATCAGGATGGGATTCTAAAACGAACTTTCGAGCCGCATCGAATAGCTCTCGCCAAGCTTCTCCTCCTGTTCCAGATAGCAAACTTTCACCTTCCTCAAACTTCTTTGCCGCGAGTGCAGCTGCTGATTGCGCAGTGCGATAGCTGTCCGCCAGTCTTCGAAATTTCGTTACTACTGCTTGATCAACTAACGCGCTCTTTTTGTTTGCGCTGTCTACGATGCTCGACACTCTTCTAGCTTGCAAACGCAGTTGAGCCGCCTTTTCTTTTGGATTGTTTTCTTTCAGGCTTTTATCCAAAGCCGCATGCTGGGCCAATTCTTCCCGTGACAGTGCAGCCAATGCATTGACTTGATCTGGTGTCGTTATAGCCGAAAGTCCTAAAATTAGTTTGCCAACTGCGGTTTCACCGTGCAGAGGTATGAAGGCCGAAAGGTTCGGAGCTGACTGGGCAGATTCAGTATCAATCTTTGATTTTAATTGCTTGCAGAGCTTAGCTAGCCCTTCGAACACATCTAGTCCATAGGGAACGTAAGAAAAATCATCTTCTTTATCTAGATATGCACGCGCACAACGCGAGTCGAAGACTGAGAACGACGATAATGCTTCCGGAGCGGCCTGTCCGTCGATCCAGCGAAGCTCTTGCAGTTTGCCATCAATATTAATATCGAAAACAGCTTCAGCTTTCCCAGATTTTTCATTAGGAAGGGCGGCATTCGGGTAAATTGCTTCAATCTGATCACGTGCACGACATGCACGCTTGAACACACGAGAGTAACCCGATTTTCCAGAACCATTGTCACCATAGATTACCGTCAATCCTGTTGAACCAAACGGCAGATGCTGGTTTTCGGCGATAGCGTTTACAAATCGCATATTTTTAATGGCAAGAAGTTCAACGTGTGTTGATGGCTTTACAGGGGCTGGAATTTGATCAGCTACAAGTCGTTTGGGTTTACGATTCTTAACGTCTGGAATGTCATGCGCAAGTTTAAGCAAGGAATATAGGTCTTCTTGATCTTCGACCGTTAAAGTTTGCTTAGCAAGTAATCGAGCCACCGCGTCGCTTTGCCAATCAGGAAGGCTCTGTGACCAAGTCAGAATTTCTTGTAGCAGTGACATTGAAATTTCCTTATGTAAACTATTCATGTATGACTTGGGAAGCTAACGCTTAAAGCATGGGCTCGTGTTAGCGAGTCCTATGCCTTTATTTGTTAGTGATTTTTCGGTAATCATCTTTTATTCTTTCTTGAATCTGATAAAGAAAACATGCGATTTCATCCGGATTTATAGAGTCTTCAAAAAATTCATCCTCAGTCGTAGATAGTACCGAGTCTCGCGATTTAGCCTCTAATTCAGAGCGAACGAACTGAATATAATCATCCTCATTTTTCTTAGGATTAACTGAATCTTTAATTTTCCCCTTGAGGATGAGTAAATTCCCACCAAGTGTATCATCTATATAAACCTTTATAGTGCTAGCCAAAGCTGTCAGTTCGTAACTTTGATTACCAAAATCGAGGTATGAATTTTCAGCTTTAACTTGAAACTCTCTATATTGTTTATTATCAGATTCTCCGCTACCTATCTTATATAGAGCTAAGTAAATATTTCTATGGTGAGCGTATATTCTATGATTGATAGCATCACTACCAAATTTATTAAGTTTTACAATTACCTTTTCAAGAATCTCATGCTTAATTTTAAATTCTTCATATAAGCGCCCCTTTTCATGCTGTAATTCCCACAATCTATTTTTGTAGTCTTCTAATTTCTCGGAATAATTGAGTTTTACGTCCTCAATCTTTGTAGTGATACCTGAAATATCTTCTTTTGTAGCCAGGTTCCTTCCCTTCCATGAGGCGTATTGAATTATAAATGTCGTTGTTAGCGATGCAGCTACTGAAAAAATTATGTAAATCATGAGCAAATCCCATTGCATATCAAACTCCAACATTTCACTAACAGCGTAATACTGTGCATGCACGTTTATCCTGGGTGAATCTTTCGAGATTCCCAGCGCAACTTCTTGATGTAATTAAGAAATCTTCCATAACTCAAAACTCCCTTCTAGAAAAACGCGCACGCCTGTTATTTCGGTTTTTGCTTGCACATAAACTTGTAAACCAAGTTAGTAAGTGGCTGATTTGATTGAGAAATAAGCTAGCACTCAAGATCATAGCGTGCAACTAACTTTGTTAGGTGCCCAACCTGCCTACTTTTTGAATTCAACTTTTTCCGGTTTAACAAACTTAACTTTGAGTTCTCCCGCCAACTCAGGATTTTCTTCGTCAATAACTGGAGCTGGCCTATGTATCAATTTATTCCAGTTTGATTTTCCGGAATGCTTTTGACCTTTTTTATGAGTCACAGTTGTTTCTTTCAACATACTTCAATCCTTTTTGGGAACTACTCGTTTAAAACGCTTTAGGTCGTCGTCGGATTGTAAAGGAAGATCTTCATCATCTTTTGCATTATTTTCAATTTCCTCCTCCGTCATTTCTTTTAGGCGGTCTAAATCAGATTTTCCATTAGTAGGCTGACCTTTCTTGCGCTGTACTTTCGTTTCATTCGTCATAACAACCTCCTACAACCCTTTCATACTATTGTATAATGCCCGCTCTTTCGCACTGGCCGTTCTAGCCGATATTATTCGACGAGTAGTATTATCATGCCTCCAAGTGTAAGCAACCATCAACACGCCAGGCATTGCTTCACCTATCACTTGAAGCCTCTCTTCCCCATAATCGTTTCTATCATCCACCGCTTCAAGTCGATTATCATCATCAAATATTGTAATAGCATCATTAAAATCAATGCCATGTTTATCCATATTCTTAGAGTTTTTATTTTCATCCCATTCGAACTTCATCAAATCCTCCGTAATTCAATTAAATAAATATGCTGTGGCTACACCCTATCACTTGATCAAGTAGCATAAACCGGTAAACCAATCATATGCTACGAATTTTCAGAGGCATCGTCCCATGCCTTTATATAACCATTGCCTCTTAAATAAGATCTGAGTGATGCCATTAGATACTCGCTCCACTCCTCTAGGTTTGTCTCACCGCAAACCTCGACATTGGACTTGGACAATTTAATCATTTCATCCACAGCACACCAAAAGAACTTAGCTAAATTCTCAGCTTGATTAGCATCATTCACTTTGCCAGCATTTAATATAGAAAGAGCTTCAAAATTGGACATTTTCTCGGCAAGAAAAGTCGCAATCTCTCGCTCCTTATCGTATTTATATGAAATCAAAAGGTCTCCGTTCCTCATCAGTTAATCCACTACTCAGTCAACTGATCTACTTCGCACTCTAATGCCTCTGCCCATGTCCGTAGGGTTTCAATATGAGGTTTGTTGCCAAGCTTTTCGGCCTGTGCAATTGCGCCTTGGGTTAGGCCTAATTTTTGGGCCAATTGAACTTGCGATAAGCCTCGGTGTTTACGCCATGCAGCCATTGGGCTGATGTTTTTTTCGATCATGAGGCCGACGACTTCGTGGGGGATTGTAGTTTGAGTATGCTTATTACTGGTGTGGCTCATTAGACAATCTCCTTTTGTGACGAATCCTTAAGTTGTTTGGATAAGTTACCAAGGTGCGATTAGGTGGGCAAGGCGTTATCGCAACCGTTATCGCCTTTAGTCGCAAGCTCCTGAACGCCTCCTACATGTTGGTTTATGTATGTGGGTTTATGTATGTAGATTCATGAAATGATTGATCGCAGATACGCCACTTCGTAAGCTTGCTGTTGGGTTACGCGCTTCGCGCTAACACCAACCTACTTTATAGCCTCGAAGCAGTGCATAAAAAACGCTGAAGCGGGTTTCTTAACCTTCTAGGTTGCTGATGTATGGGGCGGTAACATCGATAAGTTGTTGAGGCTTGCTGTTGGGTTACGCGCTTCGCGCTAACACCAACCTACTCGATACCCACGAAGCTGTGCATAAAAAAACGCTGAAGCGGTTTTATTAACCTTCTAGGTTGCTAATGTATGGGGCATTAACATCGATAAGTTGTTGAGGTTTGCTGTTGGGTTACGCGCTTCGCGCTAACACCAACCTACTTTATAGCCTCGAAGCAGTGCATAAAAAAACGCTGAAGCGGGTTTCTTAACCTTCTAGGTTGCTGATGTATGGGGCGTTAACATCGATAAGTTGTTGAGGCTTGTTGTTGGGTTACGCGCTTCGCGCTAACACCAACCTACTCTATACCCACGAAGCGATGCACAAAAAAACCCGCCGAAGCGGGTTTCTTAAATAGCCTCTAACGTCTGAATGTTATTTCAGGAAGCTACGGCCTTTTTTCGCTGCGGTACGCAGACGAAGTGCGTTCAGCTTAATAAAGCCTGCTGCGTCTTTTTGGTCGTAGGCACCGGCATCGTCTTCAAACGTAGCGATGGCTTCGTCAAACAGTGAGTCTTCTGACTTACGGCCCACAACAATGACATTACCTTTATAGAGCTTAAGGCGTACGTCACCATTCACGACTTTTTGAGTTTCATCGATGGCCGCTTGTAGCATTTCGCGCTCTGGGCTCCACCAGTAACCGTTGTAGATCAGGTTAGCGTAGCGTGGCATCAGTTCGTCTTTCAGGTGTGCTGCTTCACGATCCAGCGTGATTGATTCAATCGCGCGGTGTGCTTTTAGCAATACAGTACCGGCTGGTGTTTCGTAACAGCCACGGGCTTTCATGCCGACGTAGCGGTTTTCTACGATGTCGACACGGCCAATGCCGTTAGCGCCAGCAAGTTTGTTCAGTTCTTCCATGATGGTCGCAGGTGATTTGTCTACGCCGTCGATGGCGACTGGATCGCCGTTTTTGAAGCTGATGGTAATGTAGGCGGCTTCGTCAGGTGCGTTTTCTGGCGATACAGACCACAACCACATGTCTTCTTCTGGTTCATTCCAAGGGTTTTCTAGGATGTCGCCTTCGTAAGAGATGTGCAGCAAGTTGGCATCCATTGAGTACGGTGATTTTTTACCGGCTTTGTTTTCTACTTGGATATCATGCTTTGCACAGTACGCCATTAGGGTTTCGCGAGACGTTAAGTCCCACTCACGCCAAGGGGCAATCACTTTCACGCCTGGCTTCAGTGCGTAGGCACCTAGTTCGAAACGTACTTGGTCGTTACCTTTACCGGTCGCGCCGTGGGCAATGGCGTCTGCGCCTGTTTCGTTAGCGATTTCGATCAAACGCTTGGCGATCAGTGGGCGTGCAATCGAGGTGCCTAGTAGGTATTCACCTTCATAGATGGTGTTGGCGCGGAACATCGGGAAAACGAAGTCACGTGCGTATTCTTCGCGGAGGTCGTCGATGTAGATTTCTTTGATGCCCAGTGCTTCGGCTTTCGCGCGCGCTGGCTCTACTTCTTCGCCCTGCCCCAAGTCAGCTGTGAAGGTTACTACTTCGCAGTTGTATTCAGTTTGCAGCCACTTAGCGATTACGGAGGTATCTAGACCGCCGGAATACGCCAGTACAACCTTCTTGATGTCTGACATGGGATTCTCCAGATGGTTAACGTTTGCCGATTACGTGCGCGGGCCGCACATAGTCTGAAATTTAAGGGGGCGTATTGTACTGGTTGCAGGGCCTAACGCCAACCTCTGACTTAGGCTATTAGAGCCGCTCTGATCAATAGAGACGCCCTAATCTTATTTTTAACGTTGAGCACTGGTTGGGTAATTCAGCGGAGGAACCGCTTGCGAATCTTCAGGCAGCTTGAATACTAATGCGTCCGGCAAAGGAATATCTTTATCCACCTCAAGACGCACCGTAACCCGACGGTTGGCATTTCTGCCTTTCACCGTCTTGTTATCAGCGACAGGGTAACGGCCACCATGAAAGCGTGTGGTGATGATTTCAGAATCGATGCCTTGTTGTAAAAAGTAACGCTCTACAGCCTCAACCCGCCGTTTTGAGATCTGACGGTTATCGTATCGGCGACCTATGTTATCTGTATGACCATCGAGATAAACGCCGGTCACCCGTGGATCATTTTTGATGTAATACACTACTTTTTCAAGCTCTTGAATATCGGCTTTATCTAATTGCTCTTCCGAGGTTTTAAAGAACACCTTAGAACGAGCGACCTGGCCAAGATTCATTGTAAGAAGTTGATTAGCACACAGTAAGTAATCACGAAAAGCCCCCTCAAACTCCACCGCAGATACTTGTATTTGCACATAGCGGCTTGGGTCGTAATAGGCTTGATGGCTAATCGTTGGCATCCGCCCTTCTCGCAGCGCGTGTAAAAACTGATTTGAACGCTCGGAGTCAAGTACGATCGCAGGGCCGTCTTTGTTTACACGCGATGTTCCTAAACGCTCGCTACGTTCGGCGGGCTTCCACGGTGGAGGCGTGATGGTGATACTGGCATTGCTCGCCGCCATCAGATTGCGTTCGGGTTCTAGTTGAAACGTCACATCTTGGCCGGCTTGATGATAAAACACGGCCTCACCGTACCCCGGCAAGTGCTGCTGAAATCGACATTCAAAAACATTGCCACTAAGCATCCACTGAGTATTCTCAGGGCCACCAGCAAAGTTCATGGTTTGTGCAACAACGACTGACGGCCACCATACTACAACCCCCATAACCATGGCGATGATGATAGTGACAGCACGACTCCACTGAGAATTTACGGCATTCATATTAGCTCTGGTATTAGTCCACTAAGTAAGTTTTGTATCGGCCGATGTTCTAAAAAGTTAAGAAAGATAAGCCGCTTCCGGTGCAGTTTCCGGTACAATGCGGCGATAAAGGCGATCGTTAAATGCCGCACTTAAGTCGCCATGCTTAAGTCACCACACTTAAATCGCCACATTCATCTCAGTTTAGACAAGGTTCCGCAACATGACCGACCGCCTTACCATTACCCGCCCCGACGACTGGCACCTGCACGTACGCGATGGAGCCGTACTGCAACACACCGTGCCGTCTACTGCCCGAGTAATGAAACGCGCCATCATTATGCCCAACCTACAGCCACCCGTTATGAACGCAGAGCAAGCGTTAGAATATCGTGGCCGTATTCTCGCAAAAGTCCCGCAAGGGATAAATTTTGACCCTCTCATGGTGTTGTACCTTACCGATCACACCACACCAGAAATGATTCGCGAAGCTGCTGTTGCCGGCCACATTGTTGCGGTAAAACTTTACCCGGCTGGCGCTACCACGAACTCGTCTTCAGGCGTCACCGACCTTGGTAAGCTGGATGAACTGGCCGATGTGCTAACAGAGTGCGACATCAAGCTCTTAGTACACGGTGAAGTCACCGATAACCACATTGATATCTTTGATCGCGAAAAAGAATTCTTAGATAACATTCTTGTGCCATTGATGAGCCGCCATCCAGAGCTTAAGGTTGTGGTTGAGCACATCACCACCAAAGACGCCGCAGATTTTGTATTGAGCCAAGGTGCAAACGTTGCCGCCACCATTACACCTCAGCATTTGGCCTACAACCGCAATCACATGTTAGTCGGTGGCATTAAGCCCCACTTCTATTGCTTGCCAATTTTAAAGCGCAATACCCACCAACAGGCTCTGCAAGATGCCGTGGTGAGTGGCAGCTCTAAATTCTTCTTAGGCACCGACAGCGCCCCTCACGCCAAAGGCGCAAAAGAGAATGCTTGTGGCTGTGCAGGCTGCTTCAGTGCGTATGCGGCGATTGAACTGTATGCAGAAATTTTTGATGACCTTGGTGTGCTCGATAAACTCGAAGGTTTTGCTAGCCATTACGGCCCTGATTTCTATGGGCTACCGCGTAATAGCGATGAAATCACCTTGATTCGCAAAGATTGGCGCGCCCCGAATGAAATGCCATTTGGTGATGACATCATCGTACCGCTTCGTGCGGGTGAAACCCTACGCTGGAAACTGGAATACTAAGGACTCTCATGAGCCAGGAAGAAAAGCTGGAAAAAACACTTATGGCGCAACGCTTTCGCGGCTTTTTGCCCGTGGTAGTTGATGTCGAAACTGGTGGTTTCAATTCAGAAAAAGATGCCTTGCTAGAAATCGCAATGGTGACGCTGAAGATGGACGACGAAGGCTACTTACACCCTGACGAAACGCTGAGTGCGGATATTCATCCGTTCGATGGTGCTAACCTCGAACAAGAAGCGCTTGATTTCACGGGCATCGATCCGTTTGATCCTGAGCGTGATGCCGAGTTTGAAATTGATGCGCTTACCGGCATGCTGCAAACTGTGCGCCGAGAGATCAAAAAATACGGCTGCACACGTGCCGTATTGGTTGGACACAACGCTCATTTTGATCACGGTTTTTTACGCGCTGCCATTGATCGTAACGATATTAAACGCGATCCCTTTCATCCGTTTTCGTCGTTTGATACCGCCTCTATTGCCGCCATTGCTTTAGGCCAAACGGTCTTGGCTAAGTCCTGCAAAACCGCAGGCATTGATTTTGATAATAACGAAGCACACAGCGCAGCTTACGATACTTATAAAACAGCCGAGCTGTTTTGCTTTATTGTGAACCGCAATAAAGACCTTGGTGGCTGGCCTTTGGCGACCGCAGATACGGACGAAGAATAAGTGGATTACGACTTCACCTACGACGACTATGGTAAATCCATCATTCAGCTAGAAATGGGTCAAGAAGCGACTGCGGTTTGGCTCAATAGTGATGTCATCGGTGATAAAACAACGCTGCTGGCTATACTTGAGCTGATTGATGACCTTGAGAAAGGTGTCTTCAAAGAAAAAGTGATAAAAAGCCGTAACTTTGAGGTGCGCTTCACTCGTGATGAAGTGGATATTGAAATTCTAACGAATGACGAACTCACCGAAGAACACGAGGAAGAAGGCCTGTCGCTCTACAATTGCGAACATACGTCTGGTTGCGGCCTTGAGGATTTAAAAGCCTTGCTCGAAAACTGGAAAGATTTCAAAGGGTTCTAACGACCTTCTAAATGCCGCCAAATGAAACAGTTCTGAATATTAAAAAAGGCGACGATAACTTAGTTATCGTCGCCTTTTTTATGCATAAAATACTGCTTTTATAGCTGTTTAACTGGCTTACCATTCAAAGCCACAATGCCATTACCGACCGTCAGTTGAGAGGTGATTGAATCCACGTCTTCAACCAACAAACCTTGAGTAATTAACTCTTGCAACTGCGGGCCAAGAAAACCAATCATCATGTTTTTGTCCGCTGATAAGTTAATTGCGGCAACGGCGTGGTTTTTCAAATCACCTTCTAACGTCGCATCATCAGGAAGCTGTACTTGCGCCGTCCCCTCTGCAGCGATCCAGCCGCTTAAAGAGCCACCACTGAACTGAGGTCCACTCAACTGAAGCGTGGTAGACAGATCCTCTAGCGTGTAAAAAATGCCATTTTTGAAAAACTCATTAAGCTTAGCCACTATATCTTCAGGGTTGGTTGCTTGGTTCATCGCTTGCAGCGCTTTCATGTCTAACCCTTCAATACGATTATTAAAGGTCGTATCGCTCAGCGAGAACGCCATGCTTTCAGCCATACCGGATAATTGATCAACCGCAAAATCGATATTCATGTTGGCTTTATCATCAGACGTAGTTTGATCCGAGATGAGTGTTAATTGCTCAAGATTAATAAAGGGTGAATGAGCATATTCCAGCGTGAAATTTTGGTCGTAATCAACCCAAACGCCCTCACGAATCTCACCACTAATATCACCACTATAACGGCCAACACTGAACGCAACGCCGCCCACCGGTGTTACTTCAACACCAGCCATATCAAGTTCACCAGCAATCGTTTCACCGGCTTGCTCACCCGAAATATTTAAACCTTTAAAGTCAATCACGGTGCCTTCTAAATCAATCAACATCGGATCAAGTTCAAAGCTAGAGTAGGATTTATTAAATAAAGGGAGGTGTGTCCACTCAACACGATGACCTGCTTCCAGCGCCGGTATTTGTGCAAACACCATCGTCGCTAGGCCGCTGTTCTCCACTTTGGTATCGCCCTTCAGAAAACCAGGATAGCTGACCACATGATTACGAATAATCAAGGGGTCGGCGTCTGGTTTAAAGTTCATCGTCACCACTTCATCAAACACCAAACCGCCAAAGCGCTTGTTGGTTGTTTCAACACGAATGGATGCTTCGGGAAAGGTTGGCATAGCTTCAACGATCATATCGTTAAGCTCGACCAATTTACTCGCACTGAATTCTTCGTATTTTTTAGCGGTGTAAAAACTGCCCGCACCAGCAACGGCGGCCACAATAACGACACCAGACATCAAAAGTTTGTTCATAGATCTTCCGTGAAAAAAATGAGAATACATAAGGGATAATATCTTGGCGCAGTTTATCTACTCGTTTGATCAGAGTAAACCGGCCAAAGACGACACCTTTGCCGAAGATGGAGCAATCTGTCACCAATCAAACACTAAACAGACGAAACACTAAACAGACGAAACACTAAACAGACTGTCTCAGAAACTCTTCTGGCCGTACATCACTCCAAGCTTCTATATTGAACACAATGATGCTGATCCAACCCAGCACAACCAAACACAATGGAGACACTGAATGAGCCAAGATACTTATACTCCCCCAAACGTCTGGACATGGGATCAAGAAAACGGCGGGCAATTTGCGAACGTCAACCGTCCTGTTGCAGGCGCGACCCATGACAAAACCCTCAAGGTTGGGCAGCACCCTATTCAATTGTATTCATTGGCCACCCCCAATGGTGTGAAAGCCACGGTCATGCTTGAAGAGCTATTAGAAGCAGGCATTACTGCCGCCGACTACGATGCTTGGTTAGTGAATATTATGGAAGGCGATCAGTTTGGTTCTGATTTTGTTGCCATGAACCCAAATTCGAAAATTCCGGTCATCGTAGATCACAGTGTCACACCGCCACAGCGAGTATTTGAATCCGGAGCCATACTTCACTATTTGGCTGAAAAATTTGATGCCTTTATTCCCAAAGAACCAGCGGCAAAAACCACCTGCATGAGCTGGCTGTTTTGGCAAATGGGCAGTGCGCCGCTTTTAGGCGGCGGCTTTGGGCATTTTTATGCTTATGCCCCAGAGAAGTATCAATACCCCATTGATCGCTACACAATGGAGGTAAAGCGACAGCTTGATGTGCTCGACCAGCACCTAGCAGAAAACACCTATATGGCTGGTAACGAGTACAGTATTGCGGACATTGCCATTTGGCCTTGGTACGGATGTTTAGTGCTTGGAGAACTGTACGAGGCTTCAGAGTTCTTACAAGTGGATTCATACACGCATGTAAAGCGTTGGGCTGAACATATTGCAGCACGCCCTGCAGTACAGCGAGGCCGTAAGGTGAACCGAACATGGGGGGCAGCCAACGAACAATTGCCAGAACGCCATAGCGCGGATGACTTTAATCAGAGCTAACCAAAGAACGTCATGCTAAGGACAACACCTCCCAATGTTGAGCCTTACCGCTTAATGTCAGTGATATTTCATCCCCCACGCCGCTGCCAGCTAATGATTTAGCCAGCGGCGTTTCATTGCTGACCACTAATACATTGCGTCCATTCGCCAGTAATTTTCGACCTCCGACAGGCGCAATAAATAACGCTTGCTCGGTATCGTCTTCGGCCATTAATTCCACATACGCTCCAGTGCGCACCGTATCGTTATTTGAAAATTCTGGCACGGGCCACCTCGCCACCTGAATGCGCATTTGTTGCAGCCCCAGAATTCGTTCTGATTGCCCATGCGCTAAATAAGCGGCTTCTAAGGCTAAGGTATCGTACTGATTTTCTGGTTTGTTGTTGGCATCAGACGCGGTCACTTGCGCCGTTGTTGCAGACTGCAAGGCGGTGTTAATTTCATCATCCAACGATTGCAGTAACGCGGCTTTTAACGCTTGTTTATCTGGAAGGTGAGTCGTCTTCTTATCTGTTGGAGGCTGTGCCATGATGAGGATATCTTTTGTATTTTCAGGAAGCAGTATGTCTGATGCTCAGTATACCTCCGAACTGGCCGAATGCCTTGCCCCCTATCGCTTTGCTCACGCAAGTCGCCGTGGCGAACTAGAAGGCATTGAAATAAACCATCCGACATTCAGCGCTTATGTTTTGCTTCAGGGTGCTCAATTGTTAGAGTTTTCACTTAATAATGAAGCTTGGATTTGGTTAAGCGAAGACGCTGAATACAAAACAGGGACGTCAGTTCGTGGCGGCATTCCTGTGTGCTGGCCTTGGTTTGGTAACGCCGACAAAAACCCAGGTGAAGTGCAGGAGTATATTACGGCTGACACCCCGCCCGCTCATGGGTTTGTACGCACCCAAGATTGGACACTTCAACGTGTCGATGAATCAGACGATACCGTCATCTTACTCTTAGGATTAGAGGTCGCTCCCTCGGCGGTGTGGAAAGGTGCTGCGAAAGTCGAGTTAAAAATAACCCTCTCGACCTCAGGGCTCGTATTATCACTGACCACCGCTGCTGGCGAACAACCGATTGCGATTTCCCAAGCACTGCATACCTACTTCCCGACGGATGACATTCATCAAACGCGTATCACGGGTTACGACGGTTTAATTTATACCGACGCGTTGGATAACTGGGAAAGTCACTGCCAAGATGGCGATATCGTATTTACCGGAGAAACCGATCGTATTTATCACAATGCACCACTCGATTTAAAATCGGTGGCAAAAAAAGAGTCTGATCCAGTGACTAATACGCAAATATTAAACACCCCCTCGCTAAAATTGGCGCTCGAAAGCACCACCGCAAGCGCCGTAGTATGGAACCCATGGATTGAAAAAAGCGCGCGTTTGAGCCAATTTGCTAACGATGCATGGCAACGTATGTTCTGTGTAGAAACCGCCAATGTGTTGGATGATTTTGCCAGCTTACAACCGAGGGAATGTTTTACCCTCACGATGAAATTATCCCGGCTTTAATTCGGGGTAATTATAAAACCATAATTATCAGATGTAACAAGGCCCTATTAACAAGACCCTAGTTTTAACCATTCTGCGCCACAGTGTTTAAACGGCACTGTAGCTGAGGGCAAGCAGCGTTCTCAAACTCAACGCCTTTTCGGGGCTCCGCCCCCGGCCCCATGCAAGGAGAGGTTTCTCCTTACGATCCTCTCTTCTCGGCGCATCCGGCTTCATCCAGCCAACGGCAGTCATTATGCGGCACGCAAAACAATGACTACGGGTATCCATGCCCTTCACCCTCCGGGCCAGCCTGCGGCTGTTGAAATGGCTCCTGCCATTTACTCGCCCCGGAGCGACCACTTTGAGTATCCATATATTTGTATCGCTCCGGGGCACGGTTTTGCTCTAAAGGCCGCAGAATAACTTTGTTTTCTGGCGCCGCACGCACGCCGATTAAAGGAAAATCCGCGAAGCCGTATTTCAAATCAAACGGTACTAATTTTAAAGCAATAGGCTCTAGGTACATGAAATAGCAAATCAAATATTTGATTTTAAAAGTGATATGGCAACGATCATGGTTTAGGGCCTATGAGGCCGCTGAAAAAATTAATGAGCTGTCTGGTTCTGCCTCCAGATAAGGGGATAGACTCCCCTTTTGGAGGCATTGGGCCTAGATATTAAAAACACGGCTTGCCGTCAACTACAGTAGTGCTCAAAAACTGTAGAACAGCAATGGACTTAGGCAACACTCGTCAGTGTTGATAACCGCTTACCGTTTTTTTCCGCACTGTCTGCCACTTCACTTAAAAACTCTTGCCCCCAGTGGGCAATATCGTAATTACTCACCACATCGTAGGCTTCGTTCATACGAGCACTGGCGTCATCTGGGTGCATGGATAATGCGAAGTAACAGGTCTCTGCCATTTCCGCAGGGTCATGCGGGTTACACAGCACTGCGCCTTTAACTTCAGCTGCGGCACCAGCAAATTCAGATAAAACTAATACGCCTTTACCTTGAATTTTCCCCTGAGTAGCAACGTATTCTTTCGCAACTAAATTTAAACCATCACGTAATGGGGTAATCCACATAACGTCGGCCATGGCGTAGTAAGCCACGAGTTGCTCGAAGGGCACGGCTCTAAAGAAGAACTGAACCGGTGTCCAGCCAACTTGCGCATAGCGCCCATTAATCCGACCAACCGATTGTTCAATTTCACTTTGCAAATCATCATATACCTTCATGCCTTTGGCGGCAGGGACACAGACGGTTACTAATGTAACTTTGCCGTGCAATTCAGGATGATCTTCTAACAAACGCTCAAAAGCTTCTAACTTGGCAGGAATGCCCTTGGTGTAATCAAGGCGCTCTACTGACAACACCAGTTTTACACCGTGGAGTTCATCACGCAGCTCTTCCATTCGTGCTTGAATTTCTGGTTTTTCTAATGCCGCATCAACACGATTTAAATCCAAACCAACAGGGTGTGCGCCCAATCGAATAATTCGATCGTTAATCTTAATTTCTGTGGTCATTTCATCCAACCCCACCGCACAACCATACGTTAGAAATCGTGGCGCACAGCCGGTCTTTTCGACCACGTCGAAGGGCATCACACCCTTGGCAACATCAATAAAGTTTTCTGACTGACGAGGAATATGAAAACCGATATAGTCACACTGCAACAGGCTACCGACAATTTCTTTTCTCCATGGGAGTACGTTAAACACATCCGCCGATGGAAAATAAGTGTGGTGGAAAAAGGCGATATTTACATCCGGACGTAATTCTCGCAAATAGGCAGGTACCATCCATAGGTTATAATCGTGCAGCCATACGGTAGCGCCTTCTGAAGCTTCTTTTGCTGTCTGCTCAGCAAACTTACGATTCACATCACAAAAGACCTGCCAGTGTTCTTCATTAAATGTCGCACGCTCCCAGAAGGTATGGAGTGTTGGCCAAAACGCTTCTTTCGAGAATCGTTTGTAAAAAATATCGACTTCTTCTTTGGTTAACGCCACCCGCGCCGCAACTAAATTGGGATATTTTTCTTTATCGACTTCCGTATGAGTTTCAAACTCTTTAAGACTCTCATCTTTAATTGACCAAGCTACCCATGCGCCTTTTTTTCCATCTTTAAAAAAGCTTGCAAGGGTCGGGATAATGCCATTAGGCGACGTGTGATTACGGCGCTTCATTAAGCCGTCTTCAAGGTATTCTTCATACGGTAGGCGGTGATAAACAATCACTAAATCTGAAGGGCCTGGCTCGATGTCGTCACGGCCTTCAGCATCAATGCCTTCAGCCCCTAAAAAGCCAAAATGACTAATTGCTTCTAAAATACCACCGGCGCCCGCCGCGCCAGCATGGTAAACACGCGCTCGGCCTTCTGTTGCTTCCAATAAACCCTCTTCAGACTCACCTACACACACGCCGATAAAGTCATGCTCGTACATGGAGAGGTCATTGAGGGTGTCACCCGCTACCATGACATCTTCTCTGGGTATTTTTAAATGCTCGACTAAGGCCGTCAGCGTTGAACCTTTATTGATGTTTCGCGGTAAAAAATCTAAATATAACCCTGCCGAATATAGGACGTCACAATTCAACGAATTACCGATTCGAGTTAGTTCATCCAGATACTCTTCTATGACATCCGGAGCAGAGAAATAAGAACAACGGCGCTCTTGTGGCACGTCTTGGCGAACTAAACCTGGTATGTGTTCAACCGCCGCTTGAATCGCATACTCGCCGGGCCATACATCATCAATTCGGCCCTGAACTTCAACGACCGGTTGTAAGGTTTCGCCATCGACGACAGTACAGCCGACATCACAAATAATGTAGCTCGGTTGTGGAATCATGGGGTCGGATAATAATGGCATCACGGACTCTAAGCCGCGTCCGGTAACAAAAATCAAATCAATATCTGGATGTACAGCAATCAACTGATACAACTGTTGGCGAGTTTCTTGAGTACCACCGAGAAAAGTACCGTCTAAATCTGTTGCAAGTAACATAACGTTCTCCTGTTTCCAGTCAGTGTCACTTAAGACTCTGCTATGACCGGGTCCGTTGAATTTTTTGCTGCCGTCAGTACGCTTCAAGCCTGTCTGTACGACGCAAGAATAGGGGTGTGACCGCAATTAAAAAGTGAGGTTCCGGTAGGTCGCCGGGTCAGGGCGATCTAGTTAGGCCGGAAAGTCGGAACACGTTCCAACGAGACATAACCCAGGGCCTCTCAGCCTGAGGTTTGTAGTTGAAGGGCCTAGTTAGCCCAGTGAGAAGAGCGTTAAGCAGCGCCTTGCTGTACGCCCTTCTCTTGTTTTGCTTTACGCTTTAATTCTTGCTCCTTTTCAGCGGCTTCCGCTTCTTGCTCTGTCATCTCAGATTCACCTTCATCTGGGTGCATTTCCAACGCGGAAGGCGTGGTACGAACCATGGGCATAAAATGCGCTGGCTCGCCTGTGATCTTCTCTGCTTTTCTTTGATGCATTTTCCATACCGTGATAACCACAAGTAAGCTCTGCATCACTGCAAAGTAGACAGGCAGTGCGTTGGCACCGACCAAGGTCATCAGTTGGCCGCTGAGTGCTGGTCCCATCGCCGCACCAATACCGTGCAGTAACAATAAGGCACTGCCTCCTGCCAGAATATCTTGTCCATCAAGGTGATCAATTAAATGGGCCACAGTAATTGGGTAAATAGAGAAAGCTAAACCACCGTACAAGGCAATGGCGGCGTATAAAAAATAACCGCCCAAGTAGCTTGCGGGAACAATAAATAAACTCGCAACGACGGCAATACCAGCAGCAACCATTAACACTCGACGACGATCATAGCGGTCTGAAAAACGTCCAACTGGGATCTGGAGTAATGCGCCCCCCACGATTCCTGAAGTAACAAAAGCGGCGACGCCTGCGGTATCTAAACCAACCCGGCCAGCGTATACCGCTGACATCCCCCAAAATGCGCCCATAGCTAATCCGGATAACAGAGCACCCGCGACCGCCACGGGGGCTATTCGCCATAAAAAACGAACACCTAACCGTTGAACGTTCTGCACTTCTGGCGGAGAGAAACGTGTCCCCGTCACGGGAACCAAAGATAATGTGACTAAGATGGCTGCAAGTACAAATAATAGGTAAGACGAAGCCGGAGCAAGCTGTAAAAACTGTTGTGCCAACGCTAATGCGGCTAGGTTAACCACCATGTAAATAGCAAACACTTGCCCACGAAAATTCGCTGGAGTTTGCGCATTCAGCCAACTTTCAACCACGGTATATAAGACAACAAGTGCGATTCCCGTAAGTACACGCAACCCTCCCCATGCCCAAGGCGTTGGAAATATATCGTGCAACAAGACCGACACAGACCCAATCGCAGCAAACATGGCAAAGGCACGAATATGCCCTACTCGGCGAATCACAGGCAACGCGAGAAAAGTGCCAACAAAGAAGCCAACAAAATACCCAGACATGATGAACCCCATGACTTCATCACTAAAGCCTTCGAGATTTCCACGTATGGCTAATAAGGTATTAAGTAAGCCGCTTCCGAGTAACAGCAGGGATACACCGGCAAACAATGAAAAAACCGGTCTAACGAGTGCAAGCATGAACATCTCCGCCGAACGCGGGTGCGTCCGGCTTTATCCAGGATTAGGAAATGACGACTAACAGTGAATCGTCACTTCCTCCAAGGTGTCAGTATCAACATAGGTTAAGACCGTAGTATTAAAGTTCAAATCAATAAACGCCGAACAATAATACTCTCCCTTACGCCACGCCATATGTACGCTACTGTCGTTGCTGGAGTTTAGTTCAAAGTGGCCGTCAAAGGCGGGATAATTGGAGCGAAATTCCATCAGTTTCATTAAGCGCTGCACTACTGGCCTTTGAATAGATTCTTCAACTTCTTCAAGATCGTAGTAGTGACGATTAATGTCACGCAACTCGCCGGTCTCTTCCATCAGAGGTTCATCATTGACACCGGCTAACCAACCCACGTAATACACTTGTGGAATACCCGGCGTGAAAAACTGAATGGCTCGTGAGGCAATATAAGCATCGTCGTTTTGCATTAAGGCATCATAGAAGGTACAGGTGATCTGATAAATTGCCCCGACGCTATGAATATTTGCCGCCGACTTCCGCATAATAGGATCAGCGCTGCGTTGCTGCAGGTTATCGATTAATGCGGATATTTTCTCTTCTGGCAGAACGCCTTCCACGTCCGGGATACAAATGCCGTCGTGTGTATCCAGCACTGTCACCATGTTGCGCGGACACATGCGTAACCAGTTCTTCAAATAAACGCTATTTGCATCCAGTAATGAAAACAACACTAACGGTGGTAAGGCAAAGCCATAGGGGTGCATATCGCGGCGACTGATCGCATATTGGTAACTGGTATGATCGTGCACTTCAGGTAAACATCGTGCGCCGTGACGCTGGGCCACCGAATTGACCCAGTCAAGATTGCGATAGACCTCAGGCTCAACCAAGAAACAGCTACTTCCCACCCGCTTGGTGGTGTAGCCAAAGGCATCAAGACGAAATAGCTTTACGCCTTTTTTTGCCATAAAACCGATGTAGTCTTCCATCAACTCGTAAGTAATGTCTGCGTCGTAATTTAAATCAATTTGATTTTCGGTAAAGGTGCACCACACACGTTCACAACTGCCGTCTGCAAAGGTGACTTCGCGAAACGGTTCTTTCTCTTTGCGGATATGGATTTTAGCCATGTCGTCGGCGGTAAACTCGCCCATTTTATCGACACGGACAAACAGCTCTGAGTAGCGTGATTTATCTTTGTATTTGAGAAAATCCTGAAACTCGTGCGACTCATCTGAGATATGGTTAACGGTTAAGTCGGCACAAATATCGAATTTTTCAGCGATGGCTTCAACGTCTTTCCAGCCACCATAAGCGGGATCAACTTCTTTGTGAGTCAGCGGCGAAAAACCGGCGTCAGCATTGGATGGGTAAAACGGTAAGATATGCACCCCTCCAACGGCGGTAGCCAGATATTTATCCATGACGGCACCAAGATCCTTAAGATCTTTACCAAGGCGATTAGGATAGGCGATCAGTTGTACTGCATTTCTGAGTGACATAATTTCCTCCTGCTTTATAACTTAACGCAAACCGAGGGCTTGTCGTTCACAATCAATGGATCCATTCGACGATCTGGTCATTTTGTGACGAGGTGATACAGAGATGGTTCAATACGTCGGTGAGAGTTAACAACTCACGCTATACGGTGAAAACCCCGATCAACACCTGAGTACGCGCCACACAAGCGAAAAAAGTGAGCTAAAGTATGTTTAACTGCGCCCAAATAAACGATTCAGATCCCAGATTTGTGGCTAAAGAGAACCTTGTCAGACAACTTAAACAGACCCTAAATTATTGACCAACAAGGCTTTTTCCGGTATTTTCGCGTGGAAATGAAAAGGCTAACTTATGTAGTGAGGCCAGTGTAAGCTCTGCCTGCTTAGCCACTGGCCCAGACCTGACTGACAGGTCTTTTCTCTTGAAAATGACGAGCAGGTTCAGCCAATCGGTTATCACCGGGCTGAAGCAGATTGGAGTATGACATCGGGCCAAAAGCCCTCAGTGTTGTCTCCGCGCCTGCGTTTAAAGAGCTTTTATAAAGGCGATTCCACGATGACGACACAAAAGGTCGATGTGCTGCTAGTAGGCGGCGGCGCCATGAGCGCAACTCTTGGCACACTTCTGCGCCGACTAGATCCTTCCCTTAAAATCACATTGGTTGAGCGTCTTGACCACGTTGCCCATGAGAGCACCGACGGCTGGAATAATGCTGGTACCGGTCACGCCGGATACTGCGAGCTTAACTACACCCCAACAAACGACGATGGCGAGGTAGAGATTGATCGTGCGTTATCAATCAATGCTAACTTCGAAATCTCACTGCAGCTGTGGAGCTACTTGGTCAAGGAAGGGGCGTTACCAGAACCTGATCAATTTATTCACCCGACTCCGCACCTGAGCTTCGTATGGGGCGAGGACAACGTTTCTTTCCTCCGCCAACGCTATGAGAAACTAAGCGCTCACCACCTCTTCAAAGAGATGGAATACAGCGAAGACCCTGCTGTTTTGGCACAGTGGATGCCATTGGTCATGAAAGACCGTAATCCAGATGAAAAAGTGGCAGCTACTCGTGTGGCTCATGGGGCCGATGTCGATTTTGGTTCGCTAGCGCGCAACATGGTGCGCAACCTTGAGCAACATGAAAACTTCACGCTAAAGCTGAACCACGAAGTGGATGATTTTGACCACGCTAAAGACGGCAGCTGGCATGTACGTGTCAAAGACCGTAAGAGCGGTAAGTCACACACTGTTCATGCTGATTTTGTATTCTTAGGCGCCGGTGGTGGTGCATTGCCCTTACTGCAAGAATCAGGCATTGATGAAGCCGCAGGTTACGGCGGCTTCCCTGTATCTGGCCAATGGTTAGTCTGTAAAGACCCTGCGGTAGTGAGCCAGCATCACGCCAAGGTATATGGCAAAGCCGCGATCGGTGCGCCGCCAATGTCGGTTCCCCACTTAGATACGCGTATGATCAACGGTGAACCCGCTCTACTGTTTGGCCCTTTCGCCGGCTTTACCACGAAGTTCCTTAAGAAAGGCTCTAAGCTTGATCTCTTGAAATCCGTCAGTATCAGTAACTTGATGCCGATGATGGATGTTGGCATTAACAATATGGAGCTGACTAAATACTTAATCAGTGAAGTTCGCCAATCTCATAAAGATCGTGTTGCAACACTGCGCGACTATTTTCCGGCATGTCAGGATAAAAACTGGGATTTAGCACAAGCTGGCCAGCGCGTTCAGATCATTAAAAAAGACGCACAAGGTCGAGGCAAACTTGAGTTTGGGACTGAGCTGGTTGCTGCAAAAGATAGCTCGCTCGCCGCACTGTTAGGTGCTTCTCCGGGAGCCTCCGTTGCCGTACAAGCGATGATTGAAGTCCTAGAACGTTGTTTCAAAGAGAAGATGGCATCCGGCTGGGCAGATAAGCTTAATGAAATGATCCCTTCGTATGGTAAGTCGTTAAAAACTGATCCTGAGTTATTGGCAGAAGTACGTAGCTATACACTGAGCACGTTGAAGTTAGCAAAATAACTCAGTTCATACATAAAAAGGGCCAGCTAACGTATGCTAGCTGGCCCTTTTTATATCGACTCCATAACTCACACTAAGCATCGGATATTAGACAACACGCAAGATATTCACGCTGAAGTAATCTTGGTCGTCTGTCCAGCTTTGTTCCAGCTTAAATCCAGCAGATTGCGCCAGCTCGCCAATGCCCTCAAGACTGTATTTATGCGAATACTCAGTATGAATCATTTCGCCTTTTTCAAAATAGATTAGTTCTCCAGCCACTTCGGCCCACTGCTCTGCCTTACTGACTAAATACATCTCTATGCGCTCAGCCATTGAGTTATAAAAGGCATGATGCAAAAAAGTATCGTGTTTGAAATCCGCACTGGCGACGCGATTAATATGGCTTAATATATTGAGATTAAATTGCGCGGTGATACCTTCGCGATCATTGTAAGCAGCATTTAATATACCATCCGGCTTTATCAGATCGACACCTAAAATAATACCATCGCCCGATGATAGCGATGTTCGAATTGATGTTAAAAAATCACTGGCTTGATAGGGCGTCATGTTGCCTATCGTTGATCCAGGATAAAAAACCATCGTTTGTGGCTTACTAGAATTTTTTAAAGAACTAACATCATCAACATGCAAGTCGTGAGGAATTATTCGCTCACCACTAAAATCAGCAGCCACCGCTCTCACGGTTAACCATGGATATTCTGCACTTAACGTAGCCGCAGAAGCTTGTAAATAATCAGCAGATATATCCATAGGAACATACAAGCTTGGACGAATAGCATCGAGTAATAATCGAATTTTCTCACAACTGCCACAACCGGGTTCCACGACAATGGCATTTTCTCCACACGCACTTGCGATTTCAGAAGCGTATTTGTTTAAAATGCTTTTCTCGGTACGTGTTGGGTAGTATTCATCTGTTTTCGTGATTTTTTCAAACAACCCCGAACCATATTCGTCGTAAAAATATTTAGGTTCAATGTATTTAAATGACGAGGTTAATCCTACAAGTATCTCTTCACAGACTTGAGATCGGTTGCTTGATTGATCTTCATATGTAATGTTTTTATTTACCGTTTCAGCGTTTAATGTCGCAGTCATAATAATTCTTCCTTGAAGTTAACGAGCCAAACGAATCGATGTTGTCACCCACCGGTCTTGTGGGTAGAAGAAATTTCGATAGGTTACACGTAAGTGGTTGGCTGGTGAGATCGATGCCCCGCCTCTTAATACCCACTGATTCGACATAAATTTGCCATTGTATTCACCGATCGCTCCTTGCTCCGGACGATACCCCGGATACGCTTGGTAAGCGCTTGCTGTCCATTGCCACCCAAAAGTATAGACCTGATTCAGACTCTCGCTAGAGTGAGATTCCGCTTGCGAGACAGCAAATTCCCATTCCGCCTCCGTAGGCAACCGCGCTCCAGCCCATTCAGCAAACGCGGCCGCTTCATATCCACTGATATTAGTTACTGGGGCATCCAAATCTAACGGCTGTAATCCAGCCAGTGTAAATTCAAACCACTGCGACTCTTGCTTGAGCCAATACAAGGGAGATGTCCAATTTTGATTGTTCACCGTAGACCAACCATCGGCCAACCAACATTCTGGGCGCGAGTAACCACCAGCCTCAATGAACTTCAAATAATCACGATTGGTGACGAGGTTTTTGGCTATCTGAAAGGGCTCTAAGTAAGTTGAATGACGCGGGAGTTCATTATCAAAACAAAAATGTTCATCACCTACATTGTGATCAGCGCCGATCTCAACCAAACCACCCTCATGGCTCACCCACAACGTTTCGCGTGATTGCGTTTGCTGTTCTTTCTTGTGTGGTTTTAAGAGATACCCAGCTTGGTATTCTGGCAGCAAGGGGTTTTGAAACAATGAATAGCGGATATCCATTAACAGCAGCTCTTGATGCTGTTTCTCATGCTGAACACCCAACATGCAACGAGTGAGTAAGATACACGTATCATCGTCAGATAATCGGTCGTCACCAGACAGTAAGCGCATCATCTGCTGATCCACATATCGTCGATAAGCAATGACTTCATCTAAGGATGGGCGCGAAAGTAAACCGCGTTTACTGCGGTCAAATTGCTCACCAACAGCGTTGTAATAGGAGTTAAAAAGATACTCAAAGCGAGGATGAAACGCCTGGTAACTGGGAACCAGCTCGCTCAAAATAAACGTTTCAAAAAACCAAGAGGTGTGAGCCAAGTGCCACTTTGGTGGGCTATCCGCCTGTAAGCTCATATCCTCAATTGAAAGAGGCTCACACAGCGCCTCTGTTTGCCTCCGCGTGGCTTCCCACTCGGCGATAAGGCGTTGGTTTAGACCTTCCGAATACAGCGCTTGCTCCTGCGAACACTCGTTAGGTTGTAGGCTATTCATGATCACAATCCCTAATCGTTGACCGTCTACTGTCATACTGCCCTAACTCTATGCCTAATGTGAAGGGAACCCAAACGGTTACACTGCGTAGGCTACAGAAACTTAGTTACGATTTATTGACGATAGCAGGACGATAACGCCTCAAGATTAACATTGGCGCTTTAAGAGAAATTCTTAACCAGGATTCGTATTAGTAAGAAGGGATCAATCGACAATACAAACAAAAACGGCGCCTATGCAAAACATAGACGCCGTTTTTGAGGAGCGAAATGATTAACCGAAGAAGGAAATCATCACACCAGCCGCCACCGCAGAACCGATAACACCGGCTACGTTCGGGCCCATCGCGTGCATTAACAAGAAGTTCTGGCCGTTAGCTTCCAGACCTACCTTGTTCGATACACGTGCTGCCATAGGTACAGCAGAGACACCGGCCGAACCAATCAATGGGTTGATTGGATCTTTCGACAGCTTATTCATCAGCTTGGCCATCAGTACGCCTGTTGCCGTACCTACCATGAAGGCCACTAAGCCCAACACAATAATAGCCAGAGTGCTGCCATTCAAGAAAGCATCTGAGCTCATTTTGTAGCCAACAGATAAACCTAGGAAGATAGTCACAACGTTGATCAATGCGTTCTGAGCGGTGTCGCTCAAACGTTCAACCACGCCTGATTCCTTCATTAGGTTACCAAAGCAGAACATGCCTAACAGAGGTGCCGCAGATGGTAGCAATAAAGCCACCAACACTAGCACTGCCACTGGAAAGACAATCTTCTCACCCTTAGATACGGTGCGAAGCTGGCTCATGCCAATTTTACGTTCTGCTTCTGACGTTAGCGCTTTCATAATTGGCGGCTGAATCAGAGGAACCAGTGCCATATATGAGTATGCAGCTACCGCAATGGCACCCAGTAGCTCAGGTGCCAACTTAGAGGCAATAAAGATCGACGTCGGGCCATCAGCACCACCGATAATGCCAATCGCTGCGGCTTGTTGAACAGTAAAGTCCATAAGGCCTGCATCTGTCAGTAATACCGCACCAGCAACAGTACCAAAGATACCGAACTGAGCAGCGGCACCTAACAATAGAGTCTTAGGGTTTGCCAACAAAGGACCAAAGTCTGTCATTGCTCCTACACCCATGAAAATCAACAGAGGTCCAACACCACTGGCAATGGTCATGTTGTAAAAGACATACAGCATACCGCTGTCATAGCCCGCTGCAGACCCAAGCGCTAACGCCTTTTTGTATATCAGGCTTTCAGCACTGTGGTAGGCATGAAGAATGTCATGCACGGCGGCATCGGCAGCTAAGCCAAACAATTCGCGGAATTGCGCTAATAGAGCCGCATCCCCACTACGAATCGCAGCTTCTGCTGTCGACCAACCCATACCCGCACTCGGGATGTTAACCAGTAGAGTACCGACAGCAATCGGAAGCAAGAGAAGTGGTTCAAAACCTTTTTTGATAGCTAAATACAGCATACCAAAGGCCACCAACATCATCATTATCTGACCCGGCTCAATATGCGCAATGCCGGTGTCATACCAGAGATTGATAAAGCTTTGCATTAATCAGTCTCCCTTAGCCTAGAGTGTACAGTGTATCGCCAACCTTCACTGCAGAGCCTTCTTTGGTAGAAACGCTACCAATGGTGCCTGCACGAGGTGCACGAATTTCTGTTTCCATCTTCATGGCTTCAAGAATGATCACAACGTCGCCTTCAGCAACGGCCTGACCAGGCTGAACCAGAACTTTCCAGATGTTACCAGCGAGAGGAGCAACGATTGGATCACCACCGCCAGCAGCAACAGGAGCCGCTGCAGCGGCGCCAGCAGGTGCAGCACCGCCCATAGAAATCGGCGCACCGTTCACAGGGGCAAGCTCTTTCACGTCACCGCCATCGTCAACTTTTACAACGTATTCGTTGCCATCAACATTGATTGTGAAAGTATCTTCTGCTTCGCCTTTAGGGGCTGGTTCAAACGCATCTGGGTTACCACGGTTCTCAAGAAACTTAGGAGCAACCTGAGGGAACATAGCAAGAGTCAACGCATCGTCGATGGCGTTTTCAGCCAGTTTGAAGCCTTTCTCGTCAGCCAGTTTCTTAACGTCTGCAAGTACCTGATCCATTTCGTTATCAATCAAGTCAGCAGGACGACACGTAATCACTTCTTTGCCATCTAGAACACGAGCTTGCAGCTCAGCATTCATAGGCGCAGGAGCCGCACCGTATTCGCCTTTCAGGATGCCCTGAGTCTCTTTCGAGATAGACTTGTAACGCTCACCTGTTAATACGTTCAGGACAGCCTGAGTACCAACGATCTGTGAAGTAGGAGTTACCAGAGGGATGAAACCTAGGTCTTCACGAACGCGAGGGATTTCTTTCAGTACATCATCAAACTTGTCAGAAGCACCCTGCTCACGCAGCTGGTTTTCCATGTTTGTAAGCATGCCACCCGGAACCTGAGCAACCAAAATACGGCTATCAGTACCACGTAGTGCGCCTTCAAACTTAGCGTACTTTTTACGCACTTCGCGGAAGTAAGCAGCAATCTCTTCTAACAACAACAGATCAATGCCTGTGTCACGTTCAGTACCTGCCAGCGCGGCAACAACAGATTCTGTTGCTGTATGGCCGTAGGTCATAGACATAGAAGAAATAGCCGTATCAACTCGGTCAATACCGGCTTCTACTGCTTTCAGAATGGTCATATCAGACAGACCAGACGTCGCGTGTGCGTGCAGTTGAACTTCAAGGTCGGTCTGAGCTTTCAGACGAGATACCAATTCAAATGCATTATATGGAGTCAGAACACCGGCCATATCTTTAATGGCGATAGAGTCTGCACCCATATCTTCAATTTCTTTTGCCAGGCTTACCCAAGCATCCAACGTGTGAACTGGGCTCGTGGTGTAAGACAAAGTAGCCTGCGCATGCTTACCTTGGTTTTTAACAGCTTTCAGTGCTGTTGCAAGGTTGCGTGGGTCATTCATCGCGTCAAATACGCGGAACACGTCTACACCATTGGTAGCGGCTCGCTCGACGAATTTTTCAACCACGTCGTCAGCATAGTGACGGTAGCCAAGCAGGTTTTGACCGCGCAACAACATCTGATGCTGAGTCTTCGGCATGGCTTTCTTGAACTCGCGGATACGATCCCATGGATCTTCTCCGAGGAAGCGGATGCATGAATCAAATGTAGCGCCGCCCCAAGATTCAAGCGACCAGTAACCTACCTGATCAAGTTTATCTGCAATGGGGAGCATGTCGTCTATGCGCATGCGAGTCGCCAGAATGGACTGGTGAGCGTCGCGCAATACGACGTCTGTGATACCTAATGGTTTCTTAGAATCGGTCATGGGTGATGGCCTTTTCTTCCGTAAACGTTGTTAACGTATGGGTTATTCTTAATCGCGAGCTACTTTTGGCGCGCGCGATGCTCTTTTACCGCAGCTGAAAGCACTTTCAGCAATTGCGGGTCTACACCTTGAGTTTGTGGACCAGCGGCTGCAGGGGCAGGCGCGGCAACTTCTTCAGGTGTAAGTTTGGTGACCAGTTTGGACATAAAGCTGGTGATAAAAACCAAGATCGTCAAAAACGCGAACACGGTTCCCATACCAAAGGCCATCAATTCCAAACCTTGCGCTACTAGACTTGGCTCAGTCATGCAGGCGGCTCCTCATTAAACATTGTGAAGATGCTTGCTGCGATTCCAGTAAGACGCAGAACGCCCTACCAAGGGGTCGGCAAGCTGCGCTAGAGTACTTAATCTGCCAATGTAAAGCAACTGCAACAAACGGCCAAACTGGCCTTATACCCTGCCCCTCACGTATACTCGCGACCCGATCCGCCCTAGACAATCAAAGCGTTATTACCCGTCATGTTTACAGGCCAACTTCCATTTACCGACATGCCCCGCCCGTACATTGCCCTTGCGCCGATGGAAGGCCTGATGGATGGTACCTTTAGGGAGCTAATGACGTCTGTTGGCGGCATTGACCACTGCGTCACGGAATTTGTCCGAGTCACAGGACAACTACTGCCACCTAAAGTGTTTTATCGCCTTTGCCCCGAGTTACGCAATGGCGGAAAAACTCAAGCGGGTACGCCAGTGCACGTCCAGTTATTAGGCAGCGAACCAGAACTCATGGCTGAAAACGCGGCATTAGCGGCGAGTTTGGGCGCGCCTGCGATTGATCTTAACTTTGGCTGCCCAGCCAAAACTGTCAATCGCCATATGGGTGGAGCCGTATTACTGCAGTACCCAGAATTACTGCACAGCATTACTAGCGCCGTACGCAAAGCCGTCCCAGATCACATCCCTGTCACTGCAAAAATGCGCTTAGGTTTTACCGACAAATCCGTTGCCTTAGTCAATGCTCAAGCATTAGAAGCAGCCGGAATTCAGTGGCTGACCGTTCATGCACGTACCAAAACCGAAGGTTACAAACCACCGGCCTACTGGGAGTGGATTAGACAAATAAAAGACGTGGTAAATATTCCCGTACTCGCCAATGGCGAAATCTGGACACCCGAACACGCTGAACAATGCCAACAAGAAAGTGGCTCTGACATTTTAATGATAGGTCGTGGATTAGTCGCCGTGCCCGATTTGGGCTTGCAGATCAAAGACCCGAAGCATACACCTATGACGTGGCAAGAAAGCCTAGGATTAATGAAAGTGCTGGCGGAATCGTTACCACACTTACAGGACAAACAGCTAACATCGCGAATGAAGCAGTGGCTGCATTATTTTTCAATGCAATCACCTGAGATTGCTCAAGTATTTGAAGTGGTCAAGCGTGAACTCAATAAAGACATATTCTTTAGAGCGCTAGACAATGCCTGTACTGATATATCCAACACGTTAGCTGCCCAATAGGGACTACTTCCACTGCGTCACTCATGTATGCTATCTGCACTCACTATTAACTCGCACTGTACATTGGCACTTAGATGACTGAGAAAATTTCTATTTTTGCCGACGTGCAAAATATCTATTACACCACTCGGCAATCGTTTGGTCGTCATTTCAATTACCAAGCACTATGGGATGAACTGACTCAGGGCCGAGAAGTCGTACGAGCTGTTGCTTATGCGATTGATCGTGGTGATGCGGCGCAAATGAATTTTCAGCGCATTCTCAAAGAGATCGGTTTTGAAGTGCGTTTAAAACCCTATATTCAACGCCGCGACGGTTCGGCTAAAGGCGACTGGGATGTGGGCATTACCATTGATTTAGTGGATGCCGCAGCGGCATCCGATATTGTCGTTTTATTATCAGGCGATGGTGATTTTGATCTCGCACTTGAGCGAGCCAGAAAAGATGGTGCGAAATCTTGGGTGTATGGCGCCGAGGCTTTAACTGCGCAGTCGTTAATTAATGCTGCTGATACATTTGTGCCGATTGATGAGCGTTTATTGCTGGGAAAAAAGTAGTGAGTTTTCACACAATAATTAGCGATAACTATTTAACAAAAGACGCCACTTCATCAGCCGTCAGTGCTCGCCACTGCCCTTCTTGAATATCTAAACGCACTTCACCAATTTGCTCACGATGCAGCGCAACCACACGATTACCCACGGCGGCAAACATGCGTTTTACTTGGTGATACTTACCTTCTGTAATTGTCAGTAGGACTTCTGTCGGGGTAACAAACTCTAATGCGGCCGGTAATGTTGGTTCAGTAATGCCTTGAAATATTACACCTGTGCGAAGACGATCAGCAGCGTCACTGGTAAGTGGACGCGACAAGCCAACGCGATAAGTTTTTTTGCAGTGACTCTCTGGCCGAATAATGTCGAACGACCAATGACCGTCGTCGGTGGCTAACACTAACCCTGTGGTGTCGGCATCCAAACGCCCAACGACATGAAGCTCGCTGTGATCTGGTAGATCGACATGAGTAAACACCGATGGATACGCTTCGTCTTTATTCGAGCAGATGGTGTTTTTAGGTTTATGAATCAGCAGGTAACGAAAGGGTCTTGGGATGAGCTTTTCACCATTTAGGCGAATATCTCGATGGGTATGCACCTGACACCGAATATCAGTGATGAGCTCGCCGTCGACGGTGACCTCACCTGCGAGGATGCAACGAGTTGCCTCATCTCGTGTCAGAGTGGTGCTGATGCATATGAGTTTATCTAAACGCATTTAATGCCATTAGGGTGCTTCCGCCAGAATCACCGCTCTTAGCGGTGCTGGGTAACCTTCTACGGTGAGGTCGTGATTATCCGCATCTAAAAAATCAGGCAGTGAGTTAAAACGCATCCAATCCGTTGTACGTTGTTCTTCGATGCTGGTTTGATTCAAATCGACCACGCGTGGATTGCGTAAACCGGCACGACGACACCACAATAATAATGTCTCCACCGACGGTAAAAACCACACATTACGCATCATCGCGTAACGATCTTCTGGCATTAACACTTCACCGAGTTTTCCTTCTATCACTAGAGTTTCTAACACCAGCTGCCCACCCGGACGCAATGTGTCACGGAGCTCTTGAATATGATCAATCGGAGATTTTCGGTGATACAGAACCCCCATTGAGAAGGTGGTATCAAAAGATTGTAAACGCGCTGGCACATCTTCCATTTTTAGCGGTAAGAGATCGGCTTTTAATGGGCCTAACGCTTTTTCTGCATAGCGCTTCATCGCTTGAAACTGCATTAAAAATAATCGCGACGGATCAACCCCCACCACACGATCGGCTCCACCACCTAACATTCGCCACATGTGATAACCGGAACCACAACCGACATCAAGAATAGTTCGACCTTTGAGCGGCGCAAGATGAGGAGCCACGCGATCCCACTTCCAGTCAGAGTGCCATTCGGTATCTACGTAGGTATCAAAAAATCGAAACGGGCCTTTACGCCAAGGCATTAAGCCACGCAGGCCCTCTTCAACTTTTTGTTTCTCTTCGGCACTCACATCTGTTTTAGTCAGGGCAAGATCACTGACACTCAGATTACAGGTATCAGGCTTGATCGCAGGTAAAGACTCCAATGCTTCCAGCCAACGTTCTTGGTCGCCATGTTCTTTATCATGCAGAATTTCTTGTAATTGATCCTTGAGTACATTCCCCCAAGGAGCAAATTTTCCTTCTTGCATAAATTCATGTATTTCATCAAACCAGTGGAGCAATGTATTATTTTCTACAGACATGACAAGCTATTGATCCAGTTATTTGATGGCAAGATAGGATACAAAATTAAAACACTGATACCAGCGAATCACTTGAGAAAAACCCGCCGCTTTTAAACGCTCAATATGCACCGCTTCGGTTTCTGGAATCAATACGTTTTCAATTGCACTGCGTTTTTGCGCGATCTCTAAATCAGAGTAGCCATTGGCGCGTTTAAAATCATGATGTAATTCTGTTTGAATAGCTTGCTCGGTTTCATCAAAGGCGATTTTTTCTGACAAAATTAGCACTCCACCAGCACAGGTGGCATTGGCAATATTTGTTAATAACGGTAAACGCTTTTCGAGTTCGATAAATTGCAGTACAAAATTCAGCGCTGTGACTGACGCATTTTCCAGTGGGTATTCGCACACGTCGGCACAAACAAAATCGACCGGTGTGCCGTCATCATCTAATGCAAGATAATGCCCAGCTCGTTCTAGCATGGATTCGGAGTTATCGATTCCAATGATACGGCAATTTGGTGTTTTCAATGCATGACGCATCGCCAGAGTAACAGCGCCTAACGAACAACCGAGGTCATATACATTGGTGCCTGCTTGCGCATAGCGCGCGGCGATGGTGCCACTCATGGCAACGGTTTCAGCATAACCGGGGACTGAGCGTTTGATCATATCTGGAAATACACGGGCTACCGCGGTATCAAACGCGAAGTTTGGCACGTCGCCAAGGGCGCTTTGGTAGATGTCGTCACGTTCACTCATAGAAAGTCCAGATACAGTAATCTGGGGATTTTAGCTCAGCTAGACAAGCGCGGCCAACGGTATCAACCCATTACCGTGGTATTGCGGCCTAATTCCTTAGCTTTATACAAGCACTTGTCAGCTCGTGTGAGCGTATCCACTAACAACTCTCGACCATCATTAATAGCGACTCCCAAACTGCAAGTCACTGCAATTCGTTCGTCATCACACGTAAAAGCAAGATTCTCGATATTCCCCCGAATACGCTCGGCCAGTTCGTAAAGGGCACTTTCTGATGCACCAACGACCAGTACAGTAAACTCCTCCCCGCCGTATCGATACAAGGAATCAGAGTAACGTAGCGAATCTGATACTCGCCGTGCAAATTCACTTAATATTGCATCCCCGACTGGGTGCCCAAAACTGTCATTCACCACTTTAAAGTGATCAATATCAATCATAATAATGGCTACCTGCTCCCCAGAACGAGAACCATGCGCCTGCAACTGCTCTAGTCGTGCATCTAAACTCGATTTATTCGCAGTAGAGGTTAGATGATCAATACGCACCTCGCGCCTCAACGCTTCAAATTGCTGTTCAATCGCTTCACCATGAGATACGAACGCGCCAAGACCTACCGTTCCATCCACTTCTATCGCCCAAACACTCGCCAATACTACAAACGCTTTTCCATTGTGGTTCAGTGCATGTATTCGAAATGTACGACGACGAAGATGCTTCATTTTTTTATTAGTAATTGCCCGGTCTAGTACAGACCAAAAACGCTCACGATGCTCCTCGGGCAGAAGCTGCGCTATGTTCAGGCTGATAAAATCTGACTGCGCATAGCCGAACATAGTCGCTACACCTACATTGGCATCTTGTATATCCCCTTCTCGAGTTAAGAATAAAACACCGCCTGGCATTGAATCCATCATGGTCGCTAAACGTTTTTGCATGGACTCTCTGACCTCAACTTCTGCGACTAAACGCTGAAACCAACGATCTTCCTGGCTGGCATTCCACATCAAGCCAGCAAAGGCGGTCATACAAAATCCGGTTATCATGATGCCAAATCCAAATGCCACACTGAGATATCCAGAGTTCACACAATGAAATAGCAAGACTCCGAGCACAAGGGGCACCACCACAATCGGCAGTAATAGTCGGTTTATCTGACGCCATCCGGGGAGTGCTTCTTTATGAAATTCAGAATTTTTCTTATTAATTAATAAGGCATTTGCGAGAAACTGGATGAAGAATAAAACAGCGGTATGCACTGCGATTGATGCGAAAAATTTCACCTTGAAAAGGCTATGGGCATCAAGTAAATAAGTCACTAACGCGGCGAGTGATATAAAAAAACCAACACCAAGAATACAGCGTATCACCCAGATACATCGATCACTGACTTGTTGTGAGCACATCATTAATGCGCCGCTTAATATAAATAAGATGCACGTTGCTGGGGAGGGCCGCCCAGGTAGATTGTTACTGTAGTCATCTGGCCAAAAAAATTCGTCAATCCCCAAATTTATATTGAGCAAGTACTCAATAAGTGAAGTACCCATCAGTAACATCAAAATCAAACCAGAGATCTGCAACCCATGTCGTTCTCTGGCGGCCTGGCCAAGCAGAATACCAATACCGCTAATCGCAAACGCCAGTGCCGTATTGAACTTCATGCTAGGAAAATCAGGGGAAAGGGTCGTCAAAGAGTGAATATTCATCACCCATCCGAGCATAACGAGTAACGCTACTGCGAAAATAAAATACCCAAGGAAGCGCAGACTAAACAACAAGGGGCCTTGTTGATTAGGGGTGTACGTGGAAGTACTCACTAATGACATAGTAACAATCCTTCGGCCTGTCTCATCAGGCCACATATTCAGGCTAGTTTACTTATGTGGAGTCGTGAGTCAGTCTGAGTTGGTTTTACCTGTCAAACCAGCACGTTCATGCTCTTCTTGCGCATCTTCGATCAGAGATTTACTCAGCTCTTTCTTCACACGTATCCCCAGTTGGGTAAACTGGGCAGCTTGGTTAACTAGGTTGCCACGCCCACCTTTGAGTGCCTTCCATGTATCATCATAGGTGTTTTGCACTGTACCCAGCTGCTTACCAAGAGTTTCCATACGGTCAACCACAATAGCCAACTTGTCGTAAATTTTACCGGCCTGCTCCGCCAGTTTCTCAGTGCTCTTGTTACGACGCTCAATAGCCCAAATACTGGCCACTGTGCGTAATGTTGCGAGGAGTGTGGTAGGCGTGACAACCACGATACGACGCTCAAATGCCTCATTGAACAAAGCGTCATCTTGCTGAAAAGCCAGCATAAACGCAGGCTCTACCGGCATAAACATGAAAACAAAATCCGGCGAATTAATGCCTTCTAGTTGCTGATAGGCCTTATCACTTAAACTACGAATGTGCTGTTTAATGGCTTCACAATGGCGACGTGCCGCCATATCACGCTGCGAATCGTCTTCGGCATTCACGTAATCGGTGTAGGCATTAAGAGATACTTTTGAATCCACCACGATGTGTTTGTCATCTGGCAGGTTTATCACGACATCCGGGCGGAAGCGTTTGCCGTCGTCGTTATTAAGGCTTTGCTCACGCACAAACTCTTGGCCTTCCCGTAATCCGGATTTTTCCAATACGGTTTCAAGTACCAGTTCTCCCCAGTTACCCTGAGTTTTTTTCTCACCACGTAAAGCGGTGGTCAGTGCGTGAGCTTCGGCAGACATTTGCTGATTTAGCGTATGTAACTCTGTGATTTGCGCCTTTAAGGTCGCACGATCACGGACATCAGACACGTACACTTCTTCGACTTTCTTTTTCAATCCATCCAACTGTTCACGAAACGGGCTTAATAATGTATTAATTCCTTGCTGGCTTTGCTCTGCAAATTGCGCGGTCTTTTTCTCGAATATTTTTTGCGATAGGTTTTCAAATTCTTTGAGCAGTTGCTCTCGTGCGTCATTTAAAACGATGAGTTTTTCTTCCGCATTGCGCTGCTCCTGTTGTCGTGCTTCTTGTTCTGTCGCCAACGTTGCATTCAAGTGCTGCTCTTTTCCTCGCAACTCACTGAGGTTAGCTTCTGCACGCTTGAGCTGTTCTTGCAGTTCTCGCTCACGAACTTTGGTTTGTTCTTCGCGTTCAGTTAAGCGAGCTATATCTAACAGCTGACTCTGAATATCTGCTGTCGCTTTTTCAATGTCATGTTGTTTGTTATGAGCGTTTGATTTCAACAGCATCAATTCAGCTTGGGTTCGTTCGGACTCTTCATTTAATCGCTTCAAATCAACCCGGTACGTTGCCGACTTTCGATCACCTAACAACCAACCTAATAAGACCGAAGCAATTAATGCAAGAATAATAAAGGCGAGAATTTCTGGGCTAAAGTTTAAGGGGGTGTCTGTCATGATGCGCTCAATAATTCCAATAAGTTGTCACATATGAGATCAGGTGACGAAGTGCGAATATCTTCGCCGTGATTGTATCCGTAAGTCACAGCGGCGGTTGCAATACCTGCCGCTTTCGCGGCTTGGATATCATGACGCGAATCACCAATCATTAACGCACAATTCAGAGAAATCGAGAGTTTCTCACACGCTTTGATTAACGGCATTGGAGATGGCTTTCGTTCTGAGTAATCGTCACCACAAATAATAAATGGAAAATACCCAGACCAGCCCAGCGATTGAATTAAGGGATCGGTGAACATTCGCGGTTTATTGGTAATGACGATCTTAGGTATTGATACGCGCTGAAGAAACTCTCCCACGCCAGCGAAAGCCCCCGTCGCTTGGTGTAAGGCGGCTAAGTAGGCTGCATCAAAATGCTGGCGCGCGGCTTGTACGTCTTGCATTAATAAAGCAACCGCCTGTGTTTCATCGCCGTCACATAATGCGCGGCGAACGAGCATATCAGCACCGTTACCAATCCACTCTGCCACTCGCTTTCGCCCTACTGGGGGCCGCTCTAGCGCCACCAGCATGTGATCCACTGCCGACGCTAAATCAGGCACGCTATCGATCAAGGTGCCGTCGAGATCCAACAAAACAACCTGCGGGTCTAAGCCGTGTGTTAGTGCACATACGGCAGGCGAAAATAACGTGTCTGGCTTAAATGTCACTGACTTACTTCTCAGCTTTGGCGATCTCATTGCGCATTTCGGTCATCACCTGCTGGTAATCAGGGGCATTAAAAATCGCCGAGCCAGCAACAAACATATCCGCACCGGCAGCACGGATTTCACCAATGTTATCGACCTTGACGCCACCATCAATTTCTAGGCGAATATCGAAACCTGACGCATCGATTTTCTGGCGTGCTTCGCGCAGCTTATCGAGCGTTGCAGGAATAAATGATTGGCCACCAAACCCTGGGTTAACGGACATCAGCAAGACAACATCCAGTTTATCCATTACGTAGTCCATGTAATGCAGGGGGGTCGCTGGGTTAAATACCAAACCTGCTTTACAGCCTGCGGCTTTGATTAGCTGCAAACTACGATCAATGTGATCGGACGCTTCTGGGTGGAAGGTAATGTAAGTCGCGCCCGCTTCGGCAAAATCACCAATCATGCGATCAACAGGCTTCACCATCAGGTGTACATCTATTGGAGCAGTTACGCCGTGTTTACGCAGCGCTTTACACACCATCGGCCCAATCGTCAGATTAGGAACATAGTGGTTGTCCATCACGTCGAAATGCACAACATCGGCGCCTGCAATAAGTACATTATCTACTTCTTCACCTAGGCGAGCGAAGTCAGCGGACAATATCGATGGAGCTATCAGGCAATCTTTAAAAGCAGACGAGGTCATAACAATGTGATCCGGTAACAAAATATCGCGTTATTGTACTTGCTCAGCGCCAGCCATGCCACGGCGTCTCATGTATGTCGCACTTTCCCATACTTGAACATTCGCCCGTACAAGCACTATGCGGAATGCTTTTTGCTGTAAATTACCGATATACCTAAAACGTGAGTTTTCTGACGCTATGCGGATTCCCCTACTTGTCACTTTAATGACGGCTGTGTCTTTCAACCTTTATACGCACGCGGCCGATGAAGAGGAAACAAACTTAGTCAACGATAACGCTGCAACAGAGACAGCAACGGCAGCGGCCAATTCACAGGTCGATACGAAAACCCCTAGCATAGCTGAAGATACCTCACCAGAATCTCAGAACCCAGCCCGCTTAAGAGTACGCCCATACCCCGACGCTGAGCGCCATCAAAGCTTAATTGAATACCTTCAACAACATCAACGCCAACAAGAGGTCATGACTCTAGTCGCCGGAGAAGCAAGTTTTTATGGTTTATTTCTTCGTGAGCGCAGCGGTAACCCCCAAGGGGGGATTCTTATTCTTCACGATTTAGAACAACACGGCCATTGGCCAACGTTAGTTGCCCCATTACGCGAAGGGCTCACTGAACACGGCTGGACGACACTCGCTATTGAATTACCCACGGCACCGGGGCGAACGATCCCTAGACGTTCAGAAGCGTTAACTGACCAAACTGACACTGTCGACTCTATAGCTAACGAACCTGAAATTGAGGGCTCTGACGCTGAGAACGTTGACACTAATAATTCTCCAGAGAATTCGACAGACAGCGCAGTAGAAACAGACGAAAATAGTATGGTGACGACAGCGCAAGCTTCCCCCAGTAACTCACTCAACGCCGTCGAACCCGACATCAATTCAATGGTAAATACATACGACGAAGCCATTCAAGCACGCATTGACGCTGCTCTGTCATTTCTAAACTCAAGAGGCCAACTGAATTTAGCCATCATAGCGGTTGGTGACAGTGCGATTTGGGCGGCGAAACACATTCAATCCAGACAACGTGATAATGACAACGCTCGCGGCATCGCTCTGCTTATGATCAATGCGAGAGAATTTCCAGGTAGCCCGCTACGATTAACTCAAGTGTTAGAAACGCTCGATGTGCCCATTCTTGATTTGATTACCGGTGACTCAACACAATCAGACTGGCAAATTAACGACCGTAAAGGCGCAATGAAACGTAAGCACCTTATGGGCTACCAGCAAATTCAACAGTCTTCGGCTTCCATTAGGGATACAAGCATCAACCGACGTATCAGGGGCTGGCTCAAATCAAATGCAGCGGGGACAGAACTTCCTTAGGACAGGCATAGGGCTGCGTGCTAGCATGCTGCCACTTTATTAGCGCCTGTGAGTACTCCCTTGGATTTACCGATATTTCAAATTGATGCGTTTACCTGCCAAGGTGATCAAATATTCAGTGGCAACCCGGCGGCTGTTATTCCTCTGAACCAATGGTTAGCTCCCCACATTATGCAAAGCATCGCGGCTGAGAATAATCTCTCAGAAACGACGTTTTTTGTCCGCCAAGATGACGATAAATACGCATTACGTTGGTTTACTCCTACCAGTGAAGTCGATTTATGCGGGCACGCCACATTGGCTGCGGCTCATGTTATGCATCAAATATTGAACGACGAGCGCGATGTTTTACCCATGGTTTGTGGGATTGGTGATATTGCGGTCACCGTTAAAAATGCGGAAGCCAGCCCGACCTATCAACTAGACTTCCCCGCCCGTCCACCGGAGTTAGTGTCTGGCAAACGATTAATGAATCGCCTATCAAAAGCGCTAGGAAAAAATATTGTCGCTCTATACCAAGCTCGCGACTTAATTGCCGTACTCGACGATGACGATGCCGTACTCAGCTGCGAACCCGACCAATCCTTACTCGCAAGCATTGACTGCTTTGCCGTCGCCATTACCGCAGCAAGTAAAGATGACCACCTTGATTTTATCAGTCGCTTTTTCGCCCCTCAGCAAGGCATTGCCGAAGATCCAGTGACGGGGTCATCCTTCTGTTCATTGGCGCCACTGTGGGCAGAGAAATTAAATAAGACGACGTTAAAAGCAAAACAGTGCTCTCAACGTGGAGGGGAAGTCAGCCTCGCTTTAAATGGCGATATTGTTCATATCGCAGGTAGTACATTTCACTATATGCAGGGAGTTATTCGTATTCCTGATTGAGACTTTTCATTCAGAGACTAGAATCAACACATGATATCGAATCAATTCACTGCCACATCCTCGCTAATTACTGCCACCACAGTTTCTGGGCAGAGCACAATAACACCGTCAAGAACTGAAGCCGACGCACGCCCAATAGCGAAAGAGATCCCCCAGCGCAAGACTGAACCGCAGTTATCATCAAACGATGGAGAGTATTTCCCGGCTATTCCAGATGAGGAGTCGATAGCCGCAATGGCAGAAGCTGGATCAAATACTAGCAAGAATCAGCGCGAGCAGGTCGGGCCGACGGGGGCTTATCAAACCATAGAAAATACCAGTAACCGCGATCGCGTAGGTAGTTTGATCGACCTGTTTGTTTAACTCAGTCCGCTTCATCAGCCAACTTCCCAAGCAGATCTAAGGTTTCCGACTTTCGTCCAGCGTGGGAATGACATATCGATCGCGACTTGTGTCACCCCACCCTAATTTTGCATTCAAACCATCTGCAATGTGCCTTACGGTGATATCCGTCAACATCAGGTTTTGCTTGAAATGGTGATCACTGATCAACTGGCTTCGAACATGCATTAATAATGTTCCGCTTTTGGTTAATCGACTGCGGCTTTGAAGGTGTGTTACTAAGGTACCGTTGTCTTCCGTTAAGCGAGCGGAGACAACAGCGACACCAGGTTCATTAACGGTTATTTCGACAGGAATAAGCCAGTCATCGCCATCTAAATACGGCGGAGATACACCAGTCACCACAATTTTAGGCGAAAACAACTCCAACTGTACTTTCGTTTCGTGAGCCAATTGCTGCGGTGCTTTAATGATGGCGTCCAGTTCAAGGTTCTCAGGCCAATCGGCTTCTGAAACTACCGAAATCAAACCATGCATACGTCCACTACTCATTGACCAATTCGGAGTCACATCACGAATCATATTGCCTTGCTGGGTCACTAAAGCAACGGTCATTTCAAAGCCATCTGGCAGCCTTCCGCTTTTAAGATCAAAGCTCACTCTCGACAGAATTTTCTCATCTCGACGAAAGCGGTATTTAGGTAATTGCACTGACACTTGACCCGTCATACCCGCTAGCTCAATCAGCTGTTTTGTGGAAACCGCTGAGGACGAAAGGGAAATGCCCCATTCTGAATTTTGATCTTTAGATGTTTGGTCTTTATAGAACGGCTCAGCACCGCCTGCACTGGTGGGCGGCATTTGATTTACGTTCAGCGAGCTAGGCACAGCGCTACTTTCAGAGCTTTGCCCAAACAACTGCAAACTGAACGCAATAAATAGACCTGGAAGCAGGAGAATTGCTCCTAAAATCCAACGATTTGATGATGCCATAATGCCAGGGTATACCTTGTTATATTGTGTACTCGTCAGGAGTTACGACTGACAGCCTCTACAGTGTAGTCGGAAATCGGCAAGATTGACAAAAACGACAGGTCATTTACTCGGCCTATTATTTTAGCACTGCTATACAAGTCTCAAATATAAACAGCTGGCTCAGTATGTCCATATACTGCTGCGCATATTCTATATGACACTGTTGAAATAAGAAAAGTTAAGTGAATGGCTCGATAAAAATAATAAGGGCTGAGATAAGGAATAAAAATAATGAAAAAGGTCTCTTTAGTAGCAGGCGCCATGTTGGTGGCCTCCCTGTCGGCTCCAGTCAGTGCAGGGCAATACGTAATCACCACCAATGAAGCGCGCGATGACAATGGTACGCGCCTACAACAATGGTTACCTCAGCTCAAAATTAAGCGCCGCATGGCTGATCGCCGACGCTGGGTCATCAACTTACCCGACGACCGTGAATACCCACTATTAGAAACGTTACAACGTTTCGGGTTAGTCAAAAGCATTGAACCTGATATTCATGTCACCACCCAAGTCGTACCAAACGACTCTTCTCTAAGCGAGCAATGGGGACTATTCAGTGACGCCGCCGGCATCAATGCATTAGACGCATGGGACATCGCAGATGGTACAGGCGCCGTTATTGCTGTAGCGGATACTGGTTATGTTCCACATCCTGACCTCGATGCCAATCGCTTACAAGGTTACGACATGATCAGCAGTTCTAGCGCTGCACGAGATGGTAATGGACGCGATACCAATGGTATTGATGAAGGTGATTACACCACCTTTTGGACGTGTGGTTACTCAAGTAATTCATCATGGCATGGCTCTCACGTTGCGGGTATTGCTAACGCGGTTACCGATAATGGCGTAGGCATCTCTGGGGTTGCTCCCGGCGCTAAGTTTGTACCCGTTCGCGTTCTAGGCAGCTGTGGTGGTTCACTGTCAGATATTGCCGACGGTGTTATGTGGTCTGCTGGGCTTCAAGTGGGTAACTCTCCAATTAACGAAAATCCTGCCGACGTTATTAACTTATCTCTTGGTGGTACGGGCAGCTGTACTAGCTTTATGCAAGACGCCATTGATGCAGCAACGGCTGCAGGTTCGGTTGTTGTGGTCGCCGCTGGTAACGAAAATACCAACGCATCGAGTTCAACCCCGGCCAACTGTAACAACGTTATCACTGTCGCCTCAATAGGAGTAGATGGTGCTCGCGCCAGCTACTCTAACTATGGCGACATCGTCGATATCGCGGCCCCGGGCGGCGGAAATGGCGCTGGGATATTAAGCACTATCGATACAGGTTCAAAAGGCCGTGAAGAGGCTGGTTATGCAGAGTACCAAGGTACATCAATGGCTACGCCTCAAGTGGCTGGTGTTATTGCACTCATGCGCTCTGCTGATCCTTCTCTCACTCCAGCCCAAATCAGCGATATCTTGATTGAAACTGTTCGCCCTTTCCCTGGAGAATGTAATGGTTGCGGTGCAGGTATTGTCGATGCCTATGCGGCATTAGGTTTGATTACAGGCGCAGACCCGATTGACCCAGATCCAACAGACCCAGTGGATCCAGAACCAACCGACCCTATTTTTGAAAGCATTAATTATGGTGGTGCGCTCAATGTTAGCCTCAACGATGCTAGCCGCTACTTCTGGTTCTTCACTCGTGAAGGTGTCACGCAAATACCACTGGTGGTTAGTAATTTGGGTGAAAACTCCAGCGTTTCTGTCACCATTAACCACAACAACCACAATGAACTAAGCGTAACCTTAACGGCGGCAGATGGCAGTCAAACTGCTATGTCACGAACTAGTGTTTCAGGAGCTACAGGGCAATATACAGCATCACCTAACAGTGCTGTAGGCAGCTATGTTCTTACGGTTGTTGATCGCTCCGTTGGCAATCGCGGCAACCTAAACTTCTTCCGCTTAACCCAAGACGAAGAGCAGTAGAGTTACCCTCATTGTAAATCTATTCTCAAGGCCGGAATGCGAGCCCTGAGAATAGACTCTACCATTGACATGGCTTTCCAATGATAAATAACCAGTCCAAATAGGCCACACAAAGAAGAGAATAGAGTAGTTTGTCTAAAAAATAACACCTAGTTACTTTTGTGGCACAAATAGTTACTCACAAAATATGTCCTAAGCCGACAAGTGCCTTATTTTAGTTCAAGCCACTTTGCAGATAGGATATCGCTATGCCAAGCCATGAAAGCCCCACGGAGTTCTTGAAAGAACAACTCACCCCATTTTTAACACTTTTCACCCCAACATCTGATCAAAATAAGGATCAACTTCAAGACTTGATAGAGAAAAATCGTGAGTATTTTCTTAATGAAGTACAAAAACGAGGAGGTGTCGTATTTCGAGACTTTACGCCAATTAAAGTTGATGAATTTGATGGCTTTGTTCAAGGTACGCTCGAATTAGAAGCGTTTAATACCTTCAACAGCAAAGGAACGCCGGCCTTTATGGCGAATTGGCTTAGATCATGGTCTGAAAAAATCCTGGGCGCAGGAGACTATCGCCGTTACCTAGGCAAAACAACCGTTCGTCTTGGCCCCGTCGAAAACTCGATACAAGGACCGCACGTCGAGGGAGGAGGGCTGACTCAACGTTCACGTTTACTGACACTCTGTTGTTTTGAACCGGGACAAGAACGCGCCGAAACGGGTATTGCTGACTTTAGTTCCGTATATAAACGTCTTCCCGCTGAATTACAGGAAAAACTCAAGTACGGTTGGAATCAATATAGCTACACCACGGCTCACCCTTTAAGACTACTTGATCGTTTAATTCTAAAAATTAGCCCTCTTTCTGTTGAAATGAGAAAGGATGGCTATGCAACTCTAACAGGCCAGCTGTGCCCTGCTAGTTGCCTAGTACCTGATACTGATGAGATTAGTATTCAACCTTGGTCATTTGCTCGTAATTCCAACCCTCAAGTCCACCGGGCTGCTAAAGAGGTCTTCAAGGATCGAGGAGATTTCACTCAAGATTCCACCGCTGATGCTCTAAATATGAACTGGGATTTAACTGACAGTCAGGGGAACTCTATTGGCTGGAGTGAAGAAGAACAATATACCTTATTCAAAACTATCTTCCGCGAGGCATATCTAATGGATTGGAAGAAAGGAGATATTGCAATTATCGACAACGTTCGCCTTGGTCATTGGCGTATGAATGGCGTTCAAGGCAATCGTCAACTTGTTCAAATCCAGGCTAATCCATTTGACGCCCTAGAGCACCGAGTTCCTGAAGAAGTTACTTCAGATGAAGTGATGGCTTAATCTTAAATGCATACCTCTCTCCTTTTCTAACAACCCAACACATAAAAAAGCCGCTCATTGAGCGGCTTTTTTATTTCAGAGATTCAGCAATAACTTATTGCTCAATACCCTTCATAGTGAGCTTAACGCGACCTTTTGGATCAACGTCCATCACGTGTACTTTCACCATCTGACCTTCAGTCAGGAAGTCAGTCACGTTCTCTACACGCTCTTCACTGATTTGAGAGATGTGTAGTAGACCGTCTTTACCAGGCAGTACGGTAATGAATGCACCGAAATCAACGATTTTGCTCACTTTACCTTCGTAGGTAACGCCAACTTCGATATCAGCAGTAATTGCCTGAATCATTTCAACCGCAGCATCTGCGCTGGCTTTATCAGTTGCGAAGATTTTGATTTCGCCATCGTCGTTAATATCCACAGAAGCACCCGTCTTCTCAGTGATATCACGGATGGTTGCACCACCTTTACCAATCACGTCACGGATTTTGTCAGAGTTAATACGCATTGACGTCATCGTCGGTGCGTTCTCAGACAGCTCTTTGCGTGGCTCAGCGAGGACTTTGTTCATGTCAGCAAGGATGTGCAAACGAGCCGCTTTGGCTTTTTCGAGTGCAATTTCCATGATCTGCTCAGTGATACCTTCAATCTTGATATCCATCTGCAGAGCGGTGATACCTTCGTCAGTACCCGCTACTTTAAAGTCCATGTCACCTAGGTGATCTTCGTCACCCAAGATGTCAGTCAGAACAGCGAATTTCTCACCTTCTTTGATCAGACCCATGGCGATACCAGCAACAGGGGCCTTAATTGGTACACCGGCATCCATCAGTGCCAAAGAAGCACCACATACAGATGCCATAGATGATGAACCGTTAGATTCAGTGATCTCAGATACAACACGAATGGTGTATGGGAATTCATCATGAGTTGGCATCATGGCTTGAATACCACGACGAGCTAGACGACCGTGACCAATTTCACGACGACCCGGTGAACCCATGCGGCCAGTTTCACCCACAGAGTACGAAGGGAAGTTGTACTGGAACAAAAACGGATCAGTGGTTAAACCGTGAAGGAAATCAACCATCTGTGCATCACGCTTAGAACCCAGAGTTGTCGTTACGATGGCCTGAGTTTCACCACGAGTGAACAATGAAGAACCGTGGGTGGTTTTCAGAACACCAGTTTCGATAGTTAACGCACGAACGGTATCGTTATCACGACCATCAATACGAGGGTGACCATCAACGCTACGCTGACGAACAACTTCGTACTTTAGAGTGCCAACCATGTCAGCGATTTCATCAGCGCTAAAGCCTTCTTCGCCTTCCGCAGCGGCTAGTTTCTCAACCGTTGCATTTTTAACAGCGTCCAGTTTAGCGTAACGCTCCATCTTGTCAGAGGTGGTGTACGCATCAGCAATACCTGCAGCCGCTTCCGCTTTAACAGCATCGTATAAAGGAACGTTTTTCGCAGGAGCCGTCCATTCCCATTGTTTGATGCCAAGCTCTTCAGTCCATTCGCTGATCGCGGTGATCGCGCTTTGGAATGACGTGTGCGCAAACAATACAGCACCTAGCATTTCGTCTTCGGTCATCTCGTCTGCTTCTGATTCAACCATCAGAACAGCGTCTTTAGTACCGGCAACAACCATGTCCAACAATGACTCTTCAAGGTCTTCTTGAGTAGGGTTCAGCTGGTAGCCACCCTCTTCAGTGAAACCAACGCGAGCAGCGCCGATAGGGCCATTGAAAGGAACACTAGATACGGCCAGTGCTGCTGATACAGCAATCATGGCAAGGATATCTGGATCAACGCCTTTCTCTGATGCAACAACCGTAGGAATAACCTGAACTTCGTTCATGAATCCGGCTGGGAATAGTGGACGGATAGGACGGTCAATCAGACGTGATGTCAGTGTTTCTTTCTCTGAAGGGCGACCTTCACGCTTCAGGTAACCACCAGGGATACGGCCAGCAGCGTACATTTTTTCTAGATAGTGAACAGACAACGGGAAGAAGTCTTGGCCAGGGCGCATTGATTTAGCTGCAACAACCGTTGCCAATACTTGAGTCTTGCCCATCGTAGCCAATACAGCGCCGTCAGCTTGACGGGCGATACGACCAGTTTCTAGAGTGACGGTCTGACCGCCGAATTCGAACGTTTTAGTCTTAGCGACCGGGATATTGCTCATTCAGTATTTCCTTTTTAGAAATGATTGCCTGTGCTTCCGCCGGTGCTTCTAAGCATTTGTCCTCGCGTAGCCATACTACGTCGAAGAAAAATGGTTAGAAGCACCACCATAGAGACCTCATGGTTTCTTGGGGTTGGCACCACAGTGAGTCACAGGGGCTTTTTGTATTACTTGTTTTGCTTTTTGCGTTTCACGCATTGCTTTGTAATCAGAGAATCATCTCGCCACAAAGCAATCACATAAGGCAGATACAATAAGAGCCGCAATGCGGCTCTTATCATGCTGTCTTAGCGACGCAGACCTAGTTTCTTGATCAGTTCAAGATAACGAGTTGCGTTTTTGCCTTTCAGGTAGTCCAGCAACTTACGGCGCTGGTTAACCATGCGAATCAGACCGCGACGAGAGTGGTGATCTTTCTTGTTCGTCTTGAAGTGACCCTGCAGACCATTGATGTTGAAGGTCAGTAGTGCAACTTGTACTTCAGGAGAACCAGTGTCGCCTTCAGCCGTCTGAAATTCTTTAAGAATTTCGGCTTTCTTTTCAGCAGATAATGCCATGTTAAAAACTCCGTGTATGTGCATAAAAAAACATAGCCACCGTGCACATCTACAGTGGTATGCGTGCCGCGTTGCGGCAGTTCAATCTGTGTCGTCTACAAGCTTCAATCTTAACGAATACAACCAGTAGTGCGATGTTTAACACATCACTACAGATCGGTTTGCATAAGACGTTTAGCCCGCAGAACACCATTTGCGATACGGCCAATGCCGACCAACATACGGGCTCCAGATTCAACGGTCCATAATTGTACAGAAGCCGCATCGCTTAAGCCAGTGTTTATAGGCTTTCCACACTGTATACGCCATGTTTCATCGGCGTCTAGTTCGACGAATGGCCAATCAGGAGGAATTGCGGTTTCGGTTGGCAACAAAAGTGCGTCTAAGGCATCAAAGCCCTGCTCCGCAATCAGTTCCAGCTCGTCAAGCGTGTACATCAGATCTGAGGTGTAAGGACCTGAATGCGTTCGATGCAAGCGGCTCACATAGGCACCTGAGTCCAGTGCCTCCCCAATATCTTCAACCAAAGTGCGAATGTAAGTGCCTTTAGAGCACAGCACATTGAGATCAAATGTGGTCTCAGTAAAACTCTCCAGCGAGAGAGCATGAATCTGAATCGTGCGACGTTTCTTCTCAGCGATAACCCTCATCTCTTCTTGAGACATGCCCTTGCGAGCGAGTTCATAAAGAGGGCGGCCGTTCATTTTTAATGCTGAAAACATAGGGGGAACCTGCACCACAGGCCCACGAAAATCACACAATACCGATTCAATGATGTCCGACGACAATAACGGGATAGGCCTTGTCTCTAGCACCTCACCTTCTTTATCACCTGTGCTACGGATTTCCCCCAGTGTCCCTGTGGTGCTATAGCCCTTATCCGATTCAAGCAGTACCTGAGAAAACTTGGTCGACTCACCAATACAGATAGGTAAAACACCACTGGCTTCAGGGTCTAACGCGCCGGTGTGGCCCGCCTTATTCGCATCAAACAGTTTTTTAACACGCTGTAAGACAGCGTTTGACGTTAGTCCCAGCGGTTTATTAATGACAATGATGCCGCTAATATCGCGGCCACTCTTACGTTTTGCCATCTGTTCTAATCGTTTTTCTCGTTGTGGTTATCAACATCATTGCGGTCGTCGTCTTCTTGGCGAGCTTGTTTAATCAAACTGGTCAAAAAGTGGCCACGATCCATCGCTTCATCGTAATGAAATCGCAGTAATGGCGTCACTCGCGTTGTCAGAATACGCGCTAACTCAGAGCGTAAATACCCAGCGGCATCGTTCAAGATACGGCTGGTGTTATGACGGATAAATTCATCGGTTTCGCCCTTGGCACCCATCACAGTGAAGTACACATCGGCGTAACCTAAATCTTTAGCAACCTTCACCTGATTCAATGTCACCATACCTAAGTGTGGGTTTTTCATTTCAAACTGAATCAACTGTGCCAATTCGCGCTGAATCTGCTCACTTAAACGCGATGTACGGCTGTAATCTTTTGGCATGTCTTACTCCCGGGCCGAAAGCCCTGATCTCCAGAGACACCAAAGCCCGGATGAATCCGGGCTTTGGTTAGGGCTTGTGAACAAGCCCAGATAGTAGCAACGAGCTCTATTACAGAGTACGTGCTATTTCTTTGACGTCGAATACTTCGATCTGATCGCCTGGGCGAACGTCCTGATAGTTCTTCACGCCGATACCACAATCAGTACCGCTGCGAACTTCTTGTACATCGTCTTTGAAACGACGTAGCGACTCAAGTTCACCTTCGTAAATAACAACGTTTTCACGTAGTACACGTATTTTCTTATTACGGTGTACAGTCCCTTCGATCACCATACAACCAGCAATCTGGCCGAATTTAGGTGAGTTGAAGACTTCACGTACTTCCGCAATACCAACGATCTCTTCACGCAATTCAGGAGCCAGAAGGCCTGCCATTGCTTGCTTAACATCGTCCAGAAGATCGTAGATTACGCTGTAGTAACGCATATCAACGCCGCTATTCTCGACAACACGCTTCGACGCGTTATCGGCACGAACGTTAAAGCCAAACAATACTGCGTTTGCAGCAACCGCCAAAGTCGCGTCTGTTTCTGTAATACCGCCAACACCTGACGCCACAACATTCACTTTCACTTCATCGGTGCCTAGCTTCTGCAATGAAGCAACGATGGCTTCAAGAGAACCACGAACGTCAGTTTTAATAACCACGTTCAGTGCTTCTGCTTTACCTTCGCCCATGCCAGAGAAGAGAGCATCCAACTTAGCCGCTTGCTGACGCTGCTGCACTTGCTCTTTAAAGCGAGACTCACGGTATTCAGCTACTTCGCGCGCTTTCTTCTCGCTTTCAACAACCATAAAGTTGTCGCCCGCATCTGGCGTACCATTAAGACCAAGGATCTCAACAGGAATCGATGGACCAGCTTCATCGGTCTGCTTGCCATTCTCGTCCAGCAAGGCACGAGCACGACCATAACAAGTACCCGCAAGAACAATATCACCCTTCTTCAAGGTACCGTTCTGTACCAACAGAGTAGCAACTGGACCACGGCCTTTATCAAGACGAGATTCAACAACAACCCCTTGGCCAGGGCCAACGAAGTGCGCTTTCAGCTCAAGCAGTTCAGCTTGTAGCAGTACGGCTTCTAGCAATTCGGTAATGCCATCACCTGTTTTTGCTGACACAGGGATGAAAGGTACATCACCGCCCCAGTCTTCAGGAATAACATCATGGGCTGACAGTTCGTTTTTAACACGATCCGGATCAGCGCCTTCTTTATCCATCTTGTTCACAGCAACAACCAAAGGTACGCCCGCAGATTTCGCGTGCTGTACAGCTTCTTCAGTTTGCGGCATAACACCGTCATCCGCGGCAACCACAAGGATTACAACGTCTGTTGCTTGAGCACCACGTGCACGCATTGAGGTAAACGCGGCGTGACCTGGGGTATCAAGAAATGACACCATACCGTGATCGGTTTCAACGTGATACGCACCAATATGTTGGGTAATACCACCCGCCTCGCCAGAGGCAACGCGTGAGCTACGGATGTAATCCAATAGCGAGGTTTTACCGTGGTCAACGTGACCCATAACAGTCACAACCGGTGCACGATTCTGTAGATCACTTTCGTAATTCACAGATTCAGTAACATCTTGCTCCAGCTGGTTGTCAGCAATCAGCTTAGATACTTTGTGGCCCATTTCTTCAACCACAAGCGTCGCGGTGTCTTGATCGAGTGTCTGATTGATCGTGGCCATGATGCCCATTTTCATCAGTACTTTAATCACTTCACCGGCTTTAATTGCCATTTTAGACGCCAGTTCACCGACAGTGATGGCTTCAGGCAATTCAACTTCATGAGTCACTGGCGCTGTCGGACGTGTGAAGGCGTGTTCATTATTCGCTTGATTCACACGCGCTTTGGCTTTCAGCTTACCGCCTTTACCACCACGACGCTGATTACGTCCACCACGGTTATCAGAGTCGTCGAAACGACTGTCTTTATCCGTACGCTTACGTTCAGGCGTTTTGGCTTTTTTGCGGTGTTCATCACGCTGCTGAGCTGCTTCTGCTGCTGCACGCTTCTGAGCTTCGTCTTCTTCAGGCTTAGCTTTGGCCGCGCCGCCTGCAGATGGCTTTTTCGAAACAGTCACGGCAGGCGCCGCAGGTGCTGGTGCACGCTCTGCTTTCTTCTCAGGCGCTTTAGCAACAGCCTCTTTAGCTGGTTTCTCTGCTTCTGCGGCAGAAGCTTTCGCTTTCTCCGCTTCTTGCTGTGCTTTTAGAGCCGCTTCTTTTTCAGCAGCCAAACGGGCTTCTTCTTCCAGGCGAGCGGTTTCTGCTGCCGTGTCAGTGTCGTCACGTTTAACGTAAGTACGTTTTTTGCGTACTTCAATATTGACTGCTTTTTTACCACCTTGACCCGTTTTTAAAGTCGTCGTGACTTTACGCTTCAGGGTGATTTTTTTCGGTGCCGCGTCGGCTTCGCCATGACTCTTTTTCAAAAACGCTAACAAGCTTTGTTTTTGTTCGTCATTGACAGAATCTGCTTCAGCTTTCTGAGGCAGACCCGCTTCTTTCATTTGGGACAACAGACGATCAGTGCTCGTCCCTACCACGTCGGCAAGTTCTTTAACTGTTACATCAGCCATACGTTTCTCCTATGCCGGGCGAGTGATTATTCAGTGCCTTCAAACCAAGGCTTACGGGCAGTCATGATCAGCTCACCCGCTTTCTCTTCGGTCATGTTTTCAATGTCCATGATGTCATCGATGGATTGCTCGGCGAGATCTTCCATCGTACAGATACCTTTACTGGCCATGACCAATGCGAGATGTTTTTCCATACCTTCCATATTAAGAAGGTCTTCGGCCGGTTCAGCGGCTTCCAATTTCTCTTCAGAAGCAATCGCCTGAGTCAACAGGACATCTTTTGCACGGTTACGAAGTTCATTAACGATCTCTTCATCAAGACCATCAATTTGCAGCATTTCTTCCATTGGGACGTAAGCAATTTCTTCTAACGTCGTAAATCCTTCTTCAACCAATAAGGTCGCGAAGTCTTCATCGAGGTCGAGAGTGTTAACAAAGCCCTCAATAAAACCTGAAGCTTCTTCGTTCTGCTTATCAACCGCTTCTTCTTCGGTCATCACATTGATTTCCCAGCCGGTGAGCTCAGAAGCCAGTCGAACATTTTGTCCGCCACGGCCAATCGCTTGGGCTAAGTTGTCTTCTGCGACAGCCACATCCATTGAGTTGGTTTCTTCGTCAACAACGATAGAAGCCACTTCAGCAGGTGCCATTGCATTGATGACCAGTTGCGCTGGGTTATCGTCCCAAAGAACGATATCAATACGCTCGCTACCACCAAGTTCATTAGTAACAGCTTGGACGCGCGCACCACGCATACCAACACACGCACCCACAGGGTCGATACGCTTGTCGTTAGATTTCACGGCAATTTTTGCACGAGAACCGGGATCACGTGCAGCACCTTTGATTTCAATAACTTCTTCAGAAATCTCTGGCACTTCAATGCGGAATAGCTCAATGAGCATATCCGGCACGGTGCGGCTCAACATCAACTGTGGGCCACGATTCTCTGGGCGAATATCAAACAAGATGGCACGAACACGTTCGCCCATTCGCATGATCTCACGACCAATCAATTGATCTTTTGGCATTAACGCTTCAGCATTATTTCCAAGATCAACGATCACATTGTCGCGAGTCACCTTTTTAACGGTGCCGCCAATCAACTCACCCACACGGTCTTGGTACTGATCAACCACTTGCGCACGCTCAGCTTCACGTACTTTTTGTACGATGATCTGTTTTGCGGCCTGCGCAGCGATACGTCCAAAATCTGGGTTATCCACCTCAATTTCGTAGGTATCACCTGGCTGTAAATTAGTATCGATATCATGTGCTTCCTGCAGCGTGAGTTCATCACCCAAACCTGGAACCACATCATTGCTAACTACCAACCAACGACGGAATGTCTCGTAATCACCAGTTTTACGGTCGATATCCACGCGGATAATCGCTTCTTCGTCTTCGTAACGCTTTTTAGCCGCTGCCGCTAAGGCAGCCTCAATCGCTTGAAAGATAATTTCCTTAGAAACGCCTTTCTCGTTCGAAACCGCTTCCGCGACCAGGAGAATTTCTTTGCTCATCTTCTAGCCTCTCTCTGCACTTTAATCCTTGAATTGTGGAACAACATGGGCTTTGTCAATCAACTCAATTGGTAGTAGGTATTCGTTATCGTCAACGTGCACGACAATATCTTCCTGCTCGACACCAACTAAGCGGCCCTTAAAATTCCGTCGTCCGTCAAACGCCATGCGTAAACGTACGTCGATAATATTTCCTGCTAATGAAACAAACTGCTCCATTGTGAAGATCGGACGATCCATACCCGGCGATGACACTTCCAAGTTATAAACCTGTGAAATCGGATCTTCTACATCGAGCACACTACTCACCTGACGGCTCACAGACGCACAATGGTCTACGTTAATGCCGTCAGCATGATCGATATAAATTCGCAGAATTGATTGCTTACCTTGAGGGGTATATTCAAGTCCCCAGAAAATAAAGCCCATTGATTCTACAACCGGGGCAATCATTTCAATTAACTGACTATCTCTTGCCAATCTAAACTCTCCCGGGATTCACTCCCGATACAAACAAAAACTGGGCATACATGCCCAGTCCACTACTGCTCTCGCAGATTGAAATTAGTCGAAACTAATTTCTGTGACGCTCAGCGGACCCAATAATTTCACTAGGCCCAATTATCAAAAAAGCCCCTGACATGAGGGGCTTAAAATACAAGCAGCCGCATTATATGCGTTGCCTATAAAAAAAGCGAACCAGTGTTCGCTTTTTCCAGATCAACCGTCATATCAGCAGTCGATCTACAATAAGTTGGTGCGGATGGCGAGACTCGAACTCGCACGAGCATAGCTCACTACCCCCTCAAGGTAGCGTGTCTACCAATTCCACCACATCCGCATCAAAGAAAGAACTTACTTAGTAGGTTCTTCCGAGGTTTCTTCCAGTGCTTCTATCACTTGCTCATCAGACTCCGCTGAGGCATTCAGTTCTGGAGCGTCATCTGAAGACGGCGCGTATTCTTCCACAGCTGGGGTGTCTTGCTCAAGTACTTCTGCCATTTCAGCGGTAGGAATACCGACTTCCGATGCACCTTCTGATATTTTTTTTGCAAACACAGCCAAACCAAGGCTGGTTACAAAAAATGCAGCCGCCAAAATTGCGGTGCTGCGGCTCATAAAGTTCGCAGAACCCGATGAACCAAACACAGTTTGTGATGCACCCGCACCAAACGATGCGCCCGCATCTGCACCTTTACCCTGCTGAAGCAGAACAAAAGCAACAATACCCACTGCGAGTACGATATGAACGATCAGAATAATTTGTTCCATAGTAAAACCTGAACCCTTATGCCCTACATATTCCAATAAATTCAGCGGCGTCTAGGGAAGCTCCCCCAACTAAGCCGCCATCAATGTCGGTCTGAGAAAATAAATCAGCCGCGTTAGCAGACTTTACACTGCCGCCGTACAAAATACGGGTTTCTTCTGCAATATTTGCACTGCGCTCTGCAAGCAGAGTACGAATATAAGCATGAATCGCTTGTGCTTGCTCTGGCGACGCTGTCTCACCAGTACCAATGGCCCAAACAGGCTCATAAGCAACAACCACGTTTTTCCAATCTGCATCGGTTAGTTCTGAGAGCAGAAGTGTTAGCTGCGCAGCAACAACGGTTTCTTCACGCCCTGCTTTACGCTCTTCTAATGTTTCACCAACACAGACGACAGCCACCAAACCAGCATCAATGGCAAGACGAGTTTTACTCAGCACCACTTCGTCTGTTTCGCCATACAAAGCTCGACGCTCTGAGTGACCAATAATAACGAGCTCCGCACCACAATCTGCCAGCATTTCAGTACTGACTTCACCCGTGAATGCCCCACTGCGTTGGTCAGAACAATTTTGTGCGCCAACACGTATCGCAGAGCCATTTAACTCAGATACCGCTTGAGTTAAGTACGGAAATGGCGGAAATACAGCCACATCACATGACAGGTTTCCGGCATCGAGTAATCCATTCAACAGCGCCTTAGTATCAGCGGAAGACGCATTCATCTTCCAATTGCCAGCTACCAATATGCGTCGCATGAGTTACTCCGAAATTCAAAGAGCGCAGATACTATCCGAGAACCCCTTTCGAGACAAGCCGATGGACCCTCAGAAGTACATGCTTTGCATTAAGCCAACGCTTTTTCGACCACTTCGGCCAACTCTTGGGCCAACAATTGTGTAATCGCAGGGTCTTCAGCTTCAACCATGACACGCACCAGAGGCTCAGTACCAGACGGGCGCAGCAATACGCGCCCACGGTCCGCGAGTTTTTTCTCTGTTGCGGCAACAGCGGTGATGATATCAGGGTGCGACATTACATCCATATCACGCGACCGACGAACGTTAATCATCGTCTGTGGCATTTTAACCATGCGCTTTTGCCATTCATGTAGACCAACCCCACTGTCTCGCAACGCCACCAGCACTTGTAGCGCTGAAACGATGCCGTCACCCGTGCTGTTTGAATCGAGACACAATAAATGCCCAGACGATTCGCCGCCATAACGCCAGTTATTCTCCGTAAGCACTTGCATTACATAGCGATCGCCGACTTTCGCACGCTTAAATTCAATGCCTTTATCGCGCAGAGCCAGTTCAAGACCTAGGTTACTCATTTGAGTGCCAACCACACCACCGTTCAAACGACCCTGCTCATGCGCGTGAGTAGCAACGATAAACAAAAGTTGATCCCCATCCACAAGTTCGCCTTTATGATCGACCATCAATACACGATCACCATCACCATCAAAGGCGATACCTAAATCGGCTTTTTCTTCTAGTACCGTGGAGCGAAGTAATTCTGGGTGAGTCGAACCGCATTCATGGTTGATATTTAAGCCGTTTGGCTGGTTGCCAATCGTGATCACCGTGGCACCCAATTCTGAAAATACCGCCGGCGCAATTTGGTACGTTGCCCCATGGCTACAATCCAGTACGACTTTCAGCCCACGTAAGTTCAAGGAATTCGCAGTGCCTTTACAGAATTCGATATAACGACCTGCGGCATCACTGATACGCATCGCTTTACCTAACTGATCAGACTCAACACAGGTCATGGGTTGATCAAGATAGGATTCAATTTGCAATTCAATATCGTCAGCCAGCTTTGTGCCATCGCCAGAGAAGAATTTAATGCCGTTATCGTAAAACGGATTGTGCGACGCACTGATCACGATACCTGCTTGTGCTCGGAAGGTACGGGTTAGGTAGGCAATACCCGGCGTCGGAATTGGCCCTAACAGCCCCACATCGACACCTGCCGCTGACAACCCAGCTTCCAGCGCCGATTCAAACATGTAGCCTGAAATGCGCGTATCTTTACCAATTAAAATTCGACTTTTGCCGCGGGCCGCGAAGACTTTACCCGCCGCCCAACCAAGACGCATAACAAATTCCGGTGTAATCGGAGCTTCACCTACCCGACCACGAATACCGTCTGTACCAAAATACTTTCTAGACATGCCCTTCTCCTAGGGTGGCTCTCACGACTTGCAATGCTTCCCAAGTCGCTTTTACATCGTGCGCTCGGACAATACGCGCACCCTTCATTGCACAAATAACCGCAGCTGCTGCACTTGCACCATCTCTTTGTTCCGGTGACATATCACCATTAAGAATCGCGGCAATCATACGCTTTCTCGATAGGCCGGTCAGCACAGGAAAACCCAATGCACTGATTTGCTCCAATCGATTTAACAGTTGATAGTTATGCTCAAGTGACTTGCCAAATCCAAACCCCGGATCTAATAGAATTTGGTCTTTAGGGATCCCCGCCGCCATAACGTCTTGTACGCGCCGTAATAAAAAATCAGATACCTCGTCCACAACGTTGTCGTAAATCGGCTGGTCTTGCATTACACCCGGCTCACCCTTCATATGCATTAAACACACAGGCAAACCACAGGCCACGGCAGCCTCTAGCGCCCCTTCACGACGCAGCGCACGAACATCATTAATAAGATGCGCGCCAGCATTCGCCGCCTCAGAAATTACGATAGGATTACTGGTATCAACCGAAACAATCACATCCAAAGAGGTAGCAATGGCTCTAACCACAGGTAAGACCCGATCTAACTCTTCCTGAGTGGAGACAGGCGTTGCTCCCGGCCGCGTCGATTCACCACCTACATCTAAAATGCTGGCACCCTCTGCAATCATACTTTCCGCATGACGCAAGGCCACATCAGGGCGATCAAATAGTCCACCATCAGAAAATGAATCTGGGGTGACATTTAAAATCCCCATAACTTGAGGAACAGATACGTCGAGCGCCTTGTTTCTAAAGCGGAAATTCACTTCAGCACCTATTTATTTTCAACAAACTATTGTTAACAGAGATATACATCGGTCACGAAGATATTAAATTCGCACAGAACAATCAGGCAATAAAAAAGGCGGCAAAAGCCGCCTTTTCAACAGCACACGAACATTAACGCTCGCCTGCTGGCTCGCCATCGACAACATCATCATCGTCACTGGCCATATCGACACTTTCCTCAACCGTAGCAGAGGGACCGGAGCCTGAACCATCGGACCAACCTTTTGGCGCGCTCGGTTTTTTACCCGACATAATATCGTCAATCTGACTCGCATCAATGGTTTCATATTCCATCAAGGCATCTTTCATCATTTCTAATTTATCACGATTATCTTCAAGCAACTGCGTTGCTCTGGCATAACACGTATCAAGTAAGTCTTTCACTTCAGAATCAATAGAACGGGCCGTATCATCAGATAAGTGAGACAACTGACCACCGCCACCGCCACCACCTAAGTAACCGCCGCCCTGCTCTTCTTCAGTATAAAGCTGAGGCGCACCAAGGCGATCCGACAGGCCCCACTTGGTCACATAGTTGCGAGCATACTTAGTCGCGCGCTCGATGTCGTTGGAAGCCCCCGTCGTGACACCATCTTTACCCAGTGTTAACTCTTCAGCAATACGGCCGCCGTAAAGGGAGCAAATATTACTTTCGATACCACGCTTACTGATTGAGTGGCGATCTTCTTCGGGCAAGAACATAGTAACACCCAACGCACGGCCACGAGGAATAATGGATACCTTGTAAACAGGATCATGTTCAGGCACCAAGCGACCAATAATCGCGTGGCCCGCTTCGTGATACGCGGTATTTTCTTTTTCCTTTTCAGACATGACCATGGTCTTACGTTCAGCACCCATGAGGATCTTGTCTTTCGCTTGTTCGAACTCTTCCATCGTCACTTCCGTGCGATTAGCTCGGGCAGCAAACAAGGCCGCTTCATTGACCAAATTAGCCAAATCAGCACCTGAAAAGCCAGGTGTACCACGTGCAATCAATGAAGCATTCACATCTGACGATACCGGCGCTTTTTTCATATGCACATGAAGAATTTGTTCTCGGCCACGAATATCTGGCAATCCAACCACCACCTGACGGTCAAAACGGCCAGGACGTAATAGCGCAGGATCAAGCACATCTGGACGGTTAGTGGCTGCGATCACGATCACACCGTCATTACCTTCAAAACCATCCATTTCAACCAACAGTTGGTTCAAGGTTTGTTCACGCTCATCGTTACCACCGCCAATGCCAGCGCCACGAGAGCGACCTACCGCATCAATCTCATCGATAAAGATAATGCACGGTGCTTGTTTCTTCGCTTGTTCGAACATGTCACGCACTCGGGAGGCACCAACACCCACAAACATTTCAACGAAGTCAGAACCTGAAATTGAGAAGAAAGGTACACGCGCTTCACCGGCAATGGCTTTTGCCAGCAAGGTTTTACCTGTACCAGGTTGACCAACCATCAATACGCCGCGTGGAATTTTACCGCCTAACTTCTGGTACTTGCCCGGTTCACGTAAGAATTCAACCAATTCTTTAACGTCTTCTTTAGCTTCATCACAACCAGCAACGTCTTCAAAGGTTGTTTTGATTTGATCTTCGCTTAGCAGCTTGGCTTTGCTTTTACCAAACGCCATAGGGCCGCCACGACCCGAACCACCACCCTGCATCTGACGCATGAAGATCATGAATACAGCAATGATGATTAAAATAGGCAGTGAAGCCAGCAACAACTGCGATAAGAAGCTTTGCTTCTCTGGCTTTTCTCCAGTCACGACAACGTTACGTTCAAGCAAGGTATCCATAAGCTTGTCGTCAAAGGCAGGCAATACCGTTTCGAATGGCTGTCCATCCATCTGTTTGCCAGTGATGTTTTGCCCAGCAATAGTCACTGCCTGCACCTGCCCATTTTGGACAGCAGACATAAACTCAGAATACGACCATTCAGTACCGCGAGTTGCCGGATTGAAACTATTGAACACCATCATCAATACTGCGGCGATAACGGCCCATAAAACGAAATTCTTTGCCATGCGAGGCACCACCTTCTTTAACGGACCTTTCTTGTAAGGTCACTCTCTAATTCAAGATCACTTTCCTAAGATCCGCTGTCTGTTATTAGGGACAACTACCTAAGGATACGCTACTAACAGCAACATGGATGTTAGCTTAGCAGCCATTCGTTAAGGACGGAAACCTTTAGCAACAAGGTAGACTTCTCGGGATCGAGCCCTAGACGCCTTGGGTTTACGTATATTTACTTTCGTGAACGATGTCTTCAGGTCTTTCAGGTAGGCATCGAAGCCATCACCCTGAAAAACTTTGGCAACGAAATTACCGTTTGGTTTCAGCACCTGACGGGCCATATCCAAAGCTAACTCGACCAAATACATAGCTCCCGGTTGATCAATGGAAGCCATACCACTCATGTTTGGGGCCATATCCGAAATTACAAGGTCTACCGGACGACTATCTACGGCGACCATTAATTCTTCAAATACTTCATCCGTCGTAAAGTCCCCTTGAATAAAGGTAACATCCGCGATGGAATCCATAGGCAGGATATCGGACGCGATAATAGCGCCCTTAGCGCCCATTTTACGCGCCACCACCTGCGACCATCCCCCTGGGGCCGACCCAAGATCGAGCACAACCATCCCTGGACGGATCAACGCATCACGCTCGTCAACTTCAATCAACTTGTAACTTGCGCGAGTTCGGTAACCGTCTTGTTGGGCCTTTTGCACCCAGATATCGTCAACATGCTCTTTTAACCAATCTGCACTCGACTTTGAACGTGCCATATGCGGTTTTTACTCCGGTCGTAGGGTATAATCGCCATTTTACACTAGGCTAGGCTGAATTACCGTTAACAGCGGAATTACCTTTTCATATAGCCACACAACGAGTGATCGCATTCAATGGCATTAAGTAACGAGCAAAAGAAAGCTTACCGAGGTATCGGACACGACCTCAATCCAATCGTCACCGTCGCCAACAATGGTTTGACTAGCGGCGTTATGGACGAGCTAAACCGAGCACTGGACGATCACGAACTGATCAAAATTAAAGTGTCAGTCGGTGATCGGGAAGTGAAAAAAGTGGTGATCGCCGAACTGATCAAAAAAACGGGGGCTGAGCTAGTACAGCAAATTGGAAACACAGCGCTATTGTTGCGACGAAATCCAAAAGCAAAGCCAGCACTGTCTAACTTGAGTCGCTAAATTTTCTACTTTGCAGGTCAACTTAAGGCCTGCACAATCAGAGCGGTTGGAAGCTCAGCCGCCAGCTGTGATAATAAAAGAAAAAAGGTTAATCACTTATGTCTCACATCGTCATCTCAGGCTCAGGCCTATTTATTCCGCCCTACACAATTTCAAACGACGAGCTGATCGCGTCATACAACGCTTACGTTGAAAAATTCAATGCTGAGAACACCGCAGCCATTGAAGCAGGCGAAGTAGAAGCACTTCCATCTTCCAGTAGTGCATTTGTCGAAAAGGCGTCAGGCATTAAATCTCGCTATGTGATGCATAAAGAAGGCATGCTTGATATTGAGCGTATGAGTCCAATTTTTGAGCCAGCCAGCGATGACAAAGAACTGGAAACAGTAACCATGTCTTTGGACGCTGCTCGCCAAGCGATGGAACAAGCGGGCAAAACCGCTGAAGACATCGACCTAGTCATAATGGGCACAACCAATCATCAGCGCCCTTATCCATCGGCGGCAGTTGAGGTTCAGAAGAAGCTGGGCATCAAAGGCTTTGCTTACGACATGGGAATCGCTTGTTCAACCATGACCTTTGCCATGATTAATGCATATATGGCAGTTAAAACTGGGGCTTCCAAATGCGCCCTTGTCGTGAACCCTGAATTTGCATCGCCGCAGCTCAACCTTCGATCTCGTGATAGCCACTTTATTTTTGGCGATGTAGCTACCGCAGTCATTATCGAACCAGAAGAAACCTGCACTTCAAAGGTTGCCTTCCGCATAATCGATACCAAGCAAGCAACGGACTTCTCAGATAATATTCGCTGCGATGGTAACTATACGGACCATAACTTCGACGACTTACCTAGCGACCGTCCATTTTTCAAACAAAATGGCCGCAAAGTATTTAAAGAGTTATTGCCATTAGTAACCAAGTTTATCAGCGAACAGCTTGTTGAAAATAAAATGGAAGCCAGCGACCTTAAGCGTATGTGGTTACACCAAGCAAACCTAACCATGAATATGTTTGCCGCCAAAAAACTATTGGGGCGTGAGCCATCGCCAGAAGAAGCACCGATTGTACTCGATGAATTTGCCAACACTGCTTCATCTGGTTCTTTAATTGCTTTCCACCGTCATAAAGATGGATTCAATATCGGCGAGAAAGGTCTTATTTGTTCCTTCGGTGCTGGCTACTCGGTAGGTAGTTTATTGGTTGAGAAAATTTAAATATTTTCGCATTTAAATAAAGCTAAAAACCGATCATCTGATCGGTTTTTTTTGGAATTTTTTTGATCTATTGAACATAAAGTTATAAATATGCGTAAAGATGCAGGACAAACTAGACACATAGGAACACATGCAGATTTCTAACGCGTTTTTTGTCAAAATGAACGATCGCTAAAGCACAGTAGGAAGTATACGTGGGACAGATTACATCAACAGAAATGACCGAACTTGTAACACCTGGCATGGCTAATTTTTCTGGCAATATGCACGGTGGAGAACTACTCAAGCTTTTGGATAAAGTCGCATACACCTGCGCCATGCGTTACAGCGGACACTATGCCGTAACGTTATCGGTCGACAACGTACTGTTCAAACAACCTATTCACATTGGTGAACTAGTCACCTGCTTGGCCACAGTGAACTACGTAGGCCGAACTTCCATGGAAATTGGTATTAAGGTAATAGCAGAGGACATTAAAGCAAAAACAGTACGCCACACTCACACTTGTTATTTCACCATGGTTGCCATGGATGAAAACAACAAACCAACACCACTACCTCCCTTAGAGCTAAAAGACGATGTACAAGCACGTCGCCGCAATAAAGCCATTAAGCGTCGTGAAGCACGCCAACGCCTAGAAAAAATGATGAAAGCCATTGAATTAGATGACGGCTCTGATCACTTAGACATTGCATCAGTAAGCTGCCCTTAATCAGTCTAAGGGAGAGTCATTAACAACCCTATCTATTAGCTCTAACCAGATAGCCCTACCAACAGTGTTAAACTGGATCATAGTTTCAACCATGTTTCCGCGACTAGCACTGTTGATCATCTCCCCCGGCAATCTGGGGTCATAAGCAATATTATGCAATACCTTATCACCAATAATGAAAGATTCCCGAGCAGCATCTTGTAGGCTTTTGGAAGAATAATCAGCAAGCCAGGAGCGCATTTCACGGGTGAGCTCGACGTAGTTTTCATTTAATTGCTGCACCGGCCACAAAGCCAATTCGCCGGGCCGTCGATCACACTGAAACTCTGATGCACGAAACACACACGCTTCCGGTTCCAAGCCAAGTTCAATAAGATTTTGCCTTAAGGTCGCGCTATCAATTTTAAGATTATCTGGCCGAATCAATAACCCTTGCTCAAACTCACGAAACCCCCAAAGCGTTGTAATTCGCTCACGCTTACGCAGCAACTTTCGGTCTCGCCGCCCAAGATTGGCCACATAAATGGCTAACCAGCCACCACACCATGGTTTAAGACCCTGCTCTAGTTCATGCCACTGTTTCTGCTGATCTGCCAGCATTTGCGCCTCCTGACCAAAAGCGTAGCTACCCTGTTCACTCAAGACTAGTAAACCCTGAGCTACCAAACGGTTTAGGGTCACACGGATATTATTAGCCTCTAGCTCAAACAAGGCGCCTATGCGCACAAGGGTAGGCGCCGAAATAGGATGATCAGCTGCTTTCACAAGATTGAGAATGAGTTTCTTAGCGGAATAAGGCAGTGCACGAACAGTCATAGGATTGGCCTAATTAAGACACCCACATACTACCATAACACCTCAAACTCATTAATTACCAAAGTTGACGCATTGTTATAATAAGTGTAATTTCAATGTACAAAACTTGGATGAATACCATGACTGATACACATGACGATTTTGAAACAGGCTTAGAGCGCAAGTCAGCACGCGACACACTTACTCAACTACTAGGGCCAGAGGTGATTGCATCCCTACATCGACGCTCTGATGCTTGGGGCTGGTTCGGCATCGCAAGCTGCTGGGCCACTTTCGCTTTCGCTCTTTTTATGGCCAAGGTCGCTATTGATGCCTTCACTTGGTGGAGCCTGCCGTTGCTGATTATCGCCATTTCCTTGATTGGCGGACGAATACTCGGGCTCGCCATTCTCAGCCATGAAGGCGCACATCGCACTTTATTTAAAACGCAAACGTTCAATGACTCCGTTTGTAATTGGTTATGCGCTGCTCCTATATTTATAGATATCGCAAAATACCGCCGTCATCACGCGCTGCACCATGTACATACGGGCACAGAACTGGATGTAGACCTCCCCCTCTGCGATGGCTTTCCAACCAGTCCTGCATCCATGATGCGTAAATTTATGCGCGATATCTCAGGAATGACAGGTATCAAATCCCTCATTGGCTTAGGCATGATGAATGCTGGAATCCTTAAGTGGAATGTAGCAGGTACCGTGGAAAAGTTGCCAAGCAATGGCCAATCTAAAGCCGACTACTTTTGGACATTCATCAAAGAGAGCCGAAGAACACTGATATTCCACGGAGTATTTTTTCTCTCTATGTTTTTCTCGAATTTAACCGAATTGTATTTCATATGGTGGGCCGGATATCTATTTGCATACCCGTTTTGCATCAGAGTTCGATCAATCGCGGAACATGCCATGACAGAACACAGCGGCAATATGCTAAAAAACACTCGCACAACAAAGGCAGGAATTATAGGCAGAGCATTATTTGCTCCCTTTAATGTGAATTTCCATATTGAGCATCACGCGCTGGTTTCCGTACCTTACTGGCAGCTGCCTAAACTGCATCGTTTATTGCGAGAAAAACAAGCAGTCCCCAACCCTCCATCGTATTGGCAAGTGATGCGCTTAGCTGCATCCAACACATAAACGCTTAATAATGCCCATAAAAAAGCCCGAATAAATTCGGGCTTTTTTATTTATTTCAGATCAGATCTCAAAGGTGCTGAACACGATCAATTTCATACTCAACCGTACCGCTAGGAATTTTAACAACAACCACGTCGCCTTCTTCCTTACCAATCAGCGCACGCGCAATTGGCGACGAGACGGAGATACGATTTTGCTTAATATCCGCTTCATCATCACCCACAATTCTGTAAGTAACTTCGGCATCAGTCTCTAGATTAATAATGGTCACTGTTGTGCCAAATATCACCTTGCCAGAGTGAGGAATACTCTTGACATCAATCACCTGGCAGTTAGATAACTTACCTTCCAGATCCTGAATACGACCTTCAATAAAACCCTGCTGCTCACGTGCAGCATGATATTCAGCATTCTCTTTTAAATCGCCATGCTCACGAGCAACAGCAATATCTTTAATTACTCGCGGACGATCAGTGCCTTTAAGCTGCTTTAGCTCATCACGCAATGCCTGCTCGCCTTCAACCGTCATAGGATACTTTTGCATTCTGCGACTTCCTTATAAAAACGCGCTGATTAACCGTTAATTAACGCATGCAGTTCTTGTAAACGACGTACTTCTTTCAAGCCTTCAGAACGAAGCCCTTCAACAACAGCTTCAGCCCCGGCCAATGTCGTTGTGTAATAGACTTTATGCTGCAGTGCACTGCGACGAATATCCGCCGAGTCAGAAATAGCCTGAGCGCCATCCGTTGTATTCACAATCATCGAAATTTCATCATTTTTGATCATGTCTACAATATGAGGGCGACCTTCGGTCACTTTATTCACACGCTTACTTTCAACACCTGCCGCTTTCAATACGCGACAAGTACCGTCTGTCGAGATCACTTCAAAGCCACATTCAATCAAACCACGAGCCATTTCGACGACGCCCGCTTTATCAGCTTCACGTACTGACAAGAAAGCAAGGCCATCGGTTGGTAAGCCGGCACTGGCACCTAGCTGAGCTTTAAAGAAAGCTTCGCCAAAAGTTTTACCAGCACCCATCACTTCACCGGTTGATTTCATTTCAGGGCCGAGGATTGGGTCCACGCCTTGGAATTTATTGAACGGGAAGACGGCTTCTTTCACTGAGAAATATGGTGGGACGATTTCTTTGGTAAAGCCAAGTTCTTTCAAGCTCTTACCCATCATTACTTTAGCGGCGATCGACGCCAAAGAAACACCAACACACTTAGAGACAAAAGGCACAGTACGTGAGGCACGAGGGTTAACCTCAATCACGTAGATCTCACCATCTTGATACGCCAACTGGGTGTTCATTAAACCAACAACACCTAGCTCTAATGCCATGGCAGCCACTTGCTCACGCATTTTATCTTGAACGTCTGCCGCCAAGCTGTACGGAGGCAATGAACACGCGGAGTCACCTGAGTGAATACCCGCCTGTTCGATGTGCTGCATAATGCCGCCAATCACAACTTGCTCACCATCGCACACCGCATCAATGTCTACTTCAATGGCACGATCTAGGAAATAATCCAACAAGATTGGCGAATCGTTTGAAACCTTAACAGCCTCACGCATGTAACGACGCAATGAAGCTTCATTGCTAACGATTTCCATAGCACGCCCACCCAAAACATAAGATGGACGCACAACTAATGGGTAGCCAATACTTGCCGCTTTAACAACCGCTTCTTCTGCAGAGGTAACGGTCGCGTTAACCGGCTGCTTCAGGCCTAAGCGCTGAATCATATGCTGGAAACGTTCACGGTCTTCAGCGCGATCAATCGCTTCTGGTGACGTACCAATAATAGGCACACCGGCCGCTTCAAGCTCTTCAGCCAGCTTCAATGGCGTTTGGCCACCGTACTGAACGATGACGCCCTTTGGCTTTTCTTTATCAACGATTTCCAGCACGTCTTCTAACGTTACTGGCTCAAAGTACAAACGATCAGAGGTGTCGTAGTCAGTAGAAACCGTTTCAGGGTTACAGTTAACCATGATGGCTTCGTAGCCTTCTTCTTTCGCGGCCAGTGCTGCATGTACACAACAGTAATCGAACTCAATACCTTGGCCGATACGGTTCGGGCCACCACCAAGAACGATAATTTTGTCTCGATCTGATGGGCTCGATTCACACTCTTCTTCGTACGTAGAGTACATGTACGCTGTATCAGTCGCGAATTCAGCGGCACAGGTATCAACGCGCTTATACACCGGACGAATATTCAGTTTCTGACGATGTTTACGTAAGGCTTTTTCTTTGATTCCCATCAAGGCCGCCAAGCGTGCATCGGAGAAGCCTTTACGCTTCAAACGGTACATGCGATCAGCATCAAGCGACTGCAAGCTGCTCTGAGCAACGGCCGCTTCTTCTTTGATTAGGTCTTCAATCTGCACTAAGAACCAAGGATCAATAAACGAGTGCTCGTACACTTCATCCACTGACATGCCAGCGCGGAAAGCATCACCCACATACCAGATACGATCGGCAGCTGGCGTGCGTAATTCTGAAATAATTTTATCGCGAGCAGTATCATCAGCAAGATTCACTTTAGGATCAAAACCTGATACGCCTACTTCAAGACCTCTCAGCGCTTTCTGCAATGATTCTTGCTGAGTACGACCAATCGCCATCACTTCACCCACTGACTTCATTTGGGTCGTTAAACGACCATCCGCCTGAGGGAATTTTTCGAAAGTGAAACGAGGAATTTTGGTTACCACGTAATCGATAGATGGCTCAAACGATGCTGGCGTACGGCCACCGGTAATATCGTTTTGCAGCTCATCCAGTGTGTAACCCACCGCTAACTTGGCAGCCACTTTGGCAATAGGGAACCCTGTTGCTTTAGACGCCAACGCAGAGGAGCGTGATACACGTGGGTTCATTTCGATCACAACCATACGGCCGTCTGCCGGATTTAGACCGAACTGAACGTTAGAACCACCGGTTTCAACACCGATTTCACGCAGTACCGCCAACGAGGCGTCACGCATGATTTGATATTCTTTATCGCTTAATGTTTGTGCTGGTGCGACAGTGATGGAATCACCCGTGTGAACCCCCATCGCGTCAAAGTTTTCGATAGAACAAATAATGATGCAGTTGTCGTTTTTGTCACGAACCACTTCCATCTCGTACTCTTTCCAACCGATCAAAGACTCATCGATAAGAAGCTCGTTGGTTGGAGATAGATCCAAACCACGCGTACAGATTTCTTCAAATTCTTCTTTGTTGTAGGCAATACCACCGCCGGTTCCACCCATGGTGAACGACGGACGAATAATACAAGGGAAGCCTAAATCTTTTTGCACGGCACGTGCTTCTTCAAGGCTGTGCGCAATACCAGCACGAGGACACTCAAGACCAATCTTCTTCATGGCTTGGTCAAAGCGATTACGGTCTTCCGCTTTATCAATAGTGTCAGCGTTGGCACCAATCATTTCAACGTTGTACTTTTCAAGTACACCTGCGGCTTCAAGGCCTAGCGCACAGTTCAAAGCCGTCTGACCGCCCATAGTCGGCAACAAAGCATCAGGGCGCTCTTTCTCAATAATCTTAGCGACAGCTTCAATCGTGATCGGCTCGATGTACGTGGCATCGGCCATCGATGGATCAGTCATGATAGTCGCTGGGTTAGAGTTCACCAGAATGACACGGTAGCCTTCTTCACGCAGCGCTTTACACGCCTGAGCACCGGAATAGTCGAACTCACAGGCCTGTCCAATCACGATTGGGCCAGCGCCGATAATCAAAATACTTTTTAGGTCAGTACGTTTTGGCATGACTCTGTAATTCCTGTTCCTGCTATTTAGCGGCGTTTGCAGCTTTAGCGGTTTCAATCAATTCAATGAAATGGTCGAATAATGGCGCCACGTCACGCGGACCTGGGCTTGCTTCAGGGTGCCCCTGAAAACTAAATGCCGGCGTGTCAGTGCGGGCAATGCCCTGCAAGGTGCCATCGAACAATGATTTATGCGTCGCTTTCAGCGTCGCCGGCAATGCGTCTTCGCTTACCGCAAACCCGTGGTTCTGAGCAGTAATCATCACACGGCCAGTTTCAAGATCTTGCACTGGGTGGTTGCCACCATGATGACCATGACCCATCTTCATCGTCTTAGCGCCAGAAGCCAAAGCCAATAACTGGTGACCTAAACAAATACCGAACACTGGAACGCCTGTGGTCAGGATTTCTTTGATCGCAGCGATAGCATAATCACACGGTTCCGGGTCACCTGGGCCATTAGATAAGAAAATGCCATCAGGATTCATTGCTAGCACGTCAGCTGCTGGCGTCTGCGCTGGAACAACCGTTAGATCACAACCACGCTCAGCAAGTAAGCGTAAAATATTGCGCTTCACACCGAAGTCGTAGGCAACCACTTTATATTTAGGAGTGCTGAGTTCACCGTAGCCCTCCCCAAGTGTCCAGTCAGTTTGAGTCCATGTGTAAGACTCTTTAACCGTGACTTCCTTGGCCAAGTCCATTCCCTTCAGACCAGGGAACCCTTTAGCCGCGGCAATCGCTTCAGCAACAGAAGAATCACTGTGCGCATCGTCACGGGCTATAATGCAACCGTTCTGAGAACCTTTTTCACGCAAAATACGTGTTAAGCGACGCGTGTCGATGTCGGCGATGCCACATACGTTAGCGTCGCGAAGATACTCATCCAGTGCTTTTTGATTACGGAAACTGGACGCGATCAAGGGTAAATCACGGATAATCAACCCAGTTGCATGAATGGCATCAGACTCTTCATCTTCATCATTGGTACCGTAGTTACCGATATGAGGATAGGTCAAAGTGACCATCTGATTGGAATAGGATGGATCGGTCAGGATTTCCTGATAACCGGTCATGGAGGTATTAAATACCACCTCACCCACCGACAAACCTTCAGCACCAATACTGATGCCTTTAAAGATACTGCCGTCTTCAAGAGCTAGAATCGCTGGCGTAGACAAGACTCGTTCCCCGAAATTTAAGATAAAACTGGCGTGCGTGTGATGCGGGCCGGCTGAATATCAACCGCCCTGTAGGCTTCAGCCGTAAAAAAGCGGAATGGTCAAATTTGCTCCATCCCGCTTTTTCGCTGTTATTTGCTGAGTGTTGCTAGCGCCTGCAATACACACATTAATTGGCGCGAACTATACAGAAATCAGGGCCTTATGTCCATTTGAATGACACCCCAGTAAAACATCCATTTGCGCCGCTCATTATGAGACCTATGTATAGGTTTTGTTACAGACATATTCCCATTAGCCTGAATAAAAGGCACCATAGTGTCCCAAAAGGAAAATAGATATTTACACCCACCCTTTATAAAAAAAGGTGGAACGCAATCAAAGGACATGGACATATGCACGGAGAAGCGGAGGCGAGACGCCGCCTAAACCCATCCCAGCGCAAACGCTTACTCATGGAACATGCCATAAAGGTGTTTTCTAGACGCGGTATTGGCCGCGCCGGCCATACTGAGATCGCTCAAATTGCAGGCGTGTCGGTGGCAACGGTGTTCAACTACTTCAAGACTCGAGAAGCATTGGTTGAGGAAGTACTAGAAGAAGTTGAGAGTTTTCTTATAAAGCTATCAACCCAAGCCTTGAAAAAGAGTCGAGAGCCAGAAGAAACATTAGAAGCTTGTATCTCAACATTCTTAGATGCCTGCCATCAAAATCCTGACTACATTAAAATCTGGCTAGAGTGGAGTTCATCCGTCCGAGAAGATACCTGGCCAATGTATCTGGCTTTTCAAGAACGCCTGCTGGAACTGCTGACTGTACAAATCAGTTTTGCGATCAATAATGATGTGTTAGAGCCCGGCCTACCTGCCTCCGATAGAGCACGTTGGGCGCTAGGCAATCTTCATATGCTCGTATCTATGGTGTTTTCACCCGATGGGACAGATCAGGACGAAATACGCTCTTTGGTCAATCGTGGCTTCCGACACATACTGGGCATCAAGTCATAATTCCAAATTGGTCATGAATTACTCAATTTTGGCGTCAAAGAGTCTAGACGCCAGCGCCCAGCTTGATAGCATGCAAACTTCTTAGGCAGATTTTTACTGCCCATTATAATTATTAAAAAGAGTATGCATCGTGTTGTTCAAACAATCAGCCCAAGTCTTAGCGGCCTTTATTATTGCCTTGAGTGTATGTACTAGCGCCCAAGCAACGCAAATTACAGAGATCGACGATTCTATCGAATGGGAAGTGACTTCCGAACGAGACGACATCGGCGATGTGTCCACATGGCGCCGTGAAGTACCTGGTGCCGACGTGAAACAATTCCGCGGCGAAGTTATTCTTGAGCACTCTGCCCTAGAAATATTACTTACCATCGATACCCCTGACGACTTAGTTAAATGGGTTTACTTCTGCCGTGCAAGCAAGAGCGTTCCACCCAACTACAGCTATATGGAATACAAAGGTGTGTGGCCTGTTGCCTCACGCTACGTCACCGTGAAAAGCGACTCATGGATTGAGAATGGCGTTATCTACATCAGCAGCCGAAATATTGATGATGTAGGGCCCGAACGTAAAAACATGGTTAAGCTACGTGAATTTCACAACTTGTTTGAGATCACACCGCTTGGCAAAAAGATGACGAAGGTACGCTTCACCACCTTCGTTGATCTAGCAGGTCGCCTTCCATCTTGGTTGGCCAACGCTGTTTCCAGCCGAGCGCCACGAGTCACCCTCGCAGGGATGAGAGACATACTTGATGACGGCGAACGTGATTTTGATAACGCCACCGTTAATGACTTGTCCTCCGTTGCGTCACCCGAACACAAGTTGCAACTTGCCGCGTTACTGCAAACCATTGAAGACCTAGACGATAGTGATCCTCTTGATCCTAACGACGATTAAGTGCTTAGCGATTGGAAATAAAAAAAGCCGCAATTGCGGCTTTTTTTATGATCAAGAGTAATGAGATTGATTCAGAAACCCAATACGTCTTGCATGTCATATAAACCTGCATCTTGGCTTGTAAGCCACTTAGCAGCGCGCACTGCACCTTTCGCAAACGTCATGCGGCTTTGAGCTTTGTGAGTCACTTCAACGCGCTCACCGTCAGTGGCAAACATCACTGTGTGATCACCGACCACGTCGCCACCACGAATGGTTTCAAACCCAATCTGCTTATGCGGGCGCGCGCCCGTTTGACCTTCACGACCATAGCAAGCGACTTCGTTCAAATCCCAACCCATGGTTTCAGCAACGACTTCGCCCATCCGTAATGCAGTACCCGATGGTGCATCAACCTTATGACGGTGGTGCATCTCTATCACTTCGATATCGCTGTCTTCGCCCATCACAGAGGCGGCCATACGAAGAAGGTTCAAACACAGATTCACACCAACTGAATAGTTAGGCGCAAACACAATACGAGTAGAACTCGCCGCTGCTTTAAGTTCGATCTTTTGCAAGTCAGTCAGGCCTGTCGTACCAATCACAATTCCCTTGCCGTGCTTTTGGCAAAGCGCAACGTTCGCCATCGTTGCTTCAGGCGAAGTAAAGTCGATTAGCACATCAAAATCGTCAATAGCTGCTTCAACAGACGTCACTGCTATAACATCTAGCGTCTTGCCTAAACCAGCAATCGCACCAACATCAACGCCAACCATCGCATCACCAGCCAGTACAATTGCACCAGCCACTGTAGCCTGTTCATCGTTATGCACTGCTTCAATCAGTACACGTCCCATACGACCGGCTGCACCGGTGATAGCAATTCGAGTCATTATTTTTCTGCTTTATAAATGTAAGACAAGGAGATAACGCTAAGGATACCTAAGGCACAGGCAATAGGAAAATCCGATAGTTAGAATAATGGTAATAAGGCACGAATCGCGGTGATTGAAGCCGCATCGCCGATTATATACAACGCCTTTAGAAGCACCAGACCGTCAGCGAAGATGCCAGTACAAGGCAAAAAAGCCCGAAAACGCGTAGTGTATAAGTCATACATGAGCATTTTCGGGCCTTTTTTAACGCCGTAATGGCGATGCAGCTAGGTCAGGATGAATAGCGTTAACGAGGCCGCCGGAGCAAGGCAAATTCGATCGAGAGCGCGGAGCGTACTTCAGTACTTGAGCACTCGCAGATCGGATTGAACACAACACCTGTCGAAGCGCCTGGCCGTCAGCGAAGATGCCAGTACAAGGCAAAAAAGGCCCGAAAACGCGCAGTGTATAAGTCATACATGAGCATTTTCGGGCCTTTTTTAACGCCGTAATGGCGATGCAGCTAGGTCAGCATTAGATGTCTTCGAAGAAACGCTTAACACCTTCAAACCACGTCTTCTTCTGCGGCGAATGCTTCTCGCCGGTCAGAGACTCTTGGAACTTCATCAGCAGATCTTTCTGATTCGAGTTCAGGTTCACTGGCGTTTCTACTTGTACACGGCACAGTAGATCACCGGCAGCGCCACCACGTACTGGGGTTACGCCTTTGCCACGCAAGCGGAATAGCTTACCGCTTTGGGTTTCTGCTGGAATCTTAAGTTTCACGCGACCATCTAGTGTTGGGATTTCAAGCTCACCACCGAGTGCGGCATCCACAATGCTGATTGGCACGTCGCAGTATAAGTTGCGTCCATCACGATGGAAGAGTTCATGCTCGCGCACGCTAACTTGTACATAAAGATCGCCTGCTGGGCCACCCATTGCACCGGCTTCGCCTTCTCCTGACAAACGAATACGATCGCCTGTATCCACACCTGGTGGAATTTTCACAGATAAGGTTTTGGTTTCTTCTTTAACACCACGGCCATGACAACTGTTACACGGATCGTCGATCATGGTGCCTTGACCACGACAGCTCGGACACGTTTGCTGTACAGAGAAGAACCCTTGCTGCATACGTACTTGGCCAGCACCACCACAGGTGCCACAGGTTTTTGGCTTGGTCCCTGGTTTAGCACCAGATCCACCACATGGATCACAACTGGTTAGCGTAGGTACGCGAATTTTCTTTTCGATACCTCGAACGGCTTCTTCGAGCGAGAGGTCCATGGTGTAGCGCAAGTCAGAACCACGCTGTGGGCCTCCACGACGACCGCCACCTCCGCCGCCGCCACCAAAGATATCGCCAAACACATCACCGAAGACATCACTAAAGTTACCGCCACCACCGCCAAACCCACCACCGGCAGCATTTGGGTCTACTCCGGCATGACCATATTGATCATAAGCCGCGCGTTTTTGTTGGTCGCCTAGAATTTCATACGCTTCGGTCGCTTCTTTAAACTTAGCGTCCGCATCTTTATCGTCCGGATTTCGGTCCGGATGATACTTCATCGCCAGCTTACGGTAGGCTTTCTTCAGCTCTTTGGCATCAATGCCTTTACTGACACCAAGAATTTCATAATAGTCCCGCTTAGCCATGATTCACCTTGTTTGGGAGTCCTGTTACTTACAGCGTTAAAACGCGTTTTTTGCAATGTAAAACGCGGCAAACTGGTTGCCGCGTGGGATTTCTTTTCGATCTTAACTTCGTATTCACATGGATCGCCGAGTGACAATCCAATGTCGCAGAAGCGTAATCGAGGCCGCGGCTACAAGGCAAAAATTGTTTTGGGAGCGCAGCGTACAAGTAGTACGTGAGCAACCCGAAACAATTTTTAACACCGTAGCAGCAACGCAGATAGCTTCAGAAGTTATTTGTCTTTGACTTCTTCGAACTCCGCATCCACAACATCATCATCTTGCGCAGATTCAGATTGCTCTGCGCCTTCGCCCGCTTCAGCTTGAGCCGCTTGCTCTGCGTATAGTTTCTGAGCCAGTGGTGCTGATGCTTCAGTCAATGCATTAGTTTTGGCTTCGATTTCTTCTTTATCGTCGCCCTTCATTACGCCTTCAAGGTCAGTGATGGCTGCTTCGATGGTAGATTTCTCTTCATCCGTCGCTTTATCACCGGCTTCTTCTAGCGTCTTGCGAGTTGCGTGAATCAAGCCATCCGCCGTGTTACGCACTTGAACCATTTCTTCAAACTGTTTATCTGCATCAGCATTTGCTGCGGCATCTTGTACCATTTGTTCGACTTCTTCATCGCTCAAGCCAGAAGAGGCCTTAATAACGATCGACTGTTCTTTGCCGGTCGCTTTGTCTTTCGCGCTTACGTTCAAAATACCGTTGGCATCGATGTCGAAGGTTACTTCAATTTGTGGCATGCCACGCTGTGCTGGCGGAATATCAGAGAGATCGAAACGACCCAATGATTTATTCTGTGCCGCCTGCTTACGTTCACCCTGAACAACGTGAATCGTTACTGCTGACTGATTGTCTTCTGCGGTTGAGAACGTCTGAGACTTCTTGGTTGGGATGGTGGTGTTCTTGTCGATCACCGCCGTCGCTACGCCACCCATTGTCTCAATACCTAGAGTTAATGGTGTTACGTCTAACAATAGAACGTCTTTTACGTCACCAGACAGTACGGCACCTTGAATCGCTGCGCCTACGGCTACGGCTTCATCTGGGTTCACGTCTTTACGCGGCTCTTTACCAAAGAACTCAGCAACGGCTTTCTGAACCATTGGCATACGAGTCTGACCACCTACCAAGATAACTTCGTCAATTTCAGAAGCGCTTAGGTCAGCATCCTTCAGAGCCATACGGCAAGGATCAAGTGAACGCTTAACTAGATCTTCAACCAGTGACTCAAGCTTGGCACGAGTAATTTTTACGTTAAGGTGCTTAGGACCTGACGCATCGGCGGTGATGTACGGCAAGTTAACGTCTGTTTGCTGGCTTGAAGACAGCTCAACTTTCGCTTTCTCTGCACCTTCTTTAAGACGCTGAAGCGCCAGAGGGTCGTTGTGTAGATCGATACCGCTGTCTTTCTTGAATTCTGCGGCGAGGTATTCAATCAAACGCATATCGAAATCTTCACCACCAAGGAATGTATCACCATTGGTTGCGAGTACTTCAAACTGTTTTTCGCCATCGACGTCAGCGATTTCGATGATAGAGATATCGAACGTACCACCACCCAAATCGTATACAGCGATAGTGCGATCACCGCCTTCTTTGTCCATACCATAAGCCAAGGCTGCAGCGGTTGGCTCGTTGATAATACGCTTAACTTCTAGGCCTGCGATTTTACCTGCATCTTTAGTCGCCTGACGCTGAGAGTCATTGAAGTATGCTGGAACTGTAATTACCGCTTCAGTGACTGCTTCACCAAGATAGTCTTCAGCAGTTTTCTTCATTTTCTTCAGAACTTCTGCAGAGATCTGTGGTGGCGCGTACTTTTCGCCTTTTACTTCAATCCATGCGTCGCCGTTCTCAGCTTGCAGGATTTTGTACGGTACCATTTTGATGTCTTTTTGAACGACATCATCAGTAAAACGACGACCGATCAAACGCTTAACAGCGAATAGTGTGTTCTGTGGGTTAGTCACGGCCTGACGCTTCGCAGACTGACCAACTAAAATTTCGTCATCGGTGTATGCGATGATAGAAGGGGTTGTACGATCGCCTTCTGCATTTTCGATAACTTTGGCTTTTTCGCCATCAAGAATCGCCACACAGGAGTTAGTGGTCCCAAGGTCGATACCAATAATTCTACCCATTTTTAATTCTCCTAAATTGTCGGCCCGGCCGACGTTGTCAATATTTAAAACCCACGTATTGCTGTTAGTGCTCTTTCGCTTTTAACCAGCTTTGCTGCGAGTTTTTGTTTCGATGATTTCTATATGAGGCCGCCACATTTTGTTTCAAGGCCCACACACTAAAAACCTTACAAATTATCAGGCGTTTTCGTCGATCTGAGCCGCGCCTTTGCTCACCATCACCATAGCTGGGCGTAACAAACGACCATTCAAGGTGTAACCTTTCTGCATCACCGCGATGACGGTGTTAGGTGCGAGATCTGGATTTTCAACCATCGACATTGCTTGGTGTAACTCAGGGTTGAACGTCTCACCTTCTGGGTTTACTTGCTCAACTTTAAAGCGAGCCAAACCGTTGATCAGGCCATCAAGGGTCATGGCCATGCCATCACGAATCGCCTTGGTCGCTTCTTCTTCTGGAGCTGCTGCTAGGCCACGCTCTAGGTTGTCGACCACGGTCACCATTTCATTGGCGAATTTTTCAACCGCAAACTTGTGGGCTTTTTCAACATCTAGCTCGGCACGACGACGAACATTCTGCATCTCAGCTTGAACGCGAAGCATTTGGTCTTTTACCGCCGCGACTTCTTCTTGAGCTGCTGCCAGTGCGTCATCGGCAGTCTCAGCCACATCTTCTACTGGTGCTTCTTGTTCCGCGTTTTGCTCCAGAATCTCTTCCTGGGCTTGCTCTTGTGCTTTCTGCTCTTCAGACATCGTGGGCCTCTCTCAAGTGCTAATTTCAAATACTGTCTACATTGAAACGCTTAAAAATTGTTTCGCTGACGGGTATATGGGGGCGTCACTAGTCAGTTCAACCCTAAAATGAACATACAAATTCGAATCCGGCTTGACATTTACCACTACTGTATATAAAAACACTGTATATACATTCAGATGGAGTGGGTCTATGTTGACGTCACTATCGATTCATCAGTTTGCTCTGGTTGACCATATGGAGCTGGAGTTTGATCAAGGAATGACCGTCATCACCGGAGAAACCGGCGCCGGTAAATCAATTTTGCTTGGTGCGCTCGGCCTAACACTAGGCCAACGAGTAGAAGCTGGATGTGTACGATCAGGGGCGGATAAAGCCGACATCGCCGCTTCTTTTGAAGCCAACGATGCCGCTCGCCAATGGTTGTCGAACCACGATATGCCGGAAGACAACGACATCATTCTCCGTCGTGTCATTTCTGCAGAAGGTCGCTCGCGCGGTTACGTCAATGGTCGCCCAGTGTCTGCTGCAGATTTACGCGACATCGCCGCGCATTTAATCGGCGTGCATTCGCAGCATGCGCACCAACGCTTACTCGAAAAAGACGCACCCAGAAAAATCATTGATGCCTATGCAGGCCTATCACTAAAGGCGAGTAAGGTTAGTAACCACTGGCACACATGGAAAAAAGCAAAACAAAGATTCGCTACGCTCAGCGAGTCCAGTGCGGAGATCATTGCTCAACGCCAACTGCTTGATTATCAAGTATCAGAACTTCGAGCTTTGGCATTTCAAGAAAACGAACTGGAAGAGCTAGAAGCCGAACATAAGCGTTTAGCCAACGCAGAGAACACCCTCCTCAGTGGCCAGTCTGCACTGCTTGCCTGTACCGGCGGCGAACAAGATGAAAGCGCCGCAGGCGAGCTTCTCTATCACGCATTACAGCAACTTGAACACATTGATGATCAAGACCCTTTACTGCTGGAAACGAAAGAGATGCTTAGCCAAGCTCAGATTCAACTCAGCGAAGCCGCAAGCTCACTGCAACGCTACCTTGATCGAGTCGATATGAATCCGCATCGTTTGCAGCAGGTCGAGTCGCGCCTCAGTGATTTGTACAGCATGGCGCGCAAGCATCATATTCGCCCTGATGCCTTATACGGGCACTGGCAAACACAGGAAGCGGCTCTCGCCGAGCTTAATCTGTCAGATCACGACCTAGAAGCACTGGCGGAAGAGATCGAACAACTGCAAGTCACTTTTATGAAAGGGGCAGAAGCCCTGTCAGCACAGCGCCAAAAAGCAGCCAAAACACTGGATGCCGCCATTGAGTCACATTTTGAATCACTGGCCTTAGGCAAGGCGAAGTTTTTTACTCGCATGCAACATTTACCAGCAAATGAAGCCAATGCTCACGGTATTGATCACATCACCTTTGAAGTGCAAACCAATCCAGGCATGCCTTCTGGCCCGTTGGCTAAAGTTGCCTCTGGCGGTGAGCTATCACGTATTAGTTTGGCACTGCAGGTGGTGACCGCTGCGACAACGCATACACCCTGTTTAATTTTTGATGAAGTGGATGTGGGTATTGGTGGTGGCACGGCAGAACGCGTGGGCCGTTTAATGCGAAACTTAGGCGAATCAGCGCAAATTATGTGTGTAACACACCAGCCACAAGTTGCGGCACAGGCACACAATCATTACCAAGTTAGTAAAGTCAGCGGTGATACCGCCACTCATACTAGAATTCGTCGTTTAGAAGGGACTCAACGCCCAGAAGAATTAGCGCGTATGTTGGGAGGAGTAGAAATAACAGAGCAAACGTTAGTTCATGCTAAAGAAATGCTGAAACTAGCAACAGCCGAACGGTGATAACCTCACCGTTCAGCCGTGCATATTACGCTTTTTTGCGAACGTAAAGCACGAGGCTGTGATCAACCAGATCAAATCCTAACTTCTCAGCAATTTCATGCTGAAGGCGCTCGATTTCGTCATTAGTAAACTCAATGACTGCACCGGTATCCACATCGACCATGTGATCGTGGTGATCACCGCGCGCCAATTCAAACACCGAATGGCCACCATCAAAGTTATGACGCGATACCAAGCCCGCCGTCTCAAACTGAGTTAATACACGGTATACCGTGGCCAGACCAACGTCTTCGCCCGCTTCTATCAAAGCACGATAAACGTCTTCAGCACTTAAGTGGGCATCCGGATCGGCTTCGAGAATGCTCAGAATTTTAACGCGTGGCAGGGTTACTTTTAGGCCCGCTTTGCGCAGTTCCACGTTCTGTTCCGACATGGTTGTCCTCTATCATTTCACAGGTGATGGTTTATTCAGGTATGATCCTTCCCATCACAAAAACTTGTGCCCGGATTTCACCCTGATTATGCGAGTTCTAATTCTGACCGGTTTACTGGGTTTTGCAACCCTTTCCGGCTGTACCTTCCCTGGCGTTTACAAGCTAAACGTCCAGCAAGGAAATATTGTTACTGAAGATATGCTGGCTGAGCTTAAGCCTGGCATGACCGAACGCCAAGTGATTTACCTCATGGGTAATCCCGTTGTGCGTAATCCTTACACTGATACCGAGTGGGATTATCTCTACACGCTCGAACGACGTGACGAAGTAGTTAAGCGCTATCACGTGACCTTGTTCTTCGGAGAAGATGGCCTCTATTCGCATTACACTGGCACGCCAGATGCAAACTTTAGCGAAGACGACCAATCAGCTGAAATGCCTTTAGAAGAGCGTCAGCCGACGATCCCTTCTTTGGAAGGGTAATCTAAAGGGCTAACGTTAGAAGGCTGCAGCGCAAATACAAAAACGCCTCATGCTCAACATCAGGCGTTTTTGTTACCCGGCTATTTTTTCGTGCCAGGCTCTTTCGTGCCAGGCTCTTTTGCAGCGGCTGCTTTGTCGGCGGTGGCTTTTGCCGCTCGATTTGCTCTCGCTTGCTTAGGATCGATAATCAACGGACGATAAATCTCGACTCGATCACCTTCGCGCGCCAACTCAGTGTCCGGTGTGCGCACTGCTTTACCAAAAATACCGAGTTTTACATCGTCTAGGTTAATATCAGGGAATTCATTAACGATACCTGAAAGACGGACCACTTCGCTCAAGCTTGTGCCCACGTCAACGTCAACTTGCACTATTTTTTGTTTATCTGGCAGCGCGTACGCTACCTCTACTGAAATTTTATCAGTCATAAATTTCCTTCGCGCGTTTCACAAACGCATCTACCATCATGCCCGCTACTTGCTTGAATAACGCCCCCATCGCCGCACCCGCAATTCGGCTGGCCATCTCAAACTCTAATTCCACCGAGACCTTACAAGCATCATCAGACAAAGGCTGAAAATACCATGTACCAGTAAAGCGACTAAATGGCCCCTCTACTAAACGAATTTCCATTTTGTGAGGGCGTGATAGTGTATTCCGAGTGGTAAAACTTTGCTCAAAACCCACTTTCGATAACGTCAGCCTGGCTTCAATAACATCGTCACTCTCGTTAATAACTTCCGTTGCCGTACACCCCTGTAAGAACTCAGGGTAACGACGAACATCATTAACAAGATCAAACATTCTCTCTGCGGAGTGCATAACTAATGCACTACGAATTATTTGAGTCATTATTCCAAAAACCTAATTGCAGAATGTTGCATCAAACACTTTATGCCTAAAGTATCACTGTATTAATCAGAGACACCCTAACTTACATTTCAAAGCGTTAAACCAAGCCATGATACAGCACAAGAAGTACAGCCAGCGGAGATATTACCCGAATCATAAAGCGCCAAACAGTCATCAATGTGTTGCTTCGCATGCGTACTTCATCAGCCAAGGCTCGGCGCGTCATAAACCAGCCCGCAAACAACGAGATCAAAACACCGCCCAATGGCAGCATAATATTAGTGGTTAAATAATCGAGCAAATCAAAGAAGGTTTTACCTTTGACGTCATAAGTCACGCTACCGTTATTTTCTAGATTAGCCTTCAACTCACCTACATCGGCGTACAAAAGAAAGTCCTCATGTATCACCGGACTGCTGCCGCCGGAGCCAGCCTCTTGCTCTGAAGAAGCAGAAGAAACACCCGTCACACTGACAAAAAACTGTTTATCACTCCAATCGTTAAACGACATTACCGTGCCTAAACCCAGCGTCCAGGCCAAAATACACACCGAAATAGTGGCACGACTACGACTAAAGCCCTTCTCAACGGCCCAAGCTACCGCAGGTTCTGCCAAAGAAATTGCCGAACTCCATGCCGCAATAGCCACTAATACAAAAAACGCCGTACCAATAATCACACCACCGGGTAACTGACCAAAGGCCAAAGGTAACGTCTGGAACATCAAGCCTGGGCCGGCACCTGGCTCTAATCCATTTGAGAAAACAATCGGAAAAATAATCAACCCGGCGACTAAAGCCACCAAGGTATCTAACAAGCCAACGGCCAATACAGTTTTGCCCAATGGAGCTTCAGCAGGCATATACGCACCGTATGCCATGATGGCTCCCATACCTAAAGACAAGGTAAAAAACGAGTGCCCCATGGCTACAATCACGGCATCCCCCGTGAGTTTTTCCGGTTCAAATTTAAACAAAAAATTCCAACCTTCACTGAAACCCGGCGTCGTTAAGCTATAACCGAGCAACACCAACAACATTACAAACAAGAGCGGCATCAACAAACGCAGTGACGTCTCTAAACCGCGATGCACCCCACGTGAAATCACATAGCCAACCAAGACAATAAATAAGGTATGGCACATCACCAAGGTCATTGGATCAGCTAACAAGCCACCAAATGTCTCACCGGCTCCTGCCGCATCAATAGCCACAAAGTGCCCAGTCACCATTAGATAGCTGTAATACAAAGACCAACCAGCGATGACGCTATAAAAAGAAAGAATAAAAAACCCAGCAATAGCCCCTAACCAACCTATCCCAGCAAATACCTTCGGCGCTTTGTAGGTAGCCGTTAAACGCTTCATAGTATTAATCGGGCTCATACGAGCTTTGCGTCCCAGCAAGACCTCGGCCATCATTACCGGAATCCCCACGGATAAAATACACACGAGATAGACCAACACAAACGCACCGCCGCCATACTCACCTGTGATGTAAGGGAATTTCCAAATATTACCTAGACCTACCGCCGACCCCACCGCTGCCAAAATAAACGTCCAGCGACTGGCCCAGATACCATTAATTCCGCGTTTATCCGTCGTCATTGCCTGATCCTTATACAAAGTCGCGTTTATTGTGGGGGAATTACCGGCACGCCTCAAGTCTAACCCCTTGCCGACACAAGAACTCGACGTACGAACACTCCATTCATCCACTGCCTTTTCCCTAATCGGTAAGTTATACTGACCACTATGAGTAAAAACAAAAAGCCTAAACCCGGTGGTGGCACCATCGCACAGAACAAAAAAGCCCGACATGACTATTTCTTAGAAGATAAAACAGAAGTAGGTTTGGTATTAAACGGCTGGGAAGTTAAATCCCTGCGTGAAGGTAAGTGCCAACTCGTCGACTCCTTTATCCAGATTCACCAAGGTGAAGCATGGCTGCATGGGGCGTTAATTACCCCGCTGCACCAAGCATCTACTCACGTCATCTGCGATCCACGACGTGAGCGCAAGCTATTAATGCATCGCCGTGAAATCGACCGGCTTGTACAAAAAATACAAGCTAAAGGATACACCTGCGTGTGTACTGCGATTTACTGGAAAGGCCCGCACGTTAAAGCTGAAATTGCCTTGGCCAAAGGTAAACAAAGCCACGACAAACGCGATACCGCAAAAGACCGTGACTGGGCTAAGCAAAAAGAACGCGTCATGAAGCATTCAGTTCGCTGACAGACGAACGCCAGTGTGTTACATTGGCTACTATCTTCTAGAGGTTGAATTCACTAGATTCAGCCTCATATATGAAGAAGTAACTCAGGCTTAACAGCCAGCAAGAATCTGGGGATGATTAGGATTCGACGTTGATTACAAAGCTATGGGTGCATGCCGAGAGTGTATAGCGATCTCGTAAATAAACGTTATACATAGTTA
>NVWL01000012.1 GCA_002733645.1 Oceanobacter sp.
AACCTTGCGGTCGTACTTCCCAGGCGGTTCACTTAACGAATTATCTGTGGCACAGAAAGGGTCGATGCTTCCTACGCCTAGTGAACAACGTTTACGGCGTGGACTACCGGGGTATCTAATCCCGTTCGCTCCCCACGCTTTCGCACCTCAGCGTCAGAATTAAGCCAGAAAGCCGCCTTCGCCACTGGTGTTCCCCACAATATCTACGCATTTCACCGCTACACTGTGAGTTCCACTTTCCTCTCTTAATCTCTAGTTAACCAGTTTCAAATGCTGCCTACAGTTGAGCTGTAGAATTTCACATCTGACTTGATTAACCGCCTACGTGCTCTTTATGCCCAATAAATCCGGATAACGCTAGCCACTTACGTATTACCGCGGCTGCTGGCACGTAATTAGCCGTGACTTCCTTCAGAGGTACCGTCATAATCATCCCTCTTGACAGAGCTTTACACCCCGAAAGGCTTCATCGCTCACGCGGCGTTGCTGCGTCAGGCTTTCGCCCATTGYSCAATATTCCYCACTGCTGCCTCCCGTAGGAGTCTGGGCCGTGTCTCAGTCCCAGTGTGGCTGATCATCCTCTCAGACCAGCTASWGATCGWTGCCTTGGTAGGCCTTTACCCCACCAACTAGCTAATCTCACGCAGGCACATCCAATAGCGAGAGCCGAAGCCCCCTTTCCTCCGTAGAGCGTATGCGGTATTAGCAGTCGTTTCCAACTGTTGTCCCCCACTACTGGGTAGTTTCCTACGCGTTACTCACCCGTCCGCCGCTCGACGCCTGATAGCAAGCTATCATCGTTTCCGCTCGACTTGCATGTGTTAAGCCTGCCGCCAGCGTTCAATCTGAGCCATGATCAAACTCTTCAGTTTAAAGTTTCGACTGAAATAAATTTCAATCTAAATCTTGCTCAAGATAAAACTACTAACATTTCATATACATGATATATCGGTAAGTTCTTACTTGTTTATTCAGTGTCTCCACTCAATCTCAGTAAGCACCCACACGAATTACTTAATGCTGAATTTTTAAAGAACGTTGCTTTGATTTACCGAAAGGTTTCTCTCAAAGCGGGCTGCGTATTCTACAGAAGCAAACCCTTGTGTCAATCGCTTTTTTCAAAGTTTTTCGAGGAGGCTAACAAAACACACTCTTCGATTTTGACTCTAACCAAGTCACTCAAAGCGTCTTGGTCAGTGCGGCGTATTCTACAGAAGAACTTAGCCGAGTCAAGCATTTAATTTCAAAAACTTCTTTAAAATCAAGTACTTACCTGATTTAACATGAAACCCTAAAGAGTCTCTTGTCCGGATCAGGGAGGCGTATTCTACGTTCTTTTCAGACTTCGTCAACACCTTTTTTACCGGTTTCTTAATCGACTGTGATGGCCGTTTCCGGTGTCTCGCAGTGTTCTCGATCAAGAGCGGCGCATTATAGAGATGAGGCATTTTGGGTCAACTACTTTCTTGCAGTTTTATGAAATAAACGCAAAGAGAGCAGAAATACCGTAATGGCTGTATACAAAACAGGCTCAAACCACCCCGCGCGTATCTGCAGTAGATAATGAGCCGCTGCTAAGAGCGCTATCAAATAGATAAGTTGGTGCAATGTTTTCCAACGTCGTTTGAGTTTTCGCTGCCAGCCTTTGGTCGATGTGATGAGAAGTGGCATAGTAAGTAGCCATGCCATTGTACCGAGTAGCAAGTAAGGTCGCTCTATCACTTCAGTCGCGAGATCGGCCCAATGCCATTCCAGTAAGAAGGCTAGGTATGCGATGCCATGAAGACTTATATAGAAGGCAAGGAACAAGCCGAGCATTCGGCGGTGCCGCATGAGCCATCGCCACTTTAAGTAGCGCGTCAATGGCGTCACACACAATGTGGCAATCAGTAAGTTGAAGGCCCACGTTCCTGTGAAGTGAACGATGGTCTTGCCCGGCTCAGGCCCAAGTAGCTCCCAATCGCCTAATTGAACTCGAACGACGGCTTGCACTATATATAGAAGCGGCATTATCGAAAGCATGAATATCAGCCATCGACGCGGGCCTGTACTAATCATCATCTTAATACCACTTACGAAGATCCATACCCTTGTATAGATAGGCGACTTCTTCGGCGTAACCATTGAACATCGTCGTATCTATTCGGTTAGCACTGAATAAGCCACTGGGCAGTCGTCGCTCTGATGCCTGACTCCAGCGCGGATGATTCACTTCTGGGTTCACATTGGCGTAGAAGCCATATTCTTGTGGGGCGAGATCATTCCACGTAGTTGCCGGCATGGTCTCTCTGAAGCGAATCTTCACAATCGACTTAATGCTCTTAAAGCCATACTTCCACGGGACGACTAAGCGCATTGGAGCGCCATTCTGATTCGGCAATACATCGCCATACATGCCTACCGCCATCATGGTAAGCGGGTTCATGGCTTCATCCATACGTAAACCTTCGCGATACGGCCAATCAATGGTAGAGAATGCTGACCGCTGACCCGACATTTCTTTCGGTCGCTCTAAGGTAACGAACTCAATGTATTTCGCCGATGACAGTGGCTTAAATCGCTTGATCAGATCCGCTAAAGGAAAACCGACCCAGGGAATCACCATTGACCAAGCTTCAACACAGCGTAGGCGATAAATACGCTCTTCAAGATCAATGCCTTTTAGTAGGTCTTCGAGTGCGTACTTTCCTTTGACCTCACACTCACCTTCTATTTCAACCGTCCAAGGGTCAGTAGTTAAACTTCCTGCATTTTTTGCGGGGTCGGTTTTGGAAGTACCAAATTCATAGAAGTTGTTGTACTTCGTCGCTGCACTATAGGGCGCTGGCTTTTCATCTTTTCCGTAAGGGGTTTCACTGGCTTTGATGACTTGGCGCTCTAACCACTCAGGCCCACTTGGTAATTCTGAGCCGCCTTCTGCAGTGACTAAGGCCTGTGCATTGATGGCCGAAACGCCAGCGGCCAAGGTTAGGCCACCTTTCATAAATAACCGACGGTTTAAATACGTCCCTTTGGGCGTGATTTCGGAGGGCGCAATTCTGTTATTAGTATGACGGCCAAAGCGCGAGCGAATATTCATAAACATCTCCAGACATTATGTCTTATAAGCATCTCATGAGTGACAGACAAAAAAGCCCGGTAGTGATTCCGGGCTTTTGAGTTTTCATCACGTTTTCTATTCTGTCGTTAATCGAATAACTTTTCTTTCACTGCAAGTGCAGGCCCTGTTAATGCGTACAATAAAAACACGCCTAGCAGCATTAAGGCTGGGTCGATAGAAACAATGGCAAACCCCAGAACAATGGCCAACAAAGCAATAAAAGGAATCTTGCCACGAAGGTCCAGGCCTTTAAAACTATGATATTTAAAATTACTTACCATCAACAGCCCAGTCAAAGGAACGATAATCGCCATCCACCAAGCGATATCTGCGCCCGAGGTGCCTGATTCAGAAAATACCCAAACATTACCGGCAACAATCGCGGCTGCCGCAGGGCTAGCTAAGCCTGTGAAATAATTTTTATCGGCGACGGCCAGTTGCGTGTTAAAACGAGCTAAGCGCAACGCTGCACCGGCGCAATATACAAAGGCAGCCACCCATCCAATTTTACCTAGATCCTGTAACGCCCAACTGAAGGCCACCAGCGCAGGAGCCACACCGAATGACACCATGTCCGCCAGGCTATCGTACTCGGCACCAAAATCACTCTGGGTATTAGTCATGCGTGCTACACGACCATCTAGGCCATCAAGCACCATAGCCACAAAAATGGCGATGGCGGCGTTTTCGAAATTGCCATCCATGCCAGCAACAACAGCGTAAAAACCGGAGAACAAAGCTCCCGTTGTAAATAGGTTAGGGAGGAGATAGATCCCTTTGCGGTCACGCTTTACGACGATAGATTCAGGGTTCGAATCTGGAGTAGATACCGGCGTTTCTTGTTCATCACTCACTACAGCTTCCTTCTAATCTAATGCTGTCATTAGATAATATCTGGATTTAATGGTTCACATTATGGGCTAAAGCAGCGCTTCTCGCTATGTTAGCGGACGGCTGTTGTCCATAACGCCTGCAATAATGGTTCATTCATACGTTGCGTTTGCGCACACAAACCAATGGCAAACGGTTCAAGCTCAGGTCGAACCGGCAACACACGTACTCGACTTGCAAGCGGACTATTATGCAAAACCAGTTCAGGTACAACCCCAACACCCACCCCAAGCGCCACCATACTGACTATGGCTTCATTGCCAGATACCTGCGCGTAGATACGAGGCTTTACCCCTCGCGCGGTAAACCATTGGTTCACCCGTGATCGTGCCAAGCCCGACTCAGACAACACCATGGGCACCTTGCCCCAATCAATCTCGGTTTGTGCAATTTCAGGGACAGTCCCTAATGCACGAGGCGCGATAAATAAAAGTGGGGACGAAGCCATAGTTCGGAAAGTCAGTCCGTCGGGCAGCTGTTCCGGCCTGGCTGCAATGACAACATCCGCCCCGCCCGACTCGGCACGGGGGATCGATTCAGCTGCATCGCCTGTGTGTAAGCGTAAATCCACTTTTGGGTAGCGCTCACGAAAACGCGCGAGCAAATCAGCTAAAAAGCTATAACTTGCGGTTACTGAGCAATACAAGGTCAGCGAACCTTCCATGTCGCTCACATTCGTATCAACCGCCGATTGCAAAGCCTCCCATGCAGCAAGCGTTTGCTCCGCATGTTGACGAAACAACTCCCCGGCCGGGGTCAGCGTTAGTGGCCCACGATCTCGATTCAGCAATTGAGCCCCCGCCTCCTCCTCCATTCGCACAATGCGACGACTTAAAGTCGAAGCACTCATATGCAACTCCTGCCCCGCTCGCGCCAGATTTTGCGCTGCGGATACCGCTAGGAAAATCCGCAAGTCTTTGTAATCCATCGACTTTATCTACTTATATATGAAGACTGATATTAGGTTGCATATATTGCAACAAGATGACGCAAATATAGCATTTTACGCAACGTGATTCTTCACCTATCATGCCAGCGAAACTTTTACTTAAATCTACCCGAAAGCGTCCGCGAAGAAGGCCTGACAAGGCGCTAGTTCAGTGGGAGCGCGGAGCTTATTGTAATAAGTGAGCACTCACAGTGAACTGGCAACACAGTCAGGGCGATGCAGGCAGCTTTCAACAGAAGGAGAATATGATGGGCGCTAACTACTTCAACACCCTAAACCTACAACAAAAGCTGGATCAGCTTGGTCGTTGTCGTTTTATGGATCGTTCAGAATTCGCTTCAGAAGCTGAATTCCTAAAAGGCAAAAAAATCGTCATCGTTGGTTGTGGTGCTCAGGGCCTAAACCAAGGCATGAACATGCGCGATTCTGGCTTAGACGTGTCTTACACTCTTCGTGCTGCTGCGATCGAAGAAAAGCGTCAGTCTTGGAAAAACGCCACTGAAAACGGTTTCACTGTTGGCACTTACGAAGAGCTAATCCCTACTGCTGACCTAGTCATGAACCTGACGCCAGACAAGCAGCACACTGCTGTTGTTACTGCGATCATGCCGTTAATGAAAGAAGGCGCTTGCTTGGGTTACTCGCACGGCTTCAACATTGTTGAAGAAGGCATGCAAATCCGTGACGACCTTACCGTTGTAATGGTTGCACCAAAGTGCCCAGGTTCTGAAGTTCGTGAAGAGTACAAGCGTGGCTTTGGTGTACCAACACTGATCGCTGTTCACCCTGAAAACGATCCAAAAGGCGAAGGCTGGGACATCGCGAAAGCATGGGCAGCTGGTACTGGCGGCCATCGCGCCGGTTGCTTGGAATCGTCTTTCGTTGCTGAAGTTAAGTCTGACCTTATGGGTGAGCAGACTATCCTTTGTGGCATGCTACAAACCGGTGCGATTCTTGGTTTCGAAAAAATGGTTGAAGACGGCATCGACGAAGGCTACGCAGCTAAGTTGATCCAGTACGGTTGGGAAACTGTCACTGAAGCGCTTAAGTACGGCGGCATCACCAACATGATGGATCGTCTGTCTAACCCTGCGAAAGTGGTTGCTTTCGACATGGCTGAAGACCTAAAAGAACTGATGCGTCCTTTGTTCCGCAAGCATCAGGCTGACATCATTGAAGGCGAATTCTCAGCCACTATGATGGCTGACTGGGCGAACGATGATAAAAACCTACTGACTTGGCGTGAAGAAACGCTGGCGACTGGCTTTGAAAAAGCACCAGCGTCAGACGTTGAAATCGACGAGCAAGAATACTTCGACCACGGCATCATGCTAGTGGCCATGATCAAAGCGGGCGTTGAGCTAGCGTTTGAATCGATGGTTGAAAGCGGCATCGTTGAAGAGTCTGCATACTACGAGTCTCTCCATGAAACTCCGTTAATCGCTAACACCATCGCGCGTCGTAAGTTGTACGAAATGAACGTGGTTATTTCTGATACTGCAGAATACGGTAACTACTTGTTCTCACACGCCGCAGTGCCATTGTTACGCGAGAAGTTCATGCCGCACATCAATACTGACGTGATCGGTAAAGGCCTGAAAGTTAAATCAAACTCTGTTGATAACAAGCGTTTGATCGAAATCAACGAATTGATCCGTAACCACCCAGTTGAGTGGGTTGGCCAGGAACTTCGTGGTTACATGACAGACATGCAGCGTATTGTTGAAACATCTAACTAAGCACATTTGCTACAGTAAATTGCTAAGTTAAATTGCTTTAACAGTGTAAAAGCCCCGTTTGCGCAAGCAACTCGGGGCTTTTTTTCACCTATGAGAAACACCAGAACAAATCCCATCAACCAAGGGCACCTCTGAATAACGCAGCGATGAAAGCCCTTGTTTATTGGTAGTGATGGGCGTGGGCTGTATTGACAATATAAGACACTTGATCTCATTGTTGTTGATATTGGCAAGGACTCGTCATTACCTTCGATCAACGCCTCGACCAGAAGCACTACCGCACTCACGCGCTACATGACTGAGTTATTCAGAGGTGCCAAAGATATATTGCCTAACAATTGGATGACTTCAATCAAAACAATGAGCTAATAATACCGACAATGGCGCTCAACAGCTCTTCAACACAAAGTTCATCTATGTATAATCTTTGACGTTTCACGTATTCAATCAATACATTCTTAATTCATAAGATAAAAAAGGAAGCATCATGAAATCATATACTCTGCTAGCCTCTGCACTTATTTCAGTATCACTACTAGCAGGCTGCAGCGACGAGCCTGAACAGCAAGAAGAAGTAACAGTAGAAGTTGTAGAAACTAATCACGCTGAAGAAGTAAAAGTTGTAACTTCTGACCTAGAAGCGTCTTACGCTGACCTACGTGCAAAAACCAGCAAAGCACTGGACAAAGCGAAAGATGCTGTTGAAGCTTTAGAGGCCGTAGAAGAGAGCCAAGAAGCCCTTGAAGAAGTAATCAAACAGCTTGATACCGTGGTTAAATCTGAAGAAGCACACAAAGCAAACGCTTCAGAAATGGTTGCCAAAGAGCTACGTGAAGCTGCCGCTCGCCTAGAAGGCAAAGCTAAATAAGTAGAAGACACTTCTACATCAAGCCGGTATCCAGCGATACCGGCTTTTTTGTTTCCACTCCCTAATCCGTGCGCCCCTTCAATATAGTCTTTATAATCATCACTCATGTGACACTTATTCCAGTAACACTTACTCCAGTAAAAAGAAGCGATCCAACGATGAACCCAGATTTGAGCAAACTCCAGCCGTATCCCTTTGAAAAACTGGCCAAACTGAAAGGTGCCGTAACACCGCCTTCAGAGTTGGAGCACATTGCCCTATCCATTGGTGAGCCTAAGCATCCTGCACCAGAGTTTGTTCTCAACACGCTCCGCGACGAATTGCAGCGTGTAGAAAACTACCCGACGACCAAAGGGCTTCCTGAGCTCAGCGATACTATTGCACAGTGGCTGGAACGACGTTTTACACTTGAACATGTTGACCCTATTTCTCAAGTCATTCCGGTTAACGGCACTCGTGAAGCCATCTTTGCCTTTACTCAAGCGGCGGTTGATCGTTCTCAAGACAAACCATTGGTCGTTTGCCCAAATCCGTTTTATCAAATATACGAAGGTGCAGCTTACCTTTCAGGTGCTGAGCCACACTTCTTACCCTGCTTAGAAGAAAATGGCTTTAATCCAGATTACGATGCCGTACCAGCGGATATCTGGCAGCGTTGCCAATTGTTGTTTGTTTGTACACCGGGCAACCCAACCGGTTCGACATTAAAGCTGGAAGACTTTAAAAAGCTTATTACTCTCGCCGATGAACACGACTTCATACTCGCCAGTGATGAATGTTACTCAGAGATATTTGTTGAAGGAGCAGAAGCACCTATAGGCTTGCTGGAAGCGTGCGAATTACTGGGTCGCAAAGACTTCAAACGCTGCGTGGTATTTCACTCACTTTCCAAGCGCTCTAACTTGCCCGGCCTACGTTCTGGCTTTATTGCTGGTGACGCAGATTTACTTAAGCCATTCCTGCTGTACCGAACCTATCATGGTTGCGCCATGTCAGTTCATACACAATTAGCCAGCATTACGGCCTGGAATGATGAACAGCACGTCATTGATAACCGCACCCAATACACACAAAAATTCCGCGCTGTATTAGAGACCCTGCAACCTGTACTTGATGTAAAACAAACCGACGCTAGCTTTTATTTATGGCCAAAAACATCAATCAATGAAGAGACGTTTGCGCAACAACTGTTCGCACAGCAAAACGTCACCGTACTGCCAGGCTCTTATTTATCGCGCACGGTAGATGGCATTAATCCTGGTGCAGGCCGAATTCGTATGGCGCTCGTGGCAGAAACATCCGAGTGTATTGAAGCTGCACAACGCATTCGTCGCTTTATCGAAAGTCTTTAAGGCTAAATAACTTCAATTTATAAAGAAGGCATCATTATGAGCATTAAAGAAAACACCTTTGGCGCTGAAATTACCAGCGAAGACATTATCGACACCTTAGGATTCTTCGACGACTGGGAAGAGCGCTACAAATACATCATTGATCTGGGTAAAGAATTACCCGCGATGGATGATAAAAAGAAAAACGAACATTTTTTATTACGCGGCTGCCAAAGCCAGGTCTGGATTGACCACGAATTAAAAGACGGCGTACTGTTATTTGAAGCCGATTCAGATGCCCACATAGTGCGTGGTTTGTTAGGCATGGTACTCGCGGCTTATAACCACAAAACACCTGAAGACATTCTCGCCTTTGATATTGAGGGCTACTTCCAGCAAGTCGATTTGGTTAAACACCTAAGTCCCACTCGCGGCAATGGCTTGCGGGCTATGGTACAGAAAATCAAAGACACGGCGGCTGCGGCTTAATAAGCTTTCAACCACTCACAGGCCAGAGTGAAATCTCTGGCTTGATTACATACCTTTGCCATTCACCAAAACAGCATCTAATGCTTTCTGGCAATGAACAGCAACTCGAGAGCTGCCTGGACAGGCTTTATAATTAAATCACTCATTTTCAAATCCTGTCACGACTTTATCTGCCTCAACACCCCAATTACATTGCGTATAGTAAAAGCCTCCTTCAACAACAATGGCTTGGGGTTCTGAGTCTAAGTTACATTGCACGACGAGTTTATGACCTCGCGCTTCAGCATTTTCTTCTCTCGTCCGTTTTACGCCTTCCCAAATTTTGTACTCCTCTCCCCCATACGTCACAAAAATTTGCTGGGGAAACACAAACTCACCCGGTAGAAACTTACCCAGCCAACTTTGATCAAACACCGCGGGCATTTCAAAATAGCTTCTATCGTCGGTCATGGTTTCATCTGTGTTATGCCCAGATGAATAGAATTTCTCAACCACTCGCTTAACATGAGCTCCTTTAACTGGCTCCCCATTTAAAGTAATCACACCCGAAATCGCAGAAAAGAGGCAGACTTTTTTAGGCTCGAACAAAGACATAAATAAAGCTCCTGACGCCATCAGCGAGAGTGCTAGAAACACAAAAATGGATGTATGGCGCTTATTGATCCTCATCCGTTTCGACACCCCAGTCACATTGCGTATAGTAAAAGCTTCGTTCAACAGCAATGGCTTGAGGTTCTGAATCTAATTTACATTGCACGACAAGTTCATGACCTCGCGCTTCAGAATTTTCTTCCTTCGTCCGCTTCACTCCAGCCCAGATTTTGTACTCCTCCCCCTCATAAGTCACATAAACCTGCTGAGGGACCACAAACTCACCCGGTAAAAATTTACCCAAACGGCTTTGGTCAAACACGGCAGGCATTTCAAAATAGCCACTGTCATCGGTCATGGTTTCATCTGTGTTATGCCCAGATGAATAGAACTTTTCAACCACGCGCCTAACGTGCGCTCCCTTAACTGGTTCCCCATTTAAAGTAATCACACCGGAAATCGCAGAAAAGAGGCAGACTTTTTTAGGCTCGAACAAAGACATAGATAAAGCTCCTGACGCCATCAGCGAGAGGGCTAGAAACACAAGAGTGATTGCATGGCGCTTATTAATCATCCGTAATCCGCTAATAGCTAATATCTGCTACTCACAACTACAGCCCTAGCTCCGTTAACCCCGGATGATCATCGGGCCTAACATCTCCTTCCCAGCGGAATTTTCTATCCTGCTCAGCAATCGCCACGTCATTAATGCTGGCGTGACGCTCGGCCATTAAGCCGTTCTCATCGAACAACCAGTTTTCATTGCCGTGTGAACGGAACCAGTTACCCTGATCATCGTGCCACTCATAAACAAATCGAACCGCGATACGATTATCAGTGTGAGCCCAGACTTCTTTGATTAAGCGGTACTCGTTTTCTTTCTGCCATTTGTTCGTTAAGAAAGCGGCTATTTGTTCACGCCCTTGTAAAAACTCAGAGCGATTACGCCAGCGGGAATCTGGCGTATAGGCCATAGCGACTTTTTCCGGTTGTTTACCATTCCAAGCGTCTTCGGCCTTGCGCGCTTTGATGACTGCATCGTCATAAGTAAAAGGCGGTAACGGTGGGCGTTGTTCTAGGTCAGGCATGTTTACTCCGAATGATTAACATATAGATGGGCAGAAAATCCAATTAAGAGGTAATCACGACCATCTATTAAACGCCAGATTTTCATTCTATGGCCATTAATTCACCAGAATGGCAGATAGGCCTCACGTATTTAGATTGTCGTATTCGCCTTACGCCACCAATACCGCGTCCATGTTTTCTTCTGCCTAGTGGGCTAAAGCGGCGTAAGAGATGTGATAGGAACTCTTTGCCGCCTTTATTACCCGTTATTACAACCAACGACGAACATGCTGACAGTATTGGCGATACTCTTCACCGAACAATTGATTCAACACTCGCTCTTCCGGAATAATCTGAAAGCGGGTGATATACACCACAAAAAATGCCACACCGACAAAAGCCAATGGCGTACTCAACCAAACACCGAAGCCAGTCAGTAAAAAAGCCATACCAAGGTACATAGGGTTTCGGGTGATTCGGTATATGCCACGAGTCACTAACGATGACGCTGCTTCTATTTTTAATGGATTGATCGTCGTTTTTTGACGAATAAAGGCAACCAAACCACCTGAGTCTAGTAGCAAACCAATAACCAGAAACATGCCTGCGATACTATTGGTGAGCATCGGCAGTGGATTTATTTGAAATGAATAATGCGCAATTACCCACATTATTCCCGCTGATAATATGCCTATTATTGGCGGTGGAATTTTATGTTCTAGAAAGCTCATTTGTTACCTAAAAAATTGTTCATTATCGGGTTCATCAGAGGTTGAAATTAGACTTTACCGTAAAGACTCTGATGACTAGCGGGTTTTGGCTATTTTTCTACAGGCTGAAAGCCCGCCTGGAAGCGCATGCTTTATGCGCGTCCCATCATGCTTTTAGTGAGGAACAACAGCTGATTGTTATCCGATCCACGAACCTTTCTCTTTCCTTCGAAGTTTAAGTGCAGCAGTGATATATCCAACCGCCAAGGCTGCCATGAAACCAATTCGAGTCGTAGCACCAGAATCGAACCTCTCATCCGAAAATAGAGGTGCTATAGCCATAAGTACCATTGCTATCGACAATAATATGCCCGCTAAAAGCAATATCCGCCAAGATACCAAAGAACTTCCTTGTATCGGCTCTCCATCAAGCAGTAATGTCCAACCGCTAATCACCATTAACATACCAAACGGGCACAAGAACGAGAACATGAAAGCAATGCTAAAGTCGAAATCACCAACCAGTAGACCTAGAAAGGTTATTCCCCCCATCAGGGCACCAAATCCGAAAATGGAAGCCCTAAAATAACAACTAGAAGACCCAGAGCTCTATATTTCATTATCAAATGCTTGTTGGAATTCAGGATAACGCTCGCAGAGCCGGGTCTGTTTTTCAAGGCTAATGCTTGCAGGGTCCGTGTTGCTGCGTTTGTTATGTATCCCGAATTCACAAAAATATCTAAGGTAATCCATGGCAAAGCCGTTTTTAAATGCTATTATTGACCTTATTTACCAAAATAACCCTTGAGAGGGGGTTTTATGCTAGTTGAATTTACAGTAAAAAATTATCGCTCTATTAAAGAAGAGCAAGTTTTTAGTATGGTTAAGGCGACAGGCGGGGAGCTGGAAAGTACTAATAGCTTTCAGCCTAGCGCCCCTGCAAGCGTTGCTCTCTTGAGGTCTGCAGCAGTTTATGGTGCAAACGCCGCTGGAAAATCAAATGTTATTCGAGCAATGATGGAGATGGAGTCAATTGTTCGGAACTCAGCTTCGTCTAGCCAAGAAGGAGATGAAATTTCAGTTACTCCATTCTTATTTGATGAGTCATCGTGTTCTGAGCCTACTGAGTTTGAGATGGTCTTCATCAGTGAAGGCGTAAGATATCAATTTGGGTTTTCCGCGACGAAAACTCATATCGTTGAGGAGTGGTTGATTGCCTACCCCAAAGGTCGTGCTCAAAGATGGTATTCAAGAGGCTACAATGAGAAAAAGAATACATCTGAATATAAATTTAGTGATTTTCTGCTAGGTCAAAAGTCCGTATGGCAAAACGCCACTCGATCTAATGCTCTTTTCCTATCTACCGCTGTTCAATTAAATAGCGACCAGCTTAAGCCAGTATTTAATTGGTTTAAAGAAACCCTACGGCCTGCAAATATTGGCGGTTGGGGCCCAGAATTTACTGCCTCCCTATGTGATAAAGAAAACTCTAAAGCCAGAGTTCTAGAGTTTTTAAAAGCAGCAGACTTTGATATTCATGACATTAGAATTGATAAAGAAAAGTTCGACGCTGAATCTTTGCCTGAGGATATTCCTGATTCCGTTAGAAAAAAAATTGTTAAGGAAATGAAGGACAAGGAGATTATTGATATTAAGACGATTCATAAATCAGTATCTGGAAATCTAGTTCCACTAGATTTTGATGAGGAATCCGATGGTACTCAGAAATTTTTCTCATTTGCAGGGCCTTGGATTGACACCCTAAACAAAGGCTACGTGCTCGTAATTGATGAACTTCATGATAATCTTCACCCAAAGATGGTTAAATATTTGGTAAATCTCTTCCATAGCGACAAGACCAACCCAAATAACGCACAGTTGATTTTTACAACGCATGAAACGTCAATTTTAAGTCAGAATGACTTTAGGCGTGATCAGATTTGGTTTTGTGAAAAAGACGATAGACAAGCCACTTCCTTGTACCCTCTGACTGATTTTAGCCCCCGCAAAGATAGAGAAAATATTGGACTTGGATATTTGTCGGGGCGTTATGGGGCTCTTCCATTCATCAGACCTTTTGATCTGGAAGCTGTGTAAATATGGGTACCGACAATCTATTTCATAAACGTAAAGCAAAGGCTGCCGATCAATTAGAGAGACGAAAAGCTAAGCGTTCATCATATGAAAAGGTTTTAATCGTCTGCGAAGGGGAGAAAACGGAGCCTAATTATTTTAATGAGTGCATCCAGTTTTATAAATTAAATACTGCAAATGTCGAAGTTGATGGTACATGCGGGTCAAGCCCTAAGAGCGTTTATGAAAGAGCTATCGAGCTTTGGGAGGCTGAAGAAAGAAAGGGAGATTCTTATGATCGAGTTTACTGTGTTTTTGATAGGGACAATCATGAAACCTATGATGAAACAGTAAAAAGAATATCTGATCACAACTCTGAAGATGTTTTTTATGCAGCGGTATCTGTACCTTGCTTTGAATATTGGCTTCTTTTGCACTTTAAATATACAACAAGACCTTACGCTGCCGCAGGAAAGTTAAGTATTGGTGGTGAGGTACTGAAAGAGCTTAAAGAGGTGATGCCTGATTATGAAAAAGGTAATAACAATATATTTTCATCATTGTCTAAGCAAATTGAATTTGCGAAAGAGAATGCTGATAGAGCCTTGAAACATGCAAAAGACAATCATACTGACAACCCCTCTACCAGCATTCATGACCTCATTGATTATCTGCAAAATCTGAAAAACAGACTCTAGGTTAACAGCTTAATAGTATGCCAGCACACTTCCCCGGAACTAATAAAAGCCCGAAAACTCTGTAACCCATTGATTTTAAAAGGGAATATTCCATTACATTGTCAGTCCATTCTGTGAAAGTGTGCGCGCACACTATTTCGGCTAACCATGACACACTTATTTATTAACCAGATTTATAACTTACTGGTTTAAGTGAGTTTAAGCTAACACCCAGTGACAAAGCCTGCAACTTGATTTGTAAAGTGTGCCAAGTATTTCTGATTCTTCAAAAATATACTGTTTACAACCTACAGACCTAATAATTGAAATAACAATTTTTTAAACAGCTGTGAGCAGTGTTTGGGTAGACTGGTGTTTTAGTAAAAGGTGAGAAGAACTCAAGCCTCGAAAGCCGTTTGAGCAGTTGATTAAAAGCAATCGTATAATTTGCTGTGATATAAAAAAGCCCGAGCCTTTTGTTTTCTGCTATGGGGTAACGACAGAATAACAATTGAAACTCAGGCTTTTTTGCTGACTTAAAATCTATTAATTGATTTTAGGATCCAGCGCACCGCTCTGGTATTTTTCGAACATGCCATCAAGTGAGATAGGCTTGATCTTAGAGGCATTGCCCGCCGTACCGAATGCTTCGTAACGAGCCATACAAATATCGCTCATTGCTTTTACAGACGCAGAGAAGTATTTACGTGGATCAAATTCGCTTGGGTTTTCCGCCAAGAAACGACGAATCGCACCGGTAGATGCCAAACGTAAATCGGTATCGATGTTCACTTTGCGAACGCCGTATTTGATGCCTTCAACGATCTGCTCAACCGGCACACCGTAAGTCTCAGGGATCTCACCACCAAATTCATTGATGATCGCCAACCATTCTTGCGGTACGGAAGAAGAACCGTGCATTACTAGGTGGGTATCAGGAATACGCTGGTGAATCGCTTTAATGCGATCAATTGCCAGAATGTCATCCGTTGGTGGACGAGTAAATTTGTAAGCACCGTGCGAGGTACCACACGCAATGGCTAATGCATCAACGCCGGTTTGCTTAACAAAGTCAGCCGCTTCTTCTGGGTTTGTCAGCATCTGGTCGTGGCTTAGAATACCTTCTGCGCCAATGCCGTCTTCTTCACCGGCTTGGCCAGTTTCTAAAGACCCCAAGCAACCCAGCTCACCTTCAACTGAAACACCACATGCATGGGCCATTTCAACCGTACGCTTGGTCACATCAACGTTGTATTCATAGGTCGTTGGCGTCTTACCATCCGTTCCTAATGAACCGTCCATCATGACTGAGCTGAAGCCCAACTGAATAGAACGCTGACACACAGTCGGAGACGTGCCGTGATCCTGGTGCATACATACTGGAATGTGCGGAAACTCTTCAATCGCCGCCAAAATCAGGTGACGCAAGAAAGGTGCACCCGCGTATTTACGAGCACCAGCAGAAGCCTGAACGATTACCGGTGAATCGGTTTTGTCCGCTGCTTCCATGATCGCGCGCATCTGTTCGAGGTTGTTCACGTTGTATGCAGGAACGCCGTAGCCAAACTCGGCGGCGTGATCAAGCATCTGACGCATGCTGATTAAAGCCATGTAAATACCCTTAAGAAACGGTTATTGAAAAGGTTAATAAGATTGAGCCGTATTCTAACGACTATGTTCCGCTTTAGGAACCGAAAGCCGAGTTAGTCACCTTGCGTAGTGGTCAAATCATCCATCTTAACCAAAAACCCGACTTACGCCGGGTTTTTAAAACATGTGGATCAGTTAGGGTTCCACGTAGGAATGACACCCATGTTTTCGACATGTCTAATTTGCGACTCGACCAACTCAGAAGCCGCCGCATCCTCATCGACCACGTGCGCAGCGCAGGAGGCTAATAAGATGCTAGCGAACACTAAACTCAGTTTCATGACTTAGCGCGTGCTTCTAATACAGCCACAGCAGGCAACACTTTGCCTTCAACGAATTCTAGGAAGGCACCGCCGCCAGTCGAGATGTAAGACACTTTATCGGCGATATCGTATTTATCCACCGCAGCCAAGGTGTCACCACCACCAGCAATCGAGAAAGCATCTGATTCAGCAATGGCCAGTGCCAAAGCTTTGGTGCCTTCGCCAAACTGATCAAATTCGAACACACCTACTGGGCCGTTCCAGATGATGGTTTTTGCTTCTTTCAATTGAGCGGCCAATGCGGCGGAGCTATCTGGGCCGATATCAAAAATCATGTCGTCTTCAGTGACGTCGTCAGCTGATTTCAAAGTCGCTTCTGCTGTTTCTGCGAATTCTTTGGCGCACACCACGTCGGTAGGTACTGGAATAGAGACTTTTTCCATCAGTTTTTGCGCCGCTGGAATCAAGTCGTGTTCACACAGTGATTTACCTACGGGCTTGCCCGCTGCAGCGAGGAAAGTGTTGGCGATGCCGCCACCGACGATGATTTGATCACAAATATCAGACAGGCTTTCGAGCACTTCTAACTTAGTTGATACCTTAGAGCCACCCACAATCGCCACTAACGGACGTGCTGGGTTATCCAGTGCTTTGCCAAGTGCTTCTAATTCAGCTGCCAACAAGGGGCCAGCACACGCAACCGGGGCAAACTTAGCCACGCCATGTGTTGATGCTTGAGCACGGTGTGCTGTACCGAAAGCGTCCATAACGAAGATGTCGCATAGCTCGGCATAGGCTTTGGCCAACTCGTCTTCGTCTTTCTTTTCGCCTTTGTTAAAGCGTACGTTTTCAAGTAATGCTAATTCGCCGTCGGCCAATTCGATGCCCGCACGAAAATCTTTCACCACATTCACATCACGGCCAAGTAAACCACCAAGATGATCAGCAACAGGCTGCATTGAAAATTCTTCGGCGTATTCGCCTTCGGTCGGACGACCAAGGTGAGACATAACGATAACTTGAGCACCCGCTTCAAGCGCGTGTTGAATGGTCGGCAGTGATGCACGGATACGCACGTCTGATGACACTTTGCCATCTTTTAGCGGTACGTTTAGGTCTTCGCGGATCAGAACCTTTTTTCCTTTCAGGTCCAGGTCGGTCATTTTTAACACTGTCATTGTTATGTCCTATCTAATTAGATCACTTATCAAATTCATATTTGCCTAGCAGAGGCATGACGCTGATCGCCTTAACGCTTAAGCGCCATCACCAGCGCCGTATCCAACATACGATTGGCAAAACCCCATTCGTTATCAAACCACACCATTAGCTTAAGCAACTGACCACCACTGACGCGAGTTTGCGTTGCATCGACAATCGCCGAGCGTGGGTCATGGTTGAAATCGATAGAAGCATGGGCCTCTCGGGTTATCCCCAAAATGGCGCTGTATTCATTTTCGGCGGCGGATTGTATCAGGTCATTCACGTGTTGTGATGTGGTCGAACAGCCCAATTGTAGACTGATGTCTAGGACTGACACGTTAATCGTCGGCACTCGTATATGAAGGCACTCAATTTTACCCGCCAGCTTGGGCATCAAACGTTCGATACCTGCAGGCAATCCGGTATCGACCGGGATAATACTCTGTACCGATGAACGCGTACGGCGTAGGTCAGAATGATAGGCATCAATCACAGGTTGATCGTTCATGGCCGAGTGAATTGTCGTCGTCACTCCCGCTTCAATGCCGCATGCTTTATCAATTAAGGTGAGTACAGGAATCAGTGCGTTGGTTGAGCACGAGCCGTTCGACACAATCAAATCACTAGGGGTTAACGTATCGTCGTTATGTCCAAAAATAATGGTTTTATCGACAGCGCTATCGGCTGGGTTTGAAATAAGTACCTTTTTAGCACCGCTTTTTAAATGCAATTCGGCATCATCACGCGTGCGCGTCTGGCCGCTGCATTCTAAAACCAAATCAACGCCCAACTCAGCCCAATTCAGTTCCGCCGGACTATCGGCATGACATACACGAATGCGGTCGCCATTCACCATCAAGTAGCTGTCATCAATAATACTGACGGTACCGCCAAAGCGACCATGGGTGCTGTCGTAGCGCAGCATGTAGCTCACCGTTTCAATGTCGGCTAGCTCATTAATGACAACCACCTCAAGATCTTGGCGATAGCCATTCTCGTATAAAGCGCGCAAGACGCAACGACCGATGCGTCCAAAACCGTTAATGGCAATACGAGTGGTCATAACAAAGAGAACCCTAATAGACAGCCCGATATGGGGAAGTTAAGGCGCTATTGTCGCGGATTTAGCCACCAGAGGCAAAAGCGCTACAATACTAGCCTTACTTTAATTCGACCTATCGAGGTTCTCCTGACAAACAACGCCTGCCCCTTGTGCTTCAACTCAAATAACCTTGAGAATTTACACGCCTCAGATCAGCGTCGTTACTTCGCATGTCCAGTGTGCAGCCTAGCCTTTGTACACCCGGATGATTACCTCACTGCCGATGAAGAACGCACCTTTTACGATACACATGAAAACAGCATCGAAGACAAAGGCTATGTGCAATTTTTGAATATTCTTGTTGAGCCCTTATTAGCTTTAATCCCCACCCAAGGTCGGGAAAACTTACAGGCACTAGACTACGGCTGCGGCCCGGGGCCAACACTTTCTATTTTGTTAGAAAATACCGGTATTGCTTGCGATAACTACGATCCTTTTTTTGCGAATAATGCTTTACGAGAACAATACGACATCATCACCGCGACCGAATGTTTTGAGCATTTTCACCACCCGGCAGAAGAGCTTAAAAAACTGTGCAATGTGTTAGCACCAAACGGTTACTTAGCCTTAATGACTAGCCGCTGGGAAAATTCAGAAAAATTCGCAAACTGGCATTACACTCGCGATCCAACCCACGTGGTGTTTATGCATGATAAAACCATTGAATTTATCGAAGAAGAATATAATTCAAATGTCGTTTTTAAAGACGAAAAACGCGTGGTTATTTTTAGAAAAAAATAAATTAATTATTCGACAAAAATTCACTCGGCGTCATTCCATACTGCTGATGAAAACGACGGGAAAAATGACTGGGGTTAGCAAACCCTAATTCATAGCTAGCCGATGTAATAGAAAATCCACTGCGGATTAACGTGCAGGCTTTTTCTAAGCGACGCTGTTGTTGATACTCTGCAGGACTACAACCCAAATTATTTTTAAACTGTTGATACAGTTTTGTGCGCGACATGCAGGCAATTTTTGCCAACTGCTCAATATCAACCGGATGCGCTAAGTTTTCTTCAATGTGCGCCACTGCATGGGTTAAACCAGATTTAGTTGGGTTTTCTTGTATACAGCGTAATAAAAAATCACGCCCCTGCTGACGTAACATGCGAGCCACCAGCTCATTAACGCCAAAGTTAAGAACTAAATCTGAATCATCTTCATTGCATACATGGCTAGCGACGATACGCTCAAGCAATTGCTGAGTGGCATCTGTGTGCATCAAATGCAATTGGCGCTCATCCACCTGCCAATCACCCATCTCTTTGGTTCTGCGACTACTTGTATTGAGCTGATCACAGACTTTACGCAAGGTTTCGCGCGGAATCTCTAACGTCATACACGTAGTAGGAATATCCAGCGACGCCTCAGGAAAGTCGATCTCTACATATTCGCCGGGTGCGACAACAAAAGACTCATGCGGTAAAAATTCTGTGGAGAAGCCATCCATGCCGTGCATCACTTTACGACCCGTCATCATTCCACAATACAGCAATTCACCTGCGTCCAAGCGCACACGATCAGCTTGCTCGTAGGTATCGTACACAGACAGCTCGGCCAGTTGGCTAGCATACACAGTACGATTTTCGATTAACCGACGCGGTGCTACTTGAGCACGATGTTTTTTCGCTAACGCCGTTAATTGGCTTGTTCTTATCATTTAAATCACCGTCATTCGCTGCCACGTTGACCAAGTGTAATAACGGGCCAGTTTCATAGTTTTACGGTACCGGGACTCTCGGAGCATTCATGCGGACTCTCGTACAAGTCTTTAATCCAATAGACCACATACCCTAGGTACTGACAACACAAAAGCGCGCCTTGATGCGCCAACTGCGACCTTAGTCTAACAACTCAAGCTCTTATGCTAAGTCCGGCTAGGTTGCTGAAAATAACAACGGAGAATGACTATGATTTATGCAAATCCAGGCCAGCCAGGCGCTGTCGTTAGTTTCAAAAAACAGTACGGTAATTTCATTGGTGGCGAGTTCGTTGCCCCTGTCAATGGCCAGTATATGGACAACGTCAGCCCAGTAAATGGTGAAGTCTTCTGTCAGGTGGCTCGTTCAGACGCTGCTGATATCGAAAAAGCTTTAGATGCCGCTCATGCCGCTGCCGATGCATGGGGCAAAACTGCCGTAGCGGAACGCTCTAACGTACTGCTACGCATTGCTGATCGTATGGAGCAAAACCTAGAGCTACTCGCCGTCGCAGAAACATGGGATAACGGCAAAGCCGTGCGTGAAACCCTTGCGGCGGATATTCCTTTAGCCGTTGACCACTTTCGTTATTTCGCTGGCTGCCTGCGCTCACAAGAAGGCAGTATGGCGGAACTCGATGAGACCACTGTGTCGTATCACGTGCATGAGCCTTTAGGTGTGGTTGGCCAAATTATTCCGTGGAACTTTCCGATCTTAATGGCTGCTTGGAAACTCGGCCCAGCACTTGCCGCAGGCAACTGTGTGGTGATGAAACCTGCGGAGCAAACACCGGCCTCTATTTTGGTATTAATGGAATTAATTGGTGATTTATTACCACCGGGTGTGATCAATATCGTTAATGGTTTAGGGGAAGAAGCAGGCCAAGCGCTCGCTACCAGCACGCGTATTGCCAAGCTCGCCTTTACTGGCTCCACGCCTGTTGGCCAACACATTTTACGTTGTGCCGCTGAATCATTGATTCCGAGCACAGTAGAACTCGGTGGTAAATCGCCGAACGTCTATTTTGAAGACGTTACCCAACAAGAAGACGATTACCTCAGCAAGGCAATCGAAGGCATGGTGCTCGCTTTCTTTAACCAAGGTGAGGTGTGTACCTGTCCTTCTCGTGCTTTGGTGCAAGAAAGCATCTACGACGAATTTATCGCCAAGGTCATTGAGCGCGCTCAAACCATTAAACGCGGCAATCCACTCGATACCGATGTTCAAGTAGGCGCACAGGCCTCAAAAGAACAATACGACCGCATCATGAACTACATTCAAATTGGCAAAGACGAAGGTGCTGAAGTTCTGATTGGTGGCGCAGCTGAATCGCTAGAAGGTGATTTAAAAACCGGCTACTACATTCAGCCAACTGTCTTTAAAGGCGACAACAAGATGCGCGTATTCCAAGAAGAAATTTTTGGCCCCGTCATTAGTGTTACGACGTTTAAAGATGAAGCTGAAGCACTCGCCATCGCTAACGACACAGAGTTTGGTTTAGGTGCTGGAGTCTGGACGCGTGACATGAACCGCGCCTACCGCATGGGTCGTGGTATTCAAGCGGGCCGAGTCTGGACAAACTGTTACCACGCTTATCCTGCCCACGCAGCCTTTGGCGGCTACAAGAAGTCAGGTATTGGCCGCGAAACTCACAAGGTAGCGCTTGAGCATTACCAGCAAACGAAGAACTTATTGGTAAGCTACAGCACTAGCCCTCTAGGTTTCTTTTAAGGAATTGTTTTAAGGGTTTCTCCTCCAGGGTAGGCATAGGTTTCATTTGTATTAGATTACGAGTGACCTATGCCGCTTTACCCTCTTTCGTACTCGCTCCGTGTGGGCGAGTGCGCTTTTTAACCCTACTCAGCGCGCTCATTTACGAATACCCTAGTGGGATACTCAGATACAAAGAGCTAGCTCATGTCCTTGTTGTTTCCATTCGAAAACGCGTACGCGCAATTACCTGCACAGTGTTTTTCCAAAGCATTACCAACGCCGGTCAAAAAACCTCAATTAATTCGTTTTAATGAAGCCCTTGCTCGCACATTAAATATTGATTTTTCGAACGTCACAGACGATGAGTTAGCGGCTGTATTTTCGGGCAATGAAACACCAGAAAATTCAGAGCCACTAGCCATGGCCTATTCAGGACATCAGTTTGGTAATTTAAATCCGCAGCTTGGTGATGGCCGCGCGATTTTACTAGGTGATTTAATTGACGTGCGCGGCCAGTTAATGGATGTGCAATTAAAAGGCGCAGGCCGTACGCCATACTCGCGAGGTGGTGATGGTCGCTCACCAATGGGGCCAGCCCTGCGTGAATACATCCTTTGTGAAGCCATGACTGCCTTAGGTGTACCAACAACAAGAGCATTAGCGGTTGTTGCCTCTGGCGAACCCGTGGTGCGCCAACAACGTGAACCAGGTGCTATATTTACGCGAGTAGCTAGCAGCCATATTCGTGTCGGTACGTTTCAATACTTTGCCTTACGACGTGACGAAGAGGGCTTAAAAGCCATCGCTGATCATGTGATCGAACGTCATTATCCTGAGATAGATTCAACCGCAGAAGATCGTTATTTGCAGATGTTTAAAGCCATCTGCAAAGCCCAAGCAGATCTGATTGCCCATTGGATGTTACTTGGTTTTATTCACGGCGTTATGAACACAGACAATATGACCGTCAGTGGCGAAACCATTGATTACGGCCCGTGCGCTTTTATTGATGCCTTCAGTATGAATAAAAAATTCAGTTCAATTGACCAACAAGGTCGCTACGCCTACAACAACCAACCAGCTATTGGCCAATGGAATCTCGCGCGTTTAGCCGAATCGTTACTGGGGTTATTCCCCGGCGACGAAAAAGAAGCCGTCGCTGCGGCCACCGAGATTTTAGGTGATTATTCACACTGGCATCACTCAGCATGGCAAGCAGGAATAAATAAAAAGCTTGGGTTTTCAACCGTTGGTGATGAAGATGACGCTATCAATAGAGCTGAAAATGACAAAGCATTCAGCGAACGTTTATTAAAGATACTGGATGATGGCCGCCTAGACTTCACCCTATTTTTCCGTCGCTTAAGTGATCTCGCCGATCAAGGAAGTAACGCCGACAGAGCATCATTACTTGCACTGGCCGATGATCCTGAAGCACGTAAAAGTGAACCTTTATTAACTGAGCTAAATGCATGGTTAGACGACTGGCAAACACGCCTGTCGGAGCGCGAGGTTGATCTAGTCACAGTAAAAGCGCGTATGCACTCGGTGAACCCTGCCATTATTCCGCGCAATCACAGAGTCGCGGAAGCCATTGCCGCGGCAGAAGCTGGCGACTACACCGTATTCGACAAGCTACTTAGCGCCGTCGAACAACCGTACGTTAGTCGCCCCGAGTTTGCGGAATATGAACAAGGCCCGCAGCCGGAAGAGAAAGTGTTGAGAACGTTTTGTGGGACTTGAGAAAGGTAACGCTGCCCGAATTTCAAATTTTCACTTACAATTGTCACCTTTGATGGTGAACGGCGGATATAGTCATAGCCCCTAGTACCTAGGCCAGATAAAGTCCTGCACATTAATATCTTTTGTTTCTTAGGCGGTTTAGCACATGAGTAGCATTCATTTCATCGGTGGTGAAAAAGGTGGCGTTGGTAAATCAGTCGTATCGCGCCTGCTTTCACAATATTTTTTGGATAACAATCAAATGTATGCCGGTATGGATGCTGACCAATCACACGGCACATTGACTCGCTTCTATCCTGAATTCACTCAGCCGATTAATCTGGATGAATATGAAGGGGCGGATAAGATCGTTGAAACGGCGCTGTCTTCCAACGTGAATGTGGTGGTTGATCTACCCGCCCAAAGCGAACGCTTTTTAAATCGCTGGATGGAAGATAACGATGTGACTGAGCTGTGTGATGAAACAGGCCTAACCTGCTACTACTGGTACATTGTCGATGACGGCATTGATTCAGCCAAATTGGCGGCCGCTTTCCTAACCCGCAACCAAGGCCAAATGCCTTGTGTGCTGGTACGCAATCAAGGCCGCGGCGAGACTTTCTCAGCATTGAGTAATGAGTTGGCGAACGCAGGAGTTAGCCCAGATATCACGCTGGATTTACCGGGCTTACACGCAGGCACTATGCGCAAGATTGATAATATGAATATGAGCTTTTGGGCGGCGGGTAATCTCACCGAACGCGCCGAAGGCGTGTTGTCTTTAATGGAACGTCAGCGCACTCGTGTTTGGGCAAAAAAGGCGTACGCTCAGATTGCTTCTGTGGCGAAACACAATGGCGAACTTACCGCCTAACGCTGACATTGACTAGCCTCTGATTTTAGAGGCTAATCAATCACCGATGCTGTTTATTAGGTGTCATTGCGAAGTGGGGGTTACCTTCCGCTTCCCCCTCTGTGACTCATGTTGTTCCGATTCATTGTTGTTCCGACTCATTGTTGTCTGTTTCTGTTTCTGTTGTCACTTTATCTGACACGCTCGTGATAATTTGAGGAACAAACCGCTCGGAAAACCCTGCCACGAATGACCAAAATAATAATTTAGAGAAGTCTTGCCCTGTCGCAGGGTAGGTTTTAGTGAAAAAATCGATGATAAATGTAGCATCCGGAATTTTATTCGCAGGTTCCGGAATATAAAACGCAGGAAATAAATGTCCTGAAATAATGCCCGACAAAAATAGACTGTATAGCACCAAAGAAAATACACCACCAAACACGGGCACTAAAAGAATTTGAAACCATGACTTCGTAAGTAGGATTAATTCATCGTCAGTCACTGTCTTAATGCGCTGCTGAATACTGACAAAACCACCGATAATGCCACATAAAAAAACCGCCCACGTCACCATAAAACGATCGCTAAAGAAAAAGCTGACGGCAAACAGAGCACTAAAAACCACCAACGACGCTGCGGTCATGATAATCAAACGTTTGGTAAGAGTATAAAGTTTGGTGATTCTATCCATGCGACTCCCTCGTCTTATCGGTGTGCCTATTATCTAACCATTAAATACAGGAAAGAACTTGAGACACATCACGTTGAGAGAAGGTAGCGTGAGAATAATATATTTGATCAAAACACTCGCTTCAGGTGCAGCTAAAGCGAGTGTTGTTATTTTACGGGGGAAGTAACGTAGAACTAAAGCACGGCAGCAAAAATAACAAATACAAAAATCCCTGCAGCGGTGAAGCCAACCGTCCGTGTCTTAAGCAATGGCGACTGCAAACCAACAATCAAGCCAGTAAGCAAGGTAAGGATCAAACCCAGCGCCATAATCTGTTCAAGTAGGCGAAATAAGCCCGGCCCATGACCTTTGTGCAACTCCATCATGGCAGCGACTAGATCTGGAGAAACCGGAGTTACTTCAACACCTGCGCTGGTCGCTTTAATTTCGTAGTGATCGCGGCTGGTAGGCCGTGTCTGCATCATTGGGCCGCGCTCTTTAATGTACTCGAATCCACTATCCAAACCGGCGTTATCAAGCAGCTGTTTTACTTGAGCGGCTTTATCACTAGAGTCTGAAATAGTGACACCTTCAAGCACAATGGTTTCGCCCTTTTCCATCGAACCCTTGATATCCAATAGGTACAAGCCACCTGACACGGCCATGATAAGCAGAATTGGCGCAAAGAAAGCAGCTAGATATAAATGGATGGTAACGAGAGTTTTACGGGACACTGGGCGTCCTCCATATTAATGATAATTACTCTCAATTATACACAAGGTTATTTCATTCATGTGTAAAGAAGCGTCCCAGTAAGTGCGTTAGGTCAACCAGTTTTGTAAAAACTGCTGCCCGTCTTCTTGTCCCATCCGGTAGGCGTCATCAAGAATGTCTAAATCGGTGGTAAATTGCCCTGCACTGAAGCTTTCTGGGGGGCACATCTCAATCACTTCGCAATCCGCCGGTGGATTTCGAATAAAATCGAGTGATTCATTATATTCAATATGGCGCAGCTGTAATCGCTTTGCCGCAGCGGGATATTGACGCATGATCATTGGGAAGAGGTGTCGTAGGCGGTAGGCTTGCTTACGATAGGACGCCGGGTTCGAGCGAATCACCACAATTTTACGCGCACCACGACGGTAGGCTTCTTTCACCGGCAGAGAATCGGCGACGCCGCCATCTAGCCAATCTCGCCCTCTTAGGCTTACGCGATTACGGAAGGCAATTGGCATGGCTGCGGAGCACTTTACTGCTTGAAAGACTTCATCCACCTCTGGGGCAATATACGCTGGCTCGGCTGTTTCTGCGTCGGTTAATACGACGAGAAATTTACCTTTGTGTTTATTGACTTCGTCCAAGCCTAAATCCAGTTCTCGCTCGGTGACATCCCAAAGCCAATCAATATCAATTAAATGCCCCCCGGTAAAAAAACGACGCACACTTTTAAACTCAGGGCGGCGACAATAATCGGTGATCACTTGATAATTTCGACCATGCTTTTTTCCGAGGTATGCCGCTGCGTTAGATGCCCCTGCAGATACACCAAAGCACCAATCAAACGGGTAAAAATCAGCACTAATAAATTCATCCAGTACGCCTGCGCTGTATATGCCGCGCATGGCTCCGCCTTCCACTATTAATGCGGTTTCAGTCATTACCGGAGATTTTTTCATAGCTGTGGCCATAATCGTGGGATTCCGCGAAGGTGATTGTCATGCTGTCTAATTCATCTTCAGGTACGAGCCCAAGTTTTGTAAATTGTGCTTTATCAAACATGGCAAATTCGGAAGCCGATGTTGCCAATAGATCGCCTCCTTCATCACGTACTTCTCCAGCAATAATATATTTACGCGCGTTTTTTTGCTCTTTTATCCAGCCAGTTGCTGTAACGGTTTGGCCAATATAGATGGGCTTTTTGAACGACACGCTTAAGTCACGAGTGAGCGGATATTTGTTGGTAAAGTACATACTCGCCCACCCCATAACTTCATCAAGAATGGTCGAGGTAACACCACCGTGGGCCAGCGTATGCCAGCCCCGTAGGTGCTCCGGAATGGTAACAACAGTACGAACTTTCTCCCCATCGGTTTCAAAGTCCATATTCAACCCATGTGGGTTTTGTGTGCCACAACCAAAACAACGGTGGTCGGCCTTGTTGACGGGAAGCCAGGTCATTCTGTCGTTCACCTTTAGGGATTGTCTTTCAGTTTATTTTACTTTTAACACCACACGATAGCGCGGGCTGCCATTCTCAAGACGATCAATGGCTTTGTTAACATCTGCAAGGTCGAAAACTTCGACTTTAGGTTCGATGTTATGGCGTGCTGCAAAATCAAGCATTTCAGCCAATACCGCTGGGCTACCTACGGGCGAAGATGAAATTGATCGCTGCGCCCCCATTAACGACATAACACTAATTGGCATAGGCTCAAGCACGGCACCCACTAAATGCAAACGACCTTTTGGCTTGAGGGTATTGAGGTAACCGTTCCAATCGAGGGCAACGTTTACTGTCGAGATAATAAAATCGAAACTGTACGCCGCTGCTTTTAATTCGTCTTCATCACGAGAGTTAAGCGTTTTATGCGCGCCGAGTTCTAGTGCTTCTTCACGTTTAGATTCTGACGACGTAAAGGCGGTCACTTCACAGCCCCATTTATTTAAAAACTGCACAGCCATATGACCCAAACCACCAATGCCGATCACGCCAACACGAGCTGTTGGAGCAACATCAAACTGAACAATGGGATTGAACACGGTCACGCCACCACAAAATAATGGGCCTGCCACTTCGCTGCTAATGCCGTCAGGTAATTTCACCACGGCGGCAGATTGCGCACGGACTTTGTCAGCAAAGCCGCCATGACGGCCCACAATCGTGCCTTGTGCTGATCCACACAAATTATGATCACCACTCATGCAGGTATGACATTCGCCACAGTAGGCGGAATGCCAACCTAAACCAACACGATCACCGACTTTTAACGTTTTTACGTGATTACCAACGGCTGCAATTTTACCGGCAACTTCATGGCCTGGTACAAATGGGAATTGGGTGATGCCCCATTCGTTGTTCAACATGCTCAAGTCGCTATGGCATATACCGCAGTATTCCACATCAATTTCAACATCATGTGCGCCAAGTGCTCCAGGATCGTATTCAAACGGTTCTAACTCTGCTCCGGGTTTAGCAGCGGCATAAGCTTTGATCATGTTGATCTCCTACAAATTTGTGAAGATGAATTATGCAGGGAATCCGTCTTGGCTTCCTGCATAAGACTGTTCCGTTTTGTGAGTGCCCCCTCTTAAAGACTGCTCTGCAAACATGATTCATCTATTGCAGATTAATTCGTGGCACTCTTGGGGTAAGACGACAATAAAGTTCGTAGCTAATGGTGTTGCAATAACGGGCAACGTCATCAATATCGACCAACTCCCCCCATAGCTCAACGGGTGATCCAATTTGGGCCTCAGGCATATCGGTGATATCCACCGTGATCATATCCATCGACACTCGACCAATTAGTTCGCAGCGTTTTCCTGCAACGTTCACCGGGGTACCAGAGGGCGCATGACGCGGGTAACCATCGCCATAACCTATGGCAACCACGCCCACTCGAGTATCGCGCTTTGCCGTCCAGCGTCGTCCGTATCCAACCGTTTCGCCTGCAGGTACATTATGTACACTAATTAAGGCTGACTGCAGCGTCATGACTGGGCGCAGGTTTACATCCTCGGCACTAAACTCTTCTAGCGGCGAGCTGCCGTAAAGCATAATCCCAGGGCGAAGTACGTGCTCACTTTCGATGCCGTTTTTGGTGTTAGCACGCAAGATCGAAGCACTATTACTTAAACTTAACGGCACCGGCCACGCGTGATTTAGCATGAGCGATTTTTGCTCTTCATAAAAAGAAAGATCGGCTTCGTCTGACGTCGCGAAGTGGCTCATAATGTGACGCAGAATCAATCGTTCATCGTTGCGGATGCGGGCAATCATGTCCGGTGCATCTTCCATGCGAACACCTAAGCGATTCATACCGCTGTTCACTTTTAGCCATACAGCGACGTCTTCCTCTAATTCAGCCTGCGCACGATCTCGTAATTGCTGTGAGTGATGAATCACTAACTGCAAATGATGCTTTGCCGCTTGCTCCCACTCTTGTGCATCATAGGCACCTTCAAGAACGAGTATCGGCTGACGAATACCTTCACGACGTAAAAGTAGAGCTTCGTCTACACAGGCCACGGCAAAACCATCTGCCTCCCCTGACAACGCATTGGCACACGCCAACATGCCATGGCCGTAACCATCGGCCTTGATCACGGCGTAAGCTTCGTGCTTTGTACGTTCACGAGCGACACGATAATTGTGGCGCAAGTTGGACCATTTAAGTAAAGCTCGCGTTGGACGGGTCATAGGCGTAGGAAGATTCCTGAAAATCAGTACAATGGTTGGTCCGGATCACTATAGATGTTCCGTAAAAATATCATTATGTCAGTACATTTCTGAACCCGGAAGTTATTCATGCCCAGTCACCCGCTCTTCAGCGATCATACCATTAGCCTGTCGGCCACCTTAGCCGCCACCATTGGGCTGGAAGAGGCTGTGTTACTGACCATATTGAATGACGCTGCCAAAATCCAAACTCAACCTCAAGCGCGATTGAGCAACGAGGCATTGCGCCAGCAGCTTCCATTTTGGGATGACGTGACTATACGCCGCGTGCTGAACGGTTTAATTGATAAAGGTTTATTGCGGCTACAAGGGCCAATGTTTCCCGATGCTTCTGGCATTATTTTCATCTTTGATGGTGCAGAACAAACCCAGCAATCTTCAAGACATCAAAGAACTGCTAGTCCGAAACAACCGGCACCTTTGGCAAATCCAGCGGCACCTTCGTCATCACGGCCGGAGCCTTCAAGACCAGCGCCCATGCCTGACCAGTGGCAACCTGCCGAAGACACATTACGACGTTTAGAACAGCATAAAATTCCACGCGCCTTCAGCTTTGCACAAATGGATACCTTTGTACTGCAAGGTCTAGAACAAGGAACGAACCGTAACGACTGGAATACGCGCTTTTTCAGACACGTAAAAAGCCAATGGGTGTTTACCCAGAACGACGCCAACAAGTTCCAGCGTATGCATGAGCGCACTGGCTTCAACCCCATGCAAGATGAAGCCAAACCGATTGGGAGCGACTGGCAGCCAAGCTCGGATGCCCTACAAATCTTGCAGCGCGCCGGTATCGATCCGCAGTTTATTGAAGACGCCGTGCCTGAATTTATTCTCTACTGGAGCGAGCGCGGCGACGTATTTAAAACCTGGAACAGTAAATTTATTCAGCATGTACGCCAGCAGTGGGCGCGCTACACTGCAGCGGTCGAGCATTCGCCATTACCAACGCGCATTGAAAACGACTGGCAACCCGCCGAAGACTGTTTTGACATCTTAACCATGGGGCACATCTCAGAAGAGTTTGCGCGCTCGCTTGTGGCTGAGTTTGTTTTATACTGGCGCGACTCGAACCAAGTACACAACAGCTGGAACAGTCGCTTCCTGCAATACGTAAAACAGCAATGGGGCAAACGTCTCGCTGGTCAGACTGACGGAGATAACAATGGACAGCAAGCAACTGCTCAACCGGGTTACACAACAGCTGAAGCAAGCGTCAGCCGACTCAGCGACACCAGTTGGGCAAAATAGCCAACGTCCTCCGAGTGATGATCAGCTATCAGCGATCAACCAGATATTTGAGCTATTTCGCTTTAATTATCACAACCAGTTTCTCAAGGCGTTTCCCGATTTAGATACCATGAACATGGCGAAACGCCTGTGGATGCGCCTGCTCGGCGACTACACCGGCGAAGTCATCATGCGCGCCGCGGAAAAAGCCGTAAAAGAAAGCAGCTGGTTGCCCAACGTTCACGAAGTACTCGCCCGCTGTGACATCTCCGAAGTGCTCGGTTTACCTTCTGCACACGCCGCTTACGTAGAAGCCTGCCGCGCCCCCTCCCCTAAAAAAGAATATAAATGGAGCCACCCTGCGGTTTACTTTGCAGGCCGCGCCACCGACTGGTTTTTTATTGCCAACGAAACCGAACAAAAAGCCTTTCCTGTATTTAAACGAAATTACGACTTACTGCTGCAGCGGGTACAAGCCGGAGAAACCCTCGAAATAGACCTCCCCCCAGCACTTACTGACGGAGTAGAAACTCCGCTTACACGCGACGAGCAAAAAGCACGCTTAAAAGGATTAATGGGCGAGCTGTAAAACAAACACCAACTATATGACAGGTGCTACGTGGAATTACTCGAACGTGACATTTATTGCCCCTACTGCGGTGAATTACAAACCGTACTGATTGATACCTCAGAAGAAGAACAGACATACATCGAAGACTGCCAAGTCTGCTGCCGACCAATTGATTTTATAATAAGTGTCGACAACCAAGGGGATGTGGTTGTTGAGGTAAGGCATGAGAATGAGGGTTGATTTTGTAAGTCATATCTAATGATAAAGTACCATTTACATTCCCGATAGATTCAACAGCGCTAATTGATATTGTTATTCATAAACCGACTACGTAAGGTGACTTCTCCAATAAAAAAAATAACAGAAGGAATCTGTTTATGAAAAACAAAACGGCCTATCTAATATCAGCACTCTCACTTGCTGTCTCCGCCGAATCATTTGCCATCAAACTAGACTCTATCGTCGCGCCACAAAAAGACTCAAACCAGATTTTACAAACAAAATACAACGGTTATATATATAAAACGAACTTAGAGGGGCTTTCAGGAGCAGATCAAGAGTCATTTGTATATATTGATATTTCATCGGCAAATAGTGCAGAGGATTCTGTCAATATTGTAAAGCAAGGAAACTTTACAAGTACGCTTGCACAAAAACTTTTAGAAAACTATCCAAACGCACCAACTCCCAGTTTTTTTACAGGCGATGGCGTTGATGAATACTTCACTAACTTAACAGGTGAAAGTTCGATTTTATCGAACGAACACTTCAAAGCTAGCATTGACCGTGCATTGATTGAACGACGATTTCAAGGGCTGCCTGTAATGATGCCTGAAAATCAACACTTCGTGGCGGAAACAAAAAATTTCTTTATTATAAAAAATGATTCCTCCCCTGAAAATGAAACTCTTTACGAATGTATTAAAGGGTCGTACATACCTACATTCCCTATCCTAATTCAATTCAATAACTGTTACAGGGTCGATTCTGGGTTAAATATTCCCAAAGTGGATACAGTTACATCTAAATATAGCTGGAATGATTCTGAAAATTATATTTATAAGGATGACAACAGTGGACAGTTGAAAGCGAGTATTTCGGATAAATCTTATTCTTTTGAACCTGAATCAGGTACTTCAATATCATTAACTCGGAATAACGAACCTTCCTTTTTGATTAGCCCATTTTTTGATCGAAAATCCGAAGGCAATTACAACCTATACTTAACTCAAACCGATGGCGAAATCGATGCACTCTCTGCACTCGCCGTGACGGAAACATCGCCACAAACAACGATGATCTACAATGGGTCAACAATCACAAGCGTCCAAGAGCAAGGTGGAAATAGTTATATTGCTGTCGCAAACACCATACCGATACCGCCATTTTCCCCGAATAGATTTTCAATCACGTCGCTAAAAGTTCAATCTTCTGCCGAATCTGCTGGATTTCTTTCAAATTTTGACAGTGTTCAGTATGAAACATTTTCCAGTTCATTTATGACAGAAAGTGGTTCTGACACTCTTATTGCAGCGGCTTACTTTCCTGGTACTGCAGGGTTAGTTGCTACTCCTGTTATTTACAATTACTCTGAAGATGTCACTACGTATCTATCATCAATCACAAGAAGCAACCTTGAAGAGAAACTAGGAGCTGATTATATTGCTGCAGTTGACGCACATATCTTTGAGTTATTACCACAATTAACGTCAAACTACCCTGCCCCTCCTGAACTTCCCATTGCAGGACTTGACGAAGACTTAACATCTGAACAGTTACAGGCTGTTATTGATGAGCTTGTCGTGCGCTTAGCAACACAAGAAGGTGCTTACAATACATTCATTACTACGTCAGCACTTCCAGATTTGCAGATAGATCTTGAAACTGAACTATCTATATGGAACACCAACGCACTGAGGTTTACAAACGAGAATACGCTACAAACTCCATTCGCAATCTATAAACTTCGTCCCGACGGTTTGTATCTCAATGTCTCTTCCAACAAATATGAAATTGATACATCCATAGATGAATCAGCTGAAATTACTGTATATGCATCAGGAACAGTGAATAGCATGACCCTTAACTGTAAGGGTGACTTAACCCTCAGTGCAGCGAGCTTTCAAGGCTGGGGGGGGGAATCTACCAATTCCATATCAATTAGCCCGGCTAACAATTTAGTTCAATTACAGCTAAGTTTTGAAAATGATCAGAGTGATGGCACGGCACTACTATCATTCCTAGCCGAAGGAACCGGGTTTGGTACTAGAAGTTTGACATGTTCAGGAACTGCAAAATTAGCATCCGGAGAAAAGATCAAAGTCTACCCTAGCGACCGTAATATCTGGCTAAACGATCAGATCCATAAAGGTACGTTAGCAATTACAGGCTCTGTACAGGTAGAGGGTCAAAATGAAAATAGTCCGGAAATTACCGGAACAATAAAAAATTCAACTGGGTATACAGATCAGCTTAATATATTTTCTGACAACCGTTTTGTTGAAAACTTTTTAAGTGAAGATAACTATCAAATTAGCCTTCAAGCTGATGGATATGTTTTTCCATGCTTATCAGTAGAGCTCAGCACGTCAACTGATATTGGTGATCTAGTTTTATTAGCTGGCGACCTCAATAACGACGGTGAAATTAACGGTACCGACCAATGGCGCTTCTACTTCCGTGCGTTCTACCCAAGCACTGATTTTGACCTCAATAATGATGGTGTTGTAAATAACACGGATCGCAATATCATTAGTACAAATCGCGGGGCTGTTCAGTGCGACCTCTAGTGCTGAATTAATTCAATAAAAAAGGCCGCAATCGCGGCCTTTTTTATTATCTGAGTTGCGAATTAAAATTAGTCTAATATCACAGAATAAATATCCAAATTCACATCTTCTCCGTTATATTCGAACTGTGATGGCAGGCTTCCTTCGTGTTCAAATCTCAATGCTTCGAGATGCTGTTTTTGTTCAACATTACCGGCACGGACTCGCATTTCTACTCTACGTAGTTGTAAGTCATCCTTCAGTACGTTCAGTATCGCTGGAATCACTTCAGTAAGAACCGCCAAATCACATTCTGTGCTTAGCTCCCACTGCATTTGGGTGTTTAGCATCATCCAGTTAATATGCTGTACGCCGATTCGAGCGAGCAATTGGCCATCGATTTTACGTTCAATCAACCAGAAGGCAGCTTCTCGTGATTCAAAGCGCATGGCAATTCGGCGCAGTTCATCCGTAGCCTGTTCTTCTAATGTCATGGCCATACGAGGTATATGATCAACGACCGTCTGTTGAGAAAGTAGACTATAGAGCGCGTCGCCATCTTGATCAGACACTGGCAGGCGAATGATGTAGTTGTCAGTTTCGAAATTCCAATTCATGCTACTCCCCTCCCTTTACTGATGTGCCATTAAGATTTTGCCCCGGCGAATAATCGTCGTCGTGTCCATCGCCTAATCGCTTTGGCACTGGCTTGTCTTTACTGGATATAAAATGATATTGAGCAACGTTGGCGAAAGTTCTTTCACCGATGCGCCAAGCATCACTCAGGGTGGCTGTGTGCTCAAACCCCATACCGGTTAACATGGCGGTGATGTCTTCGTTTTGTCCAGCGATCCACTGGTAGCCAAAGTTACGAATATGGTATTTATTCACAAGGAAGTCGATGCAAACACTGAGTGCTTTTTCGCGCTCTCGAATGGTTAACGTCGGTAAGCCATCCACGCGCATCATGATGCGCAACTGCGAAGGCTGCCAATCAAAGCCGCTAACCATGCCTTTAATTTCACCGTTGATTTCAATTGCCCACATAATGCCGCGCTGGGTCGCCGCCATTTGCACACTGTAGTCCACCATACGGTTGAGGTGTTCTTTGTCTTGTAGTGGACGCTGGCCGGGGATTTCGGGGTGCTGATAGAGTTCGTATAATGCGTCGATGTCATCGTAATGCAGCGGCTTAACGCGGCCGCCAGGGAATTCTAATTCGGGGGTGAATTTCATTGTTTTACCTTGGAAGGATAACGGTCAGCCTGTGTTTTGTTCATTATTTAAAACACAAAGCTGACGCTATTAATATTCGTCGTCACCGCCTTCGTAGCCGTGCGCGAGATTTTCAAAGCGTGTGTATTTACCAATAAATGCTAAGCGGTCGATACCAATCGGGCCGTTACGGTGTTTACCGGTAATAATTTCGGCAATGCCTTTATCCGGTGAGTCTTCGTTGTAGACTTCGTCGCGATAAATAAATTGAATAATATCGGCATCCTGCTCGATGGCGCCCGATTCACGCAAGTCGGAAGATACCGGGCGTTTATTCGGTCGTTGCTCTAGCGAGCGGTTAAGCTGCGAAAGCGCGATCATGGGGCAATTAAATTCTTTTGCGATCACTTTTAGAGTACGCGAGATTTCAGAAATTTCTTGGGTACGACCTTCAGATGGCCCAGACACTCGCATTAACTGCAGGTAATCGACCATGATCATGGCGAGGTCGTTGTTATTCTCGCGATAAACTTTACGTGCTCGTGCCCGCATTTCTTGTGGGGTAATGGCAGCGGTGTCATCAATATATAAGGGTAAATCTTTTAGAAGGTTTACCGCCGCCGATAGCTTTGGCCAATCTTCATCAATTAATTTACCGGATCGCACACGGGTCTGGTCAATTTTGCCAATCGAAGACAACATACGCATGACGATAGATTCAGATGGCATTTCCAAACTGAATACCAGTACCGGGCGCTTGGTCGCCAATAAAGCATTTTCAACCAAGTTCATGGCGTAGGTGGTTTTACCCATCGACGGACGTGCTGCCACAATGACGAGATCCGCTTTTTGGAATCCCGAGGTACGGCTGTCGATTTCTTTAAAGCCCGAGGTAATGCCCGTTAAGCCTTCTGGTTGATTGAACATTTGATCGAGCTGTTCAAGGGTATTTTTTAGAATCGGCGCGACTAGCTGTGGGCCGCCATCACTGCGATTACCTTCGGCAATTTGGGCGATGGCTTTTTCTGCATCGGAAATAAGCGTCAGCGTGGTGTCACCACCGGGCTCATACGCTTTTTCCATGATGTCGGTAGCGGCTTCGATTAAACGTCGCTGTTGCGAGCGCTCCGCGACGATGGTGGCGTACGCTTCGCAGTTGTCGATAGACGGTGTCATATCAACTAGGCGACTCAGATACGAAGCACCACCGGCTTTTTCGACTTCGCCGCGCTCTTCTAGCTCTTCGGCAACGGTCACCACGTCAATCGGCTGGTCTTGAGACGTTAGGTGCTGAATAGCGCGAAAGATAATGCGGTGGTCATGGCGATAAAAATCGGTGTCTTGTATCGTTTCAGAAACAGCTTCCCACGCGCGTTCGTCCAACATTAAGGAGCCAAGCACTGATTGCTCGGCTTCTACCGAATGAGGAGGTATTTTGGCGCTGCTTAGGGATGATCCTGCGTCCTGATCGAATTCGCTGTTCATAACGTCCTGCAAAATCTGCACAAATAAATAAGGCACTATTAGTAGATACCAATAGTGCCTTAATCAGCCCTGATGAGCTAGGGCATATGATGTGTGGTAAGTGCCGGATTAGGCCTTACTGTTCATCATTTTTCAGCGGTTCTTATTCTGCAACAACGTGCATTTTAAGAACGGCTTGTACTTCAGGGTGCAGACGAATAGTAATGTCGTATTCGCCAACCTGACGTAGAGGGCCGTCTGGAAGCAGTACTTCAGACTTAGCCAACTCAACACCAGCGCTTGAAGCCATTTCTGCGATATCGCGGTTACCCAGTGAGCCAAATAGCTTACCTTCGTCACCAGCATTAACCGCTGCAGACAGTTCGATCTCTTCGATTTTCTCTTTACGTGCTTGAGCTTCGGCCAACTTAGTAGTTGCCTGAGCTTCTAGATCTGCACGACGAGTTTCGAACTGTTCGATGTTAACTTTAGTCGCAGGAACCGCTTTACCCTGTGGGAAAAGGAAGTTACGAGCGTAACCAGGACGTACATTTACCTGATCGCCCAGTGAACCTAGGTTTGCGATTTTTTCTAATAAAATAATTTGCATAATGATTCCTCATTACAGGGTGTTTTTTATTGCTACCGAGATAGCACATCAACACCGTGTCTTTTGTTCACGCATAACCGGCTGGTTAGCGCTACGAAAATTAGTAATGGATACAATAGTAAAACCAGCGGTATCACATCATTTACCCGAGCCGCCAAGCGACTCAGGTACTAATCAAGGTGTGATTAGTTGTCGTGCTGATCAGTGTATTGCAGCAAAGCAATGTAGCGCGCGCGCTTAATTGCTGTAGACAGCTGACGCTGATATTTAGCACGAGTACCAGTGATACGGCTTGGTACGATTTTGCCAGTTTCAGTAACGTAGCCTTTTAGGGTATCTAGATCTTTGTAATCGATCTGAGTTACGCCTTCAGCAGTGAAACGGCAGAACTTACGACGACGGAAAAAACGAGCCATGACTTATTCCTCTCTTACTCAGCGTTGTCTTCAGAAGAAGACTCTTCTGCAGTTTCTTCAGTGGTATCTTCAGCAGTCTCTTCAGACTTAGCTTCAGACTCTGAGCGTTCTGCACGACGACGATCATCACGGCTTTCAGCCGCTTTAATCGGAGACATTTCAGTAACGGCTTCATCACAACGGATTACCATGTTACGTAGAACAGCGTCGTTGTAACGGAAGTTGGTAGTCAGCTCATCAAGCGCTTCTTGAGTACATTCAACGTTCATTAGAATGTAGTGTGCTTTGTGCACGTCATTGATTGGGTAAGCCAAGTGGCGACGACCCCAGTCTTCGTAGCGGTGGATAGAACCGCCAGTCGTTTCGATGGTGCTAGTGTAACGCTCAACCATCGCTGGAACCTGTTCGCTCTGATCAGGGTGAACTAGGAATACGATTTCGTAGTGACGCATTGTCAGCTCCTTTTGGGTTATTAGCCTTCCGGCCCATCCGGTAAGGCAAGGAGTCCATTTGCCCGATATTGCTGAAGTCAGCAAGACCTAGGTAAATGAAGGCCCGCGATTCTATATGAAGCCCCCCTTAAATTCAATGATAATCACAGCCGCCGGTTAAACGATCGGAATAAGGTGGCGACAAACCGCTGACTGTATTTGTGAACAAGTCATCGCATTTCATTTAACTTTCCACACTTTCTGTGGATAACTTTGTGCATGACCTGATAGAAACCCTCCAAGACCCAGTTACAGCGCGACTTGGCGAAAGTTGTTCATTTTTGAAACAGCTTCCAAAAAACAGAAAAATCGTTATTTTTCAACAGGTAAAGCGTATCGATTCTGAATTTTTTTCTAATTGCCAAGGAAGTGTCGATATTCATAAAAATTATCGCTCTTCGAGAAAAATAACCACCTCACGCATGATCACTGTATAAAAATAACACAATCCATGTATATTTCTGTGGATAACCTACCGTAAGCCTTTTATCTACTAGCCTCACTATCTGTTGAGGAGTTATCACTGGAGTTCTGATATTCTCTCTCCAACTTACTCTGCAAGGATTAACAGCGCATGTCATGGCGACAATGGGTCAGTACTCAAGCGGGCAACGAGCGCCGCTACCTGACCTTCTTTTCAATCGGAGCAACGCTGTTTTTTGCAGGGGCAGGACTCATCCTACTCGCGAATAAACGCATCGCCCCATCCTTTGAACAAGAAGCCGTCGCAATGACCGGCCTGTTATGTGCTAGTGCTGGAGCACTGCTCGCGAGCATTGGCTATATTATGCTGACCATTTTGCGCCTTTTTCGAGACCCTACCAATCATGACTGACCGCTTCCCTGACCTAGAACTCTACATATTAAATGCCGATCCAGAAGCCGTACTTAGCTGGTTACAGCAAGACATTGGCGCACTAGAAGCCATTAAAACTACGGAACACCTAATTCAGTGGCACTGCCAAAACAGTGATGGTGAATCGATGGATATTCACTTGACCTTCAAGGCTGAAAAGAACTTTGCCAGCCTTTGGTTTAAGCAAAATAAGACGCCTTGGGATAATGATCTCAGTGCCGGACGACGTGCTTTTGAGGTAATGGGCCAAGAAATTCGTTGTAGCGACAGTGGTTGGAAAGAAGACTCAGCCAGCGACGAAGGGGGCTGGATCAAGCTCAATCACAATGGCGAAAAACCTTTCAGCTGGTAAAAGCTATTAGAATTTGTTTTTTGATACAAATATCCAATAGCAAGAATCATTGCTATTGAGAATCATTATCATTAATGTATTTTCATCTACTGAGGATACGTTTATGACCAATGCTCTCTCTAACTCATCTCTCCATACGCCGGTTCCCGAGCTGGCGATTGAGCAACAAACGCTTTCCAATTTCGAAGCCTTAGAAAAGCTAATTCGTGAATACACAGGAAGTGCTCCTCGCGGTGACTTAATTAATGATTATGTTGATCGAGGCATTGAACTTGCTGCCGATGCAGGAATGAAAGGTTTTACACGATTGCAAGAAAGCTGGTTGCGCCGAATATACACCACACTCAGAGATACCGGATTAAACTCTTCTCGCAGTGAAGCGTGGCGATCAATCTGCCTAGAGTCTTTATACCAACCATTCTTTGCATTAACGCATATTTATCGCGAACGACCTCATGGCCGTTACTGCTTGCGCTCAATGAATCGAGAGATGCAAATTATTTCGCATTACATCATATGAAGATTCCGCTTCATGAAGCCAACGTGACACATTGCAGATGTGCCGCATTAATTTGTGATACCCACTGCCCCCTCGGCATTACAGAGGCAATTGAAAATCAGTTTCCGGACGTGTGCTTCCAATGTTTTTATTCACAAACAGAGAATGCGAGTGAATTATGCCCGTACATCGATATCTTTCTTGCTGTATCTGCGAAGAATATTGTGGGAATAGAAAGAGATTGGCTGACTACATCTACGTCGCTAAGCAGTATTAGCCTCAGTAAAAGACGCGTGCATATTAATGTATTTGATACGGATCTTGTCACCCCGAACTGGGAAGAGTTTGCTCACTCTTTCACAGCCCGAGGGGCACAAGTTCTCCGAATTAATTAAACCGTATTTCGCCTAATTAATTCAGAATTTAAGTTACGACCAAAGCCAAGAAAATAGGCTCAATAGAAAATTCCAAAAAGAACGTGCTGGACGATCATCATTAATCATGATGCTCACCGTAATAGACTCAACGCCGTCACTGACTTCAATCAGCGCATTAGCGGGTAATTGAGCTAAGACATCACGATCGGCACGACCACTGAATACACCATTACCATCCAACACCAAACCTTCAGGAGCAGACACCAGAGAATAAGACAAAGCATCACCATCAGCATCAGTCACGTAATCAGCGAGGTCAATTAACAACGACTGGTTAAGGCGCGTCACTGATATTGCCGGAATATCTCGTGTTTGTTCTGGCGCAACATTCGGTGGTAACAAGTTTAAACCCACCACGATTGGGTCATGATCAGAAGAACGGTAGGCATCTGCTGCCGCATAATTATCTTTTGAGCTATAAGTCTGGCCGTTAGCTTCGGTTAAATAATCCATTAATGAATCTTCCACCGAGTTAATGTGCCACGCATCGACACTGACCACTTGCTCAGCCAGAGAGACTGTTGCTAACGCATGATCTAAGCTACCTAGCATGCCGCTGAAGCTATAGCTGTAAGGCTGCGCTTCCGTCGCTGCATCGGTGTATTTCAGATTGCTAAACCCTGCGCCATAAAATACCTGCATTGGGTCTTCCTGACTGTAAGCATTCAGGTCGCCTAAAATCATCACCTGACCATCACTCGCAAGAAACTCGGTCAGTGCCTGAGCCGCACGAGTACGATTGATGTTGCAGCTTGCTTGGCCATCCGCACCTTCATTTGGCTCGCCACAGGCAGAACCTTTTGATTTAAGATGGTTAACAGCAATTGTTATTTCTTGCCCTTCAACCATAAAAGTTTGAATCATTGCTGGACGGTTTTTCGTGTCATCAAATAACGGCTCACCATTATCATCTAATGGAGAATTATTGGTTTGAAGTATGCGCACCGCGCCTGCTGGGGTAACTCGCTCTGCACGATAAATAAGACCGACGGCAATAGCATCCGTACCTATTTGGCTTCCCGTAGGCGTAATAACACTGTATTCATCCCCCGGTAGCTGCTGTGCATTCAACGCATTGACTAAATCGTAGATCGCGCTATCAGGTGCCCAGCCATCATTTTCAAGCTCCATTAAGCCAATAATGTCAGCATTAATCGCCGTTAATGCAGCAACAATTTTATCGGTTTGCATTTCAAACGCGTCAAATGTTGGTGCACCACGTGAGGTCGGGAAGCCATTTCCAGCCCCATCACCATTAAAGTAATTAAGCACGTTCATGCCTGCAATAATCACATTCGCATCGCTCGCAACGATAGGTGCCAGCGTACGTGGGTGCGTTGGATCAATCACAACAGATTCAGGAATAATGGTGTAGTTATTACGATAAGCATTCATGACACCTGTTAGCGCTGGTACGGTATAACCAATGCGTAAAGGGTTTGTTGCAGAAAAACCTGAATCGTCAGGGAATGGAATAAACGTTGGATAGGAGGCCGATACACCATCATCAACCAACAAGGTATCCAGCACACGTTCCGCGTCGGCATTTAAAGCTTCTGGAGAGCCTGGCAGGGCGATTTCAGTGCCTTGAAAATGCAAGCGCGAAGACACCACAAATTGTCCGTAATTACCCAGTCCATAGCCAGTACCGTATAGATCACTGACGACCAAATTTTGCGCTGTCGTTACACGCATACCTTCCAGCGCTTCCCACTCGTTTAAATCGGCAACAGGCAAGGTCACTTCAATCGCTGCGGGTAAGGTATTTTCAGAGGAACAGATAGTATAATCAGCCACGTTTGTTAGCTGGGTGACTTGATTATACTCGCCGACAGTAGCCAATAAACGCACGCGATCTCCGCTCGCAACGGGTAAGCCATAGTCATAAACAAAGACGCCTTCTGACGTTTGTGCATCGTTGTCAGTCTCTACCGCCGGATGCTGCAACCAGAATCCACTGTATTGATAGGACGAATCGCCATTCGCCAGCGTACCGCCTTGTAAATCACTGGTGACAATCGCTTCAACAATGACTTGCTGGCCAAGCATTGGGCTGGCGTCATTATTAACGTCTGATATCAGGCCTTGAATCGCGTGAATGCCAATCGCTTCTTCACCGCACATTCCTAATTCGGAAACAGGATCACCACCACAGGCGTTTGCTTCACCCGGTGTAGGCTCCGACGCCACAAAACCTGAGGTTGTTAGTGCATCACCGCTACAACGCTGGAGAGACTGCGTGTCTTTAGCGCCGTTCTCTCCCTCGTTCAACTGAGGTTCGCCTGCATTTAGAAGTACCAACAAACCCGCGTCGTCAGCGTCATTGGTATCATAAACAACCGCATCGGCTAAGCCTTCAAGCGTAACACCAGTGCCATTAGGAAAAGCGGACTCCGCAGCTACATACAAAGCGACCGCATCTGCACCGTTCTGAATTAAGTTTGAGTTAGGTGAAACATCCAAGTCACAATTAGCGACTTGAGCTGCATCACCACACAGCACAAAATAGCCATCGTTATTGGTTGTTAAACCATCCAGCGATTGGGAGAAATAGCTTGTGTCGCTACTGCCATTATAAAAAACCAAACTAAAACCATCTAAAGGTTGGTTACCCAAACCACCATCAAACAGTTCGATAAACTCTGCCGTATCTGTGCTTGGATTATCGGCATCCGTTTCATTAATTAAAATATCAGAGTGTGCTGTGCTTGTAGCAAACAGTGCTAACCAAAGCGCACTCTTTTTTATATTTGTATTCATAACATCCCCAGACAACAATTGATCGTAGCCGGAGATTAAGACAGGAAAAAGTGTCAGAGGTAGGTCAGTTTCTTTACGCTTTTATGCCGATATTATTACGATTATTTAACAGTAAAAAGCACACATTTTCATTGAGGTTTTAGGTTTGGCTCTCAAGCCAGCGGCTTAGAATTTTTCCAGTCGCCGAGCCCCACCCTTTTATTTTATCTAATGAAATTATTTTGAATTCATCCAGTTCGTTTTCATCCAGCCGGATGTCACCTTCGGCATAGATATGAAACCCAATAATGAGTTGATTAAACTCTTGGCCGTTGAAACCTTGACCATCGAATAACTCGAAGCCAATAAATTCAGCATGACCCGCCTTAAGACCCAGCTCTTCTTCTGTTTCACGTATGGCACACATTTCCGGGGTTTCGCCACGTTCTAAAAATCCCGTAATAATACTGAACTTGCCCGGCGGCCAGAGCTTATTGTGCGCCAGAACAATCCCCTCTGGTGTTTCCACAACCACCGCCACGACCGGCGTAGGGTTATCCCAAAATACAAACCCGCACTGAACAGAGCAAGCACGACGCTGCTCACCATCAATGACTTGTATTGATATGTCCGATTGGCACTGCGGGCAAAATTTCATTGAGTAAACACCTTACGTTATAAAGGTCGTGTAGAACTAATCCACCACGCGACAAGCAAACAAAGTAGTTTCGAGCGTATCCGCATTTGGAGACGCCCCGGTAATAATTTCTATACGGCTTTCTTCTAGCGCGCGGGTTGGCATTTCAGACAGTACGCCGTCACGCCAATTGAGCACATAGCAACCGTCACTGGTATTGATCAAAGCCTTAGCGCGTTCAGCCTCTAGTTGATCAAACCAGTGACGTAGCTGAGCTAATGAGAACTGCCAATCGCCGTTGATTAGCCAACCCAGTGAGTGATGGCCAGCGCCATGACCTTCTAGTCGGCGAAACTGCTCACCGGCTTCCAGCGCAATGGGGGCTTTCGCCTCACGGCTTTCATGATGATGGTGACCGTGATCTTTTAACGCCAAACGTTTGCTATCCGGCGACAGTGAAAGTAATTCAATATCAATATGCCCGTATTGAGTACGCTCAGCCGCCAATTTAGCTGGCTGGGACGCCGACACAAGTTGATCAAAACGTCGTAAATCATCGTCAGTACATAAGTCACTTTTATTGGCGATGAGAATATCAGCCAGTGCAATTTGATCATGAAACGTATCATTATCGGTATAACGAGGATCACTTAACTGGCGCGGATCAACCAAACATACATTTGCCCCTGCCGTTAGAACATCAAGGTAATGCTCACTCTGTAAGGTTTGTAATACTTTGCGAGGATGGCCAAGGCCGGTTGGTTCAATCAACAATACGTCAGGCTTTTCTTTCGCCAGCAACATATTCAATCCCATTTGAAACGGCAATCCTGACACACAACACAAACACCCACCTGGGACTTCACGAACTACCGCACCACTCGCTTCGAGGATGGCGCCATCAACACCAACCTCTCCAAACTCATTCACCAGCACCGCCCACTTCTCGCCTGTTGGCACTTGCTTGAGTAAATCAAGAATGGCTGTTGTTTTCCCCGTGCCTAAAAAGCCGGTAATAAGATGCACACGCGTCATACTGTATTTTTACCCCAGATCAACTGAATCCTACCATAATGACTAAGCCTAACACTGGTAAGCCAGACAACACAGGCGCATACTTTCGGAAGCCACATCTAAAATACATTTATCATTCGGGGTTTCGTCATCATGCATGAGACGAACGTTCTGACGTTAGCACTACAGCTATCCAAAAAAGCGGGCGATTTAATTGCTAAGCAGCGCTCTAGCTTATCTGTGTCATTCAAAGCAGGTGTTGAGTTAGTGACTCAAGCCGATGTTGCTGCCGATAAGCTGATTACCGAAGGGATTCTCAAGAGCTATCCTGATCATGTCATTCTGTCTGAAGAGTTAAATCCTGACCAACTAACCGACGCTGAACATCTTTGGATTATTGATCCCATTGACGGCACTGTGAACTTTGCCCATCAACACCCTCAGGTCGCAATTTCAATTGCTTATTATCACAAGGGCAAAGCGCGAGTCGCCGTTGTCTACAACCCGTTTCTGGACGAAACCTTTCATGCTCGTGCCGGTAGAGGGGCTCGCTTGAATGACCTTCCTATTCGTTGCGCCGATAAAACAGAATTATCTCGCGCATTAATCGCCACAGGCTTCCCTTATGTGCGTGAAGATCTCCCGCTGCTTATGCGTCGCTTGGAAGCCGTATTAAACCACTGTGCCGATATACGCCGTATCGGCTCTGCCGCGCTGGATATTTGCTGGGTCGCGTGTGGCCGTTTAGATGGATACTACGAAAGTGTTCAACCGTGGGATTTTGCAGCGGCACAGTTAATTGCTCGAGAAGCAGGTGCAGTATTTGGGCACATAGATCAACTCGATCAAGAAATAAACCCAGAACTCTGCGGTGATAATCTCGTCATCGCTAGCCCTAAAATATTCCCGTTGCTGCAATCTATCTTGCGACAGGTTGACCACTAAAATTTTATTATGAATTATTGAGCAAGCTTAGCGCGGCTGTTAAGCGCTTTCGTTCAATGAACGAAAAGTGCGTTTGCTCATATTGATTGATCATTTCCAGCTTATTGACATTATCATCTACCGTCTCTAAAAATTGACGATAATCCACCACTCGCTGCTGCCACTCGCTTTGGCGATCATCAAGATCAGCCAACCGGTTCGCTGCTGCCTCGCCAAACTTTTCAGAACGTTTTTGCCATAACACTTCTGGAGAACTCGATACAGTTGTCTCATTGATATCTCTGGCCTGCTCTAAGATTCTTACCTGCTGACGCTGCACTTGTAATGTCATGGGTAATTCACGTTCAAGTGCTGCTAACGCGGCTTGGTCTGCTCCCTCTTTCACCAGGGCCATACGCTCGATAGTTAAGCGATCTAAAGCTTCATCATTCGCAAAAAAAGCAGTCACTACGGCTTCAGAAAAGTAATCTCTGCGTTGGCGCTCAATCCATTCATTACGAGCACGCAAGCCTTCAATGTCAGCACCAATAACTCTGCGAGCCGCCACAGTGTCATAGCCGTCCAAAGCTTCTAGGTACGCCAAATATTGCTGAAGCAGCTGCAACCCTTCTTGTGCCGCTGGCGAAGGCAGAGATTGTAATCGTTGCTCCAGCGAGTGAACTATCTCAGTAATGGTTCGTTCACCCACCGCCGACAAATGAAAATCCATCCAGCGGCGGAATTCACGGTCCATAATCAAATGGCCATTCACTACTTTCAGTGAGCCGTCTTCTGTCGCGCCTCGATAGGTTTTGAACGTTTCTATCTCAACGGCATGTCTCTTCTGCGGGGGCAAATCAGCATAGCCTTGATCATGCACCGGGGTAGCTGATTCGGGAGCAACCAACACCAGAGGCTCGCCCGACCTCTGATGAACTCCTAGGTATGCCAATATGCTTATCACGATGGCAGCAACCACACTCCACATTTTAGAAGAGGACACATTCATCAAATTAAAGACCTGCTTCTTTCAAACGATTAGCATGCGTTCGAAACACAGTAAGAGGATCGGTTTCTCCTAAACCATGAATGCCTACCGTCTGATTGACTTCATCCAAGTGGTTCATCAAGAAATCATTACGAATCACCATTCCCAAGTTGGTTGAGCATGCGCCTACCAGACCATCGTTCGGCTCATCATTCGTAAAAAATAAAGACGCCGTGGTAGGAATTAACTCCAAAGGATCAAAAACATTTGTTAACGGCTTTGCCCCTGTCCAAGAATAGTAATTAATTCCAATATGCTGATAATCGCCCTCACCACATGCGGTTGCAGGAACACCACCGGGATGCAGTGCATTAAACCGTTCAGCTTCTGCAAATGTCATTGAGCCGACTGAGGCAAGTAGGTCCTGATCGTAATCGCCGCCTGAAAGGTAATCTACGGTGTTCGCTAATGCCGTGCCTAGCTGAATGACAAGTGAAGGGGCATCGGGGTCATCGCTTGTTCCGTTCACCGCCTCTGCCACTGGAGTGCCTTTGTTGACACCGGCAATAGAGGTAATAGACGCAATTAAATCTGGACGTACTGAGGCAACATATCGAGCGGTTGGACCTCCGTGGCTGTGCCCCATCAAATTTACTTTCTCGGCACCAGTAATCGCCAAAATCTCTTCAATTTGCGGGATTAATTGCTCTCCACGTATTTCAGGGCTATTCGCAGCTGCTACCTGTGTAATAAATACTTGAGCACCATCTTCTTGAAGCGTTTCAGGAATTTTATACCAATAATCCACCCCTAAAATATCATCAAACCCAAACAAGCCATGGGCAAGTACAATCGGATATTTTGTTTCGGTATATCCCGTTTCTGGTGTATCAGACATAGCCATTGCTTGCCCTGAGATACTTACGGCTAATGCCGTTGCTAGGAACACTTTTTTCATGATTATTCTCGTTTTATTTTTTTTAGTCGAGCGCTCTTTTTAGAGCGTTAATCAGTATAGAAAGTGAGCAATCGCTGCCTATGGTATTTGCAGACAGTACATTATCCGATTCGGACAATATTCAGAGATATAAAAAAGGCCGGAGAGTATCCGGCCATTCAGGGAATTTATTCAGCCCCTTTCAATACAAATAATGTAGCGACTTATGAAAACAATGTAGCGACTTATGAAAAATATCGGTGCTGCGACGAGTGAAGTTCTTTTGCTTCTGTCATGATTCGATTGACCAACACTTCCACGGTTGGAATATCTTCAATCAGCCCCTGTGTTTGACCAATAAACTGAACGCCATTATCCAGATCACCTTCAATTGTGGCTGCCTGTAAACGAGGAACGCTGGCACCGAAGTAGGCGAGCAGTTTAATTTTATCCAACATGACCAACATACCAATCATAATCTTCCAGACCGGCTGTTTAACAATTTTTGCCGCTTTGGTGGCCTCAATGGCTGCCATAAAGAAATTCATGGGTCTGCGTGTCGCTTTTTCTGCTTGTGGCGTTTTCATGACGCGCGCCCATAGTCCGTCAAAGTTATTTGAGTAGATGGTGTCTTGTTCCGACTTGCTCACAACGGTTTCTTTCACGCCATGATGCAATGGGCTGTCCGCACTGGTGGCAAAACGTGACCCCATCGCAACGGCTTCCGCGCCTAAAGATAAGGCAGCCATCAAACCACGAGCATCAGCGAAACCTCCGGTAGCAATCACAGGGATAGACACTTTACTGGCAATAGAGGGCACCAAGACTAAGGATGTAACCGCACCGCCATGTGCCGCCGCTTCATGCCCAGTCACTAATAAAGCATCTGCACCAATGGCTTGTGCTGACAATGCGTGTTTCTCAGAAACGACGGTGGCAATCACTTTACCGCCGTATTCGTGCGCTCTTTTTACTAACCAATCGCCCTTACCCAATGAAAAGTTAATCACTGGCACTTGCTCTTCTAACGCGATTTCAGCGTTTTCTTTTGCGCCCGGCATCAACAAAGTGACACCAACACCAAAAGGCTTGTCCGTGAGTTTTCGAATTTCGCGAATAGAGGCACGTGTTTCCTCAGGGGTTAACGGGCCACTGGCCAATATTCCCAAACCACCAGCGTTCGATACCGCAGCAACAAGCTGAGGGGTTGAGATCCAACTCATACCCGGCAAAATCAGAGGGACGTCGATGCCTAGCAGTTCAGTGATACGTGTTTTCATGTTGGCTCTTCCAAGATCAGGGCTTACAAAATCAGACTGCGCACACTGTATCCGCCCAGATAGTTTTGTCCATTGCCGAAATGACGCTACTTCAAATAATCAAGATTCAGACGGTGTCATTTGACGGTGAGTGACTCAAGAATGGGGATCATAAGGGGCAGATAATGAGGTAGAGATAACGTCGAAGATATAGAAAAGTGACACACATTTGGGTGGTGTTAAACGGTAAGATACGAACAAGCTAGCTCACAGATTTACCGAAAACTACGAGCATCCGCTTCACGAACAAAATTACGGAACAGCTCTTGGCGCTGCTCAGTAGACATGCCACGCAGTTGTTCAAGATGTTGAAGGCGTTCGTTAAGTTGCGGGCTTTGAGCGCTTTGTGGTGTTTGTTGCAAAGACTGGTAAAAATTATCGAGGGCTTGGCGTTGCTCAGGTAAAGCGTTGTTCCACTCGGTAGCCATATCCGGACGCGCGCCAGAATGCGGAGGGTTCGCAAACGCAACAGAGGTGAGAAGAGTTAAAAACAATACACTTAAAAAACGCACAGATACTACTCGCTTATTTTTTTTACCTACTCATTGTAACGGCAGGACAACAATTTATTACACCACAGCGAGGTAAACTCCACGTAAAGACACACGGTTACACATCTAACGGCAGGTCGATAACCGCCATCAAGCCTCCTTCTCGGTGGTTTTTAAGTTCTATCTGGCCACGATGGTGAGACACCACACGATGCGCTATTGCCAGACCCAAACCAAAACCTCGGTGTCCTTCGCCCAATCGCGCCCTAGATGTTTCAACCCGAACAAAGGGACGTAACAAATCAGTAAGTTTATCCTCTGGCACCCCCGGCCCATGATCTCGGATGACGATACGTAACGATTGGTCTTTTACGCGTGCAGATAGATCCACACTAGTACCGCTATGTGTATGCAGCAGAGCATTGCGCGTTATGTTCTCAAACGCCGACATGAGTAAACGAGCATCACCAAAAACTTTGGGTAAGTCAGCGGCAAGTGTGAGATGAATTAAACTGTCAGGGTGTTCGAAACGAGCATCTTCAACCACTTGGTCGAGAATCACTCCACAATCGACTAACGCCCAGTGGCTGTGATCATGTTGAGTTTCAAGCTTAGCCATGTTCAGTAAATCACCGATCATGTCATTCAAGCGCTCGGTTTCTAGCTCTATGCGGTCAAGGTGCTCTTCTTGGTCTGGTACGGCATCGAGCCGGGCCAGCTCTAACGCAACCACGGCGCGTGCTAGCGGGGATCGTAGCTCATGTGAAACATCGCTCACCAACTGCTTCTGGTCACGAATCAAGCGTTCAATGTAGGCCGCCATATGATCAAACTCGCGACTTAATTCACCCAACTCATCACGGCGGCGTAACGACCTCGGGTCCATTCTTGCAGTCCAGTCACCATTGGCAAATGAGCGCACGGTTTTCTGCATGTATCTGACCGGGCGAGTTAAATAACCAGAAAGTAGCAAACTCCACACGGCGAAAATAAGAAACGATGCGAGCAACCCCCAGCCCGCGTAAGTAGGTAAGTTAAACACCACTAGAGGGTGTAAAAACTCAACCACCAGCAAATACACGCGACCTTCTGTGTTTTGAATCGGTGCTTTTACTAAGATTTCAGAACGCCCTAGGGGGCTGATGCGAGCATTGTATGACTCAGAAGACAGGGCGTAATCCACCACAGCTTCCGGAGGATTAGGTAACAAGCTTAACCCCTGCGCATCAAATACGTAGGCGCTGACGCTCGGGTGACGTTCAAATTTCAGCAGCCACTCTAATAACAATGGCTCGCCGCCTTGTTGCAGAATTAATTCTGCCGCCGAGATATAACCACCGGTCGGAGCAATCAGGTTAATTGAGTCGTTTGACCACTGGCGATAATATGCCGCCATCACGAGCGTCACCCCAGTGGTAACCAACGCGGTTACCATGAAGGCGAGATAGATTTTTAAAAAGACACCGCGCATTAGGCTTCGGCCAATTCTTGTCCTGTTTGGTACATGTAGCCAACACCACGAACAGTTTTAATACGTGGCGATCCATCCGCCATAGGGCCGAGTTTCTTACGAAGATTACTCAGGTGCATATCAAGACTGCGATCAAACATGGTCAGTGAGCGCTGCATGGATTGCTCGGCCAAACGATTTTTATCGACCACTTTTCCGGCTTCGCGCAACAAGACAGCGAGGATATTAAATTCTGTCACGGTGAGGTCGAGTTCTTCTCCCTGACGCTGGACTTTGTGCTGTTCAAAATCAATTACTAGGTCATCAATCTCAAGCACCGGCGATATCACGTCAGTAGAGCGACCACGACGAAGGATTGAGCGCAAGCGCGCAGACAACTCACGAGGGTTGCAAGGTTTAGGGATGTAATCGTCCGCACCTACTTCAAGGCCTTCGATTCGATCTATCTCATCACCTTTGGCGGTCAGCATTAATACCGGCACTTCACTACGCGTACGAATGCTGGCTAAGATCTCAATGCCATTCCCTCCGGGCAACATAACATCAAGCACAACGGCCTGATAACGACCACTCAGAGCTTCTTCAAGCCCTTCTTCTGCTGTATGTACTGCGGTGACTTTAAACAACTCACGCTCAAGATAACGCGTTAATAGTGCTGTTAGTTCGGTATCGTCATCCACCAATAAGATATTCATCAATCACTCCATGCCGCAGGGTCCGTGAGTACTTCCCCAGCGATTACGCACTGTTATTTTTCATCGTGTTGCAAGCCGGAAAGTAGCCGTTATTGCCTGTTACAATAATACCGTCGTCACACAATGTCATCGTCTGAGTCATCTTCACGTGTATGTTGCCCCACAAAATCAATCGCGGCACTGACGGTTTGGACAATATTGTTCTTCATACTGACCAGTTCATCGGGCGACATGTAAAACGCCATATCCACTTCATAACGAATATATCTCGGCGGAAGACGGTTCAACGCGACACAGGCGATATCAGCCATGACGCCACCATCTTTGTCACGCCCAAGTTTTTCAAACTGACGCAGAATTTCTTCCGCAACCATCTGCTCGTAATAATTACGAATACGATGCGAGAAGCTCATTTCAGCCCCCTTCAATATAAAGAGTTGATCAGTTCAGCATAGCAGCTTGATTTTTTACTGCTTTAATAAGAGAACGATCAGATTGCGGAAGCCCTGCTATGAGATTAGTCAAAGAGATCATGACCACCGAGGTTCTGTCATTAATGCCAGAACAAAACCTGCTAGACGCCGAGGAAATGATGCGTAGCCATCGCGTGCGTCATATCCCTATCGTCGATGGCGAGGGCAAACTAGTGGGGGTGTTAAGCCAAAAGGAGTTTCTACGTGAAGCATTCCGCATCACCGATAAGTTCGGCGCTCAACACTTACAGGATTACCTGGGTAGAACAACGGTAAGTAGCTGTTTATCTCAAAGCGTCGCCACTATGGTGGAAGACTCCCCCATCAAAGCCGCCGGAGAAAAACTCAAAGCAGAAAAAAGCGGCTGTTTGATGATAACGAACGAGGACGGGCACCTTGCAGGCATTGTAACCTCGCAGGATTTCATCCGCCTCGCTCTGTCATTTTTATAACTCGCCCGATCAACTCTATGAAAGGCACCGAAGAAATCTTAGTTGGATTTCTTCGGGCGCTCCCAGCCAGAAATATTACGCTGCTTACCACGGGCCACAGCAAGCTCACCATCGCCAACGGCCTTTGTAATAATTGAGCCTGCAGCAACGGTGGCGCCTTTTCCAACGCTGACCGGTGCAACTAAGGACGAATTAGAGCCTATAAACGCTCCATCGCCGATGTCCGTCCGGAATTTATTCACCCCATCGTAATTACACGTAATTGTACCCGCACCAATATTTGCCCCTTCACCGATGGTGGTATCGCCAATATAGGTGAGATGATTCACCTTCGAGCCTTTACCGATAAACGACTTTTTCACTTCGCAGAAGTTACCGACACGAGCACCTTCGGCCAATTCAGCCCCAGGGCGTAATCTTGCATAAGGCCCTAAGTTACATCCGGCATCAACACGGGCATCTTCAATATGACAGAAGGTCTCAACCTTTACGCCGTCACCCAGCTGACTATTACGAATCACCGAGTAAGCACCAATCGTTACGTTATCCGCCAGTACCACATCGCCTTCAAACACACAGCCAACATCGATAAACACATTGGCGCCAACGGTTAAGCTACCGCGAATATCAATGCGAGCAGGGTCGGCCAAAGAGACACCTTGGACTAACAAATCATGGGCTAATGAGGCCTGGTAAACACGCTCAAGTCGAGCCAACTGCACACGGTCATTAACACCCTCGACTTCAGATTCCGAGGTTGGCTGCAACGCTGTGACAACAACACCATCCGCCACCGCCATCGCGATCACATCGGTTAAGTAATACTCACCCTGAGCATTATCTGCTGACAATGCCGGCAACCAAGTATTGAGATACTTGGCAGGCATGGCCATGATGCCGGTGTTAACTTCGGCAATTAGGTGCTGCTCAGGCGTCGCATCTTTATGCTCAACAATCGCCTGCACCGCATCCTCAGTATTTCGCACGATACGTCCGTATCCATCAGGGTTCGCGAGATTCACCGTTAACAGAGCCAACTGGTCTTGAGCAGCAATATCAACCAACTTCTGTAACGTTTGTGTTTGGATCAGTGGTACATCGCCATACAAGATCAACACTAACGCTTCGCCATCCACATTAGGCATGGCTTGAGCCACCGCGTGTCCTGTGCCCTTTTGCTCTAACTGCTCGGCCCACTGCACACTCGCATCAGCCAAAGAAATTTTCACCTGCTCTGCCCCATGCCCGACGACCACGTGCTGAACCGCTCCGGGCAACGCTGACGCTGCATCTAAAACATGGCCCAACATGGGTTTTCCGGCCAGTGGATGTAAAACCTTAGGTAGATCTGACTTCATCCGCGAGCCTTTACCCGCAGCAAGAGTAACGACAGCGAGAGGCGTTGTATTAGACATGATGATTTCCGATGACAAATTAACTGGTCGCTATTCTAAGGTGACATCACAGGGTTGCAAGGCGCCAATGGCCTAAGTACACGGATTCATTCTGTGACCCGGCGCGCATTAACACCCTATATACGTTTATCATCGCCTGAACTTGCACGATGTCACAAAAGGGAGGTAAGGCGTTGGGGTAAAGTTAAGAAACAAGTAGATACACGGCGTCAAATAAATTAACATATTTTCACACAATGAGTTACCGCGGAATTTCCGCAAATAAATACAACGAATTACCAGATTCTTAGGATTCGGCTTCACAGCCAACAGTAACGGACTGCAGACATCCTGACTGCCCAAAAGAGGCAAGTTCAGAACAATAATAAGAAATATTGAGGTTGTTATGTCTAAAGCGAAACTGTCTTGTCGTTTTTTTAAAACTCGCGAAATCAGCATTGGTACAATGCTAGAGATGCACGAGTTGTTCTCGCAGTACTATCACAATGCTGACCTAGCAACGTTCATCCAGGATATGAATGCTAAAAAAGGCGTGCTTATTTTAAAAAACAAAACCGAGAACCGTATTGTCGGTTTCAGCACGTACAACGAGATCGAGCTTGAGCACAATGGCCGCCGTGCTATCGGTGTGTTCAGTGGCGATACCATTGTTGAAGAAGCTTACTGGGGCAATAAGAAGATGCACACCACGTTCGCAATGAAGATGCTTGCGACCAAGGTTAAAAACCCTTCAGCTCACGTCTTTTGGTTACTCATTTCTAAAGGTTACAAAACCTATTTATTGATGACCAACAACTTCCAACGCTTTTACCCGTGCCACAACAAGCGCGATGTCGAGCTCGAAGGCTTGGTAGACCAGTACTGTAATAAACTCTACCCGTCTTACTACAACCAAGAAAAACGCATTCTCGACTTTGGTGAGGGTTACCATTCATTAAAAAACGACGCCGCCAACATCGACATCACTCCGGGAATGCGTGCCAGCAACGACAATATTCACTTCTTTGATAATAAGAATCCAGAATGGCGTCGTGGTACAGAAATGCCATGCATTGGAGAGATATCATTCGCTACTATCTGGCACTTCTTTGGCAAGATGATGTCTGGATTCCTTCCAAGCCGTAAACGCCTCAAGGCTCAGAAAGTCGTCGCATAAACACCGCCTTGGCTCAAAGTGTGACATAGTGCGCCAAACCCCGCCCTCAGTGGCGGGAAATAATTTTGTTCTATGCAACTTTGTGATTAAATTGGCGGCGTATTTCGGCTCTCAGAATTAGTCTTCTTTGGGGTCGTCGTGCGAACAATAAATAAAAAATATAATATTCTCACAGAGAACCAGCGGAGCCTTCTCCTGCCTCCCCTACATTGAAGGCAAGAGTACACCACGCTTATCGCTTGATCGTCGTGCACGACACTGAACCTGAGGTTTTGTTGTTCTCGTGGGAAATTGACCGTATGTCACCGCCACGTTATCGAGAAACTACAGGAGCCTCTCAGATGTCTGCTCTCCAGAACCTGACCACATCGTTATTGCACTTTGCATCAGCTACATTGACTCGCCAAGGTGCGAAAAAGTTTGTTGAAGCCAGTCGCGATATTGAAACATTGCAGCGTAATATTCTGAAAGACACGCTCGCGCAGGTCGTCGGTTCGGAATCGGCCCGCAAACACAGCTTAACGGCTGACATGTCGGTTGAAGATTTCCAGAAAAACGTGCCTATCACGGATTATGATTACTGGCATGACATGATCGTTGAGCAGCAAAAAACCGGCAAGCCGATGTTATCGACGGCAAGCTGTGATCGCTACCAGCCTACCAGTGGCTCAACCTCTAAAATCAAATGGATTCCGTACACTCGCCCCTTCCTAGATCAAGCAGATGAAGCCATCAGCCCTTGGATGTCTGACTTATACGCCAACTTCCCGGGCATCAAGAAAGGCCGCCATTACTGGTCGTTATCTTGGGTGCCAAGTGACCTACGTGATGCCGTTAGCGATAGCATCAATGACGACCTTCAGTTGTTACCTTGGTGGAAACGCCTGTTTATGGCCGGCACGATGGCCGTGCCTGAAGGTGTTTCGCGTGCCGAAAGCTCGGAAGAATCGTTTTTTGCTACCTCATGCTACTTAGTTGCTGCTACCGATTTATCTTTTATCTCGGTATGGAGTCCAACGTTCGCCATGAGCTTGCTGCAAATGATGCAGGAGCATCGCGAAAAGATTGCCCAAGTGTTAGACACTGGCACATGGGTTGCCCCGTTCGATAGCTTGAAAGACCTTCAAGCACCGGTTAACAAACAAGCCGCCGCCTATCTGCGTCAGTGGGATGGCGAAGTAACACCCGCCTTCACGAAAGCAATCTGGCCAAAACTTGCGTTAATTAGCTCTTGGGATACCTCCTCATCAAAAGGCTGGGCCGAAAAACTGCACGCCCTATTCCCACACAGTGGCTTCCAAGGCAAAGGGCTTTTCGCCACAGAAGGCGTGGTTACCTTCCCGATGGGTGATGATTACCCTCTCGCGGCGAGCAGTCACTTCTACGAATTTGAAGACTTAGATACCAACGAAATTATTTGTAGCTGGGATTTAAAACAAGGCATGCGTGTGCGCCCAATCATGACTACTGGCAACGGCTTGCTACGCTACGCCACCAAGGACATGCTTGAAGTCACCGGCTTCATTAATGAATGTCCGGCATTGCGCTTTATCAGCCGCATTGATGGTGTTGATATGGTCGGCGAAAAACTATCCCCAGACAGCGCGGTGAAATTGATTGATCATTTCAGCGGCGTAAAAGGCATGTCACCGGTCACGCTTCTGGCCTTACCGTCATCGGATGTTCGTTCGAAACCTCTTTACGCCCTTCTGTGTAATGGCGGCTCCGAAGCGGAAGCCGCACGTGATGAACTTAGCGCACTGTTAGAAGAACAGTTATGCCAGCACTTCCATTACAAACTTGCACGCGAACTGGGCCAGCTTGGCCACGCTGAAATGCTCATTGTTCCTGATGCGATGGAAGTCTACACCGAGCATAAAATTGCCGGCGGCATGGTGGCCGGTAATATCAAAATTGAACCCCTGGTTCTGTGGCAGAGCGATCAGCTACCTACGGCCATTCGCGCTATTTTACAAAACTCAAATGCCGCGGAGGCGGGTGCATGAGCCAGCGTTTTCTTGTTCGCCCCACTCAAGAATCTGATGCTGATGGCTTACAAGAGCTGTTAGCCGATACGCCCCAAGAGGGGAGTATCATGCTGAACTTTGAACGCCAACCTAATTATTTTTGGGCAACTGACATCGGCACCAGCGAACCTGACTTATGGGTAATGGAAGACACACAAGATAATCGCGTGGCCGGTGCTTTTAGCATGGGGAAGCGCGATGTTTTTGTTAATGGTATAAAAACACCGATGCGCTACGGCAGCGATCTTCGTATTCATCGGGATTACCAAGGTGGACGCGCGTTGTTACGGTTATTTAAATCATTAACAACCGCTTTAGGAGACGATATTTATCAGACCGTGATACTTGAAGAAAACCAAGCATCCTTAGCAACGGTAGGAAGTGGCCGCCTGAAAATACAACCTAAGTACTACCCTGCGGGTCGACACCGTACAAATATGATAGAGCTACGTCGTAAAGAAAAGTACACGGCAAATAGCAGCGTTCGTCGAGCCACGACTGACGACATTGCAGCCATGCAGGATTTTTTTGATCTCAACGCCGCTGAAAAACAGTTTTACCCAAGCTATGATTTTTCACTCATCGGCTCAGATGACTCTTACTACCGTAATATTAAACTAGAAGATTTTTTCTTAGCGTTTTTGGATGATGAACTCGTCGGGATGACTGGGCTTTGGGATCAAAAAGGATTCAAACAAACTCGTATTACTGGCTATTCGAAGGGCATTCAATACGCTCGCCCTTTTTACAACCTCTACACCAAAATATTTGGTGGTTTATCGTTACCTCCTGCGGGCTCCCTCACAAGTTATGTGTACTTACACAGCACCGTTATAAAGAATAATGATAAGCAGATCTTTGCTGATTTATTAGCAACCGCTCGCGATGAATTAGCAAACAGTCCATACGATGCACTGGTGGTTGGTTTTGATGAAAACGATCCATTGCACGAAGTGACTGATAAGTACAAAAAAATAGAATTATTTAGCCTGCACTTTATGTGCGGTTTTGGCGATGATCCCATGGATGACATTGGTCGCGATAAGCTGATGTATCTGGAAACTGCGCGCTTGTAATCTAATATACAACGCAACAGAATCATCAAATATGGGAAATCATTCCCCTGACTGAATACAGAGATTCACATGAAGAACGTTAAATTCAGCATTCTTGTTCTAAGCATTCTTATTGTCGGAGGAATTGGTGGCTATTTTATCTATACCTTTGCACCCATGCCTACCTCTGGTGCCAAACCGGTAATTCTCCCTGTGGTGCCTTACATTGAGGTAACGATATCCAGCCGTTCTATACCGGTCTATTCTCGAGGACGAGTCCAGGCGGCAAGCGTGCACAAAATCACTAGCCAAGTATCTGGCCTAGTAACGAACGTCTCGCCTCTTCTTAAAAAAGGAGCGCAGATCACCGAGGGCGAGTTACTGGCGCAAATTGATGAGCAGCCTCTAATCTTGGACATTGCCCAAAGAAAAGCCACCCTTTCACAAACAAAATTAAGACTAGAAGAAACCCAGGCCAATGCTCGGGTAGCTCGCAAACAAACAGGACGAAACGCTTCAGACTATGCTCGATTTGTCCCCCAATTAGAATACGCAAACAGCCAAGTAGAAGCAGCTCAAGCAGCTGTTGATTATGCTTATACCCAATTAGAAGAAGCTAAAATTACCGCCCCTATTTCTGGCAAAGTACTCGAAACCTTCATCGATGAAGGTGATTTGGTGCAAACCGGCTCTCCCATTGCCGTCATCAATAGTATGAACGATATGGAAATACGTTTACCCCTGAACGATCGCGAACTCATTATCACAGGAGCTAACAAAACCGGCTCCGATAATGATGGCCCTGTCTCTCTACCCGAAGTTTATCTTACCGACTTTGAGAGCAAGGACCGTTGGAAAGGATATATCGTTCGTACAGATGGGATGCGTAGCCAAAACCAATTGCTCTACGTTATTGCACAAGTGCGTGGTGATAATGTGTTTAGTGATATGGGCCGCAGATTAGTACCAGGATCTTTTGTTGAGGCGGATATTCGAGGGCGAGAAATAGATGACTTACGCGTGATGCCTCGTGATGTACTGCAACCTGAAGACTCTATCTGGGTGATCTCTCCGGACAACCACATCCAACGTCAGGAAGTCTCTGTGGTATACCGTGGTCGTGACAGTGTTTACATCGAAACCCGATTACCACCGGGAACCAAAGTGGTTTCTGGTGGGTTTCACCGTTTAATCGAAGGTATGGAAGTTCGCCCGATTCCGGCCACCGATGCAGTTAAATAAGCTGAGATAACGTCATGAAAGCAATAATAAGTTGGTTTGCGCACAACCCTGTCGCTGCAAACCTGATGATGGCCTGTATTCTTATTCTTGGCGTATTGTCACTTCCGGATACCCGTAAAGAGCTAATACCAAACGTCTCTCTTGAACGTATTGGCATTACTAGCCGACTACCAGGTGCTGCGGTTGAAACCATTGAAACCAGTATTTGTCGCCCGATTGAAAATCGAATTTACGACATCCAAGGCACTATTGAATTAACCTCCATGTCATACGATGGATATTGCTCTGTCACCGTTGACGTTGAAGAGGGATATGTCACTAAAGAAATTATTGATGACATCAAATCACGCCTTGATGACCCGGATTTATTACCAAAAGAAGCCAGCGCCGCTGAGGTCATAGAACTATCTATTCGCAACCGAGTGACGAAATTAATTATTAGCGGCCCCGTTGGCTACTCTGTACTGACTAGCTCGGCGCACCAATTACGAAATCGATTACTAGAATCTAATGAAATATCGGTCATTGATTTAAAAGATATGAAGAAGCCGGAAATCACCATGTCGATTCCGTCTTTTGTTCTTGAGCAGTATTCACTGAGCTATACCGAAATTGCGTCCATGATTCAAAAACAAACCGGCTATCTCGCGGGGGGTGTTTTATCAACGCTGGAGGGGGATGTATTAATCACCAGTGATGCATTTCGTGATACTACCGAGAAGTATCAGCAGATTGTTGTCATGTCTGACCCTGATGGCGGTGAAGTACTGCTGGGTGATATTGCGACGATTGTCGATACTCGTCACTTCAGTAAAGCTCGCGCATCTTTTGATGAATTACCGGCCGTCTCCATTGACGTTTACCGTGTTGGTAATCAAAACATTACGGATATATCAACGCGTATTCGTGCAGAGCTAGGCTACATAGATTTACCTGCCAATGTTGATGTCTACATCTGGCAAGACGAAGCTAAAAACTTTAAGAACCGTGTAGATTTACTGGTAGATAACGCATTCAGCGGGTTACTTCTTCTATTCACTGTATTATTACTATTCCTGAGTGCGCGCCTATCATTCTGGGTAAGTATTGGCATCCCTATTTCCTTCTTAGGTGCTTTTTTCTTGTTACCTATTTTTGATGTATCCATCAATTTCATTTCATTATTTGCTTTTATTTTGGTGCTCGGGATTGTCGTAGATGATGCTGTGGTGGTAGGTGAATCTATTCATCATAAAAATGAACAAGGGCTTGTCGGAGTAGATGCTGCACTACAAGGCACTTTTGAGGTTTATAAACCAATTATATTTGCTGTGTTAACCACAATCATTGCCTTCTTACCATTGCTCAATTTACCTGGGCCTGAAGGAAAATTGATGCGTGCTATTCCGATAGTAGTTATCGCAACTCTCATATTCTCCATCATTGAATCACTGCTTATCCTGCCTGCGCATTTAAGTAACGGAAAATACAATCCAAAGGCAAAAAAGACCTGGTTAAGCCGTGTTCACCAACGCTTTTCTGACTTTATGGATTGGCTTATTAAGCGTTTCTATACTCCATTGCTAACCCTCTGCTTGCGTAACAAAGGCGTTGTCGTTGTTTTATTCACAATGATATTCAGCATGTTTATCATGTTGATGAGTCAAGGTTGGATTAAAACCGTGCTATTTGCCGCCATCGAAGCGGATACCGTTGTTGCTAATGTCCAATTCCCTGAAGGTACTCCCCGTAGCAAAACCGAAGCGGCCATACGTACTTTAGAGCAAGCAGCAGATCGAGTTGCTGAGGAGTATCGTGGTCGAGGTATTGAAGCCGTGAGTCATATGTATTCCGTGGTTGGCCCGAAAAATATTTATCTGCAATCACAAAGTGATGATGATATCGACCATACAGCACAAGTAGTTCTTGAGTTAGCCGCTCCTGAAACCCGAACATTTAGCGGCCAAGAGCTATTAGCTCGCTGGCGCGAAAGTACGGGTGAAATACAAGATGTACTTGGGCTGAGTTTTAGCGCCAGTATGAATGCCGCAAAGCCCGATGTGTACATCGAATTCTCTGGTTATGACCTAAAAGAAATGTATCGTCTATCCGATGAATTAGCCGAGCATCTTAAAAGCTACGACGGCATTTTTGATATACATACATCTCATGAAGAGGAAAGAACTGAAGCTGAAATTAAACTTCGAAATAACGCTTCATCCCTTGGCCTAACACTGGAAACTGTTGTAGGCCAGATTAATCGAGCGTTCCATGGCAATGTCGTCCAGCGAATTCAAACCAAAGACGAAGAAGTAGAGGTGTGGTTAGGACTGCCTGAAAATGAACGATCTTCTTCTTGGTATCTTGAAAACATGCATATTGAATATGCGCCGGATCAATACGTTCCTCTGAGTGCTGTCGCTGATGTCATTTATCGCCCATCGAAAACCCATATTAAACGCTACGAGCGTAAGCGCATAAACTCCGTGTCTGCTTATGTCGATCCTGCAGTTAACTCTGCTGAAGGTATTAATGCAGACTTATCTGAGAATTACTTAAATGGTCTAGTAAGCAATAGTCCTGGGATTTCTTGGGATGTCGGCGGTTATCAGCGAGCCGTTCAGTTTTTTCTAAGCATATTAACCGAATATTATATTATGGCCATTCTAGCCATGTATCTTTTAATGGCCATACTGTTCTCGTCATACACACAGCCACTACTGGTTCTTTATGCTATCCCGTTTGGTTTGCTAGGTTCAGTCGTTGGTCACGTATGGCTAGGTCTTGAGATGACCCTGTGGTCATTTGTTGGCATGGTTGCGGTCTCAGGTGTAGTAGTGAACGATAACTTGGTATTGATGGATTACATTAATACTAAACGAGCACAGGGCGAAAATTTATACGTGGCAATCATGGCAGCCGGAAAAATTCGTTTCCGACCAATCATGCTTACTTCATTAACCACCTTCGCAGGCTTGATGCCCCTAATATCAGAAACTAGCGTACAAGCACAGTTCTTGATTCCAATGGCGGTATCTCTAGGCTTTGGCGTTGTTGTTGCCACACTAATCAGCCTATTACTCGTGCCTGCAACCTATATGATTATGGTGGAAACAGAAGAGAAGGTGGCACGTCTACTAAGCGGTAAGAAAGGGCAAGTCGCGGATACGGTTGAAAAGGCCTATGAGGATGGCTTCGAGATGGGAACACGAGGCTCTCGAGCTAAGTGCCCATACGATGATGAAGTACTAAGTTCCAGCTGGGAAGCGGGCCGTTCAGATGCTAGAGCCCAACTCAACTAAGCTCTGTTTGCTAGTGGGTATTAGGCACCTCTGAGCGACTCAGGGGTGTTAGTTTATTTTTCAAATGGGCCTACTAAATGAAACCGTTTTAAAATGAACTATCGATGGACGTCTGAGTTAATACAGTGCGACGATGCTCATGACTAAGGTTCTGCAGCCACACAACTTCAAACGTGATACGGGCTGTCACAGCATAAAAGATCAAGTACAACACATAAGCAGCAAAAGCCCATAAGGCAACACTCCTAAAATCAGCCACAGATAGCGCATCAACCATTAAATACACGGCAGTGAGTTTGCATACGTTCGCACTGACCAAAGATAAAGACCAAACAGGCAACAACCACTTCACAGGTTCATGTTCATGACCCGGAGGAATCGACTGATAACGCATACTGTCGATTAAACGAGTTATTTTATGCAGTTGAGCGAATAAGCCAAAAAAAAGTTTAATAGACTGCCAAGTACTCGCTGTATGCTTTTCAAATAAGACAAGCATATTACGTGCAGAAAAATAGACCCAATAGGTATAAAACAGAACCAGCACTAGCGTTGAAACCACTTGGGCCTCACGGACATGAGTATCGATAAGCAACCGCGCGCTCACGTCATCTGGCAGCGCAGTCAAAGGCGAAAGAGCATCCATCACAGCGAGCGCTTGCCAAGTTCCTATACCGTGAATAATGCCAACAATGCAAAGCGTGCCGGGGATAATGGATACTAAATTAGTAATCCACGTGAATTTTTTAAGGTCATAAAATGGGTAACGTTGGGTCATAACACGGCTTAATCATTATTTTTTCAAACAGTTTACCGCACGATCAGCCATATCTCGTAAAAAATATGGGTATCCATCTTTACTCAGTGAAATATGAGTCCCCAACGGATCTAGCTCACCCTGTTTAACACGTAAGTCACCAACCACCTTCACAACTAGCGCAGGCGAGTATTCAGGCTCACGGAACACACAGGCTACATCCCCACCACGCAATTGGTCTCGCATTAACTGTAATGTGCGCATTCCCGGCTTTTGTTCAGGCGTTAACGTAAACGCACCAACTTGATTCAAGCCACGCTCATTGACCCAGTGATCATAGGCGCGGTGGAACACAAAGAAGCCGCGATCTTTTACTGGTGCAAGCACCTCATCACTGTAAACAACAACACGTTCGACTTGGCGGCTAAAGTCATCCGACGTCACACCAAGAGCTTCAGCCAGTGCCTGCTGTGCTTTTAATGAAATAGGAACCGACAACCAATAATGCGGATCTCGCACTTGCCCTTCTACCGAAAAACTAGACAGATCAATCCAGGTTTTGTCTGGCCAGCGACGGGCAAAGCCCGCAAGGTATGGCTCCGCCTGACGCCCCGACCACAGAATCACATCCGCTTCCTGCAAACGATCAATATCAGAAGGCCGCAAAGAAAAGTCGTGCGGAGTAATGCCTTCTGGCACCAATACCTCCAGGTTTTCTAGCGGTGTTACGGACGCAGCAATCAGCCCCAAAGGATGAATACTCGCAAGTACCTTCATTGGCTTAGCAGAAACAGGGAAAGCGAAGGACAAAGTGGTGATTACCACCAATACAGCAGTCTTAAGAAACATAATTATGGCTATTAGGGTCATCTGTCGTAGAATTGCAATATTATAACCTAAGGGTATCGAAAAGGTTACTGAGAATGTCACAGCACCACGACCATGGACATTGCATCGCGAGCGCGATGGACACTGCGAAGAAGCTCTGCGAGCAGCAAGGGGCCAGACTGACTCCCGTACGCCGCCGTGTATTAGAGCTAATTTGGCAAAACCATAAGCCGATTGGGGCCTATGAACTGCTTCCTCAGCTGGCGGCCGACGGTTTTAACTCTGCACCACCCACCGTGTATCGTGCTCTCGATTTTTTATTAGAACTCGGCGTGGTTCACCGTATTAGCAGCCTAAACGCCTTTATCGGTTGTGACCAACCGGGATTGTCGCATCCTACGGGCTTTTTTATCTGCAAAGAGTGTGGCAATGCTACTGAACTACCTGCAAAGCACTTAACCAAACTGGCTCAAGCCTTAGAAGCGGAGTTAGGTGTCAGCATTGAATCCGGCAGTCATGAGCTAAGTGGCTTATGCTCAAGCTGTCGGACGGCCGCATGAGTAATACCCTCTTACTCAAAGCCAATAACCTGAGCCTAAGCTTTCGCCAGAAAAAAGTGTTAGATGATATTTCTCTTGAGATTCATACCGGAAAAATCATTACCTTCATTGGTCCAAACGGATGCGGCAAATCAACCCTTACTAAAGTGCTTCTTGGATTGCAGAAAACGCACGCGGGAAAAATTACGCGCAAACGCAATTTACGTGTCGGCTATATGCCTCAAAAGCTGCAACTCGACGAACGTTTACCGTTAACTGTTCGTGGTTTTTTGCGTCTTACTCATGGCTGTAACCATAACGAAATCGACGGCTGGCTTGAGCGTCTAAATATCAAACCGTTAACAAACAGTAGCGTTCATAATTTATCCGGCGGTGAGTGGCAGCGCGTTTTACTTGCCCGGGCTTTATTGGTTAAACCGGAATTACTGGTGCTGGATGAACCGGTACAAGGGGTCGACGTACAAGGCCAGCTTGAACTGTACCAACTCATTCCACAACTTAGAGACGAGCTTGGTTGCGCAGTCGTCATGGTCTCGCACGATTTACACTTAGTGATGGCGGCCACCGATGAAGTGATTTGTTTGAATGGTCACGTCTGCTGCTCCGGCCATCCGGATACGGTATCCGCCGACCCAGCCTACCTAGAACTCTTTGGACGCAAACTCAACAGCCCCATCGCTCATTACACGCACCACCATGACCACGAGCATTGCAGCGCTGATCACGCTCACGGAGATCATCAACATGACTGAATTATTTGCCGTGTGGTGGCTGATGCCATTATTCGCAGGCATGTTGTTAGCAATCTCCGCCGGGCCGTTAGGAAGCTTTGTAGTGTGGCGAAAAATGGCTTTCTTTGGTGACACATTAGCCCACGGTGCCTTATTAGGTATTACCTTTGGTGTGCTCGCCGATCTGAACCCAACATTCGCCATTATCCTTGGCTCGGTTTCACTGGCCTTGGTACTACTGCCTCTGCAATACGCAAGTCGATTATCAGCCGACACCCTACTTGGCATTGTCTCTCACGGCACCTTGGCAATAGGCTTGGTCGCCTTAAGTTTAGCCGATGGCGTTCGTGTCGACTTAATGGGCTATTTATTTGGCGACCTACTTGCGATTAATGAAGAGCACGTACTATGGTTACTCGCTAGCACGGCGCTCACGTTGCTATTAATCAGTGTGTTTTGGAATGCATTGCTCGCCGTGACTGTCAGCCCGGAATTAGCAAAAATCGAAGGTCGCCGCGTGGCTATGCTCGATTTAATGCTCATTATCTTATTGGCATTTACTGTCGCGTTAGCTATGAAGGTGGTAGGTATATTACTCATTAGTGCACTGCTTATTATTCCACCGGCGGCGGCGCACTCGCTTAGCCGTAGTCCACAACAAATGGCTATCGTCGCCTCGCTGATAGGGGTCATTTCTGTAGCTTTAGGAATGTGGGCTTCCTTTTATTGGGATACACCCGCAGGGCCAAGTATCGTCGTTGCCGCAATGGGGTTATTCGGATTGAGCCTACTGGTTCAGCGTAAAAACTAATATATGAAGCCGAAAGAGACCATAAAACACGAGGTCGACAATATTGCCACAGCGCTATCATATGCCTTCATCCGCGATCCATTATTCAACGCTTTCTTCCCGCATAATCCACCTCATTGCCCGTTGTCATACTACACATTTCGCTTCCTTGTTCGGCATACGATAGAAAACGGAGAACTGGCCCTTACGCACATTCACAATACCTGTGTTGGGGCTGCATTATGGCTGCCCTCTGAATCCGTTAAGCGCAGTTTTGCTGATGAGGTACGCTACGGAGGCATCGATATGCTCAGGCACCAAGGTATTGCGGCAATACTCCGTCAAATGAGTGCAAGCAAGCAAATGGCGGAAAAACATACCGCGTTACTCCCAATACCTCATTACTACCTATCCGTACTAGGATTGAGACCAGAAGCGCAGGGAAAGGGGTTAGCCACACAACTTATCACTCCCATGCTGGAACGCGCGGACTCGGAAGCAAAACCCTGCTATTTAGATACTCACAATGAGGCCAACGTTAATCTATACAGACACTATGGTTTCGATGTGGTTGACCAAGATCTCATGAAGGGCTCGTCAGTGAAACACTGGGTCATGATACGTTCACCGAGGTAAGACGACAGTAAACGGATTCAATAGACTTCGAGCTTGCCATCTGAAAACTGCGGCCGTTCTGACGTTCTTTTCAATATGTCATCGCTAATCAATGGATTGTTTAAGCGAATTACTCGGCGCTCGGACAACTTCAATGCTTTGATGTCATCGTCATACCGCTTTTTAAAATACGTTTGATAGCTACCATTTAAAATAGCCCTCCGTAATCCTAGTTCAATCCGAGCAGCCAACAATCGCTCTGATTTATTCACAAAAAACAATGTCGCCGACGGATACGAAAAAAGTAAGTTCGGTTCAATAATGAACTCATTTTCGCCCAAGCGTTTTAAATCATCCCGAGCCTCGCTAACTCCTCGTAAAAAGCAATTAAAACGCCTGAATTCGAGCATCGGAAATAGATTCTCAAAGGTTGCACTGGTTTCTACTTGGAACCCATTGGTCTGTAAAATTTCGGTATCTGGCCAATGCACCCCCTGCCCAAATACGATGTCACGATCAAGAATATCTTTATGACTACGGACATTCTCAAAAAGCGCCTTATCCTCCTTATTAATAACGCACACCCGTAAGCCTATCAGGCCTTCATCCGCAGCTACTCGAATAGGAATTAGTTTTTTTTCTCTATCTGGATTTACGACCACATTAATAATTTGTAGTGACGAATCATTCCCATGTTCAAGATCTATAATGGCTCGCCCTTGTGTCACCTCCTCCCCACGCTTAATCACAACCTCACCAAACAAATCTTTAGTCTGATCAAGCGCAAGTTGCAGCAACGCCAAACTTGGCCCTGAATCATAATTTCGATACCAATAGATCAACTCTTCTGAGCTTTCAGCGCCTATTTCATTCACTCCTATTTCATTGTTAGGCTCACTGGCTACTTCAGCGAATACTTCTGCTGCCATCAAAAAATACAGAGAAGTAATAGTCGCTAAAAAAATACTAAACAACTTCATAGCGGGTACCATAAGCCAGAAGCTCGTTGAATCGAGAGATTCGTCTCTGACATATCAGGAATATTTAAACGGATACTCGTTCTGCTTTTCAAATTGAGTTGATCCAACTGAGGAGACATCAATTTATTAAATAGTTCTTCATAGGAGCCATCGTCTAACGCCCGCAACAAACCTAATTCAATGCGCATGGCTAGCAACTTATTATCACGATTCACATAAAAAAATCCGGGCTGTGGATACTGAACAAGAAAACTCTGCTCAATATCTACCTGAGCTTTACGGCTCTGATATTCAGGAATAATTTCCTGTGCTCCACGAAGAAAACAATCACACTCGCCTGCCTGTAACATATCGAAAATCGGCAGATACGCTTTTGAAGTCACCACAGGTAAGCCATTACGCTGCAACACCTCCGTGTCAGGCCAATATTCCCCTTGGCAAATATTGATCTTCTTTTCAGTAAAATCATATCCCGTCATAAGACCATCGAACCTCGCCTGTTCCCCCTTGCGAATCAAACAGACTCGATGGCCAAGCAACCCCTTCAGCACAGGAAACGCGATAGGGTAAAGTTCAGTGTCATTTGTCCTTGAGGACGCGGCGCTAATTACATCAATAGCACCACGGTTTGCAATGGAAGAAATGGCATCAGGGTATTCCATGGGGGTGCTGCGCTGGAGGCGCACAGGCGGGTAAAGGTCTTCCGTTTTCTTGAATGCTAGTTCAAGGATTTCATTCACAGGAGCAGTATCGAAATTTCGCTCCCACAGCGTAATCACCTGTTGCTCTTTGCTGGAGTTCTTTGGCTTGTCTTGGCTGCCTGTTGAAATCTCATCCGCATATAAAGTAAATGAGAAAAGAATCAATGCCGCTGAAAGCAATACAGCGAGCGCTTGACTTAAAAAATGTCGATTCAGACCAATAACCATTGTCGACTCCGTTCCACCTTAGCATTCAATTCCATTCAATATACGCGCACTCTTGTCTACTCAGCTTAGTCTATTTATTCAAAAAATGAGCTGCGTATTTGCGCCAACATTGTGGGTTAATCACTCGGTAAGCGCATCAACGCTCTCACTACCGGCAACATTCTTTGAGGGTCATGCGGCGGCTCGATATACCCACGATATTCACCTTTGGGACTAATCAGTACGATATTCGCACTGTGGTCCATCAAATAGCCGCCATCATCGCGGTCTACGCGAGCATAAAAGGCATTAAGCTGCCCAGCTAACTCACGCATACCATCAGGATTACCCGTTAAGGCGATAAACGCAGGGTTAAAGTAATCCATATACTGCTTCATGCTGGAAGACGTATCTCGCTCGGGGTCGACACTCACCAATACAATATTTAGCTGTGCTTTTTCCTCAGTAGAGAGCTGCTTCCACATTTTATTCATGTGCATCAAGGTCATCGGGCAGATATCGGGGCAATAGGTATAGCCAAAAAAGAGTAAATTCCAGCGTCCTTCGAGTGACTTCAAGTCACGCGGCTCACTGTTTTCATCGATAAAGGTGATCTCTGGTAAGGCACCGCCCTCAAATAACACAAGGCCTTCTGTCTCTTGGAATACCTTAGGCAGCCCTATAGATAACGTGTCGTCTGTTTTTCCATCACTTTTTGGCGACATCGTGATAAACGCAGCCACACCGAGTGCAGCAATCACTACCAGAAGCAGTACAATGGTTTTTTTCATAGTTACCTCAGACCTTAACAAACACTCTAAACCCAAGTTCAAAACAAAATCTCTATGCCTAAGCCATACAGTGTATCAGCCTCCGACCAAACTTTGCCTGTGGCAAATCAGCGCACTATTTGGGCGCTCAGCTGGCCGATTATTCTCAGTAACATTACGGTGCCTTTATTAGGCTTAGTCGATACTGCCATTCTGGGGCATTTGGACGACAGTCGCCCCATGGCTGCCGTAGCGATTGGCGCCCAACTATTTACATTATTGCTATGGAGCTTCGGTTTTTTACGCATGGGCACCACGGCTGTCACCGCTCAAGCGATAGGACAAAGCGGCGTTAACCGCGCTTTATTCGTACTGCAACAAGCGTTATGGACAGTGCTTCCCATTGGTATTCTTTGCCTGACGTTAGCGCTCAGCTTAACACCACTGCTATTGCCTTTTTTCGGTGATGACCTTGTCGTCAAGTCCATGGCGGCAGAGTATTTAACAGTGAGATTTTGGGGCATCCCGATAGTCTTACTTCAGTATTGTTTTATTGGCTGGTTTATAGGTCGTGGTGACACGCGAATCCCGATGGCGATGTTGATCGTCGCCAATGTATTAAATGCGCTGTTAGATTATCTATTTGTTTGGCATTTTGACATGGGCGCCGCTGGTGTCGCCCTTGGTACTTTGCTCGCCGATACCGGAGCCTTATTGATAGCGATTTACGCCGCTTACCGTTGTGGCCTACGCCTGCCGTTTTCGGCACCTCAGCTTACCCTGTTAAAAAACATGCTCGTTATAAATAGCCACCTATTTGTGCGAACACTTTGTTTACTGTCTGTGTTTGCACTTTTTACGGCACTCGGTGCAAATCAAGGCAGTATCGTAGTAGCCAGTAATGCTGTGCTGATTACCTTATTACTGCTGATATCAAATGCACTGGATGGTTTTGCCCACGCCGCAGAGAGCTTAACTGGGCGCTACCTAGGGGCCAAAAAGATCGAGCAAGTTCATACAACCTTAAAACTCACGGCATTAGATACGGTTTTAGTCGCCGCACTAATGTCCATAGCATTTGCCCTAGGTGGTGACTTACTCTTCACTTTATTGACGGACAATCCCGAGGTGCTGCCTAGGCTAGAATCAATGCACCTGTGGTTGTGGTTATTACCACTAACCGGAGCGGCGAGTTATTGGCTGGATGGCGTTATGATTGGCGCCCAAGCCAGTAAAGCGATGCGTAATTCGATGCTAGCTGCAGCTTTCTTTGTATTTTTACCGTTAGCAACCCTGCCGCACTGGCTAAGCTTTATGACAGAACATCTAACAAGCTTTCATTGGGTAGAATGGTCAGAGAATTGGCAGTCTTCTTGGCTAAGTAACGGGTCAAGTAACAATGTGTATTTATGGGTCGCCTTCCATCTATTTTTACTGGCGCGAGCTGTCTTTCTTTTACCTGTTTTTCTGACACTTTGGAGAAATCCGCAAAAGTTTTCTGCAATCGACTGGTAGAACCGTCAATCTTAACTATACTTTTTTCCATAGCAGCGAGATTACGCGCTAACCAATTGTTTTATATAGGAAAAAGTTTTAATGACTCAGATGGAATTCGCCACGGAATTTGAAGCTAATCTCCAGGCAGCACTGATAAAAGAACAAAATCATGCCCTACTCAATAAAAAAATTGAACAGCGCCAACACGATATTGCACGTATCATCGCACTGCCTGACACCGGCGCGACAGAAAGCTTAGTGCAATATGTTATCGACTATATTCGTTACTTACCTACGCTTTTGAATGACCTCCACGAGGCAGGCCAGCAAACCGGCATGACAGCGATTACCACACCCGTGATTGCCGCCGCGAGCGAGTTCTTATTAGCCCCGCCAGCTGAAGTAGAAGAAGAGACTGGATTGATTGCGCTGATGGATGAAGCGTATCTTGCCTTTCGTCTACTCGAAGAAGTGAATGAATCTTGCCTGCATCGTATTGGCCAACCGCTTATCCCGCTGGATATGTGTTTATCCAACATCATGATTCATACCTTGATTGATGAGCCGTTTGCGAATCAATTAGATGCCATGGTCGAGTTGCGCGTAGAACGCCTGTTCGAGAAGCGCACGGAATACAAAGAGAGTGGATTCGAGCAATTTATGCAGCGTTTAAATAACGCCGATGTCATGAACCTTAGCCAGCGTTGGTCTTGCTTCTCAAGCCAGCTAGGCTTGCAAAGCGCGTTTGTATAAGCCTTACTCGCTTGAGATATTGCGCTGCAAAAACCCCAGCAGCGCTTTCAACCGCACGCTTTGCCGCATATCTTTGTGATACACAAACCACATTTTTGATGGCTCACGGTCTATTGCCAAATCGACTTGTGTTAAATCAGACTCAACACCAAAACGTTGATTCACCAAGCTGAGCGGGCCTATGCCCATACCCGCTCTAACCGCACTTTCAATGTCGCTAAAACTGTTGCTCTGAAACGCTAATTGCTCGGGTTTAATACGCTCAATCATATCCCGAACGATCGGAATCCGAGTTTTATCGCCACTAGGAAGAACCCAGAAATGTTGATTTACCTCATCAAGCGTCTGAGGCAGACCATATTGCTTAACGTATAAATCCGAGGCATAAAAATTGAGGCTCACGTTCATTAAAGAGCGGGCGATCAAGTCAGGCTCTTGCGGTTCACTGCCAATGCGAATCGCCACGTGTACATCACCATCCGCCAGCGACAACACATCGTCCGTCGCCATTATTTGCACCCTAACCTGCGGATACTCCTGACGAAAAGCATGCAGTATGGGGGCAAAATACGGTGAAAAATCTGTCACTGTGGAGATTCGTAGGGTTCCGCTAGGCGCGGCCTCTACCGTCGTTAACGTATTCAATAAGCGCTGAATATCACCGGTAATAGGCCGCATTTTCTCAACCATAATACGACCAGAGTCAGTCAACTGGTAGCCACGCTGATGACGAATAAATAAGCGCAGCCCAAGGGTATCTTCAAGGCGATTCACCGCCCTCAACGCCGTACTGTGATTAATGCCTAAGGCTTCGCCAGCTCTACTTAAGCTACCTTCGCGGGCAACATGGTAAGCAATTCGAAGATCATCTAACCGAATATTGTGATCCATTATCCTGCCTTTTATAAATGGCCAACTAATCTTGTGCATTTTTGCACAACTATTGTCTAAAGCTAGAGCTATTTAACACAATCAATTCGAGCTACTGTGTTTGTATTGAATGACAACAGGAAACCGACATGACATTAAGGAATACCAAATCATCCTACGGCTGGGTGGCCATATGCCTCCACTGGGTAGTAGCACTGGCTGTATTTGGCATGTTTGGTCTGGGTCTTTATATGGTTGAACTGACGTATTACGACGCCTGGTATAAAGGTTCACTTGATCTGCACAAGTCGGCGGGCTTAACGATAGCCGCCCTCGTCTTCGCTCGATTAGTATGGAAGTTCATCAATCCAACGCCCGTAGGTTTATCCAAAAAGCCTTTGGAGAATCTCGCCGGACACTTAGCGCACATAGCGTTGTATTTAATCATGGCGGCTTTGTTTATCTCGGGCTACCTTATTTCCACAGCCGATGGGCATAGCATAGAAGTATTTGGCTTGTTCTCTGTACCGGCGACGTTAACCGGCGATAACCAAGAAGATATTGCCGGTGATATTCACGAATGGTTAGCTTGGGGCCTGGTTAGTTTGGTCGCTTTGCATGCTTTAGCCGCGCTAAAACATCACTTTATTAATAAAGATGGAACCTTAGTCAGAATGTTCCGTCCACAGAAATAACTCTGATAGATAATCAATATTAAACCCCATGGAGAAACACATGAAAAAACTACTACTTGCTACTGCAATTACTGGCTCAGCTCTGATTACATCCGTTGCAAACGCGGCAACCTACGACATTGATAATGAAGGTGCTCACGCGTCTATTAATTTCAAAATTCAGCATTTGGGTTACAGCTGGCTAACTGGGCGCTTTAACGATTTTGATGGTTCGTTTGAATACGATGCAGCAAAGCCAGCAGATTCTTCAATTAACGTGACTATCGACACCACCAGCATTGATTCAAACCATGCTGAACGTGATAAGCACTTAAAAGGCTCAGACTTTCTTGACGTTAAAAAGTACCCAACAGCGACATTTAAGAGCACTGGCTTTAAATCAACCGGCGAAGGCGTGGGTAACATGACCGGTGAATTTACCCTGCATGGCGTAACCAAAACCATCACTATTCCGGTAGAGCGCCTAGGCGAAGGGAATGATCCATGGGGTGGCTACCGTGCCGGCTTCAGCGGTGCCACCGTACTTAAGCTAAGCGACTACGGCATTGATTATAACTTAGGCCCTGCTTCTAGCACCGTTGAGATCGAACTACACGTTGAAGGTAAGCGCCAGTAAGGCGTTAAGGTATTTAGCCTTGCACGCTTGACCTCGCATCGCGGCATAATTCTTACTGATGGCAACCTCAGGATGGAAACATCAAGATAGAACATCAGGACAGAACATCAAGATAGAAAGCCCAGTTAATCTGGGCTTTTTCTATGGTTAGTTAAATATCAGAACTCATCAATTTAACAAGGATCTCCCCATGAAACTGCTCTCCTCCCTCACTATCGCAACCGCCATTCTCGCCTTCGCACCTCTTTCTTTTGCCGGTGATCACGGCCATGAACACTCGCATGACAACAGCAGCGCTGCGGCAAAACCAGAGGTTAAAATTACAAGCAACGAAGTCGCTTCTGGTATTTATATGATGATGGGCCAAGGTGGCAACATCACTGTTAGTATTGGTGAAGACGGTACATTTTTGGTCGACGATCAGTATGCCCCAATGAGCGAAAAAATCAGCGCTGCCATTAAAAATGCTGGCGGAGATACACCACGATTTTTACTTAATACTCACTGGCATGGCGATCACACTGGCGGGAATAAAGCATTTGGTGAGCAAGGTACGATTATTGTTGCTCACGAGAATGTCCGAAAGCGTCTAACAAGCGATCAATTTGTGAAAGCGTTTAATATGAAATCAGGCCCACAGCCTAAAGCCGCATTGCCTGTTATCACCTTTACGGACGGCATCAATTTCCACTGGAACAACAACACAGTAGAAGCTCACCATGTTGCCAACGCGCATACAGATTCAGACAGCTATGTTTACTTTAAAGAATCGAATGTAGTGTCTACCGGCGATTTATATTTTGCAGGCTTCTATCCATTTATTGATCCAGATAGCAAAGGGTCTTTAGCTGGAATGATTGCAGGTGTGACTGAAATTTTAGCGTTTATTAATAACGAGACTAAAGTGATTCCGGGACATGGCCCACTCTCGAATAAAAATGAATTAACGGCTTATCGAGATATGCTCCAAAATGTTTATGATCGTATTAAAGCCTTAAAAGAAGATGGCAAATCTCTCGATGAAATTATTGCCGCCAAGCCAACCGAAGACTTTGATGATCAATGGGCCGACGGCATATTCACAGCAGATAAGTGGATCAGTATTATTTACCCAACGATTTAAACGTAAACACCGTATGGCAGACCAATGAAAACGCCAGTCAGTGACTGGCGTTTTTATTGGTTAACGTCGCATTCAATTTTTTACAGAATGGTTAACTCTGTCACATACAATACTTCGCCCGGTAACCCAGTCACCGAACCACCCGGCAACTCTCGACTTACAGCCATCGCTTTAATTGCCATATCGCGGGTGTTTACCGCCAGTGTTCGGGACAGCATGCCGCTTTCAGGCACTAAACCAAGAGAAATTGGTGAGCCGCCATCCGCCGGTACAATCCATAATTCATAATCATATTCATCCGACATCGCTACGGCGCTAGTCGCCTGCACAGTCAACTCACCGTCAGACACTTCCATCAACCACAATGGCTGGTTCCCATCTTTAAACACCGCCACTTGTTCCGTCAGTGTTGTTTGCTCTGTTACTGGCATTAGGAAGAATATTCCCATGATCAACACTGCTGCCGTTGCCAAGCCACCGCCCCAAGCAAGCCAAGGAGATTTGGTTTCATCATTGGCGGCGTCCTGCTTATCCATCGCGGTAAAGCCAATGCGATGACTAATGTCGTCCCACATATGTGGAGGCGGAGATTGCAATGGCAAACGCTCATTCAAAGGCGCGAGCATTTGCTCCCAAAACCAGACTCGTTCACGCACCGCTGGGTAGGTTTGCATTAATCGAATAAAGCGCTCTCGGGCAAGGCCTTGCATGGTGCCCATGACGTAGTCAGACGCCAGTGCATCCAATCGTTCATCTTTAAGATAATTCATTGTTTAGGCACCCCTTTAGACGTTGTAGCCCTCGACGAATCCAACTTTTGACCGTGCCTAATGGCGTGTCTGTATGCGCCTGAATTTCAGCGTGTGTTAACCCTTGGTAATAGGCTAAATGAATAAACTGAAGGTCATTTTGATTAAGTGTACCCATGCAATGCGTCAGCGCGGCTGTGTCAGGAGCCTCAGGATTCAAAGGCGATACGAGCTCTGGCGCGACCAACTCTAAGGTATCATCTTGGTCGATCGAATCCTGACGGCCTTCCTTTCGGCTAATGGCCCTCAACATATCGATACATCGGTAGCGCACGATGCTACTCATCCATGTCATCACACTGCCCCGCCCTTCATGATATTCGCCCGCGTTGTGCCAGATTTTAACATAGGCTTCTTGAAGCGCTTCCTCAGCCCGTTCGGGTGTTCTCATAAGCTGCATAGCGACACCATACAAGCGTGAGCCAGACCCTTCATATAACTCTTCAAAGGCTTGCCTCTCACCTCGAGCAACCGCTCGAATTAGGCGACGTTGATGTTCTATTTCCATTCACTGCCTCCCCTTTTTACAATTGGGTATTGCACTGTTTTGTGAAAAGATTGGCCGCGAACTAAGGTCAGCGACAACAACCCTTGTTTATATTCTAGTCAAGATCCAATAAGTGCCCAGCCCGGCAATAAATGCTGATACAGTGCGCACAAATACGGCGGCATACCATGGATAGCGGCGCAACAAAATTAGGATGGGCATTATCGCCATAGTGATTATGATCTGACCGAACTCGACGCCGAGGTTAAAGCCAATCAACGACCAGCCAATGCCCGCGCCATCCCCCGTCAATTCGCGCAACACGCTCGCAAAACCAAAGCCATGCATCAGGCCAAAGAGAAACACCATAAGGATGCTACTGGGTAAAAAGGGGCGGATGTTATTAAGCGCGGCCACAACCACAGACACCGCAATACTTAACTCGACCCAATAACTCGGTAAAGCCAACCAGCCGAGCACGCTAGCGCTAAGTGTCAATGAGTGTGCCACTGTAAAGGTCGTCACTAATATAGCGGCAGAGCGGATACAATCGCGAAGATTAGGCGCTGGCGCCCAACCTCTCGGCTTTTGAATCAGCACAGACACCAATAATAAAGTCAGCAAGAAGGCCACATGGTCTGGCCCTAGCCCAATATGTACGATGCCTTGGACAAAAAATTCAGACATGGTATTCCAAACCATAGGCTGTCCACTGATACTGAACGTGCCTGCTCTGGCCAACACTCCCTGGCTGACCGATCCATTGTCCGACATGCTCCACAACAAACGATGCTCCGGTAACACATCGAACATCCCTTGGTAACTGACATCAAACACATCAGCGCCCATAGTAAGGCCGCCTTCACAAGCAAAGTTCACCGGCACAACAACCGCCGCATCCGCCAGTAGCGCGTCATTAAATGCGAGCGGCCCAGAGAGTGTTGGGAGACAGCGGTTTCCAGCTTGGGTCACACTAAGCTGCGAAAAAACCAGCGCCGTGATTTCTGGGGTTAACGCTGCAATTTCTTGCCAGTACAACTCGCCGTTGCGATCTCGATCAATGCCTATTGCTTGCTCCAAATCGTATAAACGCCAGTGTAGGTAGGCATTCACACCATTTGTTGTTTTTTCAATAGATAATAAAGCCGTACTAGACTGATGACCATTGGCGCTGATCGTGATCAAGCTTAAAAAACAGGCAATTAAAATTCTCATTCTGTAGTACTCAGTGAATAACTTAAAAATCCTAGAAAAGACACGTCACTGTCATCGATTTTTTGACTGACATCTAACGTCGGTTTCACCTCAGCGGTAACACCACTAAGCACTCGATCCTGATGAATCTTTCGTCGGTATTTTTCACGCCAAAACTTGGCTGAACGGTTATCATTTTTTAGTTCAGCGTAATACACAGAAATTAATTCACCGTAGCTCACATCGTTACGGCGAATACGTTCTTCCATGCGCAACGTGGCATAGCTTTGCCACTGTCGACTGCCTGTAGCATCGGTTGAATTAATATTTTTTTCTGCCCGTGCAAGCTGAATCACTAGCGCATCGTCTGGAAATTTTGTTGATATTTTATTCGACAATAATTCAATCACTTCATAAGGCTGGTTCATCTCGATGTAGGCATCAGAAATAATTGAAAGATCGGCAACCGTTAATTCTGACTCTGTGCTATTGTTATGCCATTTAAAATAGCTCGACAATGCTTTTTCGGGTTGGCCTTCCCTGACATATCCGCTAACACTTTGGTACATCAACCAACTATTTAAAATATTATTATCACTTCGCTGGGCAATCGTCTGCAGTAACGCCTGCAAAGATTCGGTCATTTCAGGGCGAGTCGCCGCCGCACACCCAGCCGCAATATCCGGGTCCGTTAATAATAATTTTAAGCATGCAGACTTAGCATCTTGATGACGCTCTTGTTCATTCAACACCTGAGCGAGCATTAATGTTGCAGTCGCAAAATAACGAGAATTAGATTTTATCTCACTCAATAAGCGTTCCGCACCGTAGAAATTATGTGAGTGCTGCATCAAACGGGCACGATAATATTTTATTTCATCACGAGTAGCGGTACTGCTCTCCTCAGTCACGGTGATGTTTTTCATTAATGTATAAATATGATCGTAACGCCAAGACTGGCCTGGTAATCCGGCTTTTTCAAAATTATGTCGAATCTCTATCAAGCTTTGTGCTTGGGAACGGACGTGGGGTTTTAATTCCTCTTGCGACCATACTGCAACCAATCGACCTCCATCAGGCACTGTCCATTCTTGGCTAGCCACATTTGTTACAGATAGGCCGCTGAGTACACCAGATATAATTAATGAGAAGAATGAAAACGTTGGAAGTTTCATACTGATTCGCTTAAAGATCATCACAAACCCCTTGGGTTTTTTTAGTGCATATTCGTTACGTGAACGCCTTGCTCAAACGATATGTCGAATGGAGAGCAAGCGATTACCTCTATTTTGGGTATTGCGCTTTTAAAGAATTGCGCATTCACAAAACCTAATTTAAAAAACTCCATTTAAAAAAGGGGGGCCGAGTTCGGCCCCCAAGGTCACTCCCCCTGAATTAAATAGTCGAATGAATATTCATCAGCGTTATCAACAATGTCTAAATTCTGAATTTCAACGCTTTCAGAATCCGCCGACTGTTGAAACAGGTCGTCCACCAGTGCAGTAAGTAATACCGATGTGTCAGGGTCTTGATCGCTAACATCTAGATCCACTGTGGCATTACTGTTATTACTGTCTCGATCAGAACATGCTGATAACAACGCGGTTAGCACTAAGACACCCCACATCGAAGACGTTCGTAACTTGTTCATAGCGATACTCCTTACGGGTTAACCGAGCCAGCCAGCGGCGCTTTCAAGTACGGGAAAGCATCGTCCACATAATTTGCATTCAGTGGCGCTAAATCAGAGAAGGGCTGATCACCCACCGGGGCATCTTCAGGATCACAAATACCTAAGTCATCACTCGCGGTGCCGTCACCATCCAGATCAACTGGGTGGCATAACGCACCCATGACCACTCGCAAAGCAATATCGACCACGTCATCGCCAGGGCGGCGGCCATTAGGGAAGCCCGCCAAATCACCAGCCACTACACCAAAGGCACTTTGATCCGCCGCCGCTGTTGCAGCAATACCTGTGTTTAAGCGCACCATTTCGGACGCCGTGACAGTCGCTTGCTGGTTCACCCCAGGAAACCCTGTTAGGAACGCGGTTACCAAGTCAGTACGTGGGAAATTCGACGGCGCAATGTTCTCGGTGGCACCCAATGCGTCTCGGAACAAAATATCCAGTAAAGCAGGCAGGGTTGGGTGGGTGACGTAATCCGCAAATTGACCGTCGTCTTTCGGTTCTGAAGCAGAGAAGTGATCTTTGTCCGAAAGACCAATCACAACTTCATTCACTAAAGGCATGCCTAAGCGAGATACTTGAGTCCAAGCTCCGCCATTCACTTCAGTTTTAGCAAAAGAGGCATCCGGATTAAGAATTCTCGCCTGTTGCTGGCTCGCGCTGGTCCACGCGCCAATCACATTATTACCATCACCAACCACACAGTTAATCGGCACTTCAAGCGCGATGGTGGTGACGTTTTTATCGGCCAAATCATCGTTGGCGTCATCTTGTGCACTCCCATCGGCGTCCAACGGTACGTAATTAACCAAATCAAAGGTCTTACCTAAGTTCACAACAAACGCATCTTTGCGCTGGCCAACAAACACTTTGCCACCAGTCGAGCAGCCTGGAATCGTCAGATCATGAACAAAAGTGGATGCGTACGCGTCATAATCGGCAAATGATTTTTCACCGATATTGTCGAGGGGCTTTTCAAAGGTAACTTCCCCGACACCATCGGTTATGTCGGTTTTCGTCCCAGTACGACGATCACCATCCACTTTGGTGATGGTGTATTTTTCATAAAAGTTTACTGCGCCGTCGTTGTCCACATTGCCAAAGTTCTTCAGCGGAATAGAGACGTTTTTCGTCGCTCCTTCTGGGCCAATAGGCAAGGTAACACCGGCGCCCATCGCACCGAGCATTTGCTGAAAGCGGAACTGAAAAGTAATGTCTTCAATCGCGTCGCCGTCATTATCAATGTGAATTTCGTACAGTGCGTTGGGGTCCATCGCAAAATAGTTAGGGCCACCGTAAGCGTCTTGTAATGGTATGTAGTTGGCGATCAGCGTGACGTAATCGCCACGGTCACTTTCGTAGCTACGAAAAGCATAAAAATCTGTGGAATCAACCGCCGGAAGGCGAGTGACATTGGGAGCCTCTCTATGGCTCGATGCCTGCACATTTGTGCTGGATAATGCCACCATGGCGCTTATTAAAAATGAAATACGTGCTTTCATGGGTGATCCTCGAACGGGTTATTACAACAAAGTGTTTAACCTTTACGCCGAGGATCTTTATTTGGATTAGATTATTTAGAAATTAATTTAAAAAATCAGAGCTGTGGCTTTATCACCACCTCTGATGTCACTGATTTAGCGATAAAACAGTGCTCATGTGCCTTGTCATGCATAGCCAGAATCGACGTTGCATCCGGTATTTTATCGCCACAAAACACAACCGCTGGGGTGAGTATCAATTTTGCCACCCAAAATCGGCCATCCTCACTTTGCTCTAAAATTGCCTCGGCTTCATCATTATAGGATTCAACCTGCAGTCGCTTTTTGGCCGCTAATGCTAAAAAGGTCTGCATGTGGCAGCTGGCCATCGCCGCGGCCAGCATTTGTTCAGGGTCTGCACCAAAATCGTTGCCAGCCCCACCAGCCATCAATCCGACTTCGGGTTGAAACGCAATACTGTGGCGGCGCTCAAAAAAGTTATGACTGAACTCGCCGTTTTTCTGCCAACGTACGGTAATTCGATGTTCCATGGTACTACTCCTGCACTGGACGATAAGTCAGAGTGAATGCACCACGTAACTGTCCAGGTAGATAACCGTGCGCTTGATCCGTCGGATACAGCTCATTAATTCTTGCCTGTACCGGAGCCGCTAGAGAGTCACCATGACAAATTACACACGGCCCTCCCACAGGGATGGCTTTCATATAACGAAATTCACCATTCTGATCCCGACTGACTTCTAATATTTGAACATCTACCCCGGCGGCGAGCTGCCGCTCAAACGACTCCAACACCTGAGTTTCCCATGCATCTGGCGCATTCTCAGGATTTCGAACCTTCAAAGACGTCCGGCCCACCTGCCATCCATCTTTACTGTTCATCTCCGCAAGGGCTGGCGCATCGATATTACAAAGATTGATCGCCGCTGCTGGCCCCTCGGCTTTCATGCCTGCCATCAAGGTGCTTTTCAACGCTTTGGCAAACGCCATCGTGTGTTGGCGAGCCTCAAGAACTAACGCTTCGGCTTTATCTTCTGCCATAGCGGCAGGTGCCGGGAGTAAGGCCAGCATGATGAGCAGGGATGTTTTCATATCAAGCTCCATATCTAAAAGGTGTGCCGGGTTATTGATACACGCTTGGGTCTGTTTCAATTTTATGAATGCTTCCGCTCCAACCGTCAAAGCCACCCACGAGCATTTTCACGTTAGAAAAACCCATACGTTTTAATGTATGAGCCGCTAAAGTGCTGCGCCCACCATTTTTACAATACAAAAGGATTGTCGCGTTTTTATCTGCAAGCACTGGGTGATCACCCACTTTAAATTCGAGCACACCACGAGGGATATTCTCCGCCTTAGGCAAATGCCCCATCATAAATTCTGCAGGTTCGCGTACATCTAAAATACTCGCTCCGCCGTCTACCAAAGCTTGTGCTTCGCTGGCATCCACAGGCGTCACAGAAACACGTGCCTCTTCGAGTAAGTCGTCTTTATTCATCTCGTTCATCATGACCTCCGTCGCTTCAAAGAGTTTTAAGTCAGGCTGGAATTGCTTATTGTATCGCCGTACACAATATTAGAATTATATTCCAAGGTAGGAATATAGCCAAACAAGAATAATAGGTCAATATGATGTGAGTTTGTCATAGACGCCATATAAAACATTGATCCTAGTCCGGTTAGGTTTAAGATTAGATAAACGGACAGTGGTATGTCTCATCGAAGGAGGCGCCAAGATCAGTGCAATAAATCAGGGAACCAGCATGACCAGTGAACTACGAAAGCATCAACGCTTTTCCAGTCAGTTGAACGCACGATTAATTCTGACTGATGGCAGTGGTTATGAGTGCCTAATTCAAGATTATTCGCATTCCGGAATGAAAATACTCTGGACCCACGGAGACATTCCTGAACAACCTGGTCCTATGGTGCTGGAAATCCAGTTGAGTTCTCCAGTTCGAACCGATGTCGATCTTGTGTATCAAGAAAACGACAGCATCGGCGTGCGCATACACGAAGCGGATGGTCAGTTATTCCTCAACATGCAGGAATTTAACCAAAACAACCGGAGCAGCGCTGGGCTGCCCCCCGCCCAGCGTGAGCGTTTCCGTAATATTTTTGCGGTTGAAGCAAACAGTCTAATAGAAACACTCCCAGTTAATTGGTTACCCAGCTTTATTCAAAGCACGTATGAAAAAATCGATTACGCACGCAACACTTCTGAACAACAGTTGTGGATGAAACTTGAAAAACAAGTACGCGCCAAAGCAGATGAGTTTAATCGCCGCTTCTCTCAAATATTAAGCCACCAGCTACAGCGCTGGTTAGCTGGTGAGCCCAAACTCAGTGATGAAAGTGAAGAGTACGAAGGCGCAGTCGCTTTATCCCTTGTGCGCCAAAGCGACTTTGAAGATTGGCTACAAGCAAAAGTAGCGGCCTCACACTTACAATCGTTTTTGAGCCAAGAGAGTTTCGAGCTGCGCCAACTGCTCGACACCTTATCGTCGGCGGAGTCGAAAGACTGCTTTAACCCTATCGGCCCAAATACCGTAACGGAGGCATTTCGAGATTGTATTGATACGCTGGGCTTGCCACATGAAGCTCGCGAACTTGCGTTTGATACCTTCGAGAAATCAGCCGTAGCGATATTAAAAAGCACTTATCAGAAAGTGATCCGTCAGATTAATATCCCGATCACTTTCCGCTATCGCAAGCATCGCCCTACGGAGGTTCCGCATCAAGTCGGGACAACGCCTCAGGCGGACATCAGCATGGATTTTGGCAACGCAACGCCGACGTCAACCAACACAGCCACTACCGCGCAAGCACCAGCAGGATTTGGTATTGCTCCCCGTGGTAACACAATGTTTGACTTCCAGCGGCATCAAGACGAAGCCAAGCAAGCGTACTCAAACATCGAGCATCTACTGAATCTTCGTTATCAACGTGAGACGGAAGGCAACGAACTCAGTAGCTTACCCGTGGCAGCGCCAGAGCAAATTACAGACATCGTTGACACTTTAGCCAAAGTAGCGCCGCTGATTAGCGATAAAAGCGTATTGGAAGAACTTGAACTGCAATTGGCAGAACAAGAGATCAGCCTGCCAGAAGAAACGCGTCACGCCATTGATACTGTTGAGCAGGTTACACGCAACCTACTTGATAATCCCAGCATGGCAGAGTTCGTCAAACCGTCGGTTGAACAGCTTGGTTGGCCACTACTGCGTTTAATGCTCGATGATGCATCACTCTTGTTTAACCCAGAACACCCTGGGCGCTTGATATTCAACCTACTCGGCCGTCTCGGTAAAATCACCAGCAGTGGTCAGAAGCGGTTAAAAGCCGCACTGGATGAGCTGATTGAGCCGATCTTAGAGAACCCATCGTCTAACCCTAAGCAGATGGAAGACTTGGTTGAAAACTTACAAATTCTCGTCGGTTCTGCTGAGCGTAAGGTAAAACAGAACACCGAGCGTGTTGCCGAAGCCGCCGAAGGTGAGTTTCGTCTATACATGGCGCATAAACGCGTCAATGCGCTTATTGGTCACGACACCTCTGGACGCGTTTTACCGGAGTGCGTGATTGAATGGCTGCAAGAAGGCTGGCAACAAATGCTTTGCTTGCTATTACTTCGAGAAGGCGCAGACAGCGCGCGCTTCAAAGGTGCCGTAAAGTTATATCGCCAAGTCCTGATTTTATTCAATGCCAACAATGCTAAGCGTGAAGACTTACTCGAACGATTCTCGCCATTGCTTGATCTGGCACGTGCTGAGCTAGACCAATTAAACGGTCCGCTTCCGCAGCATGAAAAATGGCATAAAGAAATTGGCACGGCGGCGCTGGCTCACCTGCGCGATGGCTCGCTAGACGATACGATTGGTCTGCCGGAGTACATAGAACCCACGGAAGATGATTTTGTTAAGGGCAAAGGTGCGCGTCGTGTCTTGAGCTTACAAGTCGGTGATATTTTATTGATTACCGAATCGAACCAGTCTATTTCTGTCGCTTGGATTGCAGCCGATCAATCTCGCTATGCTTGTGTGAATCACACCGGTATGCGCGTACACGATTATCGCTTCAACGAAATCGCCGCCGCGATGGAAACAGGAGCCATTAAACGTTTATACGAGCAAGAAGATACACCGGTTGATCAAAGTATCGACCAGCTCGTTCAGCAGATTTATACCGACTTATCCCAGCAAGCGCACACCGATGCACTGACAGGGCTAACCAACCGCCAGCACTTCTTGAGCCTGCTTGAAAATTACGTCTCTGAATCGCAACGCGAGCCGCAAAATCATGCACTGTGCATGTTAAATATTGATCAATTTAAATTGATTAATAAAAACTATGGCGTCGAAGTGGGTGATGCGTGCTTGCAAAACCTCGCCGTTATTTTACAAGAGTCATACCCTGACGCCTTGTGCTCGCGAGTGGGCAGTAACGAGTTTGCATTATTACTAACAGATCACGATATCGAGCAAGCTGAAGCCAGCGCTCGTGTGATTTCACAAGACATTGAAAAAGCCGTCATTGATGGTAACGGCGCCTCCTTCCATATTGGTGTCAGTATCGGCTTAGCGCCATTATCCGCTGATACAGCGGATGCCGCCGACTTACTAGAACAAGCCGAAATTGCCTGCCAACTCGCCAAAGAGAAGGGCAATAACCGAATTGTGCGTTATGCATACGATGATGCGTCTCGCCAGCGTCACGAACAGTTTATGTCATGGGGAAATCGCCTCAGCACCGCACTGAACGATAAATCATTGCAAGTGCGTTGCGTCCCTATCGACCCAATTCAAAGTCGCCACAAAGGTACGTTGCAATACGAGGTGGTAATCAGCGTACCGAGCGAAAATGGCGAAGGCATGGAAATGCCACCCATGGAGTTTTTACAGGCAGCAGAAAACTACAACCGTATCTACTTACTGGATCGCTGGATCATTGATCAATTGATTCAATGGTTAGCCAGCCATGAGACCGAAGCCGCAGGTATTCGTCGCTTTATATTACGTTTATCAGGCCGAGCAATCAGCGATGATTCACTATTGGATTACTTGCGCGATCAAGCATACGACCACGACATTCCAATGGATAAGTTCTGTTTCGAACTCAATGAAACTGCCACGATTCATGACCTCAATGATGCCGCTGAATTTATGCACGAGCTACGTAAGCTAGGCTGTAAATTTGTATTGTCTGACTTTGGTACCGGTCAGTCGTCTTATAACTTCCTAAAGCAACTGCCCGTCGATTTTGTAAAAATTGATCGCAATTTTATCGATGGCTTACGTTCTAGCTCTGCAGACTATGCCCTGATCAAATCAATCCAAGAAATTGCCCAGTTTATGGCGAAAAAAACCATCGCCGAGCACAGTGAAAACGAACTCACCTGGGACATACTTAGAGGCATTGGCATCGACTTTGGTGTCACCTCCGTGAAACAAGCAATCGCCTTGGAAGATCTTACCGAGACCTGACATCACTTGAGCACACCGGCAGCGGGTGAAACCACCCGTTAGCCAGTGTACAATCGGCGCTCAATCAGAATCGCACCCAACCACGGCACCTCACAACACTATGATGAAACACCTAATCACAGCAGGGTTCTGCGTCTTACTGGGAGCCTGCTCGGTGACTCAGTTACCAGACAATCTATCTCGCGCCATGCTCAACCAAGACGATCCTGAAGTGGTTGCAGCAGGCGCCCCTGCGTATTTACTTATGCTGGACGCACTGATCCTCACCTACCCCGAGAACGAACGTTTCTTATTAGCTGGCGCTCAGCTATATGGTGCTTACGCCGGTGTATTTGCCCAGGATGAAGAGCAAGCCAAAACCATGGCGAACAAATCGCTCGCCTACGCTCGCCGTGCGCTATGTGAATACGATGATAACGCCTGTGATTTAGTCGATGGCCAATCAGACCAACTGCTGCCGGGCTTAAAGCGTGACTACTCAGAAGACGATATTGATATTTTTTACGCCTATGGCGCTGCTTGGGCAGGCTGGGTACAAGCCAACACTGACGACTGGAATGCAGTCGCTCAAGTCGGCAAAGTGAAGACACTAATGTCATGGGTCGCTAACTATGATGAAAGCTACGACAACGGTACCGTTCAGGTGTACCTAGGCGTGCTCGAAAGCCAATTACCACCCTCTGTTGGCGGCAAACCAGAGATTGGCCAAGCCCACTTTGAAAAAGCGATTAAGATCAGCCAAGGCAAACACCTGATGGCAAAGGTACTCTACGCTGAACAATATGCTCGATTGATGTTCGAACAAGAGCTGCATGATCGGTTACTACAGGAAGTACTAGATACCGACCCAACCGCCGAAGGACTGACACTAATTAATCATCTGGCCCAACGCCAAGCTGCGATATTGCTGGCTGAATCCTCTGACTATTTTGAGTGAGAATGTTATGAAACGACTTCATTTACTGCTAATCACCCTTAGCTTGCTGGTGTTTCCAACCGCTCAAGCGGCAACACTAAAAATTGCAACACTGGCCCCTGACGGCACAAGCTGGATGAAAGTTATGCGTGCCGCTGCTGCAGACATCAAAACGGAAACCGAAGGCCGCGTAAAACTGAAGTTTTTCCCCGGTGGCGTGCAAGGTGGCGATAAGAGTGTGATGCGTAAAATGCGCATCGGCCAGCTACAAGGCGGTGCAGTGGCGACCGGCTCGTTAATCAATATTTCACCAGCATCCCAGTTATACAATCTACCGTTCACCTTCCGCACTTTGGAAGAGCTACGCGCTATTCGTAAAGAGTTTGATCCTTACATCGTTCAAGAGTTAGCCAAAGAAGGCTACGTGGTACTCGGTATTTCAGAAGCAGGGTTTGCCTACATGATGTCGGATGAACCTATCCGTACTTCTGAAGACGCACAAAAGCAGAAAGTCTGGGTACCTGAAGGTGATTTGATTGGTGAAACCACTTTTGAGAAAGGTGGCGTTGAGCCGATTTCCTTACCATTATCAGATGTATACACCAGCCTCCAAACCGGCTTGATCGACACTATTGTTGTGAACCCTACGTCAGCCATCGCGCTGCAATGGCACACTAAGGTGAAGTATGTCACTGACTTCCCACTGCTGTTTTTAACCGGCACCATCATCATTGATCAAAAAGCGTTTAAAAAGCTGACGCCAGAAGATCAATCAACGGTACGCCGCGTGATGGCACAAGCCTTTGCCGACATGGATAAGCAAAACGAAGTCGATGAAGCCGGAGCGCGTGATGCATTAGCGCAAAACGGTATCGAATTTGTTGAGCTGTCTGACGAAGATAAAGCGCGCTGGGAAGAATTAGCCACTAGCGCCGTTAAAGAGCTGGCCAGCAAAGAAATTTACCCGGTCGATATCTTTAAGAATTTACAGCAGCGCCTTAATGAAATGCGACAGGAACCTTAATGAAACGACTGTTAGTGCTCGTTCATCGCTTGGAGGACAGTATTTTAGTCCTTCTGTTATTGGCAATGATTTTACTGGCGGGCTATGACATTTTAGCCCGTACGCTTTTTGGTGGCGGTGTCTCTTGGATTCCACCGCTATTGCGCGTGATGGTGTTATGGATTGGTCTGCTCGGCGCGCTATTGGCCACCCGCAGCCGCGAGCATATTTCAATCGACTTAATTAACCGCCTAGGCGGCCCTGTACTTAAGAAAGTTTCTTCCGTAATGACTCTAATATTTGCCTCGGTCGTGAGTGGCATCGTTGCTTGGCACTCTGGTAAATACGTACAAATGGCACTGGAGTTTGGCGATATGGCCTTCGCTGATGTGCCTGCTTGGCCTCTACAACTGATTATTCCTATTAGCTTTGGCCTGATGGCGCTGCGCTTTGGTATCCAGTCTATTCAGACCCTAAGCGGGAAAGAGGTGGGCGCGTGAGTATTTTGATTCCTCTGCTGCTTTTATTATTAGCCCTAGCTGGCGCACCGCTATTTACCGTCATCGCTGCCTCTGCCATGTGGGGGTTCTGGCAAACGGACATTGACCTACAAGTGATGGCCGTTGAAATTTATCGCGTGGCTGAAATGCCCGTCCTAATTGCCATCCCACTCTTCACCTTCGCCGGATACTTAATGGGGGAAAGCAAAGCACCCCAGCGCTTGGTACGCATGACCGATGCTTTCCTCGGTTGGATGCCAGGTGGTTTAGCGATTGTCGCACTTGTGGCTTGTGCGCTGTTCACCGCCTTCACCGGAGCCTCGGGCGTCACCATTGTTGCCTTAGGCGCGCTATTAGTCCCTGCTCTGCAAAAAGCGGGTTACAAAGAGAATTTCAATCTTGGCTTAGTCACTACCTCCGGATCACTAGGCTTACTCTTTGCTCCGTCTTTGCCTTTGATTCTTTACGGCGTGATTGCCCAGCAAATGTCTCTGGATACTCCCGTTGGTATTGACGATTTATTCCTTGCGGGCATTTTACCCGGCGTATTGATGTTAAGCGCTTTATCACTTTACAGCGCTTGGCAGTCTCGACATCTGCCAAAAACAGACAAAACATTTGATAAAGCCGAAGCGTGGGCGGCGATTAAAGACAGTGTCTGGGAGATTCCACTTCCATTTGTGGTGCTTGGCGGTATTTACGGTGGCTTTTTTGCGGTTTCCGAAGCCGCTGCCATTACGGCGTTTTATGTACTGATTGTGACGGTAGTAATTCGTCGTGAAATCACACTGACCCAATTGCCTGTTGTCATGCGTGATTCGATGAAGCTCGTCGGCGCAATCTTACTGATTTTAGCCGTCTCGCTTGCGTCAACTAACTACATGATTGATGCCGGGATTCCGGAGCAGATTTTTGCCACGATTCAGGAACACGTTAGTGATGGCTTTACCTTCCTACTGTTATTAACCATATTCCTACTGATCTTAGGCATGATGCTCGATATCTTCTCGGCGATCGTCATTATGATTCCGATCATTTTGCCTATCGCGGTGCAGTACGGTATCCACCCGGTTCATTTAGGTATTTTGTTCCTAGCGAACATGCAGCTCGGTTACTTCACACCACCGGTCGGCATGAACCTATTTATTGCTAGCTTCCGCTTTAACAAGCCAGTGATGACGTTATATCGTGCGACCCTGCCATTCTTCTTTATACTACTGGCTACCGTACTCGTCATAACTTACTGGCCTGGCTTAAGCTTGATGCTGATTGAGTGAATACACTTCGTGATTAATGTCTGACGCTTCTTTACCGCGCCTTGCCCTGCTTTACTGCAACGAGGCGTATATTAAATATCAGACATTCATGTGACCTCTCTCATAGCAACACCCAAACCTTAAGCGGGCCCCCTTTATTGGGATATGGCCCGCTCTTTTTTTGAGGCAGATATAATGTCCATCGCTCAAAGCGTCATGCGCCGACTCGTTACTGTGACCGTTAAATCACAGCTGAATCCGCGAGTCAGTGTTGAAACCCAACGTAAACGCCTTGATCTCCTTCGTTTCACTCCCATGCCACGCGGCATCAAAGAAACAGAGATCGAACTTGATGGTGTCACCACACGAAAACTGAGCCCAACCCCTTGTCATGGGGCCATTCTATATTTGCATGGTGGCGCTTATTGCACAGGCTCACCCGATAGCCATCGTGAAATGGTCGCTCGCATCGCTCGCAATGCCGAACGTGAAGCCTACGTCATCGATTATCGCCTTGCGCCTGAATCACCCTACCCTGCGGCAGTAGATGATGCCATGAAGGCGTATATAGCACTTCTTTCGGAACACCAAGACATTGCGCTTGTGGGTGACTCCGCGGGAGGTGGATTAGCCATGGCCCTCGCAGAAGAAATTGCCAGAACGGAATACGCACAACCCAGTGCGATGGTGCTTATGTCACCATGGGCGGACCTAACCTGCAGCGGCGTGACAATCGAATCTAATAAATCCATTGATCCCATGCTGCACCCAGCTTGGCTGACTTCATCTGCAGAAATGTATGCCGCAGACGTACCTTTGGATACTCCAGGAATATCGCCATTATTTGGTAATCATGCCAACTTGCCTCGTACACTCATCCAAGTGGGAAGCGATGAAATATTACTCAGTGACTCGCAACGCATCGCGGAAGCGTTTAGAGTCGCTGGGGTCGACACTGAATTACAAGTCTTCGAAGGTATGTGGCACGTCTTTCAATTCCACGCGGCTCTATTAAAACCGTCCCGAAAAGCGGTGTATAAAATCGGAGAATTTTTGAAAGGTTAGATAATTGCGTGGTAGGACATTGTGACAAATACCTCAATGTCATACGTTTGACATCAGGTTCATGAAAAATGGGCCTGAATTCAAGGATGATTTTACATGCTGCACATATTACGCTCCCTCGGTCCATTGATCTCAGTGGCCTCGATCACACTGCTCACTCTAGCCGTTACCCGGCCTCAGCACACGCTATGGCAACTGCTCTCGATATCGCCTGACTTTGATCTATCACCACCGGCCTCCGGGCAACTCTTGAGTTTCATTTCGGTGCCATTGATTTTTCTCATCTGTCGCGCGCTAAAGCCTCAAACCGCCGGATTTTCTACGTGGGCAACTGCAATGCTTATCGCCATGTGCGGTGAATTTGCCCAGGCGACGTCTGAGAGTGCAACATTTGATTGGGCCGATATTCTCGCAGTTTTGATGGGTGGCGCACTGACACTTCTTTTCCCCCTTAAGCGTTACGCTTTAGCGAATAGCTCACACAGCAATTCGAATAGCAGTTCATATAATAGTTTAAGGATCACACTCCCTCTTGTATTCGCACTACCGCTGCAGCTCGCTTGTTACCTGCCAGCTAGCAACTGCGGCGAAGATAGCAAAGAAGGTTGTGACACCATCGTATGGTTAACCTGGGAAGAAATACGCGCAGACATACAACCAGAATACGGTGATACCACCACACTCTCGCGCCCAGGTAAGCTCCTAAGCGGTAGTGGTGAGCTTATCGTGGTTGACCGATACACTGGCTTCCATGTATTCGATACAAGTGATATTCAAAACCCTATTCGCCTTGCTTATATTCCCTTGCCAGGTGTGACCGATGTCACCAGTGATGGCGATAACCTCTATGCCAATGCCTTCACAGATCTGGTCGTCTTACCCATTGCAGCGCTCCGATCCAGAACCTTTGAACCGGGTTCCGAAATACGAATCGAGGAGCAGCTTTGGTTTTCATCACGTCAATTCATCGAATCAACAATAGATCTCACCGATGAAGATTATGAAAATTTGCTCAATGGCAATATCGGCATAGCAATCGGGCTTGATTACCATGAAGGTGGGGGTACTCGATACGGTGAATATATTTCAAAGACTGACGTGCAAAGCAAATACGACACCTTCGACGGTGCAGGGAATGGTACCTGACATGACTCACAAAATTCTCACAATAATATTTGCATCTATCGCGTTAACCGCTTGCCAAACTGATGGTGGCTCCAGTGACTCAGGGACTTCATCTGATATAGATAGCGGCGCAATCGCAGGATCAACCGCTGCGCTCACCTTCCAAAATGGAAATTTCGTTGTGCTCGACAGAAGCACGGTCAAATCTTATTTCTTTCCCGAAGACGGCCCAGTCGAACTGAACGACACCATCCATGTTTGGAACGCTGAGACTATATTTCCCGAGGGGCAGAGTTCTTTATACGTCGGCAGCGATTTCGGTGTGACTATTCTTGATATTAATGACGCCGGAAAATTCACTTTCGTCGGTGAAGCAACTCACATTGCCAGTTGCGATCCAGTTATCGTTGATGGTACTACCATGTTCCTAACGTTGAGAACTACCAACAATTGCACAACAGCAACCGGGCTAAACACGCTAATGATTTACGACGTGAGTGATCCAACGGCGCCATTACAATTGTCATCACTAGCAATGAACGGGCCTTACGGACTGGCAAAAAGTGATAACTTTCTATGGGTTTGTACTGAGGAAGGACTCGCTAAGGTGAGTGTCTCAGATCCTTTAGCGCCAGCATTAGTTACCACCTACCCAGAAACACAATGCAACGACATTATTATCCGAACCCCATCCGAGACCATTATTACCTCGGATGGAGGAATCTTTTTGGTAAATTTAAGTACCGGTACGCCAATTATTCAGTCTGATATATTGGCTGGCGAGTGATTTATCCCTTGGCTTATATCAATGGTGGCTGGCACAGCAATGTCTCTGTGCCAGCGCGTCACACTAAAGCAGCTTACTCTTCACAAACGCTATCGCATTTGCGTGTCTTTTGACCGATAAATCTCCACCTTCAAGCCCTTGAGTAATCACACTGTGATCAAGGCCAACTTGATTAGCACGCTCGTGAAGCGCTTCAGCGTGACGGGGGTCATGAAGAAATGCATCTCGCTTCTGCGAGTCCGTCATGGTGGTAGAGTTCGGATAGAACTGCACCCCTGGGTCTGTATTTTCTACCCAAAACTCAGGGTCATCATTGGTAATAAAACTGATCAAATCAACACTGGCCCGGAGGTCTGTAACGGTGCTTGAGTTGAGATTAGCGTCAGATAAGTATCCATCAGTAATACCGTAGGCGGCTTGGAGCAGCTTATTAATCTCCCACATATACCCTCCTGCAAATACCGCGTTCTTAGCGCCAGGCATTACGTCGCTATTCCAATGCAACAAGTCATACGTTGCTTGTGTACTGTAGAGAACTGCACCTTGCACTCGCGTCGATATACCAGCTGCAACGGTAGACGTATCATTAGCGTCGGCCATATCGTCTTGGTACCCTAACCACAACGCAGCACCAGCCCCCGCTGACTCTCCAATCAACACTGTATTGTTTGGAGCCAACCCTATAGAGATCGCTGCTCCGCGTAACGCTTGAAAACCATCTTTTATATCGGTGAGCGGTTTTAGTAATCCTTCAAGCTCAATGTTATCTACATCGAGCTTACGATAACTTATCGTCGCAACCGCTATACCAGAACTCAGCAGCTCATTAACCGCTGGAAGTGTATCAGAGCTCTGATAGACAGTTTGTCGTTCACCGCTCGTGAAGCCCCCTCCATGAATATAAAAGACCCACGGACAATGGCCTTCACAAGACTTAGGCACAAAGACATCAAACATACGATCCTGATCATCAAGCCCTGTATATTTAACATCTTTATAAAAAACGACATCAGCAGCAATTTGCTGAGGCGCTGATTGAATATATTCTGAAAAATCCAGTTGGCATCCAGCCAAGCTGAAAGCGATAGGTAGCGGTAAAAAGGCCTGCACTTTCCATTTAGTTTTCATAGAGAATCCTTATGAGTATTCATTGGTGAGAGTACGCCTGAAAGGCGCATTCACTATGAATTGGATGCTCTACAACTATTAGTGACCAAAGTAATAACATCAAAGAACTGCGCAAGACAAACCGCTAAAGAGCGGGCAGCACCAGCAAACTGACGCTGAAAGACTATCTTCTAGACATAAAAAAACCCGCACAAGGCGGGTTTCTTTAAAGCTGATCAAAGACCAAGGCTTAATCTTCAGTTACTACATCATCTTCAGTAGCTTCTACTACTGGACGATCTACCAACTCAACATAAGCCATAGGTGCGTTATCACCCGCACGGAAGCCACATTTCATAATACGAATGTAGCCACCAGGACGGTTCTGGTAACGTGGACCTAGGTCAGTGAACAGTTTACCTACTGCTTCTTTGCTACGAGTACGAGCAAAGGCCAGACGGCGGTTAGCAACTGAATCAGTCTTAGAAAGAGTGATCAGTGGCTCAGCTACGCGACGTAGCTCTTTCGCCTTTGGCAGAGTAGTCTTAATGATTTCATGTTCGAACAAGCTGACCGCCATGTTTTTAAACATAGCTTGACGGTGCGAGCTTGTGCGATTGAAATGACGACCACTTTTACGATGACGCATGGTTAAATTCCTTAACTAACTGATGGAACCGCTTACGCGAGAACTTTATCGTCGTTACGGAGGCTAGCCGGTGGCCAGTTCTCCAAATGCATACCTAACGACAGTCCGCGTGATGCGAGAACGTCTTTGATTTCAGTCAGAGACTTCTTACCTAAGTTAGGTGTCTTTAACAGCTCTACTTCAGTGCGCTGAATCAGATCACCGATGTAGTAGATGTTTTCTGCTTTTAGACAGTTTGCTGAGCGAACGGTCAATTCTAGATCGTCTACTGGACGAAGCAGAATTGGATCGATCTCTTCTTCTTCACGAACCTGTTCAACGACTTCGTCGTTTTCTAGGTTAACGAAGATAGCTAACTGCTGCTGCAAGATGGTCGCGGAACGACGGATCGCTTCTTCCGGATCAATGGTACCGTTGGTTTCCAGGTCGATAATCAACTTGTCCAAGTCAGTACGTTGTTCAACACGAGCGCTTTCGACGCTGTATGAAACACGTTTAACTGGGCTGTAAGTTGCATCTAACTGCAATTTGCCAATGGCCTTAGTTTCTTCATCACTCTGGTTGCGAGACTCAACAGTCTCATAACCGCGGCCAGAAGCTACTTTGATGGTCATTTTCAACTCAGCGCCTTCACCCAAATGGGCAATAACGTGATCTGAGTTGGCAATATCAACGCCGTGATCCAGTTGAATGTCGGCAGCTGTCACTGTGCACGGGCCAGTTTTGGCCAGTGTTAGTGTCGCTTCGTCACGTTCATGCAATTTGACCGCTACACCTTTTAGGTTAAGCAGGATTTCAATCACGTCTTCCTGAACGCCATCGATCGCACTGTACTCGTGGAGTACGCCATCGATTTCGCACTCAACAATCGCTGCGCCCGGCATTGAGGACAACAGGATTCGTCGTAAAGCATTTCCCAAAGTATGACCAAAACCACGTTCCAGCGGCTCTAGAGTTACCTTGGCGTGGGTATTGGATACTTCGTCTACTTGGATGTGACGAGGTGTCAAAAATTCATTAACTGCACGCTGCATAGCTGCCCCTTAATTCCTCTATTACTTAGAGTAAAGTTCCACGATGAGGTTTTCGTTGATCTCAGCTGGGAGATCAGCGCGCTCAGGAACTGATTTGAATGTTCCTTCCATCTTGCCTGCATTCACATCGATCCAAGCACAATCAGCACGCTGACCAGCCAGAACGAGAGCAGTCTTGATACGATCCTGAGATTTTGACTTCTCGCGGACAGCTACCACATCGCCATCTTTCACTTGGAAAGAAGCAACATTTACAGACTTACCGTTAACAGTGATTGCCTTGTGAGACACCAGCTGACGTGACTCTGCACGAGTTGAACCGTAACCCATACGATAAACAACGTTATCTAGGCGTGATTCCAGCAGTTGTAGAAGGTTTTCACCCGTTGCACCTTTACGACGAGCAGCTTCTTTGTAGTAACTACGGAACTGCTTCTCGAGGATGCCATATAGACGACGAACTTTTTGCTTCTCACGAAGCTGAAGACCGTAATCAGATAGACGACCGCGGCCAGCGCCATGAACGCCCGGCTTAGTCTCCATTTTACATTTTGTGTCCAGCGCACGTACACCGCTTTTCAGGAACAGGTCAGTTCCTTCACGACGGGCAAGTTTACACTTAGGACCAATATAACGTGCCATTATTCAGCCTCCTTATACGCGACGCTTCTTAGGTGGACGACAGCCGTTGTGAGGGATCGGCGTAACATCAGTGATGTTAGTGATCTTGTACCCACAAGCATTTAGAGCACGAACTGCTGATTCACGACCTGGACCAGGGCCTTTGACCTCTACATCCAGATTCTTCAGGCCGTATTCTTTAGCGGCTTCTCCAGCGCGCTCCGCGGCAACCTGAGCTGCGAAAGGAGTGCTCTTACGCGATCCACGGAAACCAGATCCACCCGCAGTAGCCCATGATAGAGCGTTACCCTGACGGTCGGTGATGGTCACAATGGTATTGTTAAAAGAGGCGTGGATGTGCGCGATGCCATCGACAACCGTGCTCCATCGCCTATTGAGCACATTACAAAAGAAGATTTGGACCGGGTGTTGGCGCAAGCTTCCGATGCAGAAAATTTGGCCGATCAAATGTCCGCCCTTCAAAAGCAAACCGAAGATTCGGTGCAGCTTCGTGAAGAGCTGCTCGGAAAAGCAAAGTTTCCACTCATGGCAGAGCTCCGTGAGCTGGAGGACCGCGTCCTCAAGAACACCGCTGCGCTGCATCAGGCCCACCTCAATCGGAAGAACTTGGTGAAGCAATATTGGCAGTGGCGCCAGCGTGTGGAACTGGGCGACGTGAAGGCTGGCAAAACGTTTGAGGAGGAACTCGAGCGGGGCCCGCGCTTTCGCCACGTCGGGGTGCAGAACGTCATTCAAACCGAATACCTGTCGCAGCAAGTGGACTGGCTGCGGCAACTCCTACGCCGCGAACAGACGTTCCGCCGTCATGTGTTGCGCGTGGAGTCGCTCGTCAACGAACTGCGCGAGGTGAACCTCCTCGTGGACCAGTCCCTTCGCTGTCCAGTCTGCCAGCAAATCTGCAAGGATCCTGTCTCCCTGTGGCCGTGTGGGCACTCGTTCTGTCAGGCCTGTTTTGAAACGTTGTCGGTGAGTGCGTACCTGCATCGCTGCTCGGTTTGCTTCAGCGTCGGATCCGAGGGCTGCCTCCCAAACTTGCTGCTGTCGGAGATCATTGCAAAGTGGGCGGTGAAGGAAGCTGGGTACTCCAACGTCACGGACAGCCTTCGCGAAGTGAAGGACCACATGGAAATGTTTCAGCGAGATAAGATGCAGTTGCGCCTCAACGCGTTGGAGTACCGATCCAAACAAATCCGAGACCATGGTTACCTGACGTAGAGGAAAGAGCAAGAATGGAAATGCAACATCCTTGAAGAGGAAGCGCGCAGTTAGCTTTGAGGGTCCCATGCATACGGAGACGGTTTTAGGTACGTAGTTGTATGTTGTGTACGATGCCACGATGTATCATTCGTCTGCTTGGTGTTGTAATAGCCCGTTGTTGTTGGGAAGCGGCCGCATCAACCAACCGATGATGTTTTTTGTTCTCTGTTGTTCATGGAGCAAGAGGAACCCGCAGTCCTTGACACAGTGCGGCAAGGTGGGCATGCGCAGCACGGCTGAGTGTGCACTGACTGCTGTGCCGATTGGTTAACCCACCGACAACGCGCCACACCCCACAATGCCGCTGTACCACCACCAATCCCATCATCC